>JAUQVK010000067.1:0-108558 GCA_039794845.1 Thermostichus sp. DRC_bins_24
CGCAACTCTTGTAGCACCTGCCGCGGGCCGATATTGAACACCACAAACAGCACTGCCAGGATGATCACGATCCCCACCGTCGTCCAGATGGCGTCTCGAATCACCCGTACCCAAAAAAACAGCAAAAAGGCAGCAATGACCACCGCAGCAATCAGCGGCACCATTTCCAGTCCCATTGGGAGCCCACCTTGCTTAGATTAGATTTGGAGTTTTTGGCCTACCCCTACTTTAGCCAGCCTGAGCCGGGGAAAGGTATCCGTCGATGCGAACGGACTCCATCCCGCTAACGCGACCGGTAAGGGATCCCATCCCGTACAATGAAACTACGGTGCCTCTGTACTTCGCTAAACTCATGGACATCATCACCCTCGGCTGGATTGCGGTTCCCGCCTTCTTTGTACTCTCGATTGCCCTGGTGGTCTGGGGCCGCAACGGCATGTAATCGCCGGCGATACTCCCTGCACTGGGATTTGAATGTGACATGGAAACTGAGCTTCCCCTCGTCACCCAAATTGCCTACGGCAGCATCTTTTTGCTGTTGGCGGCAGTGACCTTGGGTGTCGGCTACATCACCTTCATCGATTGGCGGGATCGTCGTCGCCGCAATGAAGTGGAGCGCAAAGCCCGTCGTCCCAAACGTTAAAGCCCTTTAGGTGGGTCTTGGGTGAGCAGGATTTGGGGAATGACCAGGGACGGAAAGGGATCCTCAGGGCTCAATCGAGACAGATGTCTCAGGGTGCTCTGGTTGGCTTGCCACAGCGATTGCAACTCGCAGCCGGCGTAGGTGGGCAAAAAATCCGCCAGTTTGCCATTGGCTTCCCCCAGCAGGATCATGCAGCCGCGCCGATTGCCATTGTTGAGGTGGTAGTAGGCCACCGCCGTTTGCAAAAGGCCATGATAAAAGCGCCGCTCCGGGTCAGCAGCCTCCATCCACAAGGCTTCTAGGGTGTCGTGGCAGGCGTAAAAGTCTCCCCGATTGAATTGGGCGACGGCCAGCTGTAGTGCCGCAGGAGATGCGTCTGTTGGATGGGGATCCCTCATGGGCGGGCTCGCAAAGGCAACGCACAGCTGCGAGTCAGGGGTGGCGTCTGCACCGGTAGGGATCCCTGAGGTAACAACAGGGTAAAGCAGGTTTTGCCTTGATGGCTCTGCACCGACACACTGCCCTTAAGACGCTCCATTAACTGTTTCACCAAAGCCAAGCCCAACCCGGTACCCCCCCGCTTCCAGGGATCCCCATTGGGCACCCGATAAAATTTATCGAAAATGCGCTCTTGCTCTTGTGTAGGAATCTCGATGCCCTCGTTGATCACCTGAATTTGCACTTGGTTGGGGGCAAGCCGCTGCGCCTTCACCTGAATGCGGTGTCCGGGGGGAGTGTATTTGCAGGCATTGTTCACCAGCTCTTGTACCACCCGCTCCAAACTGGCCTGATCTGTCACCACCTTGCCTACTTCAGGCTCGATTTGCCACAGCAGCTCCTGTTGATTTGCCTCTGCCCGCTCCAGAAAAGGATGGAGCAAAGAGGGCAACCACCCCGCTAGAGACAGCTCCTCCAAAGTCAAGGACTTGGATCCCAGCTCCAGCCGCTGCAAGTCCAACAAATCGTTGACCAGCTCGGCTTCGCGCTCACATTCGGTTTCCAAAACGGTTAGATAGTCGGAGCGCTTCTGAGGATTTTTGGTGTTCTTGAGCAGGTGAATGGCCATCTTCATGTTGGTGATCGGGGTGCGCAGCTCATGCGAGACGGTGCTCAAGAAATCATCCTTGAGCTGGTTGAGGCGCTCCAACTCCTCGACTTGCTTCAGGGAAGCCTGGTAGAGACGGGCCTGACGAATGGCAATGGCACAATGGTTGGCCACCTGCTGTACCAACTCCATTTCCGGCTCATCGAAGTGGTGGTCGGATCCCTGTGCCCCCTTCACCAACCACAGATCTCCCAATACCCCCTGATCATCCTGCAACGGACACAACAGCAGCGCCATCTTTTGCCGAAAAGGGATCAAGCCTTGTCCTGGCAAATCACAAAACTGGGTCATCTGCCCCGCTCGCAGTTGTTGGTAGAGGGCCGGGTGCTCAGCCATCGAGATCGTCAACCCCCCTGCGGCGGGCAGCGTAGAGGTGTACTCGTAGCGAATGGTGGCTTGTGCGCTGTCGGGGTCGTAAAGGCAAATATCACAACACTCGATTGGCAATCCCAAGGCCAATTCCTGCACCACGGCCCGCAAAATTTGGGCTTCGTCTAAACTGTCTCGCACCTGATCGGTGACCCGCTTAATTAGGGCTTCCATAGCCAAAGAGCGCTGTAGGGCTGCCGTTCGCTCCTGCACCTGTTGCTCGAGGTGAAGGTTGAGGGTTTGGATCTGCTGATAAAGCTGGTTTTGGACGATGGACATGGCCAGGTGCACCCCCACCCGACTCAGGAACTCCACCTCTGTAGGTGACCAAGAGGAGATCTCCTGGATCTTCAGCTCCCGCCAAGCCTGAAAAGAAATGTGGGGCAGTCGTTGTCTGGGATCCCCTTCTGAATGTTCTGAGCCGTTCAGGGTACGATATCCCGCCCACTGGGTTTCCAGATATACCGCGCCGCGAAACACACTTAACCAGCCCACCGGCTGTCCATTCCACCCCAGCTGCAACAGGATCAAGCCCCGAATCGGCGTTTGGCTGATTTGCTGAAAAAACCGGGGCCATTGCTTCGGGTGAGACACCGTCCAAACCTTAACCAGCCCGGATCCCTCCTGCTGCATCGGGGTCAGAGACTGATTCTGAAGCTGCTCCTGCAACCAGTCGTCATAGCCCATGGGAGGTTGTAGGCCATAGGTATGCAGGGTGGATCCCGGTAGGCCGGATTCGGGTTTACCCTCGGCCCCGAGCAGTTGCAGCCGTGCGCCGATGCCCTGTAACCCAACCGTGAGTTGTTCCAGCACCGTCGCTAAGGTTTCTTGCGGATGCAGCGGAGAATGCAACAGAGCCGCCATTTGATTGATTAAGCTCTCTTGTTGAGCCTTCTGTCGGGCTTGCTCGAGCAGTTCTGCCTGGGCAATGGCAATGGAAACTTGATCGGCTACCAACTGCACCACTTGGAGTTCTTCCTGGGAGTAGGGGCGCGGAGTGGCATGGTGGGAGACCAACAGACCCCACAGGTGTTGATGGTGCATGAGGGGAACCGCCAACGAGGAGGCCACTCCCATGCATTTCAGGTAATGAACATGACAGGGATCCACGGGCCGCCGGGGCACTTCGTAGGGGGGTAGGGGTTGAACCTTGGCGGACGAGGCCAAATATTCCGGCTGGCTGATGGAGCGACTCTGGGCCTCCACATCCACGATCACCCGCACCTGAGAGCGGCGAAACAGTTGGCGAGCTTCTGGGGGAATATCGCTGGCAGGAAAAGTGAGGCCCAGCAGCGAAGGAAGACGACCCTCACGAATTGACTCTGCGATGACCTTGCCGTGGCCCTCAGGATCAAAGCGGTACACCTTAACCCGGTCGGTACCCAGGAAGGATCCCACTTCCTCGACGGTAGCGGTCAAAATTTGGCTGAGTTCCAGAGATTGCCGGATTTGATTGGTGATGCGGTTGATCAAGGCATCTCGGCTGAGGTGACCATCGGTAGATAGAATCTCAACACTCATGGTGGCAAGCCTGTGTAAGGAGGAGAGGGCCTGCTGAAAGGGATCCAGCACCTTTCCCTTATTTCCAGCATAGAATGCTGGCCCCTCAAATGGGGTTAAAGAATGTATCAATCTGTAAGAGCTTATCCGTGTAAACACGGGTATCGCCAGATTCCAACTACGCCAGCACGGGCAGGCGAAACAGTTGAGCCGCATTGTGGCTGGTTTGTTCTGCCAGGTTCTCCAGAGGGATCCCTAACAGATCCGCCAAGGTATGGGCAACCTGCTCCACATAGGCCGGCTCGTTGCGTTTGCCGCGAAAGGGGGTAGGAGCCAGAAACGGACAGTCGGTTTCTATCAGCAGTTGGGTCAGGGGCACTTCCAGGGCAGACTCTCGCACCGCTTTTGCATTCTTGAAGGTGACGATGCCGCTAAAGCTGATAAAGCAGCCGAGGGCAACAAACTCCCGCGTTTCCGCCGGGGATCCACTCCAGCAATGCATCACCGCCCGCACCGGCCCCGCTTCAGCGATCGCCTGGGACAAAATCTGATGGGTGGCTGCTGCGGCATCCCGGCAATGGATAATCAAGGCCAAATCCTGACGCTGGGCAATGGCAATTTGCGCTTGAAAGGCTTGCTTTTGCAGCTCAATGTCAGCAGGGTCCGACTTGTAAAAGTCCAGCCCTGTTTCCCCAATCGCCACCACTCGTGGGTCGCCGGCGGCCAACCGGGCAATCTCGGCGGCCATGGGCGGCTGCCACAACCGTGCCTCTAGGGGGTGTAACCCCACCGACAAAAACACCTCCGGGTACTGATCGGCAATTGCCTGCAACTGGGGAAATTCATCCGGCGTTACGCAGGAATGCACCAGTTGCCGGATCCCGGCCTGCCGCCAGCGTTGGGCAACCTCGGGCAGATCCGCTGCGAAATTGGGGTAATTCAGGTGGACGTGGGTATCCACCAGTCCAGCAGGGGCAATATCCAACATGGCAGCGCTCAAGGCTTGGCTCCGGGTGAAGGTATTGTACTAAGGTATTGCAGATTGTAAACTCTCTCCCCACCTTAACCAGACGAAGGGGATCCCTTCAAGCGGGTGCGGGTTCAGGGAGGGATTCGTAGGTTCTGAAATCTACATGAGCTGCTATCAATTAGGTAGTTGACACTAAGTTGCATTAGCGCTACGCTTTCAGTGTTGATTTCAAAAAACACAATGCTTAGATACGTGAAAGTACTTACTTCAGCTGCTCTCATGGTTCAGTTATGACTTCCAATCATGGCTGCTAGCGCTCAAAGCCTTGGACATTCTTCTTCTGAAGGTCGCTTTCACGTTCCCCCTGAAACCGTTGACACAATGGTGAGTGTAGGGAGCGGAGCTGTTATCTCTGGTTGTTCTTATGCCCTCGGTTGCTACACCTCAGGGCGACCAATGAATTTCAATGATTTCGCTATATTTGCTTGTTTCGGTGGGCTGTCTGGATGGTACAGAGACTTTTGCTCTAGGTTTTGATATTGCGGTTAGTCAAGCCACCAAGTATGCTATTGCTTTCCTCTGCCCTGGTAGAGTCAGACAGGATTTTAGGAGCAATAGGTTGTGGAGCAGGATGGGGAAGTCACATCTACTGTTTGAGTGAATTTTCGTAGCTCTGAGTCTTGTTTCTGGCGGCATAGAGTCTGGAGGTATGAGAGAGCTTTCTCGAAATCATTTCTCAAAACTGTGGTTGACTTTAAGGGGCTGTTTCCAATATGTTCTTCCGACAAGTGATTAATGAGTTCAGGAGCTCTAGACCTTTACTCTTCAAACTTCTCACTTTTTCTTTATTTTCCTTTGCTGGCTCATTAGTTTGGGTACTACTTACAGGTGATATCCTTGCCATTCGGTATTTCTTTGTGATCGCTGTTGTGGCATTCTTTGGACCTGAGCTAGAGAGGCTCCTCATTCTGAAGAGCTTTGGTCTGGAGATAGAAGAAGCGAGCGCCAAGATGCGCCTCTTTGCTAGGTCTGCTACGCTTGTTGGAGCACTCATGCTAATTTGGGCTTTATTTTGTCGCTGTTCACCGATAGTAGTGTGGCACGAGATTTCTATGATTTTTTCTTAGTTTGAGGCCTCAGCCCGTCACTATGGTGCCCTCACGATGGCCACAATCGCTATGGACGAATTCAGTTTGAATTCAGTTTGTTTCTGAAGGCTCCTTTTTTCAAGGGTTGTGGGGGCACGGCAACGATGAACCCTCTAGCACCTGGACTGAGCCTCGCTGTTGGTTCTGTTCGTTCCATCTTTGGGGATCCCTTCAAGCGGGTGCGGGTTCAGGGAGGGATCCCGTTTGCCAGTTGCTGCCACTTTTGGGAGCATGATGATAGAGAAATCTGACAGTTGGAGACCCCTTATGGCTCGCACCCCCTCAACCATGCTGGCTTTGGAGACCCAGGCTCCCGACTTCAGCCTGCCGGATGTGGTGACCGGCAAAACCATTTCTCTGGCTAGCTTTGATGACAAGCCCGCCCTTTTGGTGATGTTCATCTGTGAGCATTGCCCCTATGTGAAGCACGTTCAGGAAGAATTGGCTCGCCTTGGCAGAGACTACGGAAACCGCGGCGTGGGGATTGTTGCCATCAGCGCCAATGATGCCGAGAAATACCCGGATGATCGCCCGGAAAACCTGAAGAAAATGGCAGAGACGTTGGGTTTTACCTTTCCCTTTTGCTACGACGAAAGCCAAGAGGTGGCCAAGGCCTACACCGCTGCCTGCACCCCCGACTTCTTTTTGTTTAATGCGGATCGCAAGTTGGTGTATCGCGGGCAGTTGGATGACAGTCGCCCCAGCCTCCCAGATGTGCCGGTGACCGGGAAAGATCTACGGGCCGCTTTGGATAACCTTTTGGCGGGTAAACCCATCGATCCCGATCAAAAGCCCAGCTTAGGCTGCAACATTAAATGGAAACCGGGCAACGAACCTGCGTATTTCGGGTGAAAAACTCCCGGGCGCTCCGCTTCGTTACATTGAACCCCCACCTACTATGCGAGGAGGGGGAAGTTCGGGCTGAATTTGTTCAACTTTTGGCTCAGATCTTTTGGGTAGCGGCCTCCCGTTGCTCCGGGGTGGAGCGTGCAGCGTGCAGGGCAAAGTACAGCTTATTCAGCGCATTCATGTAGGCTTGGGCGGAGGCGACGATAATGTCGGTGTTGGCGGCATGGCCGGAAAAAACCCGCTCCTCATGGCGCAAACGGATGGTTACTTCCCCAATGGCATCGATCCCGGCGGTAACCGACTGAACCGAGAACTCAATGAGCTTGTTGGGAATATCGACAATGCGGTTGATCGCCTTGTAGACTGCATCCACGGGGCCGGTGCCCACTGCCGCATCCATCAATTCCTGCCCATCGGGGGTGATCAGGCGCACAGTGGCGGTGGGGGCTTGCTTGTCACCGCACACCACCTGCACATGCTCTAGGCGATAGAGCTCTGGCACCGGGCGGGTTTCGTCGTTGACAATGGCCTCCAAATCCAGGTCGGAAATTTCTTTTTTCTTGTCCGCCAGCTCTTTGAAGCGGATGAAGGCTTTGTTCAGGTCTTGCTCAGAAAGATCAAACCCCAATTCCTTGAGGCGATTGCGAAAGGCGTTGCGGCCCGAGTGTTTGCCCAACACCAAGGTACTGGATTGTAAGCCGATGGTCTGGGCATCCATGATTTCGTAGGTCTGGCGGTTTTTCAGCATGCCATCCTGATGGATCCCCGACTCGTGGGCAAAGGCATTGGAGCCGACAATGGCTTTGTTGGGCTGCACCAACATCCCCGTCAGGTTAGAGACCAGGCGAGAAGTGCGGTAGATCTCCTGAGTTTTGATGTGGGTGAGGGGTTTTTCCGATTCAACGGGCAGGCCGAAGTAGGGGTTGTAGTAGCTGCGGCGCACATGCAAAGCCATGACCAATTCTTCCAAGGCGGTATTCCCGGCCCGCTCGCCAATGCCGTTGATGGTCACTTCCACCTGGCGTACCCCCTGTTTGATCGCCTCTAGGAAGTTGGCCACCGATACCCCCAAATCATCATGGCCATGCACGGAAAGCACCGCCTGCTGAATGTTGGGCACATTTTCGCGGATCCCTTTGATCAGTTGACCAAATTCTTCCGGCATGACGTAGCCAACGGTATCGGGGATGTTGATGGTTTTCGCCCCGGCTCGAATGGCTGCCTCGATCACCTGATACAGATACTCTGGGTCAGAACGGGTGGCATCCATCATGGAGAACTCCACATCCTCCACAAACGATTTGGCATAGGCCACCATGTCTTCGGCAATTTGCAGCACTTCGGCGCGGCTTTTGCGCAACTGGTATTTCAGGTGAATATCGGAGGTGGAAATAAAAGTGTGGATGCGGGGTTTGGCGGCAGGCTTAAGGGCTTCGGCAGCCGCTTCGATATCGGGTTTGAGGGCGCGGGCCAAGCTACAAATAACGGGGCCATCGGGGGATCCTACTTGTTCCGCTACTTTCTGGACCGCTTCAAAATCCCCGGGGCTGGCGTAGGCAAACCCCGCCTCGATGATATCCACCCCCAGTCGGGCCAGTTGTCGGGCAATCGCCAGTTTCTCTTCCGTGTTCAGGGTAGCTCCGGGGCATTGCTCCCCATCCCGCAGGGTGGTGTCGAAAATCAAGACGTGATCGAGAGCTTGGCCATTAAAGGAAGAGACTGCGGCAGAATCCATGACCGTAACCAGGACTACGAAACATCACCCTTCATTGTGGCATCCTGCCACCCTCCAGACTACAGCAGAAGCAGGAGGAATTCTCCTTGACTTGCTGAACTCATGACTCGGTTAACCAACGATACACAACTCCCTAAAGTTATAGCTAAAAAATATACCTACATCCGTGCAAGCAAGGACTGGTAAGTCAAGTCCATTGACAGATATTCAATAAAATCAAATAATATTTTGAAAGGAAAACTACCCCCTCGAGATCCAAAAACTCTTAATCTTACCCAGGCAAGGTAAAGTATGAAATACAGCTCAAGCAATTGCTTCGCTTTCTGTATCTCATTGCTCCCTATCACTCTTGCTGGCTTGGCTCCTCATTCTGCTTATGCTCAGAATTCGCAACTTACTCAGTGCATCCAGGGGCTGATGGAGCAAGAGGCTCAATCTGATGAAGCTTTAGCTCTGTGCAAGGATCGACAGAGAGATAGAGGTTTGGATTTGCCAAGCTTTCTCTCTGAACTGTCAACAGAGCCGACTCCAATTCCGCGTTTTACGCCGCTTTTGGATGGGATCAACGCTTCTCAAGGAAAAGCGCCTCCTGAAGTTTTAGATTTTGCAAATAGATTTTCTAAAGAACAAAGAGAAATGCGAGAAGCTTGGTTAAAAGACCTAACAACTAAAATTGAAAGCAAATGGATCCCACCAAAAAAAGGTTCCAGCAGAAAAACGATAGTAACTTTTATCGTAAGGCGAGATGGAAATATCGAGAACCCCCGAATATCTGAGCCCTCAGGAGATGACTTGACGGATAGAGCTGCTCTTGAGGCAGTGCAAGATGCTTCTCCCTTCGCTCCTTTGCCAGAGTTTTTCCCCGATTCAGTGACAGTCAACTTCTCGTTCAACATCTATGTTCGACATCAATAATTTAGATACAGCCCTTTACGCCCAGGGCACGCTAGTGCGTTCGCCAGCCCATAGGGCACCGCTAGTCACGCGTAACAACTGTGGAAGTTAAGATCCACTCTCTAGAAGGAGAGCCCTCCGGGCCCCGCGTAGCGAGAACAGGAAGTACGATCCCTGCTGTAGAAAACCTGCGCAAGGGCTGTAATGTAAAAGGTTCAGATCTCCCGGGCTTAATAGTGATCAAGGATCACTCAGGTCAGAAAGCTGCCAATATCCGAATCACTTACCTTCACCACATCCGAGTAAATTTGCTGCAGTAAGGTCAAAGTTGACCAGAGAGGACTGAGGTCTATGAGCCTGATGATGCAGGTATCCTAGCCGAGCCTGTCACCCCTTCAGGTTTTGTTGTTGAGCCGGGAGGGCTGGAAGAACTTATTCATCGACAGAACCGGGTCTAAGTCTGTTGATCAACGCGGCAACCACGAATAGCGCGATCACCAGCAGAAGGCTCAAGGCCGCCGCCTGCTGGGAAAATCCCCCCTGCTGCAGGCCGAAAATCAGCCAGCCCAACGTCTCGGTACCGGATCCCGCCAAGAGGGCTGAGAGGGTAAGCTCCCCGAAGGCTTGTAGAAAAACCAGGAGCATGGCCGCCCCTAAAGCCGGTGTGAGCAAGGGCAGCAAAATGTGGCGGAAGCTTTGAACCAAGTCAGCCCCGTCAATACTGGCTGCTTCTTCAAGGCTGGTGTCGAGGCTCCGCCAGGCAGCTTGAATGGGCTGGAGGGAAAACGCCAAAAACCGGCCCAGGTAGGCGATCAAAATCAGCCAGAGGGTTCCGTAAAGGCTGAGTCCGGGCAGAGGGGAGGGCAACCACACCAAGATCAAGGACAGGGCAAAGATGATGCCGGGGAGCGCGTAGGGCAAATCAACCATCAGGCTGAGCAGCAGAAGCGCGGAAGATCTGAGGCGCGTCAGGCAGTAGCCCAAAATGATCGCCAAACTGCTGCTGATCAAAGCTGCGCCTGAAGCCAACCCCAAACTGTGCACGGTTGCACGGTGGGCTCGCTCCAAATCAAAGATCACAAAGCGAAAATGCTCAAAAGTCAAATTTGACCAGTTCAGGGGCAGACCGTAGGCCCGCAGTAGGGCGGTGGCAGCCATGGCAAACAAAGGGCCGACAATCACCCCCAGCGTTACAACCCAGAGGATCCCGCTCCACAACCAGCGCACCCTACCCAAGGTATACCTCTCGGTTGGCTCATGGCTGGGATCCAAGCCCTCCTGACCTCGCCTACGGTGTTGCAACCCCAAAAAGAAAAGGGCGGGCAAGCCAAACAGCATCGCCAAAGCGGCACTGCGTCCCAACCCCCCGCTACTGAAGTTGATCACTTCTTGATAAAGCAACGTGGGCAAGGTGATGTAACGGCCAGGGATCCCCAATAGGGCGGGGATCCCGAAATTGCCCAAAGCGCCCAAGAAGGCGAGCACCACCGCCGCCCCCACATAGGGTCGCAGGAGGGGCAGGGTAATGTAGAGCCAAACCTGTAGCACATTGGCTCCATCCAACCTGGCCGCTTCTTCTGTCTGTTTTTGCAGCCGACTGAGGCCCGCTACCAAAGTCAAGTACGTGATGGGCAACGTGAACAAGCTGAGGAGCAAGACAATTCCCCCCGGCGTGTAGAGACTCCAGAGTGCCCCTTGCCGATGCAAGAGCCAACGCAACCCCTGCTGCAGATAGCCCACCGGCCCCGCCCATTGGATCCAAGCCAAGGCCAACACCTGGGGAGGAATCACCAAGGGGGATAGGAACAGGATGCGGATCCCGCCGCGACCGGGTAAATCGGTTTTGCGGGTCACCACGGCCAGCAATAGGCCAGCCAGCAATGCCAAGCCCGTTGAGGTGGCTGCAACAAAAAGACTGTGCCGCAACGCCAGGTGAACCCTGGGGGTTTCCAGCAGCCAGCGAAGGTTGTCGAGACTGAAAGCCCCTTCCCGACTCAACCCTCGCTGCATCAACATCAGCAAAGGATAAAAGTTGGTGAAGAAGAGGACAACCCCCACCCCAAACAGCCAGGGGACGACGGGGTGTTTCAACCCCTTCCACACCCTATCCCTGAAAGTGAAACCGTTACCTTTGTACAAGGGTCTTTGGAGGGAGCAACAGAACCATCAAATGGCGCAGATAGACTTTATTCCCCAAACAGCTCAGCAAAACGAGCCTTATCGGCCTCACGGGTTTCCGCCAGTTCTGCTGGGGGGGCACTGAGTAGGGTCAACTCACTCAGGGCGGGAAATCCTTCTGGAGGAGCAACATCTTCCCGCAGCGGCATATAGCCAATATCCACGGCCACCTGTTGCCCCTTTTGGGACAGCAAAAAGTCCACAAAGGCTTGGGCCGCTTCCCGGTTGGCAGCGCCTTTGACCACCCCCACCGGCTCGGTGATGATGGGCACCCCCTCACTGGGGTAGATGACCTCCACCGGGGATCCCTCATTGCGGTTGCGAATGGCCAGAAAATCCACCACCATGCCGTAGCGTTGTTCGCCGCTGGCCACATTCCGTGCCACCGCTCCGTTACCCTGTACCAATACCGTGTTGTTGTTCTTGAGAGCTTCGTACCACTCCCATCCCAACCCTGGGGTGCGGGTAATCACGCCGAGATTGTAAGCAGCGGCCCCTGAGTAGGTGGGGCTGGGCATGACCACTTGACCCTTTGGGAGCTGGGCCAGAGCCGCCCAACTGTCGATGGGTTCCGCCAGCGCCGTGTTGTAGACGATCACCGTGGCCAGGATCTTGGTGCCGAAGTAGTGACAATCTGGATCGTAGTAGGCGGGATCGATTGCCTCAGCCTCGGGGCTGCAGTAGGGATCCAACAAATTCCGAGATTTCAACAGCTCAAAGGTCGGCGCATCCGCCACCAGCAACACATCCGCCTGCGGGGATCCCGCTTCTGCCTCTAGTAAAAAGCGGCTGATCACTTCTTCGGTGCCAGACCGGAAAATCTCTACCGAAACCCCCGGATAAGCAGCCTGAAAGGCAGAGGCCGTCTGTTGCGCATCGGCATCGGGCTGGGAGGTGTACAGGCGCAAGGTTCCAGAAGGCTGGGCCAAAGCTGCTCCTAGAAATCCCCATCCTCCCAAGGTGAAGGGTTGAACCAGCGCTGCCCCACAAAGTACGGCCCAAAAAGATAAAGAACGCACAGCCCACCTCCACAGCATATTTGGCAAATTCTTCTCACTTCACCGTACCGCGATTCATCCCAAAACTGAAATCCCAAAAGAGATAAAGCTCTGAATTTTCCTGGTTTTCCAAGAGTGAATCATTCTGAGGTTTTGACAAGGTTAATTTCTTTTTAAGAAAAGGTTATCAAGTCGAATTCCTTTGTGGGCTTGGGAGAGAGCTATTTTACAGCCCTTACGCGGGTTTTCTACGGCAGGGCTTGTGCTTCTTTAGCCCTGGGGGGTGGATCTCAACTTCCACGGTTGTTACATGTGACTAGCGAAAGGGCTGTAGATTGATTTTCGGATCGCAGAAGGTGATTAAATAAACATCCACGAGATTGATATGTTTGACCTTAGGGCGGATCCCTACTTAGTTTGTTTGTCCAAATGGATCCCGAAGGCCAGAGACAGCAGCCGATAATATTCCTTTTCATCTTTGAGGGTGCGTTCTTGTTTGCCGGTGGGGGTGGTTTCGATCCACTTGAAAGAGTCTGAACCATTGGCGCGGGCGGTCAGGGTAATGCGTCCCTGGGGAGTGGCCAGGGTACAGAGGCGTAGGCGGGTAAACATCGACTCGGGAGAGGTTTGGTGAAAGCGACACATCGGCTCAAACTCCGCCAGTTGCCGCGGGATCCGATCCAGGCGAAACAAGGGTTTCCAGGTTTGATTGGGTTGTTCCTGCTGCACCACCCAATGGCGGGAAGGCCGGGCTGTTTCTGGATCCGAATCTGGCAATGGCAACAGCCGATAGCGCCCCTGGGCTTGGGTTTGAATATCGGGATCCCCGAGGCGCAAGGGCTGCCGAAACGAATCCCCATACCCCACATCGGCTAGCCAAGCTTGGCCATCCAGGGTGACTTGCAGCGCCAGATGATCAAATTCCGGGCCAAAACTGCCATCCGCTCGACTCACCCGCCCGGATAAGAGCTGCACCGAATAGCCCATTCCGGTTAAGGCAGCAGCCAGCAGGCTGTTGAGTTCGAAGCAAAATCCCCCCCGCCGTTCCACCACGATCTTTTGATACAAGGGATCCCGTTCCAGGCGAATCGGGCGACCGCGATGGATATCCAAGTTCTCGAAGGGCACCGCCAACAGATGCGCCGAATGAATGTGTTGCAGGGTCTCCAGAGTGGGCTGGGTGGGGCCAAAGTAGCGAATCCGCTCCAAATAGGCCCTGACTTGGGAAGGGGTGAGAGGATCCATAGGGGTCGAGAACACCTACCTGTGTTGACCCTAACAATCCTTCCGATTGCTTGTATTGCTAAAAATGACCGTGGCGATGGTGTAAATCGGGAATGTGAAGATGACTGTGGGTTAACGCTCTGTGCTGATGCCGGTGCCGATGGTATTTGGAGGCAGGAAGATCGATATGATCGTGTTCGTGATGTCCGTCGTCGTGATGATGCCAATGGTCATGCTCGATGGCTGAATGGTCGTGTTCGTGGTGGTGACAATCCTGAAACAAAAGCCCCAGTGAAATTGTAACCAGCCCCATCGAGATCAACTGTTGAAACGAGATTCCCTCTTTTAGAAGTAGGGTGGCAAGGCCGATACCGAAATAAGGAGCTGTTGAAAAGAGGAGTTGACTACGGGTAGCCCCCAAACTTTGGGCCGCAATAATGTATAAAACAAGGCTGACTCCATAAGAGAGGATGCCGATTCCCAAAGCAGCTATCGCCGTTACACTGCTCGCCTGCCAAGGTTGTAAAACCAACCCAATGCTCAAGTTAACCACTCCGGCAATGCTGCCTTTCCAAAAGGTGATCTGGGTTGGCCTTATCCCATCGATTAGCGCCGTTAGATTATTATCCATTCCCCAGCATAGGCAGGCCAGAGCCACCCACAGACCCGCCCGCAAACCCGCAGCCCCCTCTCCCCAAGACAGAAGCAGAGAAGCCAAGAATAGGATCCCGGCTGCCAGCCACCCCAACCGCCCCAGATGATCTCGAAACAGGAAATACCCCAAAATCGCCGTTGCCATCATTTCTAAGGTAAGCCAAAGCGCCACTGAGGCAGCAGAGGCCAGCTGCAGCCCCAACAGCAGAAAAACCGGCCCCAAGATTCCCCCACAGAGGATAGCTCCGGCCAACCGCCAGCCATTGCGTCGATCCACCTGAGATAAGGAACGATGGGAAGGATCCCTCCAAAGGCTGGGAAGCACCCCCATCGCTGCGCCCAGATAGAGGATCCCAGCCAATTGAAAAGGAGACAAGTCCTCCAGCAACAGCTTGCTCACGGGCGTAGCCGCTCCAAAACAGGCGGCAGCAACCAAAGCCAGCAGTACAGCGTGGGTTTTCATGGAATCTCTCAGAATCACAACGGAGAGTGCTGGGAAGAGGCTCTCGTTTTTAATGCCCCCAAAATACCCCGCTTGCATACCCTGTGGGTTTAGGATGAGCGGTAAACGATCCGAATCCATGCACAGATCCAGGGCTAAGTAGAGGAAATGGCAGGCAATCCAACGGTTGAGCAGGGAGAATTCCCCGTTACCCTAAAACTCTTTGCCATCTATCAAGAGGTGATCGGGCAGTCGGAAATGATCCTGTACGTTGCCCCCGGCACCACCATCGGGCAGGTCTGCGATCAGCTGATCCAACGCTACCCTGCTCTGGCCCCTTGGAAATCCCAAACCCGGTTTGGCCTCAACTTGAACTTTGTTGCTGCGGATACTCCCCTTGCTGCCGACGATGAAATGGTGTTGATCCCGCCGGTGAGTGGGGGTTGAGGAGGAGAATGCTACGATAGCGGCAAGAAAAAAAGAAGGCAAAACGTTACATGGCAGAATACACCAAGTCGATTTCCTTTTATGGTCGGGAAATTGACATCAATATCGGTTTGTTGGCCCCACAAGCAGGTTGTGGGGTCTGGTTAACTTCGGGGGAAACTTCGATCCTGGTCACTGCCACACGGCAACCGGGACGACCCGGCGTCGATTTCATGCCCCTGCTGGTGGACTACGAGGAGCGCCTCTACGCTGCGGGACGGATCCCGGGCGGCTATCTGCGGCGGGAAGGTCGTCCCCCGGAACGAGCCACCCTGATCTCTCGGTTAATCGACCGACCCATTCGTCCTTTGTTCCCAGAGTGGCTGCGGGATGATGTGCAGGTGGTGGCCACAACCCTGTCGGTGGATGACAATGTACCACCGGATGTGTTGTGCATTCTGGGGGCTTCTTTGGCGATTCGCGGTGCCAGGATCCCCTTCAATGGGCCTGTGGCTGCGGTGCGGGTGGGCCTGGTAAAAGATGAATTTATTATTAACCCCACCTATGCAGAAATTGAGGCCGGCGATCTCGACTTGGTGGTGGCGGGCTGCGCCGATGGCGTGATCATGGTGGAAGCCGGGGCCAACCAACTGCCCGAAAAAGATGTCATCGAGGCGATTGAGTTTGGGTTTGAGGCCATTCAAGAGCTGCTTAAGGTGCAGAACCAAGTCTTCCAAGACCTGAAGATGGAGCCGGTGGAGTTGCCCCCTCCTCCGGAAAATGAAGATCTCATTGCTTTTGTCAAAGAACAGGCTCAGGAGGCAATCCAGTCGATCCTGAAGCAATTTCTCGATAAGACTAGCCGCGATCAGCAGCTCGACGACATCAAGGCCAAATTGGAAGCCCAAATTCAAGAGCGCCCAGAAACGGATCCCTTGCGGCTTTATCTTCTGGAAAACCCCAGGGAACTGGATACGCAGTTTAAAGCGTTGACCAAAAAATTGATGCGCCAGCAGATCATCCAAGAGGGTGTGCGGGTAGATGGGCGCAAGCTGGATGAGATCCGACCGATTTCCTGCCGAGCGGGGTTGATCCCACGGGTGCACGGCAGTGCCCTGTTCAACCGAGGCCTGACACAAGTGCTTTCCATTACCACCCTCGGTACCCCCGGCGATGCTCAAGAGCTGGACGATTTGCACCCCAGCGACGAAAAACGCTACATGCACCACTACAATTTCCCGGCCTTCTCGGTGGGAGAAACGCGGCCCTCACGCTCTCCGGGTCGGCGGGAAATTGGCCATGGAGCTTTGGCGGAGCGGGCCTTACTGCCGGTCATTCCCGACAAAGATAAGTTCGCTTATGTGGTGCGGGTGGTGTCGGAGGTGCTCTCCTCCAACGGCTCTACCTCGATGGGATCCGTCTGTGGCTCTACCCTTTCCCTAATGGATGCCGGGGTACCGATCAAAGCACCGGTGAGCGGTGTAGCCATGGGCTTGATCAAAGAGGGAGAAGAAGTGCGCATCCTCACCGATATTCAGGGTATTGAGGATTTCCTCGGCGATATGGACTTCAAGGTGGCGGGCACGCGGGCGGGGATCACTGCTCTGCAAATGGATATGAAAATCACCGGCATCACCGTCGATGTGGTGGAGCAAGCGGTAAACCAAGCCAAGGCTGGGCGTGAGTTTATCCTCAGCAAAATGATGGAGGTTCTTCCCGCCCCTCGACCTCAGTTGGCCAGCACCGCCCCCCGTCTGCTCACCTTCAAGGTGGATCCGGAGGATATCGGCAAGATCATCGGCCCCGGCGGCAAGACGGTTCGCGGCATCACCGAAGCGACAGGAGCAAAAGTCGACATCAGCGATGATGGTACCGTTACGGTTTCTTCGACGGTGGGTGGCCAAGCGGAGGCAGCTCGGGAGATGATCGAGAACCTGGTGCGGCGGGTTCAAGAGGGGCAGGTGTATTTGGGCAAAGTCACCCGCATCATTCCCATCGGCGCGTTTGTGGAATTCTTACCCGGCAAAGAAGGCATGATCCACATCTCGCAGCTGGCGGACTACCGCGTTGCCAAGGTGGAAGATGAGCTGGCTGTGGAAGATGAGGTGGTGGTGAAGGTGCGCAGCATCGATCACAAGGGCCGCATCAACCTTACCCGTCTCGGCATTAGTCCGGACGAGGCCGCTCAGGTGCGCAACAATCACCATTAAGGCTGCGGTTCAGTCCTGCTGGGTTGGAGGTTAGGGATCCCCGCACCCCTCGGCTTTTGGGGCCAAGATGGCAAAAGAGACCCTGTTTGACCCGATGCCAAACCCTGTGAGCCACTCAGCTCAAGACCGTGATTCTGAAACCCGCCTTTCCCCAAGGGGATCCCGGCGGCGACTGGGTTGGGCTTTGGGTTGGGGCCTGGGTTGGGCGACTTTGCTCAATCTTTCGGCTCAGCACCCGTTGTTGGTACGGATGGAGAGCGATGCACAGCAGTGGCTTTACACCTGGCGTGGGCCACAGGAGCCCTCCCCATCTGTGGTGATCGTCGGCATTGATGGCCGCATTGAGGGGCGTGAGGACAGCAGCGATGGTCGCCAAAACATCGACTTTCTTCTGGAACGAGCCAATTATGCGGGCCTAACCCTACGCCTTTTGGAAGAGGCTGAGGCCAGGGTGGTGGTGTTGAACCTGCCCAGCAGCTTTGTGGTGCCCCAAAACCTGGGCAATGAAAACCTGGATGCCCCTTTGCGTCAAGTGGTGCAACGCTACCCAGATCGCTTGGTTTTGGCTACCCGCAGCAGCGAGAGTTTCCGACGGGCGGAAATCAGCATCTACAACCATTTCCTGCCCTTTTCCTCGTTGCGGCTGGAGTACCTGGTGCCACCAGAGCACGTACAGGGGGTGGTGCAATACCGGGTGGATGGGGCCGGGATCCTGCGCAAAGCCCAACTGCGGGGGTTGTATCTGCGCCGCGATAGCCAAGAAGAGCAGATGTTTGCCTCGGTCGAGGGCCTTGCTTTTGCCAAATATGACCCGGAGCGGGCCAGCCGTTGGTTTCGAGAACGGGGTCTGGATCCGGTTCAATTCAACCCGCTGGGGGCGCAGCATACTATTCCGATCATCCCCATTGAGCGGGTCTGCCCTCCGGCAATCCTGCAAGTGGGATCCGGATCTGCCTCCCAGATTGTCAATCCCAGCCAAGCTTGCTTTGGCTCAGACGGGATCCCTCCCCTCGATCCAGAGATTGCAGCTCAGCTGCGGGACAGGGTGGTATTGGTGGGGTTTGTGGGGGGTTACCCTGAAACCTTTCCGGTTCAAACCGCGGATGGATCCCAGATCTCAGCGGTGGAGTTGCAAGCGCAGATTCTGTCCAGTCTGATCACCGGAGACGTCTACCAATCCGTGCCCTCAGGGCTGGCGGCAGCCGTGGTGTACCTTTTAGGGGGTGGAACGGGCTTGCTCCTGGTGTTTTATCATCCCCACTTGCCGCTGAGCCCCTGGAAACAACAGCGGTCTCTCCTCTGGCCGATTTTGGGGCTGGTGGTCTACGCAGGCTGGGCTGTGGCGCAGTTTTTGCTGTGGCGTTGGATTTGGCCCCTTGCCCTGCCGGCCTTGGCCATTGGATTGACGGGGGTGAGCTTGCTCCTTACCCTGATCATCCTGCAGAACCAGGAACGTTTGCTTGCTCAACAACAAGAACTGGAACACCTACGCCGGGCCGAACAAGAAGCAGCCATTGACCAAGCCCGTAAGTTGCTCTATCGAGTCGCCACCGACATTCACGATCGGGAATTGCAGGAGCTGAAGGTGGTGATGGACAATCTGGAGAGCTTGCAGTGGCAACAGCAACGGGGCAAAGAACTCAACCCCTCCGTTTATGATCGGCTGCTGGAGCAACTGGAAGGAATTGGGCGAGGCATTCGCGAGCAACTCAACGATGTGCGAATCCTGGCCACCAAGCTGCACATTTCCCCGAGTTTGCGAGAGGGGCTACATCGAGGCATTGAGACCTACCTGGATGACCTGGTGCAGACGGGCAGCTTGACGGTGTCGTTGCAGCGGCAACTGCAGCCCCTCAATGAGCCCAACACCAGCGAGTGGTTCGATCAACGGGAGGACATTCTGCGCTTTTTGCGAGAGGCGATCGGCAATATCATCGCCCACGTGCAGCCCCCCAAAGGGAATGCCTCGTTTGTAAAGGTGTCGCTGATGCAAACGGATCACCACTGTTGTCTGGCGGTTGTGAACGATGGCGTGGAGTATGCCCCTAGCCCTGGTGGCGGTTATGGCAGCAAAGCCATGAATACCATTGCCCGTTACCTGCCCAAGGGATCCTGGCACCGCACCCACACCCCCGAAGGCCACACCCACGTCGAGCTGCACTGGGAAATGCCCAACCCCTGATGGAGCACATTCGATCCCGCTCAATCCAACCCGCTCAATCCAAAAGTAAGCCCCGGCTTTTGGCCAGGACTGCTTTGTGAGTTATTCAGGCTTAGGCTTCACCCTGTTGCCATATTTTCGACAGCAGCTCAAGTGAAGCTGGGCCTTTGGTTCTATTGACCCAAAGACTGCAACCAGCCGATCAAAGAGGTGCCCAACAACGCTTCGGTTGCAATCAAGGCAACAAATCCAATCATCGCCAAACGCCCGTTTAAGCGCTCTGCGTAGTCGGTAAAGCCCACGCGAGGGGTGCTATCCACATACATTTCTGGCTCAATGGCGTAGTTGTTTAAGCGGCCACCTTCCTCAACTACAACGGAGCGATATCTGGTCATACGGTTCTCCCTGTTCTTCTCTACCCACTGTAGATCACTTTGCATAGAAATGTAAAGTTTTGTTTACAAGACTAGACAGAGATCCTTTGGTTGTCCAAGGCGCTACCCAGGGTGCGGCTAGGCCAGGAACAGCTTGTAAGCGGGGTTGTGGCTCTCATCCCAGTAACGATAGCCCAGGGTCTCGAGAAAGCTGTGCCACTCGGGCATTTCGGAGGCGGGCACTTGGATCCCAATCACCACGCGGCCGTAGTCGGCACCGTTGTTGCGGTAGTGAAACAAGCTAATGTTCCAGTTGGGGCTCATGGAGGCCAGGAATTTCATCAGAGCCCCGGGCCGTTCCGGGAACTCAAAGCGGTAGAGCAGCTCATCTTCTGCCAGGGGAGAGCGGCCCCCCACCATGTGGCGCAGGTGCAGTTTTGCCAGCTCGTCATCTGTGAGATCCAGCGTTTTGAAGCCCGCTTGCTCGAAGGTGAGGGCAATGTTTTGGGCATCCACCCGATCCTGCACCTGCAGCCCTACAAAAATATGGGCCTCGTGGGCGTCGGCAATGCGGTAGTTAAACTCCGTCAGGTTGCGCTGGCCAATGCAGGTGCAGAACTTGAGGAAGCTGCCCCGTTGCTCCGGGATGGTGACCGCAAAGATGGCCTCCCGCTGTTCGCCGATCTCGGCTCGTTCCGCCACAAAGCGCAGCCGGTCAAAGTTCATGTTGGCGCCGCAGGCCACGGCCACAAGGGTTTGCCCCTGGATGCCGGTGCGGTTCACGTAGGCCTTCATGCCGGCGATGGCCAAGGCCCCGGCCGGTTCCAAAATCGAACGGGTATCTTCAAATACATCTTTGATGGCGGCACAGGTGTCGTCGGTACTGACCAGGATGATTTCGTCTACATATTCCCGGCAGAGGCGAAAGGTTTCTTCTCCCACCTCCCGCACCGCCACGCCATCGGCAAACAAGCCCACCTGAGCCAGCCGCACCCGATGCCCTGCTTGCAATGACTGATACATGGCATCGGAGTCTGTGGGTTCCACCCCGATGATCTTGATCTCTGGGCGCAAGCGTTTGACGTAGGCAGCAATGCCGGAGATCAACCCACCCCCACCAATGGCCACAAAAATGGCATGGATGGGCCTTTGATACTGGCGCAGGATCTCCATGCCGATTGTACCTTGTCCGGCGATGACTTCGGGGTCATCGAAGGGATGGATGAAGGTCAGGCCTTTTTCTGCTTCCAGTTGCCGTGCATGGGTGTAGGCATCATCGAAGGTATCCCCGTACAACACCACTTCTCCACCCCGAGCCCGCACCGCGTCCACTTTCACCTGTGGGGTGGTAACGGGCATGACGATGATCGCCCGTGTGCCCAGCCGTTGCGCTCCAAGGGCCACCCCTTGGGCATGGTTGCCCGCCGAAGCCGCGATCACCCCTTGGGCCAGTTGATCCGGAGGGAGCTGCGCCATTTTGTTGTAGGCGCCGCGCAGCTTAAAGGAGAAGACCGATTGCATATCTTCCCGTTTGAGCCAGACTTGGTTTTTCAGGCGACGGGAGAGGTTAAAAGCCGGTTCGAGGGGCGTTTCTTGGGCAACGTCGTAAACCCGGGCGGTAAGAATTTGGACGAGATAATCACAATACATTGAGGGATCCGTTGATGCAGGCTGCCCTAGGCATTGGACGCAATTGGCCGTAAGCACTGCGCTCTTGCCCCGAAAGGGTAAGTTCCATTATCCCAGGAATCCTGGGCATCTCAAGAAACACCGACCTGGAGATAATGGCAAAGGCGGCCTGAGAACGACCTATGTCTGCGGTAGAAAGTTTGCATGCTCTGCTGGATCAGCAACCGGTGGCCAGTTTGGCAGTGCTGGAGGAGGGATCCCCGGCGGTATCGTTGGTGCCCTTTGTGGTGCAATGGGATCCTTTGCGGTTCGCCATTTTGATCAGCGAGCTCTCTTCCCATACCCAAGCTCTGCGGGCCGATGGCCGTGCCAGTTTGCTGATTCATGAGCCGCCCACCCCAGGGGATCCCCGCAGTAACCATGCCTTGACGCGGGTGATGGTAAAGGGGGAGGCGGAGTTTCTCAGCCGGGAGGCTGCCCAAGCTGAGGGGTTTGAAGGGCTGTACCGTGCCAAGTACGAGATTGCCGACATGGTGCTGGGGTTGGCGGATTTTCACTTCTGTCAGATCCGCCCCAAAGCGGGCAGCTTCATTCAAGGCTTTGGCAAGGCCTTTCGGTTAAGTGGCCCCAATTTAGACCGGTTGGAACACCTCAGCCGCTAGCGGGGGGTTCTGTTTTGGGTAGGGATCCCTGAATCCAAGCCAACAGCAGCGGGTTGACCAACTCGGGCGCTTCATCCTGCGGGCAGTGCCCGACCCCCACCAAGGGAACAAACCCAACCACACAGGGAAACTCAGCCAGCGCCCGACCCAAGGCGATCGGCTCCCAGGGATCCGCTTCTCCCCACAGGATCAACACCGGGCAGGTGAGCTGAGGCAAGAGATCTTCGGCCAAAGGCCCTTGGGAATAGCGCACAAAGGCCAAGAATACGGCGGCAGCTCCCGGTTCAAGGGCGGGTTTGAGCAGGGTTTGCACCAATTCATCCGTTACCGCCTCTTTGCGCCCATAGGCTTGCAGGAGAATGGTTTTGATGGCTCGCGCCTGTGCCACTTGCGCGAAGAAAAAGTTGCCAAAAGGCGGCCACCCCAACAGGGTTTGCATGAGGGGTGTGGACCAGCGCCGCAGCCAGGAGATCTGCCCTCGTTTCCGCTCGTGCAACAGCCGCAGCGAGGGATCCAGCATCGCTACCCCCAAAACCCAAGTTGGCTCAAAAACGGCAGCTTGCAAGGCAACAATACCGCCAATCGAGTTGCCCACCAGATAAGCAGGTTCCCCGATCACCTCCTTCACAAAGTCCACCACCAGGGATCCCCAGGTTTCAAAGGTATAGGCCAGAGGCGATCCGGGCCGAGGCTTCGCCGATCCGCCAAACCCCAACAAATCGACCGCATACACCCGACATTGCTGCCCCAGTTCCGGCAAATTTTTGCGCCAATGGTCACTGCTGGCCCCGAACCCATGGATCAGCAGCACGGCTGGGCCTGTGGATCCCGCCTGTTGGTAGCGAATCGATTGAGAATGCCATTGCCAGTGCCGCTCTGTGGTCGGGGGCGCGGCGGGTGGAGGCTCTTCGGTGCGCATGTGGGATCCCTGAGGATGGTCTGATCTCACTTTTACATATCTTTACAAGTCGTGGCTTGGTGGTGGGGATCCCTGATTCATGAAGGAAAACTTATGCCAGAATGGGGAGCTGCTCGGTCAAAATTTAGATCGGGTCACTGTATTGGATAGCGCGAAGGAGAAGAGAGCCTTGCCGAAGTTTGCCCTAAAAGCCCTGTGGTTGGAAAACGATTTGGCGATTGCCGTGGATCAGGTGGTGGCCAAAAATCGCAGCCCCCTTACCCACTACTTTTTCTGGCCTCGTGATGATGCTTGGGAACAGCTCAAAGCCGAGCTAGAAGCCAAGACCTGGATCAGCGAGGTGGATCGCATCGAGCTGCTCAACAAAGCCACTGAGGTGATCAACTACTGGCAAAACGGCGGACGCAATCGCTCCATCAGCGATGCCCAGGCGCAATTTCCCGATGTTTTGATTGGCGGTAACTCCTGAAGGCAAATCGCAAAGCTCCCCGCCGATCCTGTCTTCTCAGCTCCACCGGGAAGCTCGTGCGAGACTTCCCCATCTTGCTCAGGATCCTGCCTTTGGGCTAAATTGGCACTCGGGGTTTTAGAGTGCTAGCCTCACGCCGGACTCAGCTGACGGATCCCTTGGGGGCCTGTTTTCCCCTCTGGTGCTCAGCGTGAGACGGTACGGGTGAGACAATCCAGTCCAAATTACGAGGATCGCAGATTCTATGGCGAAACTGATTCTCTTCAAGGAAGAGGCCCGCAAGGCCCTGGAGCAGGGCATCAATCAACTGGCGGATGCGATCAAGGTCACGGTTGGCCCCAAGGGGCGGAACGTGGTGCTGGAGAAAAAGTTTGGCGCCCCCCAGATCATCAACGACGGCGTCACGATTGCCAAAGAAATTGAGTTGGCAGATCCTCTGGAGAACACGGGTGCCCAGCTGATGCGGGAAGTGGCCTCCAAGACCAACGATGTCGCCGGAGACGGCACCACCACCGCCACCATCCTGGCTCAAAGTATGGTGCGGGAAGGTCTGAAAAACGTTTCGGCAGGCGCTAACCCCATTAGCCTGCGGCGCGGCATCGAAAAAACCACCGCCTACCTGGTGGAGCAAATTGCGGCTCATGCCAAGCCTGTGGAAGGCCGCAAAACCATCACCGAAGTGGCGACCGTTTCTGCCGGAAATGACGGCGAAGTGGGGGAGATGATTGCCAAGGCCATGGATGCCGTGGGGCGAGATGGAGTGATTACCGTCGAAGAATCCAAGTCGTTGGAAACCGAGCTGGACTTGGTGGAAGGGATGCAGTTTGATCGGGGCTACATTTCTCCCTATTTCGTCACGGATCCAGAGCGGATGGTGACGGAATACGAAAATGCCTATCTGCTCATCACCAGCAACAAGATCTCCAGCCTGCAAGACTTGGTTCCAATCCTGGAGCGAGTAGCCCGCGAGGGCCGGCCCTTGCTGGTGTTGGCAGAAGATGTGGAAGGAGAAGCCTTGGCGACGTTGGTGGTGAACCGCCTGCGGGGGGTGCTGAATACGGTAGCCGTGAAGGCCCCGGCCTTTGGGGATCGGCGTAAGGCCATGCTGGAAGACATTGCCATCCTCACGGGTGGTCAATTGATCTCCGAGGATATTGGTATCAAGTTGGACAGTGTCACTCTCGACATGATGGGTGTGGCGCGCAAAATTACCGTGACCAAGGACAGAACCACGATTGTCACCGATGGGGCCACCAAAGCTTTGGTGGAGAAGCGGGTCGGGCAAATTCGTAAGCAGCTGGAAACCACCGATTCTGAGTACGACCGGGAAAAACTGCAAGAGCGCATCGCCAAACTGTCTGGAGGGGTGGCCGTCATCAAGGTGGGGGCCGCGACTGAAACGGAGCTTAAGGATCGCAAGCTGCGCATTGAAGATGCCTTAAATGCTACCAAGGCTGCGGTGGAAGAAGGGATCGTTCCCGGTGGTGGCGCGACACTGCTGCATCTCTCCAAAGGGATCCCGGCTTTTAAGGCAAACTTGAAACCGGAAGAACAGGTGGGGGCGGAAATTGTTTACCGGGCTTTGCAGGCGCCTCTGTTTCAGATTGCCCACAATGCTGGCCTAGAGGGATCCGTTGTTGTGGAAAAGGTGCTTGAGAAAGAGATGCCCTTTGGTTTTGATGCCCTGACCGGAACCTATGTGGACATGCTCGCCCACGGGATCGTAGATCCGGCGAAGGTGGCTCGCTCTGCTCTGCAAAATGCCGCTTCCATTGCCGGGATGTACCTCACCACAGAAGCTATTGTGGTGGAGAAGCCCGCCCCCAAACCGGCGGCTCCGGCGGGTGGCTCCGGTGGCATGGGCGGCATGGGCGGCATGGGTATGATGTAGCCCCCTCACCTGGGGTTGCTAACCTCAAGGGGCTTTTTGGTGTTCAAGGGATCGAATGCAGCGCACCTTGCGGACTCAGATCGTCGCCCACCGTGGGGAGCATACTCACGCAGAAGAGAACACCCTGGCGGCCTTCACCGCCGCAATTGAGGCAGGGGCTGACCAGATCGAGCTGGATGTTCGCTACAGCCAAGACGGGATCCCGTTTGTTTTCCACGATGCTGAGTTAGGCGGCCAGCCTTTAGCAGCGTTACCCTGGGCCGAAATTCGAGCTCGCAAGCCCGCCATCCCCACCCTCAAAGATGCGTTGCACCATATCCAAGGCCAAATCGGCCTCGACATTGAGTTGAAGGAGGCAGGCGATGAGAAGCAGATTCTTTCTTTAATCCGCGATGTCCTGACCCCGGATGAATTTGTGATCACCTCCTTTTTGCCTGAGGTGGTGCAACGGGTTAAAGCTCTGGATGCTGACCTCCACGTTGGGCTACTGCTCGACGCCAAGTCCGCGGAGTCGAAACAGCACCCAGAAAAGGGCTCTCCGGTTGTCTATTGCCGCGAGTTGGGGGCGGATTTTCTCGCCCCACACCACAGCTGGATCGACGCAGACTTCCTCGACTTAGCGGTTCAAGCTGGGATCCCGCTCTATGTTTGGACGGTGAACGATCCCGAGCAAATGAAAGTTTATTTACAGTCGGGTAGGGTTACGGGTCTGATCACCGATGACCCGCGGTTGGCGCTGCAAATTCGCGCCGGTTCTTCTTCAGAGGCATCCGGGCCTTGATCGGCTCAAAGCATGGGGACAAACTGAACCGGGAAAGCTCCCTCTTGCACAAATCCTTGCTCTGTTCTGCGAATGATCAGCAGGGACTGGGATCCCTCTCCCACCGGAATCACCAATGTGCCCCCCACCGCCAGTTGCTCCGGCAGTGGCGCTGGGAGGGCAGGCGGAGCTGCTGTCACCAAAATGGCATCGTAGGGGGCATGTTCCGGCCAACCTTGGTAGCCATCTCCCTGGCGTACCTCTACATTTCGATAGTCCAAAGCCAGGAGAGTTTGTTGGGCTCGCTCGGCCAAAAACGGGATTCGCTCCAGACTGTAAACCTGTTTGGCCAGCTCCGCCAAGACCGCCGCTTGATAGCCTGAGCCGGTGCCAATTTCCAGCACCACCGAGTCCGGTGTAATGCGGGCGGCCTCCGTCATAAAAGCAACAATATAGGGCTGAGAAATGGTCTGCCCATATCCAATTGCCAAGGGTCGATCTGTGTAGGCAAGATCCTGCAGATTCACAGGTACAAATCGATGGCGAGGTACGGTTTTCAGCGCCTGTAATACCCGCCGATCCCGGATCCCCCGCCGGAGGATCTGCTCCTTCACCATCCGCTCTCGCTCAGAAGCAAAAGGATCGCGATCGAAGGCGCGTGACTCGGTTGCCGCGATCCCAGGCCTAGTCTCGGAAGAATTCCCACAGTGGGAGGAGAACAAACTGACCACCAAACCTGATCCCTAACCTTCAGTAAATAGGAGCAGCTCTCAGATCTGCGTACTTTCTACTGTTCTATCCTGACGCACCTTTGGGTTGACCTCCGGTGTTGATGAAGAGATTGTTGCGCGATACACGCTTGGCCAAGGGATCCCTCTTGCTTGAATCAATTGGATTTGTGTTGGGATCCCCATTGGTCTGATAAACTGGGCCTAAGGTTAAGAAATGATAACTTTATGAACGTGCTAGTTGTGGGGGCAACGGGAACGCTAGGCCGTCAGGTGGTGCGGCGAGCCATCGAAGAGGGGCATCAAGTCACCTGTCTGGTACGAAACCCGGCGAAGGCTGCTTTTTTGAGCGAGTGGGGAGCCCACCTCAAGGTCGGAAACCTGCTTCAGCCCAGCACGTTACAACCTGCCATGGAAGGGATTGAGGCCGTTATTGACTGTGCCACGGTGCGGGTTACCGACAGCCTCAGTGCTCGCCAAGTGGACTGGGATGGCAAGGTTGCCCTGATCAATGCGGCGCGTGCCGCCCAGGTGGGGCACTTTATATTCTTCTCGATCATGGGCGCTCACAACGAATATCCGAATGTGCCCCTGATGAATTTCAAACACCACATCGAGAAGTATTTGATCGGATCCCAGATGCCCTACACAATCTTTCGCACAGCGGGCTTTATGCAGGGGCTCATCGGCCAGTACGCCATCCCGATTTTGGAAGAGCAAATCGTTTGGGTTACCAGCGAGACGGTTCCGACTGCCTACCTGGATACCTTGGATGTTGCCCGGTTTGCGGTGCGGGCCCTTAGTGTCGAAGCAGCCAAACAAAAGATCTTCCCCTTGTCGGGGCCAAAAGCCTGGACAGCTCGTGAAGTCATCGCCCTGTGTGAGCAGCTCTCCAGCAAAAAAGCCAAGGTGAGCACCATGCCGCTGGGGCTGTTGCGAGGGGCACGCAAGGTGGCGCAATTCTTTCAGTGGAGCTGGAACATTGCCGACCGATTGGCGTTTGCGGAGGTGATTGCCGCCAAAGAACCCATGCAGGCAGATATGACGGCTGTCTACGAAACCTTGGGCGTCGATCCTGCCTCGATCACCTCTTTAGAAGACTACCTGGCAGAATACTTCCAGAAGATGTTGAAGCGGATCCGCGACCTGAAGGTCAAGCAGCCCAAAGTTAAAACGCCCTTCTGAGGCCGAGTTCGTAGTCACTCCAAACAAGAGCGGATACCCTTCGTAGCCCATATTCATAGCCCATAGACGAGGGATCCCTGCTTCTGCTGGGTCGGCCCTGATGTAACCTTCCCAAGATGTAACCTTTCCAATGCAACCTTGAGGTGGCAAAGCCATCTCCGAAGCTGCTGTTGGATCTGTAGGCAACAACTCCTGTCTCAACGTCCTGTCTGAACGCTGCTCCCATAACCCCGCGGGGAGGATCAGCTTCTTGAGGGCTCCCGTCTGCCTGCCACGAATTTAGCATAAGTTATTAACTATGATACTCATCAGAAAACTCAGTTTCTCTCTATGTTCGTTTGCAACTATGATGTCCCTTAAGATTTTTTACAGAGTCTCAGCAACTCTCTAACGGCAGCAGCAGTATCTACGCTTAATCTGAGCTGAGTAAGTCAGATCCCTGTAGCGAGGTGGATTATGGGCTTGAACGGGTTGGTCATGACCGTCTGGATGATTCCCCTCTACGCCCTAGTGGCGTGGGTGGGGGCCTTGTATTGGTCCCCTGGGATCACTCGGCGCACAGGGCCACGTCCGGCGGGCTACTTAAATGCTCTGTTAACTCTCGTAGCATTCCTTCATAGTTTGGGAGCGTTAGTGGCCATTTGGGGACAACCGGCGCAGGTGATCCGATTTCCGTGGATGCAGGTGGGAGACTTGGTGCTGGAGTTGCCCCTGCAGGCTTCGGCGGTGACACTGGCAGCCTGTGTGATGGTAACGGGGTTAAACTTGGCGGCCCAGATCTATGGTTTTGGTTACATGGAAATGGACTGGGGCTGGGCCCGCTTTTTCTCCCTACTGGGACTGTTTGAAGGGGGGATGTGCGCCCTAGCCTTGTGTGACTCCCTTTTCTTTAGCTACATCATTCTGGAGATTTTGACCCTGGGCACCTACCTGCTGGTGGGGCTGTGGTTTAACCAACCTCTGGTGGTGACCGGGGCACGGGATGCCTTCTTGACCAAGCGCATCGGGGATTTGCTGCTGCTGATGGGGGTGATCGCCATTTACCCCTTGACGGGCTCTTGGGAGTTTGAGGCCTTGGCTACTTGGGCGGCATCGGTGCAGTCGGGGGTGGTGAGTGTGGATCCCACCCTGATTACCCTGGTGGGTTTGGGGCTGTTGGCAGGGGCCGTGGGTAAATGTGCCCAGTTCCCCTTGCACCTGTGGCTGGATGAGGCCATGGAGGGGCCGATTCCCTCGACCATTTTGCGCAATGCGGTGGTGGTTAGCACTGGGGCTTGGGTATTGATTCGGTTGCAACCGTTGTATGCCCTATCGCCAAGCGTGCTGGCGGTGATGCTGACCATTGGCGGTCTGACGGCGGTGGGGGGATCCCTGGTGGCCTTGGCCCAGATCGACGCCAAGCGGGCCTTGTCCTACTTGGTAAGTGCCTACATGGGCTTAATTTTTGTGGCGGTGGGTACCGGGCATACTCAGCAGGCCTACGGGTTGTTGCTCACCTATGCGCCGGCCATGGCCCTGTTGGTGATGGCTCCGGGTACTGTCATCTGGAACAGCATCACCCAAGATTTGCGCTATTTGGGCGGGTTGTGGTCGCGGCGGCCGGTGTCGGGGCTGTGTTTTTTGATCGGCATGGCGGGGATCATCGCCCTACCGCCTTTCGGTTCCTTCTGGGTGCTGACGGATTTGTGGCAGCAGATGTGGGAGGCTGAGCAGGGTCTTTCGGCGGCAGTCTTGATCCTCACCAATGGCATTGCGGCCTTGGGGCTGATGCGAGTATTTGGCCTGATTTGGGGGGGCAAGCCCCAGCAGATGAGCGAGCGTTCGCCGGAGGTGCACTGGCCGATGATGTTGCCCATGACGGCGGTGATGGGGGTGACGCTGCACATGCCGATGATCTTGGCGGCGGTGGATCTCATTCCGGCAGTGGACTGGATCCCCAGCGCCGTGATGACCGGATCCAGCCTGGTGGGGATGGCCTTGGGGGCCTGGTTTTACCTCAGTCCCGAGCGGCGGTCGGTGGATTGGGCCTTTTTGGCCGACTGGCAGGATCTGCTGGCCAACGACTTCTACACCCCCAAACTGTACCGAGCCAGTGTGGTGTTTGCGGTGCGCATCGTCTCTGAAATCACGGCTTTATTCGACCGCTACGTGGTAGACGGCTTGGTGAATCTGACCAGTTTGGCAGTGCTAGCGGGAGGGCAGGTTCTGAAGTACACCACCTCCGGTCAGTTGCAAGTGTATTTACTCACGATTGTGGTCGGGGTAGCCCTGCTGGGTTGGGTCATTCTCTAGGTTGGGGTGGATACAAAGGCTAAGGGAGGAAGGTGGAGAAGATGTTGAATGTCTTGATTGCGTTGCCCATACTGGGATCCCTGCCGCTGTTTTTGGGGTTAGGGGGGCGCAAGCTGGCGGTGGTGCTGTCGGGGATCCCGTTGGTGATTTCGCTGCTGTTGTTTGGCAGTTTTGATCTGCAAACGGCGGGGATGCAGTGGCTACAACGCTGGGATTGGATCCCACAATTGGGGTTGAATTACTCCTTGGGGTTGGATGGCTTGTCTCTGTTGATGGTGGCCTTGAATGGGTTGATTACCCTGATTGCCGTGTTGACCACCGAACCGGATGTTAAACGGCCCAACTTGTTTTACGGCTTGATCCTGCTCATGAGTGGAGCGGTGAATGGGGCCTTTGCGGCTCAGAATTTGATTTTGTTTTTCCTGTTTTATGAGCTGGTGTTGATCCCGATTTATTTGCTCATTTCCATCTGGGGCAGTGACAAGCGGGACTACGCCGCCATTAAGTTTTTGATCTACACGGCTGTTTCTGCTGTGTTTCTCCTAGGGGCCTTCTTGGCCATCTACTGGATTGGGGATCCCCACAGCTTTGAATTGGCGGAGATTCACGTTGCTTCCTTCAACCCCGCCATTCAGACCTTGCTGTTGTTGGCAGTAATCGTGGCATTTGGCATCAAGATGCCTTTGGTTCCTCTGCACACTTGGTTGCCGGATGCCTACGGCGAGTCTTCCCCTCCGGTGGCGATGCTGCTGGGGGGCGCCCTCTCTAAGCTGGGTACCTACGGCTTGTTCCGCTTTGGCTTGCAGTTGTTCCCTCAGGCTTGGGCGGATCTGGGGGGGATCCTGGCTTGGTGGGGGGCGATTGCGGTGTTATCCGGGGCTTTGGCGGCCATTGCTCAGAAGGACATCAAGCGAATGGTGGCCTACAGCTCCATCGGCCACATGGGCTACATTCTCTTGGGCATGGCGGCGGCCACCCCCATCAGCCTCACGGGGGTGATGGTGCAAATGGTGTCCCACGGTTTGATCTTGGCCCTGCTGTTTGACCTAGTAGGCCTAGTGGAGCGCAAGGTAGGCACCCGGGATCTGAATGTGTTGAACGGCCTGCTTAACCCAATTCGGGGACTGCCGGCCATCAGTGCTCTCCTGATTCTGGGGGGTATGGCCAGTGCCGGGATCCCCGGATTGGTGGGGTTTGTGGCGGAGTTTTTGATCTTCCAGGGCAGCTACAGCGACTTTCCGTTGCCAACCCTGATCGGTATTTTGGGTACAGGTCTGACGGCGGTGTATTTTGTGATTTTGCTCAACCGCACCTGCTTCGGCAAGTTGGATAACCGCACCGCCTACTATCCCTCCGTGAAGGGCTGGGAACGGATCCCTGGGTTGGTCTTAACGGCGTTGATCCTGTGGTTTGGGATCCAGCCGATGAGCTTGGTGAAGTGGCCGCAACCCTTGGCCTTTGCCCTCTCTACTCAGGTGGCTCAGTCTCATCCCATCATTCTGGCGGAAGCTGCCACTCTCACAGAATAAAGAGACCGTTGGGTTGAGGATATCCGATGCATCCCCTGATCAAAGAAGAGCAAGCGGAAATCATTCTTGCCTGTCAGGAGTATGGGATCCCCAAACTAGAAAACTAGAGGTTTTTGCTTCTGCGGCTTGTAGCACTGACTTTGATCCCGACAAGAGTGATGCTGATTTCCTAGTGGAGTTCATTCTTGAGAAAGAGGAGGATCCCTTGAAAGATTTCTTTAGCTTTCATAGAAGGTTAATCCATATCCTGAACAGAAAAGTTGATTTGATAGAGGATGGAAGCACAAGGACTGAACTTCACTTGAACATTTGGAGATTATAATCATGACCACAACCCTCACAACCACTAAACTTCCTCCTTCTACTCATCCGTATGCAGATGTAATCCATCGCCTAGAAGCCGGGGGATCCATGCTGCCGGATACCCCAGAGAATTTGATGCAGATCATCGGGCTTTACAAAGCTTATGCAGTGCCCATGGATTTTTATTGGCGGGATCTGCTTTACATTGCGGAACAGGTCTTTGTGGATCCATTGCCCTTTTTCAAGTTCATTATCCCCGATGAATATCTCAAGTTGGCCAATCACTATGCGGGAGATAATGCCGACTTGCGAATTTGGCGAGGGATCGATACGGCTCATCCGGAATTGTTGGAGTTCATGGAAAAAGGGGAGCTAAAGCGTAAACTTCCTCGTATTTTGCATCACCTTTGGCATGACCGAATCAACATGGAATTTGCCGAAGAATGTATGCGGGCGATGCTTTGGCACCGGGATATGGGGGGTCTGTTGGATCCCTACATGGACTCAGAGGAGTACAAACAAAACGCGGATCGGGCAATTCGCGCTTATGTACAGGGAAATCCGTTGCTACAGGGCCTGTATAAGCTTTTCCCCGATATGTTTATGGAGCTATGTCGCCAAGCCACGATGTATTCGGTGCTGGGCTTGTTTTGGGAGATTATGGCCCCGGTCTTTTTTGAAATGAGTGACCTTTATGACGAGGGCAAACTCACCAGCGTGCCGGAGGCAATGAACTTTTTGGTGAATGGGATCTTTGCCATTGCTGGACGACCCATCTATCACCGGGTGCGAATTCGAGGAGAATGGTACGACATTGTGCCCAAGTCTAAGGGCTTTACTTGGCTGTATGAAGCGGCTTTTCCCTATGTAGAGGCAGTGTTTTATCGCACTTCTCCCTTCCGCGGTACCAAGTCCTACAATGCCCAGGCCAATCAAATTCCCACCAATCAACTGGATTTTCATTACGGCATCCTGTATGCAGATAAGTTCCCGGTTGGCACAGCCGGGATCCCACCGACGCTTTTGCACCAGGATATGTACCACTTCTTGCCCCAGTATTTGGTGGATTATTATCGCCAGCACTGCCGCGGAGATGAGGATATGCTGATTCAGCTGGGGGTTAGCTTTCAGCGCTCCATGTACAACGTGACCTCAGCAGTTATCCAGGCCGGTAGAGCGGCTTTTCTCTATCCTCTGGATGATCCCAACCCCCGCCATTTAATGATGAATCGCCGTTATTTTGAGGGCCAACTGAATCGCTTTGCTCGGCCTGAATACGGGATCCGAGAGGCTGCTCGTATTACCTATATTCAAGACCAGAACTATCGCTAGCTCTTCTGTTTACTCTCGGAATTTATGTAGAAGAATCCCATCATCGATTAACCTGTGAAAGGAGGATCCCGGCTATGCCCGATATCGTTGATATTGCTGTTTCTGCAGAAGGGTTTTCGACGCTGGTGACGGCGGTGAAAGCGGCTGGTTTGGTAGATACTCTCAAAAGTCCTGGCCCGTTTACGGTGTTTGCCCCGACGGATGCTGCCTTTGCTAAGTTGCCGGCTGGGACGATTACCACCTTGGTGCAAAATATTCCCCAATTGACTCGCATTCTTTGCTATCACGTGGTGCCAGGTCGTCTGAAAAAAGCCGATTTGGCCAAATTTCAATCGGTGGGATCCGTAGAGGGCTCCGCCATTGACTTGACCATTGAGGAGGATATCTTTGAGGTCAACAACGCCACGGTAATCCAGGCGGATATCGAGGCAGACAATGGCATCATTCATGTCATCGATACGGTGATTTTGATGCGCCCCCATTGGTTCTGGCCGATCATGAATTCCAAACTAGCGGCCGCTGCGGAAGCGTGAACGGATGTAACGCCTGGGAAAACGGTAGCTGAAAACACATTTTGTGGAGGAAGGGCAACCAACAGTAGAAAGGGGATAATGTTTAAGGAATCCTGGACGTGCGCTTTGATACCTATGATCCTGGCGAAGGTTTTTACGACGAGTTATTTCTGGCTGCCAACCAACCGCGTCCTGAGGCCATACCTTTAATCGAGCGCATCCACTCCCTTGAAGAGGGAGAACTGCAACGGCGGCAACAGGCGGCCCAGGCAGCATTTTTCCAAATGGGGATTACCTTTAACGTCTATGGGGATAGCCAGGGCACCGAGCGGATTTTTCCCTTTGACATCATTCCCCGTATCATCTCCGCGGCGGAGTGGGAGCGGCTGGAAAAAGGCTTGAAACAGCGCATTCATGCCCTCAATCTTTTTATCGATGATGTCTACCACGACCAAAAGATCATCAAAGACAAGATCCTGCCGCTAGAGCTGATCGAGTCGGCAAAGGGGTTTCTGCGGCCCTGTCTCGGGCTGAACCCACCGGGCGGGATTTGGTGCCACATCACCGGGACGGACCTCATTCGGGATCGGGACGGTACCTGGTATGTGCTGGAGGACAATCTGCGCTGCCCGTCGGGGGTATCGTATGTGCTGGAAAATCGGCGGGTGATGAAAAGCACCTTCCCGGCCCTGTTCAACACCATGGGGATCCAACCCGTGGACGATTATCCCAGCCATTTGCTGGACACGTTGCTGCACCTTACCCCCCCGCATCTTTCCAATCCAACGGTGGTGGTGCTCACCCCGGGCATTTACAACTCCGCCTATTTTGAGCATTCCTTTCTGGCGCAGCAGATGGGGGTAGAACTGGTGGAAGGGCGGGATCTGGTGGTGGCGGATGGCTATTTGCAGATGCGAACCACCAAAGGGTTGCAACGGGTGGATGTGATCTATCGCCGCATTGACGATGACTTTATCGATCCGCTGGCGTTTCGCCCCGATTCGATGCTCGGGGTACCGGGGCTCTTGGAGGTGTATCGTTCCGGTCGGGTGGCGATTGCCAACGCCTTGGGGACGGGGGTTGCCGATGACAAGGTGATCTACGCCTATGTGCCGAAGATGATTCGCTACTACCTGGGGGAAGAGGCCATTTTGCCCAATGTGCCCACCTATCTGTGTTGGAATCCACAGGATCAAGCGTATGTACTGGAAAACCTGGACAAGCTGGTGGTGAAGGCGGCCAATGAGTCGGGGGGCTACGGCATGTTAATGGGATCCCAGGCCACACCCGAAGAACGCGCCACTTTTGCAGAGAAAATCCGCGCCCAACCGCGCAACTACATCGCTCAGCCCACCCTGTGTCTGTCGCGGGTGCCCACCTTGGTGGATCGCGGCGAAGGCCTTTGCCTGGATGCCTGTCATGTGGATCTGCGGCCCTACATCCTCTACGGCGAAGATATCTACGTCCATCCCGGTGGCCTAACTCGCGTTGCCCTCAAAAAGGGATCCCTGGTGGTGAACTCCTCCCAGGGGGGCGGCAGCAAAGATACCTGGGTCTTGTGTCCGGATCGCCGTTGTTAAGGGTGTTGATGGGTTTGAGGGCTATCCGTCCTCATCACCTGGTGCGAAACTTCTTGAAAGCATTCGGATGGCCAAACTTGCCGAAACGGCTGGCGTGCTGATGGGCCAGATCCACGTAGTGCCGAGCATGGATGCGCAACTTTTCCACCTCGTCATCGGTAAGGGTGCGAATGGTTTTTGCCGGGGTACCTACCGCCAAAGAACGCGGCGGCACCGACTGGGTAACCACGGCTCCGGCACCGATAATGCTGCCTGCCCCGATGGTGACGCCGTTCAGGATGATGGCCCCAATGCCGATCAGGCATCCCCCCTGAATGCGGGCACTGTGAAGAACGGCCCGATGGCCTACGGTTACCTCTTCCCCGATGATCGTTGGTTGGTCGGGATCCCCGTGTACAATCGCCCCATCTTGGATGTTGGTGCAGCGGCCAATGGTAATGGGTGAGATATCCCCCCGCAGGATGGCTCCGTACCAGATGCTCACGGATTCTGAGAGTTCGACGGTGCCGATCAAGGTGGCATTGGCAGCAATAAAGGCGGCCTCCTCCATGCCGGTGGGCTGTTGATCCAACCAAATGGGCCAGGCGTCCTGTTCTTCTTGCATTTAGCGGATCCCCCAAGGTTGGGAGAGCTTGTCTGGACAACAACGCATGGGCAGTGAATCCTTCTCGACGGGAGCTTGGCCGATCTACCCAACTCAAGTGCAGGTTTTGAGGGCGACGATATCGGCTCCTGAGATCTTATCCAGATTCCGGCTGATCTTTTCGATATCCCAATTCCACCAGGCAATTTGCAACAGCTCCTGAATCACCGCCTCGGAAAAGCGTTGCCGCAGCACTCGGGCAGGGTTTCCCGCCACAATTGCATAGGGGGGCACATCTCGACTCACCACCGCCTTCGCCCCAATAATGGCGCCATCGCCCACTTTTACCCCGGGTAGCAGCGTGGCCTGGTAGCCAATCCAAACATCGTTGCCGATGAGGGTATCTCCCTTAAAGGGGAAAGCCTCGGGGGGGGGTCGGATCCCTCCCAGCCGTTGCCAAAAATGAAAAAGGGGAAGCTGGAAAACCCGGCAATCGCGTGATTAGCCCCGTTCATGATGAAAGTTACGCCGCGAGCAATGACACAAAATTTGCCGATGATCAGGCGATCTCCCACGAAAGGATAGTGATACAAAACATTGCGTTGGAAATCTTCCGAGTTTTCAGGATCATCGTAGTAGGTGTAGTCGCCGATTACGATGTTTGGATTGGAGACCGTATTTTTGATGAAGCAAATTTGTGGAAAACCCATCATCGGATGGGGGTTGTTTGCGTCGGGGCCATTCATGTCAGTTGGACTTGGCGTTGAGAGGGTAAAGAAGGTTCGGCAGGTTGAAGCGGTTGAATAGCAAAGAAGGTTTCATAGATGCGCTCCCCAACTCGGTTCATTTGCAGTTGCAAATTATCGAGAAACTCGTGTAGGCCTTGTTCCATGATGTCATCGATGGTCAAGTAATCCAATTCCGAGCGCAACCGCCCCAAGGCCCGCTCGGTGGGATCCCGCCAGGTACCCATTGGGGTGCCCGTAATCTCGTGGAGAGAGCGATCCGCCTGAATCAGACAAAACTGAATTGAGCGAGGAAATTGGCGATCCAAAATCAGGAAGGAGGCCACCTCTTGGGGATTAATACGATGTAGGCGACTGTACTTGCGATACATTTCATAGGCACTGGCAGATTTAAGCAGGGCAATCCACTGCAACTCATCCAAAGTGGTACCCACATACTGCACGGAGGGCAGCAGAATAAAGTATTTCACATCCAAAATGCGTGCGGTTTTGTCGGCCCGTTCCAACAGGCGACCAATTTGACCAAAATGCCAGCCTTCACCGTGGGTCATCGTGGCATCCATCACCCCCGCAAACAGGTGACTGGCCAACTTTACTTCCGTAAAAAAATCGTGCCATTGGCTTAAATTTTTTCCTTGTTGGGCGGCCTCTTTCACCATCAAATAAAATCGATTCACCCGCTCCCACATTTCTGAGGAGATCACCTCCCGTACAGAACGGGCATTTTCGCGTGCGCACCGCAGGCAGGAAAGAATCGAGTTGGGATAATCCCTATCAAAAGCGAGAAATTGGACGACCGTTTCCTGGGTGGCTTCGCCGTAGCGCTGATAGAAAAGCTCTTGATCACCCGTGGTATAGACGATCGGATCCCATTGTTGGGCCATGCCACTGGGGGAATCCAAGATGAGATTCAGATTCACGTCGACAAATCGGGCGATATTTTCCGCACGCTCCACGTACCGATTTAACCAGTAGATCGAATCTGCCACCCGACTCAACATGCTTCTGTTTCCTCCTGTAAAGTTTGCTTTGCCCATCTGGGATCCAAGCCCAAGATCATCATCACCCTCCGCAACTTAGTCAGCAGTACCGCTGTCAGCCCCGTCATGGTCAGTCCCAGCCAATCCACGGGGGTGCCCAGATAGCGTACCCGGATCCGATGCGCTCCAGGAGGGATCCGCACCCGTATCTGCCCCAGTCCGGTTTGCTCTGCCGGCTGAAGACGGCCATCCATCTCGACCCACCAGGCAGGGTAATAAAAGGTGCGGATCACTACAAATTGCTCTCTATCAGTGGGGTTAACCGCTCGAAAACGGCGGTAGCCATAGCTCCAACGCTCCACCTGCAGATCGGCTTCAGATGGTTGCCCTCGCTCCCCAGCCGTTAGAGAGTCCCTGAGGTTGCCCTGCCAACGCACCAGCGGCTCCACCTCAGGAGGCGGCATCGGGAGCGTTACCCCGTGGGCGCGATATTCCGGCACATCCACCAACGCCAGTCCATCTGGAAAGATCCAGTGCCAGTAGAGAAAGGGGGTACCCGGACGTTGTTGAGGCTCGATCGGGAACTGCTTAGCCGCCGAGAGGGTATGAAAGGTTTGGATCACCTGCGGCTGAAAGCTCGTTCGGCCCAACACTTGCCACCCCAGCCCAACCTGGACCACGACCGCCAAGGCCGTTCCCAAAAGGATCGGATACCGCCAGCTTTTTCGGTTCCAACCCCATCCCACTAGGGATCCCAATAGCCAGGGCACCGTCACGGCGGTGATTCCCATCCAACGCCAGGAAAACTGGATGCGCTGCAGGGGTAAAACCCAGTCGTAGAGCCAACTGAGCAGATCCGTCATCATCATCAGCGGGATCAGACTCACCCCGAGGCTGTAAAGCAGCAAGTCTCCGTGGGGCAGGGGTAAACAGGTATTGGAAGAGAGGTTGGAGCTCGGAACATCCGGAGCGGTTGGTGAGGGAGTTCCCCTGTTCAGCCACCCGCCCACCAGCAGCAGGATCCCCGTTGCCAGCACCACCGCTACCATCCAGCCCCAGTATCCCAGCAAGTTGCTCTCAAACCAGTGCTCGGTCAACTGGGGTTGCAACTGAGTTAAGCCGCTCAGCATCAGGCGCTTTTGGGGCAGATAATCCTCGGCAAAGTTGACCAAATCCACCTGGATCAGGCGCTGATCCAAAAAGGCGGGCACCAGAAAGAAACTCGACCACCCCAACCCCAGAGCAACTCCCAAATAGGAGCGCCCCAGCTTGGGCCAAAAGGGATCCCGCCAACGCAGCACCCAGGGTAACGGCAACCAAACCAGAGTAAACAGCAACAACGTCGGCAAATGGGACAGTACCAACAAGCCATAGCCGGTCGCCAATGCCCCAACCGGCCACAGGGCTCTGGGTCGGCGAATCACCTGACCAGAAGCCCAGAAAATCCAGGGCAAAAGGGCAATCGCCCACACTTCGCCGATGGCTCCCCGTTGGTAGATATCCACCAGCCAATAGGGCCCAGCCATGCCCATCAGAGCCAAAATCAGGGCCAAAGCTCGCGGCACCAGCGGTTGGATAAGGGCGTAAAGACCTGCCCCAAATACCCCCATGGCCAAGCCCATACTGGCCACCAAAGAAGCGGGCATTGCCAGCCCCACCATACGGAAGGGCAAGGTGGCCACCATACACAGGGGTGGGTAAAAGGCAAAGGTGGCATTGCCAAAGCCAAAATTAGAAAACTCCAACCAGCGGGGGTAAAATTGCCCGCCGAAAAACTGCCGCTGATATTGGAAGGCCCAACTGAGATTAAAGTGCGTGGAATGGGTAATCGGGTAGCCTTGGTGTAGCATGGGCCAGAGCCAAAACAACACCCCTCCCCCTATCCCAATCGCCCAGAGAATTCCGGGATAACGCAACACGTTCAGCATCCTTAGGGTTCGGGGGGGTTCTGTTCCGCCTCAAAAGGCCCAGATTTGCCCCCATATTTGCGTAACAAACGGATATTTTCGATCACCATCGTCTTTTCCAGAGCTTTGGCCATGTCGTAGAGGGTGAGAGCCGCCACAGAAACGGCGGTGAGGGCTTCCATTTCCACTCCCGTTTGGGCGTTGGTTTTGACGGTAGCGGTGATCAAAAAACCGGGCAGGTGGGGATCCGGATCCAGATCCACTTTGATGCTGCTCAGGGGTAAGGGATGACAAAGCGGGATCAGATCGGCGGTGCGCTTCGCGGCCATGATCCCTGCCAGCCGAGCTGTTTCCACCACATTGCCCTTGGAGAGCTTGCGATCAGAGCCTGCCTGAGCTGCCAAAATGGCCTGAAGGGTGGCTTCCGTCATGCGGACCTGACCCTGTGCGGCGGCCAAACGGGCGGTAATGGGCTTGTCTCCCACCTCCACCATGCGAATTTGGCCGGACTTATCCAGGTGGGTAAGGGTTGGGCCCGCGTCAGAAGGTGAATCTGGCAGCACCACGGCCTCCCACAATCTCTAGCGTTCAGAGGGTAAAGGTCAGAATGGTTCCAGACCGGAACAGCTTCAGACCATCAGTAGCGAATCCAGGCGTAGGCAGCATCGGAGAGCACCGGCACTTCGGCATAGTGGCTGCGAATGTTTTGCACCCAAGCATAGACGGTGATGGCAATGACCCCCAACAAAGCCGTGGTGGCCAAAACCCCGGTGATCATCCCCAGGCTGAGGCTGCCAAGGAGCACACCCAGCACCTGCATCAGCAGCTGCACCAAAAACAACACAATGTTCAACAGCAGCGCCTGGATTGTGTTGAACCGGACGAAATGGGCGACGCGGGGGTTGCGAACCACCAAGAACAGCAGTGCCAAGAACACGCCCATGCCCAACCAGCCCGTGGCAAAGGGTACCAACCGAAACAGAGGAGCAAAAATTGGGATCAGCCCCGGAACCGAGCGAAACAGCCCCGAGGGCACGAAGCCAAAGGGTAAAGCCGATACCAAAGGCAATAGATAGGGAAGGGATCCCCACAGCCGATTGATGGGAGTAATTTCGCCGCGCCAGGTCATAATCCGTTGATCCCCTTGGGTGCAGTGGTCATTTGAGTTGCAAGCTCAGTCCGCTTGTTGGTGCGCTCTCGGGATCCCGATGAATCTGAAAATGAGAAGGGAGAAGCCACATCCAAGCCGAAACCTTGCGCCCATTGTAGTCGATGGATTTTCTTGGGCTCAACGCGCTTGACCGCAAGCTGGCTTCCTAATTGCGGGCGAATGAACCCATTCAACGGAAAAATGTTCAGAATGAGCGTTCCAATGGATTTGGATTGGTATAATCAACAGCAACTTCTGACTGTACTGGGTTTTTCGGCCTCCACCATGAAGATCTCATCGTCTGCTGCTCGCTTTGTCGGAGCTTTTCTCTGGCAAGCGTGGTCTGGGTTGATTGGCTTTTTGAATGATCGGTTGCTGCCCGAGCGCTATCACGTTCAGCCCGAGGCTTTGCCTGAGTGGATTGCTCGCGTTTGGGCCAATTATCTGCGCTATCGGGAAGTGTCTCGTCCGGGGGCGGTGCAGTTCCGTGGGCTGACAGTGGATCCCGGCGTTGTTCAGGATCCCCGCTCGGTTCGCCTGGGATCCCGTCCGCTGTACTACCGCGGTTGTCCTGTTGAGACGGTGGCCTATTCTGGGGATCCGACTCCAGCCAGCCAGCTCAAGTCTGAAAGCGCTTTTGTTCCCCCCTACTGGAAGCTGCTCAATACCCTGCGCCTGAAGTTGAACTTGGCGGATGTCGACCGCTACCAGGTGACTCCAGAGCTGCAGCGGGCTTATCGTGGCCAAGAGTTTTGATAAACAAGTTGGTTTGTGGTGCAAGGGATCCCGGTGTTGAGTTGGGATCCCTTTTTTGTGCCCTTAGGCTGGTCTGGGGATGGGGGTTAGAGGCCGGAACACTGATCTTCTTTGCTGCCGGCGCTGTTGTTGCCGCCGGTTGGGGCCGGGGTATTTTCCTTACATTGCAGGTTTTCGCGGATCCGGTTATCGGCGAGGGTAAGGCCGCCCCGATTTTTCACAGCTTGTAAGTTCCCCTCCACATCGTTGGCGGTGGCGTTAAGGGCGCCTCGGTTCTCTTCAAATTGCAGATCTCCATCAATGGTGACCGAAAGGATGGAGGCGGATCCCCCCTGCTTGATCTGAATGTTGCCGCCGACGCGGGAGTTGCTGGTGTTGACGGCTGCGGCTCCTTCCGCCTGGATATTGCCCGCAACCCGGATCCCGGAGGCTTGCAGAGTGGCGCCACGCCCGACTTTGAGATTGCCCTGAACCACAGTGCCACTGAGGCTGCAACTGGCCCCATCCGGCACAATCAGGTTATCGACCGTGGAGTTGCCCACGGCTCCGGTACAGCGAACGTCGTCCGCATAGGCTGCCGGGATCCCGCTGAGCAACAGCAGGGTTGTCAGCGTCAAAACTTGAGTTTTCATGGTGGTCTCCTGAGAGAGTTGAAATTAGAGGCTTGCTCTGTTCTTCATCTTCTGAAGTTCCGGTAAAGGGCGATAGGCGAGAACGGTCCAACTCCGGTTCTGCTTCTCGTCGGTCTGGGCGGGGCTAGTGGCGGTAGAATCTGCGCTGAAGGGCCTGCCTAAGGGATCCCACTGAAGGGAGGAGAAAGATGAGAAAGACTGCAAAAAAACTTAAGCCCCTCCCCCCGTTACGGGATAAGACCTCCTAGAGTGGATAAAGAATGAATAATGATTGGGAAACGTTATGGCGAAAAGCGGTGTGCTCCTGCTGAATCTGGGGGGGCCAGAGACCCAGGCTGATGTGCAGCCCTTCCTTTACAACCTGTTTGCCGATCCGGAGCTGATCCGCCTGCCGTTTCCTTTTTTACAACCGGCCTTTGCCTGGGCCATCTCCATGTTGCGGGCCGAAAAATCCCGGCGAAACTATGCAGCTATTGGAGGAGGATCCCCGTTGCGGCGCATCACAGCTGAACAAGCTCAGGAGTTGCAGGCCCATTTGGTGGCGGAAGGCTACGATGTGCCGGTGTATGTGGCGATGCGCTACTGGCATCCATTGACGGAATCGGTGGTGCAGCAGATCAAGGCGGATGGGATCACCCGCCTGGTGGTGGTGCCCCTTTACCCGCAATATTCCATCAGTACGACGGGCTCGAGCTTTAAGCTTTTGGATCGGCTCTGGGCTGAGGATCCGGAATTGGCCCGCATCGAACGGCGTCAGATCTGCTCTTGGTACGACCAACCGGACTATGTGCAGGCAATGGCGGCAGGGATCCGGGCCGGGCTGGATCAGTTTGAACGCCCCGAAGAGGTGCATGTGCTGTTTAGCGCCCACGGCATTCCTGAAAGTTACGTGACCGTATCTGGGGATCCCTACCAACAGGAAATGGAAGCCTGTGTGAAGTTGATTTGGGATCAGGTGGGACGGGCCAACGACCACACCCTTGCCTACCAAAGCCGGGTGGGGTCGGTGAAGTGGCTGCATCCCTACACCGAAACGGTGATTCCCGAGTTGGGATCTCGCGGGGTGAAGCATTTGTTGGTGGTGCCGATTAGCTTTGTGTCGGAGCACATCGAGACGCTGCAGGAGATCGATATCGAGTACCGAGAGCTGGCCCATCAGGCTGGGATCTGTGATTTTCGGCGGGTACCGGCTTTGAATGCCGATCCGCAGTTTATTGCCGGCTTGGTGGCGCTGGTGCGGCCCCATTTGCTCACCTCGGGTTTGGCTTCTAGTGCTTTTGCTCCGGCGGTTCATGCCACCGGTCACTCTTTTCTCGAACGTTAGGGTGGAATCGTTGAGTTGAGGGGAAGAGGGCCGAGGGGATAAGGGAGCATGACCGAAGCCCTGCAAACGAAGTGGCTGCTGACTTACTTTGACAAACGGTTGCCTTTTCCCAAGGAATGGCTGCCCGAAGCGGTCTATTGGGTGGGGGGATCCCTGCGGGATGCCTACCTGTGTCTGCTTAGGGAGCCTTCTCCGGAAGGCCTGAACAGGCTTTTGAATCCAAATGGGCCTCTTGACCTGGATTTGATGTGGAGTGGCGAGCCGGTGGGATGGGCAGCGGGGGTGGCGCGGCGGTTGGGGGCGGGGTTTGTGGTGCTGGATGCACAGCGGCAGATTGCCCGTATCGTGTTGCCGCAGCTAACGGTGGATGTGGCCCTGCAAGCTGGTTCGACGCCCGAATCCGATCTGTGGCAGCGGGATTTCACCTGCAATGCGCTGGCTCTGGATCTGCATAGCGGACAGCTGTTGGATCCCACAGGTGGGCAGACGGATATTCGGCAAGGCCAAATTCGCATGGTGCGCCCGGAAAATCTCAGTGCCGATCCGGTGCGGCTGTTGCGGGCCTATCGCCAGGCGGCTCAACTGGGGTTCGAGCTGGATCCGGTTACCCAAGGGGCAATTCGGGAGCGGGCCCATCTACTGGCCGATGTGGCGGGAGAACGGGTGCGCTCAGAAGTGGTGGCGCTATTGGAGGCCGAGATTCCGGGTTTGGAACACTTGCGGGGGGCGGTGGCCGCAGGGTTGCTTGGGTACTGGTTGCCCAAATTGCAGCCTGAGAAGGAGGTGTTTCTCCGGGCGCAAACAGTGTGGCAGTGGGCCCATCGATGGGAAGGGCAGTATCCGCGCACGCTGGCGGAGTTGGCTCAACCTTTGGCGGACCGCCGTTCTGGGCTGTTGGCGGTGGTGTTGGCGGCTTTGCTGTGGGATCCCTCAGCTCCGGCAGATCTTCAGGCAGAGGCCGTTGAAACAGATCTGGAGCGGTTACGCTTCAGTCGGGCAGAGATGCGGGCGGTGCAAAAGCTATATCATCTCTTGCCTCAGTTGCTTTCTTTGCTCACGGGATCCCCTACCCCCGTCCAACAGTGGCGGCTGTATCAACAGGCGGGATCCCTATTCGGGGGTTTGGCCCTGTTGGCCGTGGCGACGGGATGGGCTGACCCTCTGGCTCTTGTGGAGCAAGAAGGGCAGAAGACTAAGATACCGTTCGCGCAACAACTGGAACCCTGGCTCACTCGCTATGAAGACCCAGGGGATCCCTTAGCCCATCTGGTTCCTCTTCTGGATGGCAGCGATGTGTTGCACAGTTTGGGAGCAAAACCTGGCCCTTGGGTAGGGCAACTGCTACAGGCTCTCCAAGAGGCCCAAGCCTGTGGCCGAATCCAAACCCGTGACGAGGCCCTCACGTTTGCTCACCAGTGGCGTGAGAAAGGCTCGCAAAATTAGCACTTAGGCGGGTAGACCGCAGGTCGTTCCTAGCCCCGCCCTGTACCCGCAGGGTCAGGGTCGGGATGAGAGCCGCGTGAGCCGAAGGAGAACAATAGCCTAGGCATCACAAAGGGATTTCTGCTTTCAATATGAAGAAACAGATTCCTGCACTAAAAGCAGAGCATGAATGGCTGAAAGAGTGCTATTCCCAATGCTTACAGCAATCGGTACTGAATCTGTCTCAGGCATTTCAAAACTTTTTTGAGGGCAGGGCAAAGTATCCCAATTTCAAATCAAAGCACCATCGCCAGTCTGTTCAGTTCCCCCAAAATGTCAAAGTGATTTCTGAATCTGCAATCAAGTTTCCTGGCTTGCTGGGAACGATTGCAGCCAAGATTCACAGACCAATTGAAGGACAACTAAAAACAGTTACAGTGTCGAAGATGCCAGACGGAAAATACTTTGCATCGCTGCTGGTAGATGTAGGCTGGGGGCAGTTCTGCACCATGCTCAAATACAAAGCAGAGTTTGAAGGCAAGGTGTATCTAGAGATTGGGCGATTCTTCCCAAGCTCTCATCCTTGCTCAAACACACTGCTACCGCTAGAAAAGATGGATTTATCGATTCGCTCGTTTGTCTGCCCTCATTGCTCAGAACGGCATGACAGGGATGTCAATGCAGCAATCAATATCAGAAATGAAGGCTTGCGGATATCGGTGAGCCAGGGTCTGGCTCACTTGGCCTCAGGAAGTGGGGCTTCTGCTCTAGGACGCGACGTTAAGACCCAAGGGAGGAAGGCGCAAGTCTACCCTCTCCGAGGCAGTCGCGGTTGATTAGAGAAGCCCGCGCGCTTTCGCTTGCGAGGAGCGTCGGGTACTTCACCCGAAGCGGTAACCGAAGCCGCGCACCGTTACCAAATACTCGGGGCTACTGGGATCCAGCTCCAATTTCTCCCGCAACCAGCGAATATGCACATCCACGGTTTTGCTGTCGCCCATAAAGTCGGATCCCCAAATGCGCTCGAGCAACTGCTCACGGGTCCAAACGCGGCGTGGGTTACCCATGAACAACTCCAGCAGGCGAAACTCCTTAGGGGAAAAATTCACCTCAATGCCCCGCACCAGCACCCGGCATTCTTGGGTAAACATACACAGATCCCCATACCGCAACACCGTGGCATCGCCCACCTGAGAGTGCTGCTGCCGACGCAACACCGAACGACAGCGGGCGATCAACTCCCGCATCCCAAAGGGCTTGGTTAGGTAGTCATCTGCGCCCAGCTCCAGGCCCACCACCCGGTCGGTTTCGCTGCTTTTGGCCGTCAACATCAGAATTGGGATGGTGTTGCCTTCCCGTCGCAACAGCCGACAGAGATCCAGCCCGTTCAAGCTAGGCAACATCAAATCCAAGATCACCAGGTCCAGCCGCTCGGCGGTGTGCACCAGTTCGAGGGCTTGGCGGCCATCGTTGGCCTGCAAAACCCGATAGCCCTGCTCTTCTAGGGCAAGAGCGATCGTTTCCCGAATAGTGTCCTCATCATCCACTACCAACAGAGTCTCCGACAGGGGAGAGACTTCCCTAACCTGGGGAAGTGGATTGGTCAATGTTGGAAGGGTTGCTTGCATGATTCAGCCTCAGAGGGAAAGAAGGGCAAGTGCCACCACCTTCAACAGCAGCCCCTCGATAGGATATCAAACTTCTGCGATGAGCAATTAGGGCAGCAGCAGCAGGAAAGCAGAGGGAAGCTCTTCCGAGGTCCTCGGACGGTGGATGTGGCCACAAGGATTCCGAGTCCCGCTGGGAAGCTGTGGCATCAGCAGTGCTTTTTAGGATGATTTAAGATCGGCTCGGCTCCGTCTTTCGGGTGCGCTGTTGCTGCTGAGTTCTATTTTGATGGGAACCTGCCCATGTCTGCTTCTCCTCTTGCACCGTCCTTTTGGGCTACCGGCGGAGCGATTCTGCGGCTGTTGCGCTGGCACAAACCCGCGGGACGGTTGATTTTGATGATTCCGGCCTTGTGGGGGGCTTTTCTGGCCGGACGAGGGATCCCACCCTGGCCGTTGGTGGGGATTATCGTTCTGGGTACTTTGGCCACCAGTGGCGCAGGGTGCGTGATCAACGACCTGTGGGATCGCAATTTGGATCCCTTGGTGGAGCGCACCCGCAACCGGCCTTTGGCCAGCCGGGAATTGACCGTGGGTGTAGCGATCCTGATGCTGCTGGTGAGTTTGGCCTGTGCGGCAGGGTTGGCGCTTTTTCTGAACCCCGTTAGTTTTGGTTTGTGTGTGGCGGCAGTGCCGGTGATTTTGCTCTATCCGGGGGCGAAGCGGGTCTTTCCGGTGCCGCAGTTGGTATTGGCGCTGGCCTGGGGCTTTGCGGTGTTGATCAGCTGGACGGCGGTGAGCGGCCAGGATGCAAATACACCCCTGTGGGAGGGCGGTTTGGTCTGGCTGTGGCTGGCCACGGTTCTGTGGACGCTGGGGTTTGATACGGTCTACGCCCTCTCGGATCGGGAGGATGACGAACGGGCCGGGATCCACTCCAGTGCGAGATTTTTCGGGCGGTGGGCGCCGACGGCAGTGGGGTTGTTTTTTCTGGGCACCGCAATCGCCCTGTTGGGAGTGGGGGTGAGCTTGCAGCTGCAGGGAGTTTACTTCGCCAGTTGGGTGATTGCCACCTTCATCTGGGGCCGACAAACCTGGCAGCTGCATCAGGTGGATGCTCCCCCGACGTTGTACCCCACCATCTTCGGTCAGAATGTGGTGCAAGGATTTATTTTGCTGGCGGGTATGATCGGCGGATCCCTGTTGGCCTGAGGGTCCGCTGGATTTTGGGGCAGGTGGTGTAGCCGAGAAGGGATCCCGGCCTGGTTTCAAGCCGACGACTCTTTGGGCCTTGATGCCGGAATTAACCCATTGCCAGGAGCCCACTATACAATTACTCACAATTACTCAAATCAATTACTGTGCCTTGAGGGCTTGGGCTCCTGATGGCTTCCTTGAGCGGTGGCGCGCCTCCCTACGACATCCTCATCCTCTCAAACGGCCCCGGAGAGCTGACCACCTGGGTACGTCCGGTTGTGATGGAATTGCGCCAGCAACTGCCTCAAGCGCGCCTTTCGCTGGTGCTCTCCCCCTGTCCCCACGCATCGGGGCAGGAAGTGAAGATGGCCCAAGAGTTCATCAAGATTGATCGGGTGCAGGATCCCGATTTTTTTCTGGCTTTTTTGCTTACCGGCCAAACGGAAGAAGCCTGGGATTGGGCCGAACGGGGGGTGGTGTTGTTTCTGGGGGGAGATCAGTTTTTTGCCGTCTGCATCGCCCAGCGCCTGCGCTACCGCCTGGTGGTGTACGCCGAGCATCGGCCCCGTTGGCAACCCTGGGTACATGCCTTTGCCCTACGAACTGAGGACAGCAAGCGACGTTACGACGGCGGATGGCTGTTGGGCCACCGTTGGGCCGGCAAAATGCACGTTGTCGGGGATTTGATGGCGGATGGTGTGGCCAGTGCCACCTATTTGCCGGGGGTATCGGTTTCCGGCTGGCCCAGCGGTGGCTCTTTCTCCGCGGAGCCCCCTACCGTTGCCTCAAAACCAACGGCGGGGTTCTCCTCGCTGACGCAGATTTCTGCCCTGATCAAAGATGTGCCTTTCGAGGGCACTGTTCCGGAGCAGGAACCCCATCGCTCTGTCGAAAAAGCATTGCTGCCACGCGGCTGGCAACGCCTGAGCGATGGGAGCCGCACCCACTATCAGGTGGGATTACTGCCGGGATCCAAGCCCGCCAAGCTCTCGTTGGGGGTGCCGCTGGTTCTGGCGGTGGCCGATGAGTTGCGCCAACACCTGCCCAACATCCGCTTTGTGATTCCGGTGGCCCCCGGCCAAACCCCGCAATCTCTGGCGGGCTATGCCCATCCCAAGTTCAATCCCGATATGGCCCTGATCTATGGCACCTCTGGAACTTTGGAACAAACCAATCTGGGGGCGCAGTTCGTCACGCCCTTTGGCAGCACCGTACAACTGTGGACGACGTTCCCCGCCTATTCGGTGTTGGCCAACTGCGATCTCTGTCTGACGACAGTTGGCGCCAATACTGCGGAATTGGCCCGGCTGGGGGTGCCGATGGTGGTGGTGATCCCCACCAATAAACTCGAGGCGATGCGCGCTTGGGATGGGATCCTCGGCCTGTTGGTCAATTGGCCCGGCATTGGCGCCTGGTTGGCCCGTCGCATTAATCGTGTGGCCTTGCGCTGGTTGAGCCACTTGGCTTGGCCGAATATCTGGGCAGGACGGGAGGTGGTTCCGGAGTTGCGGGGCCATTTGCGGCCGGTGGAGGTAGCAGAGGCGATGCGGGTTTTGTTGGAGGATCCGCAGCGGCGACGGCAAATGCAGATGGAGTTGCAACAGTTGGGGGGAAGGCCGGGGGCAGCGCAAGCGCTTGTGCAGTTGGTGGCTCAGCAGTTGAGCAAAGGCTAAGCACGACGCTCGTCTAGCCAGGTTTGCAGAATCACCGCTGCTGCTTGTTGATCGATCAGGTGCTTTTGCCCTTTGGCCGGGATCCCTGCAGCCTGCAAATCCCACTCCGCCTGGACGGTACTGAGGTATTCGTTAACAATCTCGATGGGCAGATCCACCGCCTTTTGCAAAGCCCGCACAAAGCGCTGTACCTTGCGGGCCTGGGATCCCACCGATCCATCCGCCAACAGGGGCAACCCCACCACCAGAATGGTGGCCTGTCGGTGCTGGATCCACTCCTGAATCTGGGCAATGTCTTCTGGGAGAGAACGCCGCCGGATCACCCCCAGGCCGGTGGCCAGCAAGCCCAGCCGATCACAGCCCGCTACCCCGATGCGGCGGTTGCCCACATCCAACCCAAGCGCAGCAACGGGATCCCTTGTGGCAGAATGAGTCAGGTTTGTTGACATCCCTCAACTGCTTCAGCCCTCAGCTGACCTGTTTTACCGTTTTTTCGGAGCGATTCTCTATGACCACCGCCACTCTGTCTCTCCCCAAACATGAGGTTAAAGACCTAGGGCTCGCCCCCCTTGGCAAACAGCGTATCGAATGGGCGGCCCGGGAGATGCAGGTGTTGGCCCAAATCCGGCAGCGGTTTGCCCAAGAAAAACCCTTTGCCGGGATCCGGTTGGTGGCCTGCTGCCACGTTACCACCGAAACCGCCAACCTGGCCCTGGCTCTGCAAGCAGGCGGAGCCGATAGCGTCTTAATTGCCAGCAATCCCCTCTCCACCCAGGATGATGTGGCGGCCAGCCTAGTGGCGGATTATGGCATCTCCGTGTTTGCCCTCAAGGGGGAAGATGTTGCCACCTACCACCGCCATGTGCAGATCGCTCTGGATCACCGCCCCAACATCATCATCGACGATGGCAGCGACGTGACGGCGGAGCTAATTCAACACCGCAAAGGGCAACTGCCGGACATCATCGGCACTACCGAAGAGACCACCACCGGCATTATCCGCCTCAAGGCCATGTTTAAGGCGGGGGTGCTCAGCTTTCCGGTGATGACCGTCAACGATGCCGAAACCAAGCATTTCTTTGATAATCGCTACGGCACCGGCCAATCCACCCTCGATGGCATTTTGCGCTGTACCAATATTCTGCTGGCCGGGAAAACGGTGGTGGTGGCTGGCTACGGCTGGTGTGCTAAAGGGGTGGCCATGCGGGCCCGCGGCATGGGATCCCAGGTGATTGTCACCGAGGTCAACCCGGTGCGGGCTCTGGAGGCAGTCATGGATGGCTTCCGGGTGATGCCCATGGGTGAGGCTGCTCCCCTGGGGGATATTTTCATCACCGTGACCGGCAATAAGCATGTGATTCGCGGTGAACACTTTGATTTGATGAAGGATGGGGCAATGGTGTGCAACTCCGGCCATTTCGACATCGAAGTGGACTTGGTGGCCTTAGAAGAACGCTCCACTTCCCGGCAGGTGGTGCGTCCCTTTACGGAAGAGTATCGCCTCAAGTCCGGCAAGTCGGTGGTGGTGTTGGGGGAAGGCCGCCTGATCAACCTGGCCGCTGCCGAAGGGCACCCTGCCAGCGTGATGGATATGAGCTTTGCCAACCAAGCCTTGGGTTGCGAATACCTGGTGAAAAACAAAGGCCACCTAGCCCCCGGGCTGCATCCGATTCCGGTGGAAGTGGATCAGGAGATTGCCGCCCTGAAGCTGAAGGCGATGGGGATCCAAATTGACCGCCTCACGGATGAGCAGATCGAGTACGGCAACTCTTGGACTGCCGGGACTTAAGGCACTGACGTAAAGATGAATGAGTTCAGGATCTTGGGCTGGGCCTGGGATCCTGAACTCTTTGGGGATCCCTTAGCGCCGCTGAGCTTGTGACCACACGCGGGTGGGCAGGCCCCAAATGTAGATAAAGCCCTCGGCAGCTTTGTGGTCGAATTGATCCCCTTCGCCGTAGGTGGCCAGCTCCGCATTGTAGAGCGACTGGCTGGATTGGCGCCCGACGCACACCGCTTGTCCTTTGTGGAGACGCATGCGAACCACTCCCGTGACGGTTTTTTGGGTGGCCCGGACAAACGCATCCAAAGCATCCCGTAGGGGCGAGTACCAAAGGCCGTTGTACACCAGTTGGCTGTAGGTGGTCTCGATGCCGTACTTGTAGTGGGTGACATCGCGGGTGAGGGTGAGGCTTTCCAGCTCGCGGTGGGCCTGAATCAGCACCAACAGGGCAGGGCACTCGTAGATCTCGCGGGATTTGATCCCCACCAAGCGGTTTTCCACCATGTCGATGCGACCGACCCCATTTGCCCCTGCCAAGAAGTTCAGCCGCTCGAAAAGCATCTTCGGCTCCAGCCGCTCGCCATCTAGGCCCACGGGGATCCCTTGCTCGAACTCAATCTCTACATAGGTCGGCTCATCTGGCGTATCCTGCACCGGCTTGGTAAGGGCATATACCTCTTCGGGGGGCTCGGTATTGGCATCTTCTAGGATCCCGGCTTCGGCACTGCGGCCCAAAATGTTCAGGTCAATGCTGTAGGGGCTGGATTTTTTCACCGGCGAAGGGATCCCGAAGCGCTCCCCATAGGCAATGGTTTCCTCTCGTGTCATGCCCCACTCGCGGGCCGGGGCCAGCACCTTCAGGCTGGGGTTGAGGGCGGTAATGGCCAAATCGAAGCGCACCTGGTCGTTGCCTTTGCCGGTGCAGCCATGGGCCACCGCATCCGCCCCCACTTCTTCGGCCACCTGCACCAACAGTTTGGCGATCAGAGGTCGAGCCAGCGAGGTGGAGAGGGGATAGCGATTTTCGTAGAGGGCATTGGCTTGAATGGCAGGGAAAGCGTAGTCGGTGATCAATTCCCGAATGGCATCGCGCACCAGAGACTGTTCGGCGCCTGCGGTCAGGGCTTTGGCTTGAATGGCGTCCAGTTCTGCCCCTTGCCCCAGATCCACCGCCAGGGTCACCACCGATTCCACCCCCCATTCGTGAATGAGATAGGGGATACAGACCGAGGTATCCACCCCACCCGAATAGGCCAACACCACCTTCTTCGCCCGTCCCATGCTGCCGCGGATCCCCAGTTAAAAAGTTGCTAGCTCATTATGCCCTGCGGGATCGGTCTTGGCTCACTACGCAACTTTATCCAGCGGCAATCCGGCCAAAGGAAGAGAGCTAAAAGGGACACACGCGCCCTTTCGTCAGCTATTCTCAAAGGGATTTCTCTGGCCAATGTCAAAAAGGCATCCGGCGGGGGAAATCCCTGGGGTGTGAGGAAAACTGAGGTGAGCATGGCTGGCAAGAAGACCACGCCGGGACGGCTGGGGCGCAAACGAAGTCCGGTTCTGGTTTGGGCGGGGCTGCTGTCGTTGCTGAGCTTTGTGGGAGGAATGGGGCTGGCGGGGATGTCTCGTCAGGAGGTTGGCTCTTCATCTTCCGGATCCCCAAGTCAGTCGGGTTCGGCAGGGCCCGAGTCCCCTCGCTTTACCGCTCACGGTTGGCCGCTGTTGGATCCGAAGCCACAGCCGGATCAGGTGTGGGAATGTGAATTGGTGGTGGTGGGGGGATCCCTGGGGGGGGTGGCGGCAGCCAGTCAGGCGATGCGGGCTGGGGTGCAAACCTGTTTGATCGAGTTAACCCCTTGGTTGGGGGGGCAGATCACCTCGCAGGGGGTATCGGCTATTGATGAATCCCTGCCGATGCGCCAACGGGGCAATTTTTCCAGCCATTGGATACAGTTCAAAGCCCTCTTGGAAAGCCAGCCTGTGACGTTGCCCGCTTGGACAGGGATCCCGGTGGGGACGCGCGTGGCGGATATCAACAGTTGCTGGGTGGGGGGCTTGTGTTTTCCGCCTGCTGCTGGGGTCAAGGCGGTGGAAACTTGGCTAGAACAAGCGGCCCAAAATGCCCCCAACAGTCGCTGGGTTACCCAGACTGCCTTTAAGGGGGCAACCTTCAGCCCGGATGGATCCCGAATTGAGAGCATTTACGCGGTGCAACGGCAACCCCGGGATCCGAACTTTGTGCCACCCGGTCGGCTGTGGCGGGAATTGGCCAGTTGGTACAGCTGGGGGGAAACAGAGGTTTTTGCCAAGCGCTCGCTGCGCCTACAAGCTCCGCCCGGACGAGAATTGTTTGTCATCGATGCCACGGATACCGGGGAACTGGTGGGTTGGGCCGGGATCCCCTATCGGGTGGGTTCTGAAAGTCGTGAATTGCTGGGTGAACCCAATGGGGCCCCAGATACCAACCCAGAGTGCACACAAGCCTTTACTTTTCCCTTTGTGATGGCCATTCACGACGATGGCGGGCGCTCAAAAGCCGAGTTGGCACAGCTGCAACCGGGCTATTCCCGCGCCGAGCACCGACGGGAGTTTGACATGGAAGGGTTTCCCACCTTCAGTGGCCAGAGCTTTTTTAACTACCGCCGCATCGTCAGCAAGGGGCGCACGGATCCCTTTTACGGCACCCCCGTTCCTGGGGATTTGACGATGGTGAACTGGAACCGCGGCAACGACTGGGGCATCATGAACCCACCCCTGATTTTGACGGAAGAACGCCTGCAGGAATCTGGCCAACGGCACAACTGGTTGGGGGGGCTGGATGTCTCGGCGATCAAAGATGGGGAGAATCACGCCCTGTTGTTTGCCGAGTGGCTGATGGAAACTCAGCAGCGATCTGGCTATCCTTTGTCGTTGCTGTTTGGGGAAGAGTCGTTGATGGGCACTCGTTCTGGCCTTAGCCTTTATCCCTATATTCGGGAAGGGCGGCGCATTCTTGGTCGAGCAGCCTACGGTCAGTCGGAATTCATGATGCTAGAGCAGGATATTCGCAAAGGACTAGGTCCTGCTAACGCAACTGGCACCACAGGTGGGCGGGATTTCACCCCGACAGTGGTGGGGGTGACCCACTATGCCATCGATATCCACGGCTGTCGTTATCGCAACTGGGAGCCCTCTTTGTCCGCCAGTTCTGCCCCGATCAACGAGTTTTCCGTCCATCCGATTCGTATCCCTCTAGAGGCTCTGATCCCCCAACGGCTGGATAATGTGCTGATTGGTGGCAAGGGAATTGCAGTGAGTCACATCGTCAATGCCGCCACCCGGGTTCATTACGGCGAATGGACCATTGGCTCGGCGGCAGGGTTGACGGTTGCTTGGTTGCGCACTCAGGATCCCAGCTTGACTCCGGCTCAGATCGTACCGCAGGGGAAAATCACGGATTTGCAGGGCTACCTTGTTTCCCGCGGACAACGGCTGCAATGGTAGTCAGTTTTGTCGTGACCAAGATTGCAAGGCCCGCAATTGAGGCGTTTTCTTCAGTTGGTGCGCCTCCATCCGCGTCAGAACATCATCCAAAATCGTGATGGCCTCGGCGATGAATGGCCCTTTATTGAGCATGACGCACTCAGCCCGTTCTGCCATGGCCGCATCCGTCATCTCTCCCCGCGAGGGGGCGCCTTTTTTCACCAAACTTTCCAACACTTGCGTGGCCCAAATCACCGGCACATGGGCCGCTTCGCACAGCCACAGAATTTCTTCTTGAATTTCCGCTAGGCGTTGATAGCCTATTTCCACTGCCAAATCTCCCCTAGCAATCATCACCCCAAACGACTGTTTGCCAGCGGCATGAACAATCAGTTCGGGTAAGTTTTTCACCGCTACCGCCGTTTCAATTTTGGCCACCAGGGCCGGACTAGAGTGACCGACGGGAACGCGGCGTGCCAATTCTTCTTGTAAGCGATCAATATCCGCAGGCCGTTGTACAAAGGAGTAGCCAATCATGTCCGCATGCGCCACGACAAAATCCAAATCCGACAAATCTTTTTCGGTGAGAGGGCTCAGGGGCAAGATCGTATTGGGAAAATTTAACCCCTTTTCGGGCCGCAGTCGGATCCCTTTGGGGCTGGCGTGGGTGACTTGCAGCAGCAACCCCAACGAGCCATCGGGCATGGGGTATTGTGTATCTACGACACGGGTACGAATTTTGCCGTCATCGATGTAAACAGGGGTCTCCACTGTCAACAAATCGAGAATCTCGGGTACTGTGCAGCAGGTCTGAAAATGCTGGGGAGCAGAGTCTGCAGAGTCCAGGGATTGCTCATCAAGTTTGCCCTGTTCTGCGTTTGGCGAACAACGGGACAGGAGAATAAAATCTCCGCGAAACACTCGCTTTTTGCCCATGGGGGCCAGTACAGGGCCCGTGCGGATTTTAGGCCCAGCCAAATCCATCAACACTTTGCAGTTCACCCCCAATTCTTGGGCCGCACGACGGGTATGGTCGATCATCTGCTGCCAAAGGGCTGGGGTATCGTGGGCACAGTTAATGCGCACACAGTTGGCCCCGCGTCGCAGCATTTCTTTCACCAAGGCCTCATCAAAGGCAGCCTCGGTGGGCAAGGTTACCAGGATCCTGACCCGGCGATGAGGCAAAGGGGGGCCGAACAGGTCTTCGGTGTGGCGATGTAGAAGGCGTTGTCCTTCAAAGAGGGCGGCCAGCGGTGGGTGATGGGGCGGGCCCTCTTGTCCACAGATGTGCTTGAGGGTGGCGATCACGGCATCGAGATTGGGGAGCACCCGTGCTTCAATACGACCCAGTGAGGACAATCCCCAGGGGATCAGTGCGGTTTGCAACTCCCGCAGATCATGGCGGCGCAGGGCCAAGTATTGGGCCAAATTGAGGGCACTGAAGAGGAAGTCTGGCCGTTGAATGAAGGGTTTCCACCGGTGGAAGGTGGCTTGTCCTTCGCGGGTTACCGACTGTCGTAGGGTTTGCAGAGCAAAGAGCAGGACTTCTGGACGAGAGAGGTCATGGCTTTCGGCTATGGACTCCCAAGTGGGATGGCTCATGGTTTAGGACTTGAGTTCAGCAGCTTTCACCTTCACAGCCCTTGAGTGGGTTTCCTACAGCTTGGTATGTGCTTCTGTCTCCCACTCACAAAAGGGTTTCAACCTACACTGGGGTATGTGACTAGCGGTGCCCTATGGGCCGCCCCATGGGTGAACGCACCAGCGGGCCCTAGGTGTAAAGGGCTGTAGGCAGTCGCCAAGGCGAAAAAACTGGGTTGGACCCTGCTTTTATGATTTTCTCCTCATGCCGGAGATAACCGGCCACCACACCCGACCGATGCTAATTTCATCCCGATGTTACTGTTCATGGATGGCAGGTGAATTTCACGTTAGGCCAGATAATGCAGATGCAGCTCGCCTCGAAGGCCAAGGTCTTTTCTCTCCTTGCGCACAGGGGGCAGTGCCGTCCCAACGCCAGTCATGAGCCCATGGCGGTTCATCTATCGGAAGTCGCAAGCTATGTCACAGATGAATCCGGCGATGAGGTTGCGATAGCTTGCGCGTGGTTGCATGACGTAGTCGAAGACACGAGCGTAACTCTCACGGAGATTGGGGAACGCTTCGGACAGCGACTCTCGGGGTTCGTGGAAATGCTGACAGACCCCCCAGACTGGGCCACGAAGGACTTAGCGGAAAGAAAGGAGCGGCAGGCGTTACGGATCGCTACTGCACCCAACCTGGTGAAGCTTGTCAAGCTGGCTGATCAGATATCAAACATTCGTTCTGTCATCTTCGATCCTCCGCTCGAATGGGGTCAGGACGAATGCATCACCTATGTGAGGGGGGCATCTTTGGTCGGTCGTGCGTGCGCTGGCGTTTCCCAGAGGCTAGACACTCTGCTGGAGCACTACGTCTGCCTTGCTCGGCAGCCTAACTCAGCAATGGGCAAGGGATCCCTAAGCACCGAAGATAACCGGTCACTGCACCTGATCTCCAGGGAGAACCCATAAACAACTCAGTAAACCCTCGAGAGGTACCTCACCACTTACAGAGCTTGCTGCCCTGCCATACCTTTAGCGGCAGAGAACTTTTCTGGGATTTTCACGTCTAGAGATGGCGTTTGAGGGATCCTTTCTGGTGGATAGTAGGGGTAAGGATTCCATACGCAGAACTTGAGGTGTGGACGATGCGCGAGTTTTCCCTTTGGCACGGTTGGAAGACAGCTGCTTTGGTGGTGAGTTGTAGCAGTCTGGCCTTGGTAGGAGATCCCGTCTGGGGGCAGCTTTCCGACATCAGCACCTACTGGGCTGCCCAGTACATCATCGGTTTGAATGAGCGGCAAGTGATCGGTGGGTTCCCCGATGGTACCTTCCGGCCCAACGAATCGATTACACGCGCCCAATTTGCCGTCATTGTCACCAAGGCCTTTGGACTGGATACCAACGTGCCTTCCCGCCAGTTTGTCGATCCGATCCCCAGTTGGGCCGCGCCTTCCATTGGGGCAGCGGCGGCGGCAGGATTTGTTTCGGGCTTTCCCGATGGTACTTTTCGACCGAATGATGTGCTGACCCGTGCCCAAGCGATTACCGTGCTCACCAAAGCGGCTACCAACGATAACTTTATTCAGGATGCCAACCAGATCGACCAGATCCTGGCCGGGTTTACCGATGCAGGATTGGTTCCCAACTTTGCTCGTGCCCCCATCGCTACCGCTGTTCAAGAGAGTCTGCTGGTGCTCTACCCCAGCCCCGTACAGTTGAATGCCCAAGCGGTGGCAACCCGGGGGGAAGTGGCGGCTCTGACTTACCAGGCCCTGGCCAAAGTGGGACGGGTGCCCAATCTTGATCCGCCGGTGGGCGCCGCCATTCCTGGCCCCGGCATCAGCACCGAGATCATCGCCGAAGTTACCCCAACTCCCGAACCCCTAGCGACACCGGATATCCCGGTTGAGCCCTTGGTGGAAACCCTGCCCACCGCGCCAGAGGTGAGAACCTTCTTTACCCGTGAACCCTTGGGGCTTGTGAATCCCGGGGATACCTTCACGGTGTTCTTACTGGGATCCCCGGGCGCACAGGCGGTCTTCTCCATTCCTGGCATTGCCTATAACATTCCGCTTCAGGAGACCCGTCCCGGTCAGTATGAGGGAACCTATACCTTCCGCAGCCAAGACCGGGCCTCGGAGGTGCCCGTCATTGCCCGTCTAGAACGGGATGGCCTGGTCACCTTGGTTCAGTTGCCAGAAAAGACCATCTCGATTGGCCGAGTAACCGATACCACCTTCCCCACCATTAGCGAGCTTGCCCCTGCCAACGGAGCCACCGTAGAGAATCTTCGCCCGACAATCTCGGCTCGCTTCCAAGATGACCAAGGGATTGACCTGAACAGCTTTACCCTGCTGGTAAACAATGTGGATGTGACGGCTCAGGCCCAACTGACTCAGACCACCTTTACCTATACCCCAGCCGAGCCTCTGCCCACCGATCAACCCACCCTGGTCGCCGTCCAGATTGCCGATACCAGCGGCAACACCGCCATTCAACAGTGGTCTTTCCGGGTACAGGCAGCACAGGCAACACCCACCCCGACCCCGACTCCCACCCCCACCCCAACTCCTACGCCTACGCCAACACCCGAACCTACCCCGACCCCAACTCCCACCCCAACTCCTACGCCTACGCCAACACCCGAACCCACCCCGACCCCAACTCCTACGCCTACGCCAACTCCTACGCCTACGCCAACACCCGAACCCACCCCCACCCCAACACCCGAACCCGTTGTGGAGCCTCTCCCCTCGCCCGAGGGCCGTTCTCCCGCAGAGGCTGAGCGACCGGAAGCGGACCCCGAAACCGAAACCCCGGAAACAAGCCCAGAGCTGGGGGATCCCTCACCTGAGCCGGAAACCCCAACTTCTGAAGATGAGCCGGAAACCCCAACTTCTGAAGAAGCCTCGCCTGAGCCGGAGGAGCCCGGCGAACCTACCCCCTCCCCTAGCCCCTAATTGAGAGACCGTCGATCTTAAAATAGTGTTTCAAGAGCTATTTTTGCTTCATCGGGTACCACATCTGGTGGGCACAGGTCAGATGGGATGTTAAGCTACTGCCAGTTGTGACCTGGTGGGATCCATGAACCAAGCCTTGCAGCCGATGCAGACGGTTTTGCCTTGGCCCTCTTGGGTGTTGAGTGGGGTGCTATGGGCCAGTGCTATTGCTCCTGTTGCCGCCCAGGAGTTTGAATTTACACCACAGGGGCAACCTCCAACGGCCCCCAGTGTGGATCCCATCCCTACCTTGCCGCTGCTGCCGGCTTCGCCGCCGGCCACCTCTGCTGCTCCGCCTGACCTGCCTGCAGTGCCTCAGGTACCCCAGATGCCACTGGATCTGGAGCCCGAAGCTCCAGCTGTGGATCCCAGTACCGCGCCAATTCCGGTTGTGCCTTTGCAAGCGGCTCCCGGGAGCCGGCCCCCTTTGGGAGAAGCCTATTCCTATCAACGTCAGCCTGGCCTCAGCCCAGGTGGGAATCTTTCGGGGGCGACGCGAGGGGAGTTGCCACCGGGCACCATCATTCCTCTGACGGTTTACCGCGAAATCACCTTTCAGCCCTACCAGGCGATCAACGGCAACCTAGAAGTATCCGATCCGGTGGTGGATCGCTTTGGTCAGGTGGTGATCCCGGCGGGTAGTGTAGTATGGGGTACTTTTGAGCCGGTTTACCGCGAGATCGATCCCCTCAATCGGGTGGAAGAAAATGCCGATCCCCAAGCACGGATTGTCGGCAGTCGCTTTGTGGCCAACCGCATCACCATCGGCCCCTCCACCTATCTGCTCAGCGGTCGTTCTCCTCTGCTGCGAGTCGGTCTGGATCGCAACGCTGATGTGGGAACAACAGTGGCCCGTGGGGCGGGATATGGGGCGGCTGGCGGGCTGGCCTTGGGGGTTCTTACCGGGGGAGTGGGGTTTTTACCGATCATCGCCGGAAGTTTGGCGGGAGCTGCTGCGGGGAGTACCAACATCGATCGGGTGGTGACCTTACAGCCAAATACCCTGGTGGAGCTGGAATTGGCGGATAGCCTGATCATCCAATGAGCCGTAAACTACCCAACGCAATGCCGAACGGCAGGCTAACGCCAATATGCTACGCATGGAGCGCGGGGCGCCTGCGAGTTCAGCTGAGGTGACTTGGGGCCGGTCGGTAGAGTAGAAGGGAGCCCCCTTGATGTTCCCCCATGGCCTTCTGGATCTACGTTGTGCCCCCTCTGGCCGGGCTGGTGATCGGCTATTTCACCAATGACATTGCCATCAAAATGCTGTTCCGGCCTTACCGGCCCTATCGGATTTTGGGTCGGCGAATTCCCTTTACCCCTGGCCTAATCCCCCAAAATCAGCCCCGCTTGGCCAAGCAGATCGCCAACACCATCATGGGATCCCTGCTCACGCCGGAGGAGCTGCACAACTTGGCGCGCAAACTGCTGCAAACGGAGCGCATGCAGGCGGGGATCCGCTGGCTACTGGGGGTGGCCTTGGATCGGCTGCAAAACCCCGAACAACAGCAGCAAACGGCTCAGGTGTTGGCGCGCATTTTGGCGGATCTGTTCAACGAGTCGTTACCGCGCCTGGTGAAGGTGCTGGCGCGCCAAGAAGCCTTTCTGGAGGAGCCGATCAACCAACTGTTCGATCAGGTGTTGCTGGATCTGCGCCTCAGTGCCGAGCAAGCCAGACAGCTCTCGGAGTGGATTTGGGAACAGGCGCTGCCGCCGAAGGTGTTGCGACAAAATCTGGTGGACTTTCTTACGGATCGCAATATCGAGGCGCTAGATGAGGAATTTCGGGAACGAGCGACGGGATCCTACTGGGTGGTGGCCAACTTGTTTGGTCTAAAAAATGCCCTGCTGCGGCTGCGCACCTATTGCCTGGAAGATCCAGAGGGGGCAGAAGCGATTTTGGAGGGTCTGCTTAAAGACATCAGCGCCAATCGCCGCCTTACCGAGATTTTGCAGAACCTCTCGCTACAAAACCTGCCGGTTACTGCCGTGCGCCAGTTGCGTCGCGCCCTACGGGAGGGGATCCAAGATTACCTACGAACCCAAGGGCCGGATCTGCTCCAAGGCTTAGGCCTGACAATCGACTGGGAAAAGGTGGCCAGCCTGGTGTTGGGTCGCTTGCGTAACTCAAAAGTGTTGCTCACCTCCATCGATCAGATCAGCGTTGACCTGGCTTTGGTATTGGAGCGCTACTTAGAACGGGATCTGGAATCTCTCATGACGCAGGTGATCCCCGTCTTGAATTTGGATCAGGTGATCACCGACAAGGTCAATGCCACCTCTCCGGCAGACCTGGAACAGGCGATTCAACAGATCGTGCGCCAAGAGCTTCAGGCAATTGTCAACCTGGGGGGCATGTTGGGCTTTTTGGTGGGCTGTGTCCAGGTGCTGTTTTTGCTCCTGTAAGGGGGGATCCCACCGCTTCAATGGAGTTTTGGTGTATCGACGAAACGGAGATCTGCGGGTAGTTCTATGATGGTGGAATGAAATTAACGATTCTCCACACTTCTGACCTGCACGCCAATCTCCATCCCTGGAACTATTTCACCGGGACACCTGCGGAGCATGGTCTGGCCAAATTGGCCACTCTGATCAAGCGAGCGCGGGCTGCAACCCAAGACCCTGTGTTGTTGATCGACAGTGGCGACACCATTCAGGGATCCCCGCTAGCCACCTATTACGCCCAAGTGGAACGGGTCTCGCCCCATCCGTTGGCCCATGCCTTCAACGCTCTGGCCTACGATGCCTTTACCCCCGGCAATCACGATTTCAACTTTGGGCCGCAGGTTCTACAGGACTTTGTGACGGATCTCCAGTGTCCGGTGCTCTGTGCCAACATCCTGCGCCAAAACGGGGATCCCCTCTTTCAGCCCTATCGGATCCAAAACCTCCGGGGGATCCGCGTCGGCCTGTTGGGCCTGACCACCCCCCGCATCGATACCTGGGAACGCCCCGACCACATTGTCGGCTTGCGCTTTGCCCCTTTGCTGGAGACGGCTCACCACTATCTGCCGCTGCTCCGGCCTCAGGTGGATGTATTGGTGGTGATTCTGCACAGCGGCCCCAACCATTTGCCCCCAGAACGCACTCCCGAGCACTGGCGAGACCCGGATCGCTCCCACTGGCGCAGCAACAAGAGTCTCCCGGGAGAAAATGAGCTGCTCACCCTGGCGCAACTACAGGATATCGATGTCATTCTCTCCGGCCATACCCACCAAACCATCGCTGGGTTGGGTCATCAGCCCCAATGGAGTGACTCAAGGTCACCTTGGGTAGTACAGCCTGGGTTTTGGGGCACCCACCTCTCGCAGGTTTGCTTGGAACTGGAAGAACGGGCCGAAGGCTGGCAAGTGGTGGGTGGTGAAGCGACACTGCTTTCGGCGGAAGGGATCCCTCCTGATCCGGAATTGCTGGAATTGACGGAGCCCTACCATCGGGCCACCTTACACTACATCAGCCAGCCGATCGGCCATGTTCGTTCTCCTTATGCGGGTGGGTTAGCAGCCCGTCTGGGGGCCAATCCTCTGGCGGAACTGCTGCATCAGGCGCAGTTGCAAGCGGCACGCGAGGCGGGGTTTGCAGCCGAACTTTCTCTGGTCAACATCTGTAGCAGCGCCAGCTTGGTCGCAGGCCCGATTCGACTACAAGATGCCTACAGTCTCACGGTCTACGACAACACTCTCTGTGTTCTGAAGGTAACCGGCGATATCCTGCGGCGAGCACTCGAACAAACTGCTGCCTACTTTCGACAGTTGGATCCCGGCCATCTTCCAGCAGATCCTACTGCTGTTGTTGCCCCCGATGCCCGTGGCTATACCTTTGACCTCTACCATGGCATCGACTATTGCTTCGATCTCACTCGCCCCGTGGGGGAACGCCTGGTCGACCTCCGGTTCCGTGGGCAGCCTGTCAAGCCCACGCAGACCTTCCGCCTGGCGATTAACCACTATCGAGCTGGCGGGGGCGGCGGCTACAGCATGTTCCAAGAAGCAGAAACCCTGTGGATCTCAGCCGATAGCATCCGCGATTTCCTCGTCTACTACATCAAGACCCATTCTCCTCTGCAGCCCATCCACAGCCACAACTGGAGATTGATCCCAGATTTGGCGGAGATCTATTTTCCCAACTCCATCCGCCGACCTGAGAAAAGCCTGTTGGTAGGCTAGAAAGGGTGCCGTGGGATCCCTTCTCCATCCCGCTGGTTTCGAGGGAAGTCGGTAGAATACGATCAGCACGGTAGCCTGGTTTGGCCCGGCTTACCCTCGACTTTGGGATTTTCAAGCCTGCCAGACCGTGGCTTCACCGGCATTACACCCATTGCTCACACTTTGCTTCAACCCATGACCTCTGAAGAAAAGCAACCGATGCCCCCAGAAGATACCTATCCTGAACTGCAGGAGGAAGAGATCGATGTGGAGGCGGAGCTGGAAAAGCTGATCCTAGAAGACAGCGAGGCAGAAAGCGGTGCTACCGCAGGGGAAGCCAGTGCCGAGCCCACCCTCGCCCAGAGCGAAGCCCTAAAGCAGCTCCAGCACGAGCTGGAAGTAATCCGGCAGCAAAACAAGGAAAAAGAAGAATCCTACCTGCGGCTCTACGCCGATTTTGAAAATTACCGGCGGCGTACCCAGCGGGAGAAGGAAGAGTTCAGTCAAAAAGAGCGGCAGAAATTTGTGCTTGAGATCTTGCCGGTGGTGGATAGCTTCGAGCGGGCCCAGCAACAGGTGAAGCTGGAAACCGACCGAGAGCGAGAATTGCACAACAGTTACCAGAGTGTCTATCGCCTGCTTGTGGAATCCCTGAAACGCATGGGTGTATCCCGCATGAAAACGGTGGGCCAACCTTTCGATCCCAACCTGCACGAGGCCATTGCCCGCCAGCCCAGCAACGAGCACCCCGAAGATGTGGTGGTGACGGAGTATCAAGCAGGCTACAAGTTGGGCGACTTGGTTATCCGTCATGCCCTAGTGGCGGTTTCGGAAGGGATCCCTGAGGAAGGGGCCGCAGCCAACGATGAGGTTTCTGTCTCCGCCCAGGCATCGTCCGCTCCGGAAGCCTCACCCGAGCCAGAAGCAAGCCCGACCCCAGAAAACAAATAAACAACAAATAAAAAACAAATAGGACAACAAACCATTGAACCTTGACAAGGCAGGGTCTAAGCAGTACCGGAGACGCTACAGTAGGGCTACGTCAGGCGAAGGTATCATCTGAAGGTTTTCAGAAAATTTTGGGCAGAATGCTTCTAGCCCAGGATCCGTGAAACCACGCTCTGAGGGTGAGACTTGATGCACTAGGACAGAGGGCTATGGGCAAAGTCATCGGGATTGACCTGGGAACCACCAACAGTTGTGTGGCGGTTTTGGAGGGTGGCCAACCTGTAGTCATTACCAATGCCGAGGGCGGTCGCACCACTCCCAGCATTGTGGGATTTGCCAAGAACAACGCCCGCTTGGTGGGGCAACTGGCCAAGCGCCAAGCGGTCACCAATGCAGAAAACACCATCTTCAGTGTCAAACGCTTTATTGGGCGCACCTTTGCAGAGACAGAAGTCGAGCGGATGCGGGTTCCCTACAAAGTGATCCCAGGCCGAGACAATATGGTGGAAGTGGCGGTACAGGATCGGTCCTATACCCCGCAAGAGATCTCCGCCATGATCCTGCAAAAGCTTAAGGCCGACGCCGAAGCCTACCTAGGGGAGCCGGTGACCCAGGCGGTTATTACGGTCCCCGCCTACTTTACCGACGCCCAGCGGCAGGCCACCAAAGATGCCGGCACCATTGCCGGCTTGGAGGTGCTGCGCATCATCAACGAGCCGACGGCAGCCTCTCTGGCCTACGGTTTGGATAAGCAGGATCAGGATCTGTGCATTCTGGTGTTCGACCTCGGGGGGGGCACCTTCGATGTCTCGGTGCTGCAGCTGGGCAGCGGCGTCTTTGAGGTGAAGGCTACCGCCGGCAACAACCACCTGGGGGGCGATGATTTCGATCAAAAGATTGTCGATTGGCTCACCCGCGAGTTTTTGGCAGCAGAAGGGATCGACCTCTCCCAAGATCGCATGGCACTGCAACGGATGCGGGAAGCGGCCGAGAAAGCCAAGATTGAGCTCTCCAGCACCCAAGCCACCTCCATTAATCTGCCCTTCATCACTGCCGACGACTCTGGCCCCAAGCATTTGGAAGTAGAGCTGACCCGCGGGAAATTTGAGGAATTGGTGCGAGATCTGGTGGAGGCCACCGTTGAACCCACGGAGCAGGCCCTGAGAGATGCTGGGGTCTCAGCTGAGAACATCGACAAGGTCTTGTTGGTGGGGGGATCCAGCCGTATTCCCGCCATTCAGGACAAAATCAAGCAAATCTTCAAGGGCAAAGCCCCGGATCGCTCCGTCAACCCAGATGAGGCGGTTGCCCTCGGGGCGGCTATTCAAGCGGGGGTGATGGGGGGAGAGGTCAAGGATCTGCTCCTTTTGGATGTGATCCCCCTCTCGATCGGAGTGGAAACCCTGGGGGGGGTATTTACCCGCATCATTGAGCGCAACACCACCGTTCCCACCAGCAAAACCCAGATTTTCTCTACTGCCACCGATGCTCAGAGTGTGGTCGAGATTCATGTGCTGCAGGGGGAACGGGCCATGGCCCGCGACAACAAAACGCTGGGGCGCTTCCAACTGACCGGGATCCCGCCTGCCCCCCGCGGGGTTCCTCAGATCGAAGTATCTTTTGATATCGATGCAAACGGCATCTTGAAGGTCTCTGCCCGCGAAAAGGGCACCGGCATTGAGCAGAGCGTTAAGATCACCAACAACGGCGGTCTTAGCAGCACCGAGATCGAGCGGATGCGCCGGGAAGCCGATGCTTTTGCCGAAGAGGATCAGCGGCGGCAGCAGGTGGTGGAAGCCCGCAACCAGTCCGACGCCCTGCTCTACAACTACGACAAAACCCTTGAAGAACATGGCAGCCGCCTTAGCGAAGCCCGAATCCAGCGGGGAGCTCAGGCGGCGGGCGCATTGAGAGCATTGCTGACAGGTGATAACGTAGATTTAGCAACTTTACGGAATGCAATGGAAGATCTGCGGGTGGTTCTCCTGGAGATGGGCAGCGAGATCTACGGGGCTCGCTAGAGTTTCGCAGCAGCGGATCAGGATCCCCCCTGCTCCATCGCCTCGCGGGCTTGTTCCGGCAAGAGGGACGTTGCGCTGCCCGCAAAGTTGCCTGAGCGTACTTGATCTTTATCCCTCTGATATCCCTCTGAAGCGCTTCTATGGCTCGTGATTATTACGAAATCCTGGGGGTTAGCCGCGATAGCTCCAAAGAAGACATTAAGCGTGCCTACCGACGTTTGGCCCGCAAGTATCACCCCGATGTCAACAAAGAGCCGGGAGCAGAAGATCGATTCAAGGAGATCAACCGCGCCTACGAAGTGCTCTCCGACAACGAGCTGAAAGCCCGCTACGACCGCTTTGGCGAGGCCGGCTTGGGTGGCGCAGCCGCCGGGGCGGGTGGCTTCCAGGATTTTGCCGGTATGGGGGGCTTTGCCGATATTTTCGAGAGCTTCTTCACCAACTTTGCGGGGGCGAGCACTGGCTATACCCGCAGTCGCAATGGGCCCGTACGCGGCGATGACCTGCGCTTTGACCTGAAGCTGGAGTTTCTCGAGGCCATCTTCGGGGGTGAAAAGCAAATTCGCATTAGCCACCTGGAAACCTGTACCGTCTGTGGGGGTAGCGGCGCCAAACCCGGCACAGATGTGAAAACCTGCCCAACCTGCGGCGGTAGTGGCCAAGTGCGACGGGCAACCCGAACCCCCTTTGGCAGTTTTACCCAAGTCTCAGTTTGTCCTACCTGTTCCGGTTCCGGTCAGGTGGTGGAGGAGACCTGCTACAACTGCAACGGCGAAGGCTTGGCCCAAACCACCAAGAAGCTGCGCATCAATATTCCTGCCGGTGTGGATAGTGGCACCCGTTTGCGGGTTTCAGGAGAAGGGGATGCCGGTCGGCGCGGCGGCCCCCCTGGAGATCTGTACGTCTACCTGTTTACGGAAGCCGATCCCGACTTCCAGCGGGATGGCCTGACCATTCTTTCGGAAGTGCGCGTGAGCTACCTGCAGGCTATTTTGGGTGCAAAGGTGTCGGTGCCCACCGTAGACTCGAAGGCGGGCCTTGAAGAAGAAGTGGAGTTAACCATTCCAGCGGGCTCCCAGCCAGGTACGGTGCTCACGCTTGAGGGTAAAGGAGTGCCTCGGCTCGGCAACCCATTGGCCCGGGGCGATCACCAGCTCACCCTGGTGGTGGAGATTCCGACCCGCATCAGCTCGGAAGAGCGAGAACTGTTGATGCGTTTGGCGGAGCTGCACGGAGAACGCATCAACAGGCGGGATGGCTTCTTGGGGGGGTTGCTGCGGGGGCTTGCCCAAATGCCGGGGAACCGGGAGCGTGAAGAGGAATGACTTCAGGGGCTGTATCACCGGAAGAAGTTAAGCTTGTCCTCGACCAACGAGGGATCCCTTGTCCATTGAACTATGTACGGGCAAAGCTACGTCTGGAGCGCATGGCCCCGGGGGATCTGTTGGAACTGTGGTTGGATGCAGGGGAACCGCTGGAGCAGGTGCCCAATAGCCTAGCGATGGCTGGACATCGGATCGAGCAACAACAAGCGGCACCGGAAGGTCATCACATTCTCTGGGTGCGCCGCGGCACGTCCGAGTCGGCATGAGCCTGAAAGAATCGGATCAGCCCGGAGAAGAGGTGGCGCAGGAGGGGTCAGGTTCACCCCTGTGTCTTGGGTGGGTGCGAGCAGCGCAGGCCAATTTTTATCGGGTGCGCATGGATCCGGCTCTGGCTGCGGTTTTTCCTGGGATCCAAGCTCATCTTCCGGCCCAAAAGCCCACCCCAGCGGAGCTGCTCTGTACCCGTCGGGCCAAGCTGAGAAAAACCGGTCAACAGGTGATGGTGGGGGATTGGGTGGAGGTCGGTCTGCCCCCAACTGCTTCGGATCTTTGGCCAGAGCGAGGGGTGATCGAGTCAATTCTGCCGCGCCGGACTCAGCTGCATCGACCGGCCATTGCCAACCTCTCCCAAGCCTTGGTGGTGGTGGCCCTGGCGGAGCCCGACCCTGAACCCACCTTAATCAGTCGTTTCTTGGTGCAAGCAGAGGCCAGCCAACTGCGGGTTCAGGTGGTGCTCAACAAAGCGGATTGTGTGGATCCTGGGCTGGCGGAAACTTGGATGGATCGCTTGCGGAGTTGGGGGTATACACCTCTGTTGGTGAGTGCCCACACTCAGGCCGGGATCCCTGCAGTACGGCAGTGTTGCCGGGATCAGATCTCGGTGGTGATGGGCCCCTCTGGAGTGGGTAAATCCAGTCTGCTCAATCGGCTGTTACCGGATGCCCAATTGGCTACCCAAGCGGTATCAGGACGGTTGCGTCACGGGCGGCATACCACCCGCCATGTGGAGCTGTTCCCGTTGCCTGAGGGGGGGTGGATCGCCGATTCCCCGGGGTTTAATGCCAACGAAGGGATCCCATCTGTCCATCCCTTGCAGTTGATTCAGGGTTTCCCGGAGGTGCGAAATCGCCTGGGTAACTGTCAGTTTCGAGATTGCCTGCACGATCAAGAGCCGGGGTGTGGGGTGCGGGAGCCAGATTGGGAACGACGAAGCTTCTACCTGCAGCTTTTGCGAGAAGCTCAGGCAGCACAACCTTTGGGGTTTGTCAATGCTCGCCCAGAGCCAGACCGTACCACTCCTAGAGACGGGATCCGACAAATTCCTAGCCGGCACCGACGTGTTTCGCGACGACAGAACCGCCAGGCCCTGCAAAACCCAAAGCTCGGCCATCTAGGTTCAGAAATCTAGCTTTTTCTCCGAAATTGTCAATGATCTTCATTCTTGCTGTGGATCCCTGAGATCGTCATAATCTGGAGATGCCAACGTTCCCGTGTCCGGAGGAGTGCTTATGCCAGCATCAAAGGTTTCTGGAGGCCAGCCGGGATCCCTACAGCGGAAGGGAGCCAAGCTCTTCTCCGGTCTTTTCGCCTCGGTTGTGGTTTTGGCAGGCTGTGGGGGAGGAGGAGGGGGTACGGTTCCGCCACCCTTGGTGAATGTTTGCCAGCAAGCCTTTAACCCGCAACTTTTTGCCTCGATTGGCCTGCAACGTCAGGGGGATAGCCGCAGTGGATCCCTAGGGCCGAGCAGTCTGTTGGAGTTCTACTTTGATGCCGCTGGCAATTTACAAGATGCGCGAACCAATCCTCCGCCTGCCGGTACGTTCACCTTCTTTTCCGATGGCTTCCTGTACTTCCCATCGGCTGCCAATGTAACAGGGGTAACGATTCGTCTCACCAGCCCTGTCTTCGATCCGTTGTTGGTCATCGGCGGCTTTAATAGCAATCGCACCCTGGATCGAGATCTGATTTTTGTCAATGATGATGCGGCTCCTGGCAACTTCACCACCTCTGAGCTGACCATGCCGGTTCGGCAGGATCGCTGCTACTTGCTGCAGGTGCAAAGCTACTGGGCTCAAAATGCTTCTCCTGCGGCTGGCCCCGGTAGCCCTGGTCGGGGTGCTTACACGATTGAGGTGGTCAGCGAAACGTTTGCTGCTCCTCCGCCACGGCCTCAGCAGCAACAGAAACCCCCCAGTGAGGCGGGGGGTGGGGGTGATCGCGGTAGCGGCATTGGCATTTAGGCCAGTTTGGGATCCTTGACAGCCTTTTCCGACTTTGCCGCAACACCTCAAAAACAGAAACGCCTGGGATCCATGACAAATCCTGGGCATTTTTTTGTCCACAAGCCGCTGGGATCCGCCTAGCCTTGTCGGGTCAGGGTGATGGGGAAACTGGCTGTACCGCAGGTTGCGGTTCCACGAATGGAGCGTCCATCGGGGCTGACGGTGCCACTCCAGGTGATGTTGGGGGTGCCAATGCCCTCGGCTCTGCCTGTTACCGAAAATTGGTTGTTGCTGAACTGCCCACTGCGCTCTCGCAAGCTAGGGGAGGTAATGCTGATTTGGTTGCCGCTGTGGCTAATGAAAACGGTTTCTCGAACTCCAGACTGGGTGTTGACTCTGCAGGTGGAGCCTTGCCAGGCAAAAGAACCTCCTTCGTAAACCCATTGCCCACTGAGGGCCAGAGCTGGCACAGAAGTAGGTGTTGGGGTTGTTACAGGGGTCGGTGTGGGAGCAGGAGTGGGGGGTACTAGAGGCGTGTAGGTGGGAATTGGAGTGGGTGGGGGTGTCGGGGTCGGAGTTGAGGTAGGTGTGGGGGTCGGAGCTGGAGTTGGAGCAGGGGTCGGCGTGGGTGTGGGTGGAGGGGTTGGTGGAACGGGGGTTGGAGTTGCTACGACAGGTGTAGGAGTCGGGACAGGTGTGGGCGTTGGGGTTGGCGGTAGAGGGGGAGGAGTCGGGGTACAACGCCGAACCAGCTGTTGGCGATAGTCTTCCAAGCGGGCTTGTTGATCGGGATAATCCTGCAGGAGCCGCTGAATCAGATCCAAGGCGGGCTGACAGTTGCGATTGCTAATTGCTTCATTGGCAACTTGATCCAGACGTTGGTAGTACTCTGCCAGAGGTGTGGGGGTAACTACGGGTGTGGGAGTCGGGACAGGCGTGGGGGTTGGAGGTGGAGGAGTTGGGGTGGGCTCAGGAGTTGGAGTGATTTCAGGTGTGGGGGTAGGTGTTGCGGTGGGAGTCGGAGTTAACTCTGGCGTAGGTGTGAGAACAGGGGTCGGGGTGGGTTCAGGTTCAGGTTCCACGACCAGGCGGGGCCAAAAGAAAAAGGCTGCCAACAGGGCAATGACGCTCAGGGATCCCCCTGCCAAGATCCACTTCAGGCCGTTGCCCGAAGGCTGTAAAACTGTTTTGGATGCGGGTTGAGGCAGGGGGGTATCTGGGGGAGTTTCGGACGGGGGTGGAGTAGGCGGAATGGCACTGCCGGGTGGGATCAGGGTGGAGGGGGTTCTTTGGGTTTTGCTCTCGGGTCTTGTGGTGAGGTCTTGTGTTTCCGGTAACGACTGCGCAGGAGAAGCAGAGGGTAAGGTTTCGCGGTCGGTGATGTAATAGGGGGGCTCTGGCCCGAGAGGAGGAGAAAAAACGGGCTCGTCCTCGATTAGGTCGAGATCCTCATCGCGGATATCTTCAAAGGCCCCAGGGGAAGATCCCGCGTTGCCGGTGGTGCGGATCGGCGGTTTGGGGCCAGGAGAAGGTGTGGTAACGTCCGGAGGCTTCGCAACTCCGCTGGGGAGAATCTCCGTACTGGCCTGGCTGGGGGAAGCTTGAGTGGTGACGGTCAGGTCGTAGGCTTGCAACAGCCGTTCCCCCAGTTCCCGCATCGTTTGCGGCCGCTCATCCGGGTTTTTCTTCAGGCAGGCCATCACCACTTCGGCCAAGCGAGGTGGGATCGGATGAGAGGTTGTGTCTGGGTTAATTTCTATGGGGGCTTCATAGCAGTGGGCATGGATCCAACTGTGCAGAGAGTCGGTTTCCAACTGAAAAGGCATGGATCCCGTCAGCATCTCGTAGAGCACCACCCCAAAGGAGTAGATATCTGAGCGGGCATCCAGAGATTTGCCTCGCATTTGTTCGGGAGAGGCATACCGAGCCGTGCCGATGAACCCCCCTCCCTTTTGGGTGCCAAGGCTGAGGGTTTGATCCGCCAAGGTTTTGGCCACGCCGAAGTCGAGGATTTTCAGTTGGGTGGTGGACTTGCCGTTTTGGAGAATGTGCTCGATAAACAGGTTGCTGGGTTTGATGTCACGGTGAATCACCCCCCGAATTTCCCGGCCATCCAATTGGGTTTGAAAGGTATGGGCAAAGTACAACCCTTCACAGGCTTGTAGGGCCAGCCGAATCGCTTGGCGGACAGGTACAGCTCCTTTTTCCCGAATCAGTCTCGCCAGATCCTGCCCTTTGAGGTACTCCATGACCAGATAGGCTTGCTCCCCTTGCTGGCCATGATCCAAAACTTTGATAATGCGAGGATGTTGACCCAGAAGGGTACTGACACGAATCTCTTCGGCAAAACGGCGGCGCAAATCCGTTTGGGAGTCTCCTCGGCCCACCATCATCGGGGCATACAAGACCTTAACAGCCACTTCTTGACGATTGTTTTGTAAATCCAAGGCGCGAAATACGGATCCCATGCCACCGCCACCAATTTCCTGCAGCAGCTGGTAACGATCACCCAAAATGCGGTTGGTTAAATCTGAGGTCATGGGTTTGGAGGTTCTAGAAGGGGCAGTTTGGGTGAGGATGTCCATACAATAAACCGAATTGCTGAGGCTGTCTTCAGCGCTGGATCATTCCGGTGGCTGAACCCAGGGATCCCGCTCATGCCCGCCTTCCGGAAGTTGCCGATATCTCAAGTTAATATCTCAAGTTAGTTATAGAAGCATGCTCCGTGGGTAGGAGTGATATCCAATGGAGGACTGCGGTGATCTTCCTCACTGGCAAGCGGATCGTTTCCTGGTTTTGTCAAAGGGGATCCCCTTTCATTTCCTCCTCTGGGCAGTTGCCGACTTGGGAGTAGATGATCGGCAGAGTGCCCTTAGGGGCCGAGGGATCCCTTCGTGAGGTGAACAATGGATTTGGGCTTGGTGGTCATCGCCTACAAAGAAGGGGATCGAGAGAGCAAAGCTGCTTGTCAGATGTGTGCCGAGCAGTTGCGCCATCGCGGGGTCACGGTGTTAACGGCTCCGACGGGTTTGCATCACAATCCTTACCCGGTCTTTCTGGAGGCAACCTCCGACCCGATTGATCTGGCGGTGGTGCTGGGGGGAGATGGCTCCGTGTTGGCGGCAGCCCGATTTTTGGCGCCCCATGGGATCCCGATTTTGCCGATTAAATCTGGGGGCAGGTTAGGGTTTCTGGCCCAGTCAGAACGGGTCTTGCGACAGGATCCCTGGGATCGCATCCAATCCGGAGACTTTATTTTGCAGCCGCGCATGATGCTGCAAGCCCGAATTTTGGAACAACCCCAGCTGGGGCAAGGGGATCCCTTAGCCACCCGTGGAGAGGGGAAACAACAGGGCCGCCCCGTCAGCCAGGTGTACTACGCTCTGAATGAGATGTGCCTGAAGCCGATTAACCGGGAACGGCTGCCCGCCGCAATCATGGAAATTGAGGTAAATGGCGAGATTTTGGATCAATATCATGGCGATGGGGTGCTGGTGGCAACGCCAACGGGATCCACATCCTATACGTTGGCTGCCAACGGCCCGATTATCGATCCGACGCTGGAGGTGATCACCATTACCCCTATCTGTCCCCTCAGTTTGTCCAGTCGTCCCATTGTTATCGGCGGTACAGCCAAGGTTGAAATTTGGCCTCTCTCGGATGCAGAAGGGCTGACGCGCCTCTGGACGGATGGAGTTTTGGCACAGTCGGTGAACCCCGGCCAATGGGTAGAGATTCAACAGGCCCCCACCGTCGCCAAACTGATGATCCTAGAAGAGAACCTCTCCTATTTCCGCACCCTACGGGAAAAACTGCAGTGGGCGGGCAGTCGCATTTACATTCCCACCACCAATCACCGCCCCGACTGGGGATAAGGAGAATTTAAGGTTCGAGAGTTACAGTAACGAAAATCAACCGGGATCCGCGTCGGAGCACACCCAATGAGCCTGAGACTTTACCTCTTAAGACATGGCGAAACCCCCTACAGCCGCTCGGGTGGGTTTTGTGGTGCTTTGGATCCTGACCTGACTCCAGAAGGTCAACAGATGGCCCATGCCTTTGCCGCCGCCTATTCAGGGATCCCTTGGCAGGCCCTTTATGTGAGCCCCATGCAGCGTACTCTCGCCACCCTAAGACCTTTAGCAGAAAAGACTGGGTTGGAGATGCAAATACGAGAGGGACTGCGGGAAATTCACTATGGAGAATGGGAGGGCAAAACTCACCCAGAGGTGAGGGAATCCTATACAGAAGATTACCTGCGTTGGATGACCGAACCCGCTTGGAACTCACCCACAGGAGGCGAAACGGCGGTACAAATTGCCAACCGAGCCATGCCCGTGGTGGCTGAGATCGAAGAGAAGTACACAGATGGCAATGTGTTGATCGTCTCCCACAAAGCTACCATTCGTGTTATTCTCTGCAGTCTACTGGGTATTGATCTGGGCCGCTACCGGGATCGCATTGAGGTGTTGGCAGCCTCTGTTAGTGTGATCAAGTTTGATCGCTATGGCCCCCTTCTGGAAGTTTTGGGGGAACGCAACTATCTACCAACAGAATTGCGAGAACGCTCAGGCACCTAACCGGGCTCCCCATATTCAGAAGAAAACTCTCTCTTCATTCAGGATTTTCCGGACAAGCAATCATGAGCAAAAAAATCGGGTTGGCACTGGGCAGCGGCGGGGCCAGGGGTTGGGCCCACATCGGGGTGATTCGGGCATTAGAACGGGCCGAGATCCCCATTGATTACATCGCTGGGGCAAGCATCGGCGCATTTGTCGGGGCCATTTATGCCGCAGGGGAGTTGGATGAGCTAGAAGACTTTGTGCGGGATCTCAACTGGAAGATGATCCTATCTCTATTTGATGTAGTCTTCCCTACCTGTGGACTTTTGGATGGCAATAAGATTTACGATCTGCTGACGGAACATTTACAAGAGCTCTGTATTGAAGAGGCTGGGATCCCTTTTTGTTGTGTGGCAACCGATCTGATCACGGGCAAAGAGGTTCTTTTGCGCTCAGGAAGGATGGCCGATGCTGTGCGGGCGAGCATTTCGATTCCCGGCATTTTTACTCCTTTTGCACATCAAGGTTTGTATTTGGGAGATGGGGGCATTGTCAACCCGGTGCCGGTGCAGGTGGTGCGCGATATGGGTGCCGATATTGTGATTGCAGTCAACCTCAACCATGTGGATCCACAAACGGTAGAAGATCAACCGGAGGAAACCGAGATCGAAGAAACCATTCAACGACGCCAACGCCTCAATGCAGAAGGAGAGGTGATTGAAGAAGAAACCAACTTGATCACCCGCATTCGCAAACGCTATCAATCTTTGCAAGAAGGGATCCAACAAAAAATCAGCCAGTGGATCCCAGACGAACCCGCCGGCCCCAACATTTTTGATGTAATTGGCACCACCCTGAATGTCATGGAGCAGAGCATTACCCGCAGCATCTTGGCCCAACATCCACCGGATGTACTCTTGCAACCTAATCTCAGCCAATACGGAATTTTTGACTTCCACGAAGCGGATCCGATTATTCGAGAGGGCTATCGCCAAATGCGGCGAGCGATTCCAGAGTTGCGCCAGAAGCTGGAGAGCTAAACCCATTTAACCCAAGGCCTTGAAGGGATCCGCGTATTGAATGGTTCCAGACCGATCCTGTAGGGATCCCGGCCTCAATTTCAACACCATAAATGCCTCTTCCGGTACTTCATATCCACATTGCCCCCCCATTCAGCAGCAGTTCTAAAGCCAAAGCGGTGGTAAAGGTGAGGGTGATTCAATACCACAACCCCATCCCAAAACCTGCCTCAGTAGGAGTTCCAAAAGCCACCCCATGAATGGCGTAAATGGCCTCTAGATCTTGGGAACGTTCAGCTCGAATGTGGAACGTGCTTGGATGTATGAACAGCTACTCAATCGGGATAAATTGCAACAGGGATCCCGCCGAAATGAGGTGAGCCGGCACAGCATCTACACCGGGGATCCGATGCGCCACCAACACACAGCGATCCTGCGGGGTTAAACGAAAGGAAACTTCGGGGATAGGATCCTTGAGAAGGGGATCCCCGACAAAGGTAAGCTGTGCCAACACAGCCAGAAGATGATCTTGATGGGCCAAATCAGCGGCAAATCGAGTTCGTTCTTGCAAGGTGACCAACGCAACTGGGTGACCTTCTTGAATCAGATAAGAAAGGATCCCGGCACAACGTTCCACCGCCCGTTCTAATCGGTCTCGATGGCTTTCGGGGCTTTCTTCCAGGGGCTGCCAGCGATTTTCAAAACACAGGGTGATCGCCTGGGAGCGAGGACGCTCCAACTCCCGAGTAATCAGTTGATCCCGTTTGGCGGAAATCTTCCAATGGATAGAACGCGCATCATCTTGAGGACGATATTGCCGCAAACTCAGGTAGTCTCCCTCTTGGCCAGGTTGCGGGCGTAATTGACTGCCGCCACTGAGTTGATCCAATACCAATAAGCCGTTGACAGGAGCTGGCCGAGGAAACACGATTACCGTTTGGGGATCGACAATTTCCACCCCCTTGCGGAATAGCTCAAAGGGAAAACTGGTGGCGATTTCAAAGCCCTGCAACTGCCATAGCCCCCGCCTCGGAAAGGTATGTCGATAAAAGCTCTTCACACTGGAACGGGCATCAACCCGCAACACATAGCTTGAAGGCCAATCTTCCCGCTTCACCCCCTCGATGCGTTCACTCACCTGTAACGAAAAACTGGAAAACCGGCGTTTACGGCTGGTGAGGGTTAGGCCGACCAAAATGGGCTGACCGGCAAAAATGCGAGTGGGCAACTGCCGACTCACCTCCAGATCTTTCAGGGTGGCCTCGGAGAGGGTCCCGCTGATCAAAATTAAGCTGAGCAGCATTCCCAGCAACAGATAAAGAAGGTTATTGCCGGTATTAAAAGCAGCAATACTCACCAAGAGAGTGATCACAACAAAACGCCGCCCAATACGAGTAAATCGGAAACGGCGCGGAAAATGAAATCTTTGCCTGGATCCCAACGTGGCCGGGGACGATTTAAAGAGCAATTTGAAGATCAAAGATAACTTGTCAGATAACTTAGATAACACCGTAGTAGCTCGAACACTACCTTTGTTCTATCAGGGATCCCCAATTCCTGCACTGCAGATCGATCACCCCAGAGGTGCCCGCCAGAACTCCAGCACCGCCAAATTTCTGTCTGATCACCCACCGAAGACAGAGCACAAACAGCAGAGCAGCGATGAGTTTGGCCAGCAACAGCACCATGAGGGAAAACTCAAGAAGGACAAAGGGTAGGAATCCTAACAAACACAGCAGCCAGCTGTTGCCTAAGCTACCCCGCTCAACAAAGCCCTCCCCGGGCAACAGGTCACGGGTTGAGAGCCAGTTGCACCTGTTCTTCCGTTAGCTCTCGAATCAAGGTGGTGCGCAGTGGGGCAGGCGTTAAGGTCTCGGCATAGAAAGAGTTTAGATAGACAGAATAGTCTTCCGTCCGGGTCTCAACATCCAAATAGGTTTTGAAAAAAGCCGTCGTCAAACCCTTCAGCAACGGGCGCGCCGCCTGGGGATCCGGCCCGATCAACTCCTGAGGCACCGGAAAAGCCCCCTGCCCTCCCCCCCCCAAAAAGGTGAAATGGGTGGATCCCTCTACCATAACTAGGTAGCGCTGCAGGGATCCCAGCCAGGTAAAGGGTTCGATTTGTTCTGCTAGAGAGGGGGCAAAGTAGTCTTCGCTGCCGGCCATCATCATCACCGGGATCCCCACTTGGCTCAGTCCTTCCGGCCCAAACACCGTGCTGGTGAGGGGGTTGAGGGCAAACACCGCCTGGATCCGCGCATCCGTTAGCTGTTCCACCCGTTCTGCCAAATCAGGATCCCGAAACACCTCCAGCGCCCGGCATTGCAGCAGCAGAGAAGCATTCAGAGTCAGCCCCAAGGAATTGGAGGTTTGGCAGTTTTCCTGCAAGCGGGTTGGATTCAGTCCAGCCCCCGCCGCCGCCAACACCGTGTACCCTCCAAAAGATTGGCCGAACAACCCCACCGACTGCAGATTCAACCGGCCCCAGCGGCTCGGGTCTTGTTGGGCCTTCTGCTCCAGCTCATCCAACAGCAGAGAAATATCCTTGGGCCGCGCCACCCACTCGTAGGATCCCGGCAAAGAGCCAAACCCCGACAAAAAGCTGCGCACACGCTCCACATCGGTACCCGGATGCTCCAACACCGCCACCCCCAACCCCTGGGAGGCCAAATGGCGGGCCAAGTAGGCAAAGGTATTGCGATCCGAGGCGATGCCATGGGAGATCACCACCAACGGGATCCGCCCTACTCCTTCCGGCAAATACACATCCACGGCTACAGGGGTATCTCGTTCCGGGTTGGCAAAGTGGAAACTCTCCACTTGCCACTCATAAGCGCCCGGTTGTTCGGGATTAAGGCTAGGTTGAGTCGAGTTTTGGGAGGCCGAGTTGGCAGGGGCCAAGTAGGCCAACGATGCCGACTGAGCTTCGCGACTGGCCTCTGCTCGCAGCCCTTCGATCACCAAATCCCGTTGGCGAAACAGTTGGCTGGCCTCCCGCACGATACGAATGCTCATGTCCAGGTCGATCCGCAGCTTCTCCAGGGGGTAGTAGCGCAAAATGTTGACCAACGTCAGCCCGTCGGGATCCCCTGCGGCCAAAATCAGGGCTGCCCGCAAGGCGTAAAACTCCGCCTCTCCGCCGCTAGAAGAATGCAACACCAGGGTCAACCGCCGCAGCAGATCTTCCCCAATTGCGGAGTAGGTGAACTGGCTCACCGTCACTTGGTTGAGGTTAAAGTCTCGTGTCAGCAAATCCGCCAAAGCGGCCTGTTGCTCAGGAGTAAGCCGCCGCAGATAAAAATCCAGCCGCCGACTGACGGTGCCATGGCGGGCAAATTCGGCCAGATCCTCCACAGGCAAGGAAACTTCGATTAAGGGGGGCAAAAACACCGCCAAGCGCTCGGCAGCCCACACCTGGCTCAGTCCGGCCAAAACCGTCCCCAGTCCCAGTCCCAAAGCCCACAGCCCCCGTGGCCAATTCATGGCTTACAACACCCCCTTCGAGCTAGGGATCCCTTCTTGGCGGCGGGGATCCCGTTCTGTGGCCATGCGCAGGGCGCGGGCAAACGCCTTAAAACTGGCCTCGACAATGTGATGGGCATTGATCCCGGCCACCTGACGCAGGTGCAAGGTGATCTGAGCGTGGTTCACTACCGCCTGATAAAACTCCCGCACCAACTGGGTTTCGTAGCGGCCAATCCGCTCACTGGTCAGCTCCAATCCGTAGCTGAGGTGAGGGCGACCGGAAAAATCCAACACCACCTGCACCAAGGCCTCATCCAAAGGGGCCCAAAAATGGCCGAAGCGCTGAATACCGCGCCGATCCTGGAGGGCTTGCGCCAGGGCTTGCCCGAGGGTAATGCCCACATCTTCGTTGGTGTGGTGATCGTCAACGTGCAGATCCCCAATTGCTTTGACCGTCAGGTCGAAGAGACCGTGGGTGCTGAGCTGAGCCAGCATGTGATCCAGAAAAGGGATCCCGGTGTCGATCTCGTGTTGGCCCTGGCCATCCAAGTTGAGTTGAATGTGAACGTCGGTCTCTCCGGTGCGGCGGTGAACAGAAGCCATTCGCGGCTGGAGCAAACGGGAGGAGTCAATGGCAGTCATGAGGATGGCGTGAAGGCAGCAACAGGCGCAGGCCCAGCTCCAGAATCGCACAAGCCCCCGAGTTTCGACATCTTCAAGTTCTGGGGATCCGCAGATTTCCCCCGCAGGTAACCCGTCAATGCCCTTGGATCCCGGCTGAGGATCCCTATACTGGAGTAGAGACACTGGAAGGGGTCGGAACGGCAAGGGTAGCATTAGGGCAGACCGCTAGGGGGAGAGATCAGATGGGATTGTTCGATCGGGTCAGCCGAATCATCAGATCCAACATCAATGCGCTGGTCAGTAGCGCCGAGGATCCAGAGAAAATCCTGAACCAAACCATCCAGGATATGTCCGAGGATCATTATCAGATGCGGCAAGCCGTCGCCCAGGCCATTGCTAGCCAAAAGCGCATGGAGCGACAGTATGAGCAGGCTGTGCAAAGCGTTAATGAATGGCAAAGCCGCGCTGAATTGGCCCTGCGCAACAACAATGAGGCCCTAGCCCGTGAAGCTTTGGTGCGCAAGAAAACCTTCGCCGAAACCGCCCAGAGCATGAAGCGGCAGCTGGATGAGCAGACCAAGCAGGTGGAGATTCTGCGCACCAACATGACCAAGCTGGAGAGCAAGATCTCCGAGGCCAAGACCAAGAAAGATATGCTGATTGCTCGGGCACGCTCGGCCAAAGCCTCTCAGCAGATCAACGAGGTGATCGGGCGGGTCAACACCACCAATGCCTTCTCCGCTTTTGAACGGATGGAAGAAAAGGTGAACTCCCTAGAAGCCCAGTCTGCGGCAGTGGCGGAGCTGGCGGTCGACAACCTAGAGGATCAGTTTGCGGCCCTAGAAGCGGGCGGATCGGATGTGGATCACGAGCTGCTGATGCTCAAAGCCGCAGTACAGGGCCAGTTGCCCTCCGGGGATTCGAAAACCCCGGCCCGGCAATCCGGCGGCGATGAGGTGGATGTGGAGTTGGAAAACTTGCGCAAGGAGATCGATCAGCTCTGAACGAGCTCTGAACGGGTAGGACGTTGTGCCTTCCCTAGCCCCTGGGGATCTCCTCTTCTTGATGGAGCTGAGTGCAGGTAAAGTCTTCGTAGCTTGGGGGACACGGGGTGGTACGCTAACCCACAAGTATCTCAACCCGCCTTTTTTGGTGGGGTTGAGGCGGCTTCAAGATAGCCTACCTGCGGTTTTGCGAGAGAATGCGAGAGAACAAAGAGAACAAGCAGCGATGACGACAGCGAGTATCAAGCCCCTCCTCAACGCCAAGCAACTGTTGCAGGCCTATGCCTCTGGCCAGCGCGATTTTTCCGGATCCAATCTCAGTGGGGCTCAGCTAAGCGGGGTGAATTTGAAGGGCATCATCCTGCGGGATGCCGACTTGAGTGGGGCGGACTTGCGCGAGTCAGACTTGTCGGGGGCGGATCTCACAGGGGCCGATCTGCGCGGGGCCAAGTTGCGGCGGGTGAACCTGATCGGGGCCAAGTTGGTCAAGGCGGATCTTCGTGGAGCCAATCTCTACCGGGCCAAGTTGTTGCGGGCAGATTTGACCGAGGCAGAACTGAACCGAGCGGATTTGCGCATTGGGGCGGATTTGCGCGGAGCCACCATTACCAATACCCATTTCCGGGGTGCCCTCTACGATGAGTACACCAAGTTCCCGGATGGCTTTAACCCGGCTGAGATGGGAATGTAGGGGACCCTCTCAGGCTTGGGCGCGATAAAACGGGCGCTTCACCACCTCGGCAGGCCAGCGTCGTCCGCGAATCTCGATCTCCAGCTGGGATCCCACCTTTGCCCAATCGGGGCCAACATATCCCAGACCAATGCCATAGCCCAAACTGGGGGAATGGGTACCACTGCTGACCCGCCCAATCGGCTCAGGATGTCCGGTGGCCCAAATGGTATGGCCTGTACGGGGAATGGCCCGTTCCATCATGCGAAAGCCCACCAGCCGACGGGGGATCCCTTGCTCCCGTTGGGTCTCTAGGGCTGCTTTGCCAATGTAATCCTCTGGATTGTTCACCAGCCAAGCCAAACCCGCTTCCAAAGGGGTGGTGCTCTCGTCCATATCCTGTCCATACAGATGCAAGGCCGCCTCCAAGCGCAAGCTATCCCGGCAGCCCAAGCCACAGGGTGGAACACCCGCTTGCATTAGGCACTCCCAAAGGCGGATGCCATCCTTGGGGTTGAGCATCACCTCAAAGCCGTCTTCCCCGGTGTAGCCCGTGCGAGCCACAAAGATCGTCTCTTGCGAAAACCCTTCTCCGCCGCCAAATTGTCCATGTTGAAAACGCCCCAACTCCGCCAGGGATCCCTGTAAATGGGGTTGCAAGGCAGGTTCAGCCTCTCGCCCCTGCACCGCCAACAACACCTGAGAGAGGGAATGATCCTGCATTTTGACGCCAGGGATCCCACTCAGATGCTGGCTGAGCCACTCCCAATCCTTTTGGCGGGTGGCGGCGTTAACGATCACGCTCCAGTGCTCCACCTCACCCTCTGGGGGATGTTTATAAAAAATCACATCATCCAGAATGCCCCCCTGCGGGTTGAGCAACACCGTGTAGCGGCCGGAGCCCACGGGTAAGGAGCTGAGATCGGTGGGCAGCAAGCGGTTCAACTGGGATCCCAACCCCGGCCCCAAGAGGGTGAATTTACCCATGTGGGAAATATCAAAGACCCCTACCCGCTCTCGGACGGCCCGATGCTCCGCCACCACCCCCTGATACTGCACCGGCATTTCCCAGCCGGAGAAAGGCACAAAACGCGCCCCCAACGCTTGATGGTGGGCAAACAGGGGGGTGTGTTGCAGTGAGCTCATGAAGGGATCCACGAAAGGGCAAGGACTAGAATAAACTCACCGTCGCACATCTTTTGGAGCCGATACCATGCGTCTTCTCCACACCATGATCCGCGTTGGCAATCTGGAACGCTCCCTGCAGTTCTATTGCGAGGTTTTGGGGATGCGCCTGCTGCGCAAAAAGGATTACCCAACGGGGGAGTTCACCCTGGCCTTTGTCGGCTACGGAGAGGAATCGGATACGGCAGTGATCGAGCTCACCCACAACTGGGGTACCGACCACTATGACCTGGGCAACGGCTACGGTCACATTGCCCTAGGGGTAGAGGATATCTACAGCACCTGTGAGGCCATCAAAGCCCGTGGCGGCAAGGTGGTGCGGGAACCCGGCCCCATGAAACACGGCAGCACCGTCATTGCCTTTGTCGAGGATCCGGATGGCTACAAGATCGAGCTGATCCAGACCCAAACTTTGACCCCAGAACCGGAAGAAGTAACGGCAGTGGGCAGTGCTGCTTAGGCCAAGTTCCGCGTTCATCCTCAGCGCTAGTTGGCGGATCCCCCGACGGTCAACTGGCCCAGCACGTTGATGTCGAAGGTGAAGTTGATGGTAACCGAGTTGCCTTCGTAAGCCTCGGGCAGAGGCAGGTAGGGTGCCGCCCGCTGAATGGCCATCAAAGCCGCGTCATCGGTTTGCTGGCTTCCTGAAGTCCGACCCAAGCGAATGCTTTGCAAATCTCCGGCTCGACCCACCGTGAAGATCACCACCGTCCGGCGGGAGGTTCCGGTCTGGCCGGGGATCCAGTTTTGCTCCACTCTTCGCTGTAAGGCTGCTAGCCAAGGGCCCCAGTCCACATTGGCGCGTGCTGCCACACCGGGGGGGTTCGGGGCCGATTGGGTGGGGTTAGCCAAGCCACTGGCTCCGCTCCCCTGTACCCCTGCACCATCACTGGGGGCGGAGGCGCTGACCGGAGGGCCCAACTGGGAAGCATCAGAGGGCCGCTGGGCGGTGGGCGCTTCCGGCAAGGACTGTGGAGCCGGTGGCACCGGTGCCAGTTGACTTAAATCGGAAACCCGCTCGCTCGGCTGTACGGGCAAAGGCTCAGCAGTTGGGGGAGGGGTGGGCGGTGGGGTTGCAGGGGGCGCCGCCGCCACAGGGGTAGGAGTAGCCGTGGGAATCGGTGTCGGCACAGGAGTGGGAGGGGGCGGCGCCGGGGTGGGGGTGGCCGTGGGTTGCGGGGGAGCGGGCGTGGGCGTGGGTGTCGGTGTGGGAGGTGGCGTGGGCGTGGGTGTTGCAATTGCTACTTCAGCCGGTGCGGGCGGGGGTGGGACGGGGGCCGGCTGCTCCGGTTGCGGGGGCTGGGGTTGGGGGGGTGGGGGAGCGGGTGCTTCTTGAGGAGGAGCGGCTTGCGACTGGGGCGGGCTACCCTGGGAAGGAGGGGCTTCTAGGCGTTCACCCCCATCGCGGGAATCCACATCGGAAACCAGATCGGCCTCGTCCGGTGGCTCGAGATCTTCGGGATCCAGCAGGATAAACTCAATCGCTTCTTGTTCCGGCTCTCGGATCCACCACAGACGACCCAGATAGAGAAGGCCCAGCAGCAGCAGAACGTGCAGCAGCAGTGACAGCGCCACCATCCAAAAAAAGTTGCGAGATTCGTCCTCTCGGCGGCGCTGTTCAACCAAAGTGCTGGTCATGGCCAGAATTGCCCTTCCCTGTTTTTTACGCTCTCAACACACCGAGTTGTTCTGTTGCAGACTCGGCCACACTAGCTAGTGTTATAACATCCCGTCTGTTTTGGCCTCTGCGCAAAGGCGTACAGTCCACCTCGGGGTTGAGAAGGGATCCGACCCGGCAGCAGCGGCGACGCCAAAATCGCCTACCCTGAAAAAGCAGGGATCCCGGTTGTGAGTAGCTAGATTTCCTGATGTGCTGGTTTGGAGTGCCCTATGGAGCCGATCCGCTTTCATCTGGCCTTTCCAGTGGCAGATATTCCCCGCACCAAAACCTATTACGGGGATGGCTTGGGCTGTGAGATTGGCCGAGAGACTCCCGCTTCGGTCATCCTCAACCTGTACGGGCACCAGCTGGTGGCCCACCTCACCCACGAAGAACTGATGCCGCAACGGGGCATTTACCCGCGCCATTTTGGCCTGATCTTCCCCGCTGAGGCGGATTGGCAAGCCCTGGCCGACCGTGCTCGAGCGCGTGGGTTGGCCTTCTACCAGGAGCCGCGTTGGCGTTTTGTGGGATCCCCATTGGAACACGGCACCTTCTTCTTGCAGGATCCCTTTTACAACCTGCTGGAGTTCAAGTACTACCGCCACGCTGCTGCCATTTTTGGGGAGCGGCAACTGGCCTGGGTCGGGGATCGGGAGGGATAATTTGGCAACTCAACCGGCGTGTTCTGGGCCTGTGCGCGGCCCGATTTGGCAGATGGATTTCAACGCTGTGCCGCTGCGGGATGAGCAGGATCGGCGGGTTTGGGAGCTGTTGGTGTGTGATCCCTCCGGTCAGTTTCGCAGGGCCCGGTATTGCAGCAACCAAGAGGTAAACAGCACGTGGGTAGCCCAGCAACTGCGGCAGTATCTGGAGCAAGCTCCTCTGCCCCCTGTGGGGATCCGCGTGTTTCGGGCGCGTATGAGCTCCATTTTGCAACGGGCCTGCGATGCGGTCGGGATCCCGATGCTGCCCAGCCGGCGGGTCTACACCCTCAAGGCTTGGATGCGGGAACGGGCAGAACAGGTTTATCCTCAGGAGACCCAGTTCACCTACAGCCCCGAGCCTGTCATCCCTCCCGAGCCGCCGGATCCGACTCGCTTACCCGACAAATTACAGGGAGAACGCTGGGCCTTGGTTACCCTGCGGGCGGAGGATTTGCGAGAAGCCGACACCTGGCCCATGGAATTCGGGGAGCTCTTCCCGGTTGCCTGGGATACGCTACCTCCGGATACGATCATCCCCGGCCTGGTGATCACCTCCCAGCGAGCCCTGCCGATGGCAGCCTGGATGAGCGGTATGGAGCCTGCCTACCTGAGTGTGGTGGACGGGCAGTTGCTGTTCGAGGCGGGTCTGAACGAGCGCTATGTGTTCGCGCAACTGAAAGCAGAAAAACTGCGAGCAGAAGCAGAAGGCTTTGCCAAACGCCAACATCTGGCCCAAGGGATCCACTTTCTCGCTATTCAAACGGATCTCAAGGCCCAATCTTTTGCCGGGTTTTGGCTGATGCAACACCCCTAAGACAGGGAACGGGCCGATAGGGCCAAACAAGCCCACCCCATTAGAAAGGCTACTCCCCCCACCGGCGTAATTGCCCCCAGCCAGCGGATCCCTGTAAAAGCCAGGGCGTAGAGGCTGCCGGAAAACAACAGCACCCCCAACCCAAAGGCCCACCCTGCCGCCCACAGCAGGGCTGAACTCGGCACCCGTGCCAACAGCAAGGCCACCAAGCCCAAAGCTAGGGCATGAACCATCTGATAGCGCACTGCAGTTTCCAGCAGATGCAGGGATCCCTCGTTGAGCTGGGTTCGTAAAGCATGTGCGGCAAACGCCCCCATGCCCACCCCCAATCCTCCCAACAGGCCGGCCAGGGCTAGAAACACTCCCATCCTCTTGCTCCTCGATCGGGTTTTGTCTGGATCTTTTCTAGCTTCACGGCGGCATCACGGTTTTGCGCCGACTTCGCTTTGCCAAGCGGCTGTTCTGCTCGAATGGTAAAGGCAACAGCTACAGTAAATACGGAATGGGCATGGGTTGCAGGTGATAGGGCGGTCTGGTAGAAGGCTTGGCTTTGGCGTGCTGATCCTCTGGGCTGGGGTGATGCCTGGGTGGCCGCTATGGGCCGATTCGATACAAGGGGGTACGGATCCGGAGCCTGAGCCTACGACCCTCTCCACCGCCCTGGATTTGGGGTTGGATGGCCAGATTGTCGAAGATAGCCCCGTGTTGCGCCGCTGGTTGCAAAACCCCCCCAACCTCCTCGAGGAAATTCGCAATACCCCCGTGTTGCCCACCCGCTTGCAGGCCGGGTTCGAGGCGTCTTCCCACTGGCGCATTAGCCTTCAGGATTTGCGCTTGGCAAATCGCCTCACCCTTAGCGGCGACTATCGACAATCTTCTGAAGACCCTGAAACACGGCAGTACGGGTCGGAAATCCGCTACTTTTTAGCCCCCATGGGATCCGTTTTCAACCTGGCGCCCCAACTGGGGTATCGAGCCCTAGAACAAGAGAATCGTAGCCTTAGTGGCCTCAGCTACGGGGCCTTTGCCGTTTTAGCCTTGGCTCCGGGAGCCGCAGATTTGACCGGTAGCTACAGTTGGGTTGCCCCCCAAGAGCCTGCAGAAGGACAAGCCACCCTGGCGGAGATCACCGCTGCCTACGCCATTAGCCCCTCCTTTCGTCTCTCCGCCCGCTACAGCCTGCGCAACTCAACCCTGACTCGGGAATCTAGCCTGGGTTTTGGGGTGGAGTGGATCCCTTAGCGCTTTGCCTTGGCTGCGGCGCAACTATTTGAAACCATCTTTGCTTGCCCCAACACCCCACAAACCCGATAATGTGTGCTTAACTTCGTTGACTGGCCGATAGACCCTGTTTCCTGTTCGCGGTGACCCACAGGTCGGACCGGGGTTGACGGAGGCTATTCCAAGTTGCCGTGCCCGAGTGCGCACCCATTCACCATTCAGGAGGGGGATCCGTGGTTCAACGCCCAATCATTCTCGGCATTGTCGGCGATAGTGCTGCCGGAAAAACCACCCTCACTCGCGGCATTGCTCAAGTGCTGGGGGAAGAGAATGTCACCGTTATCTGTACCGACGACTACCATCGCTACGACCGCAAGCAACGAGCCGAACTGGGGATCACGGCCCTGCATCCCGACTGTAACTATCTGGATATCATTCAGCAACACCTGACACTCTTACGTACCGGCCAGCCGATTCTCAAGCCGATTTACAACCACAACACCGGCACCTTCGATCCTCCCGAATACATCAAGCCCAACTAATACGTGATCGTCGAAGGGCTACTGGGCTATTCCACCCGTGGCATGCGGGACAGCTACGATGTCAAGGTTTATTTGGCCCCTCCGGAAGATCTGCGAGCCCTTTGGAAAATCAAGCGAGACACCCGCAAACGGGGATACACCGAAGAACAGGTGCGAGAAGAGCTGCGTAAGCGGGAACCCGATTCCGAGGCTTTTATTCGCCCGCAACGGCAATGGGCGGATGTGGTGGTCAGCTTTTACCCACCCCAGGAGGGATCCAACCAGGACGAGCTATTGCTGAACGTGCGCCTGGTGCTGCGCCCCACCATTCCTCACCCCGACTTCTGGCAAATTCTCAATGCCCGCAACGGTCAACTCGGATCCGCCATCCGCCTGGATCTGGACCGGGATATGGGCAAGCCTGTGGATGTGTTGGGAATCGATGGCCACGCCACGGCAAGCCAGGTGGTGGAACTGGAGCGGCTGCTTTGCAATGAAATCCCCTATTTGGGCAAGTTCTGCAACCTGGATACCAACCCCAGCATCGGTAAGTTGATCGGCACCACAGGCGAGTTGCTACAGAGTTATCCCTTGGCCTTGACCCAGTTGTTGATTACCTATCACATGTTAAAGGCAGCGAATATTTACCAGTAGCCTGGAGTCCTTTGCAAGCGGTCTGAGAAAGCCCAAAAAGCATAGCTGATAATAGAAGGAGCCCTTCTGGATGCGGTGCTCCTATGGCCAGCCCTCTGATTTCCCCCGACAACCTGCTGGATCTCTGCGAACAGGGTGTGCACAAGGCCTTGGCAGCAGGAGCCGACCAAGCGGAAGTGTTTGCCAACTCCGGTCGGGAAACCGAGGTCACCTTCGAGAAAAACGACCTCAATTTGGCCCGCACCGGCAGCGAGACCCTCTTCGGCATTCGCGTCTTTTGCAGGGGCAGGCTGGGGTTTGCCACTTCCAATCGCCCGGAAGACCTGGCGGACATCGCCGCAGAAGCCGTAGCCTTGGCCAAAGCCTCGCCGGCGGATCCCCTGAATGGGCTGCCGGAGCCACAACCGTTGCCCTCCGTGGCCTTTCCGCTGGATGCCGGTTTGCTGGAACTGGATGCTGCCACCCTCACCCAACTGGGATCCCAACTGCTGGAGCGGGTGCGTGCCCAAGATAGCCGCATTACCATCGACAGTGGTTCCATCAGCGTTGAGGAAGATACCCTGGCCATCGCCTCCTCCACCGGGATCCGCGCTAACTACCACAGCGTCGAGGGGGGGGGATCCCTGTTTGGTATGGCCATTGACGGGGAAGAGGTGGGGAGCTTTGCCTACGATGGCGACAGTGTGCAAACGCGGGCCGAGCTGATCCCGGCACTGGAGCGCGCCTTTGACCGCTTTGTCAACAAATGTGTGGGGGCGTTGGGGGCCACCCAGGGAGAGAGCTTTCGCGGCACCATTTTGCTCCCGCCCGATTCGGTGGAGGAGCTACTCGGGGATCTGATCGCCGTTTTGGGGGCCGATGCGGTGCGCAAGGGCAAAAGCCCCTTGGCCCAAAAAATGGGATCCCTGATCGCCAGCCCGCTACTGACGGTGGTTTCGGAAGGATTGGGTCTGCCCGGCCATTCCCTTGAGCCCTTTGACCGGGAAGGGATCCCTCGCCAAATCACCCCCTTGGTGAATGAGGGCATCCTCTGCAACTTCATGTACAACAGCTACGAATCTCGCGCTGCGGGGATCCCGTCCAATGGTCATGCCACGGGGGGAGCCGGTAGCTTGCCCGGGGTAGGGCCGGCCTGTTTGAGTGTGGCACCGGGCCAAACGCCCCTTGCTGAGTTGTACGCTGTGGAGCGGGGTATTATCGTCACCCGCCTGTCGGGCAGCAGCAACCCGATTACCGGCGACTTTTCTGGAGTGGTAAAGGGTGGTTTTCTGGTGAAAGGCGGAGAAAAACGCCCGATTTTGGAAACCACAATCGCCGGTAATCTCTACGACTGTTTGCGGAATATCTCGGCGATTTCACAAGAAGTGACCATTTTTAATGGCAGCACTGCTTTTCCGGCTTTGCGCATTGAGGATGTTTCAGTAACCGCAGGCTAAAACCCGTTCCCATCCTCGTTTAGCCTCCGGCCATTTCTGCTCAAGACTGTAACAAACTTGTTCATCTTGACCGGCTACGATCCCCAAGCGGAGGGGCCAAAGAGCCTCACCTGGGTATCATGGGGGCGACGAACGAGACAGTAACCCTGACGGTTCGTGACCATGCACTTGACAGCAGAGGGATCCATGTTGCAGAGCAACGCTCACACGACCATGTGGCCAGCAGAAGGTCGGCAACGCGCCATCATTGAGTCGGTTGCACCGGAAATTGACGGCGGACGCTATGCCATTAAACGTACCGTAGGCGAATACGTGGTGGTGGAGGCGGATATTTTCGGGGATGGCCACGACCAGCTATCGGCGGTGCTTTGTTTTCGGGAGGCAGGCTCAGACACCTGGCAAGAGCTGTTGATGGAGCCGCTGGGCAACGATCGCTGGCGGGGACAATTTCAAGTGAGCCAGCTGGGACAAGCCCACTACACAATTCGGGCCTGGGTAGATCACTTCAAAACCTGGCAGCAGGATCTGCACAAGCGGGTCGAGGCTGGACAAGAGGTCTCAGTAGAACTGTTGATCGGGGTGGAGTTGATCGAGAGAGCGGCCCAACTGCATCGGGGCGATGTTCAAGACAAGCTGCGCAGCTATGCCCAGACACTGCGAGAGGGGGGAGATGGGGCCTTAGAGACGGCCCTTTCCACCAACTTGGGAGACCTGATGCAGGTTTACGGCGAGCGCCCCTTCGTCACCACCTATCCCGAACGGCGGGTTTGGGTGGATCCGGTGAAGGCTCGATTTAGCGCCTGGTATGAGCTGTTTCCCCGCTCCTGCGGCCCCGATGAACATACCCACGGCACCTTTCAAGATGTAATCGCCCGCCTGCCCATGATCGCGGAGATGGGGTTCGATATTCTCTACTTACCGCCCATACACCCGATTGGGCTGGCCTTCCGCAAGGGCAAAAACAACTCCTTGACACCGGAACCCGGAGATACCGGATCCCCGTGGGCGATCGGCGGGCCGGAAGGAGGGCACAAGGCCATTCACCCCCAGCTGGGATCCCTGGCGGATTTTCATGCGCTGGTGGCCAAGGCCAAAACATTCGATATCGATATCGCCCTGGATATTGCCTTTCAATGCTCTCCAGATCATCCCTACGTGAAGGAGCATCCCGAATGGTTCAAAAAACGTCCCGATGGCACCATTCAATATGCCGAGAATCCGCCCAAAAAGTATCAGGATATTTACCCTCTCAACTTTGAGACGGAGGATTGGCAGGCTCTCTGGAAAGAGCTGAAAAGTGTCATCCAATACTGGATTGACCAAGGGGTGACCATCTTTCGGGTGGACAACCCCCACACCAAGGCTTTTGGCTTCTGGGAATGGTGCATCGGCGAGATCAAAGCCCAGCACCCCGAGGTGATCTTTTTGTCAGAGGCCTTTACCCGCCCGAAACTGATGAAATCTTTGGCCAAGTTGGGCTTTACCCAGTCCTACACCTATTTCACCTGGCGCAACGACAAGTGGGGCCTGACGGAGTATTTCACCGAGCTCACCCAAACCCCGATGCGGGAGTATTACCGCCCCAACCCCTGGCCCAATACGCCTGATATTTTGCACGAGTTCTTGCAAACCGGGGGCCGCCCTGCCTTTATGTTGCGCTTTATTTTGGCCGCCACGCTGGGATCCAACTACGGCATTTATGGCCCCGCTTTTGAGCTGTGTGAAGGGCGTCCGGTGCGCAAAGGCAGCGAGGAATATCTCGATTCCGAGAAATATCAAATCCGCCACTGGGATCTGGATGCGCCGGATAACTTGCGGCCCTTGATCACCGCGGTTAACCAGATTCGTCGGCAAAATCCGGCCCTACAAAGCGATTGGAGCTTGGTGTTTCACCCCACCGACAATGACACGCTCATTTGCTACTCCAAGCGCACCTTTAATGGGGATAATCGCATTTTGGTGGCCGTCAATTTGGATCCCTTTCACATTCAATCGGGTTGGGTGAACCTGAACCTAGCAGCTCTGGATTTGGAGCACTGGCAAACCTTCGGGCTGACGGATCTGCTGGATGGTCGCCACTACACATGGCAGGGATCCAGCAACTACATCAAATTGGATCCCTGGACCATGCCCGCCCACATTTTCCGGCTGGAGAGCTGAGTGCCTGTTGTATTGGGGATCCCGACAAAATCCGCTGCCGCCAGATGGTAGTAAAGCCGGGGCTGGGTCAGCCCCACAGAGGTGATGGGGTGCTAACGAGCGGAAGGGGCGGGAGAGAAGTTGGCAATGCCGGTCTGGAGATCGCTAAAACAAGTCAACACCTTTTCCATGGAGGTGAGGTTGAGCACCAGGGCAACACTTTCGGGCACACTGCAGAGGCTGAGGTTGCCTCCAGCAGCACGACACTTGCGCAAGGCCGAGATCAACACCCCCAACCCAGAGCTATCCATGAAGGTGACCGACGACATATCGATCAACAAGTTGGGATAACCAAAATCCAAGACTTGCTGCAGCAGCTGCCGGGCATCCGAAGCGGCTTTGGCATCGAAACGCCCCTCCAAGGGAACCACTGCCAGCTTTTGCCCCTGAGGAGTTTCGGCAGTACGAATGCGCGGCTTGAAATCCATCGTCTCCAACGAACTCAGCGAAAACCTTATGACCCACCTTAACACCCCCCACTGCCCCTCACCAGCAGGTTTCCCAGGAGGTGTCCCAGAAGCCGGTAGCGTTTGGTCTAGAGCATCGGCTCTAGCGTCAAGGCTTCTGTCCCCAGGTTGGGCAGAGAAACGTGCAGACGGGGACGATGCATGTACAGCAACTGAGCCAGGCGCTTGCGCAACTCCGTTCGGGGCACAATCGCATCGATGAGGCCGTGGGCCAGCAAATATTCAGCGGTTTGAAACCCTTCCGGCAGCTTGCCCTTGCCGATGGTTTGCTCGATCACATTCGGCCCCGCAAATCCCACCTGTACCCCCGGCTCCGCCAAAATCAAATCGCCCAGCATGGCAAAGCTGGCGGTTACGCCCCCATAGGTAGGCTGGGTGAGCACCGAGATGAACAGCTGTCCGGCATCGCGGTGTCGCTGCAATGCCGCCGAGGTTTTGGCCATCTGCATCAGGCTAAGGATCCCTTCCTGCATGCGAGCCCCTCCGGAAGCGGAGAAAATCACCAGAGGCAGATGATCGCGGGTGGCACGTTCGGTGAGGCGGGCAATTTTTTCCCCCACCACCGATCCCATGCTGCCGCCCATAAAGCGAAAATCCATCACCCCTACGGCCAACGGGATCCCATCCAGGTTGCCCAAACCCGTCAAGACGGCGTCTCTCAGCTGGGTGCGCTCTTGGTAGGCGATGATGCGCTCAGAGTAAGGTTTTTGGTCGAAAAAACGGAGGGGATCCGCCGGAGCGAGATGATCGTTGAGGGGTTGCCAGGAGCCGGCATCGAGAAGCTGCTCCAGCCGTTCCGGAGCGGTGATGCGCTGGTGATGGCCACAATTGGGGCAGACTTGCAGATTTTGGTGCAGGTCTTTGGTGTAGGTAAGGGTGTCACAGGCCGGACATTTTTGCCAGAGGCCATCGGCAATCTCCCGCACCTGACGCTCTTTGTCGAAGGGGCTGCTGCCGGTCAGGTTGAGAGAGGTCTCTTTGCGGCGCTCCGCAAACCAATCCAGTAAAGACATAGCTGCTGAGAGATCTCCTCCCTCGAATAGGGATGGTGAGAACCAGATGAGAGGGCCTGCAGGTGATCTGCGAAACACATCTCAATGTTCTCAAGCTATCAAAGAATCGCCAAACTGAAAATAAGCATGAACAGAGAGGGACAGGTGGTAACCCATGGGGCCCAGTGGCCATTGTTGACGACGGGAGATGGCTCTCTGACCTTTTTCTCGCAGGAGTTTGGGCAGGCGTTTCACAACCTCAGTGGTGCGGCCCAGGAAGCCTTGGAGAAATTTGTCCGCCCCTGCCGTCTGGATCGGCTGCCGTTGGAACGGGATCCCCTGCAACCGATTCACCTTCTGGATATTTGCTTTGGCCTCGGGTACAACTCCGGCATGGCCTTGGAAACCATCTGGCAGATCAAGGCCGATCATCCGGTGCAGGTGTTCGGTCTGGAGCGCTCCCCGGAGATACCCCGACAGGCTTGGCAAGTGGGGGTGGGATCCCACTGGAGCTTTGGGCAAGAGTGGCAGCAGTGGATCGAGCAGGGATCCTGGCGGTCGCAGCGCTGGCAGGGGGAGCTGTTGTGGGGGGATGCCCGCCAAACTCTGCTGCAGGTACCGCTGGGATGGGCGGATGCGGTGTTTTTGGATCCCTTTTCTCCCTCTGTTTGTCCGGAGCTGTGGACGGTGGATTTCCTGCGGGCTGTCGCAGAACGGATGCGCCCTGAAGGTCTTTTGGCCACCTACTCCTGTGCCGCTTCGGTGCGGGCGGCTTTACAAGAGGCAGGGCTATCCATCGGCTCTACCCCCCCTTTGGGTCGTCCTTGGCCGGGAACGGTGGCCTCCCCCCAGCCTCAGCACCTCCCCCCCCTTTCACCCATGGAGTGGGAACACCTGAAAACCCGCGCCGCTGTGCCCTATCGGGATCCGACGTTGCGGGCAGACCGGGCTGAAATTCGGCTGCGACGCCAACAAGAACAGCAGGGATCCCCTTTGGAACCCACCTCCGCCTGGAAACGCCGCTGGCCCGTGCAGGCTTAGAAGAGGGATCCCCTGCAAAAGCCGGTATCCAGAACACGTCCCCCTTTCCCGTACCCTTACGCAAGCGATACTCCCTTCACAAAGTTAAGATGAACTGAAGCTTTTTCGTGATGACCGCTATGTCTTCTTCGGCCCCTGCCTCCACTTTGGTCGCCCTCTGTGCTGAGCAGCATCGAGTCATCCTGCGGCTCTTGACCCGTTTGTCTCAGGCGGCCGACTTGGATCTGGGCCAACGGCGCACCTATGCCCAAAAACTGCGGCAACGTCTCTCCCGCCACATTCAACTGGAGCGTCATGCTTTCTACCCCCTGCTCAGGCCAGCCCTCAAGGGGGCTCCCCACCTGAGCATCCAGTTGGATCAGCTGGATCAGTCGGAGCAGCGGTTGCGGGATCTGCTTCCGGATTTGACCCGCTTTTTACACCAAGCCGAGCGGGCTCCACAGCAGTTGGATGCGGCTGCGGCCCTCTACTTTCGTCGGCAGTTGCAGGCCCAGTTTGAGCAGGAGGAGCAGGTTCTGCACCCGCTGTTCGCCGATCACGTCTCTCCCGAAGCCGAGCAGCAGCAGTTGCGCCTTTTCCACAAGCGCCTGCAAGCAACGGTTGCTCCCCAGGCATCTGCGCGCAATCGTCGTCCCAGCCTAGAGGAGTTGGAACGACAAGCGGTAACCCGCCCGGTTTTGCCCAACGAGCGTCTTTGGAACACGGTACAGTTGGTCAGCTCCTAGCTGCGGTAGCCTTGTGTTTTGGAACCGTGTCTGTTAAGTTCAGGCTGGCTTTCACGAGCCAGTTTTTTGTATCTGTTTTGGTTGCCCCCGCCTCAGGCTTGAAGCAATGGAAAGTTTGGATCCCGAAGCTTACGTTGACCAGGTGGCGAAAGCGCTGCAACTGCCCCTGCACCCCGACCATCGCACCGGGGTGATCGAAAATTTCGCCCGCATTTTGCCCATTGCCCAACTGGTGCTGGAATTCCCTTTGCCCCAAACGGTGGAACCTGCCCCGACTTTTAGCCCCCTTCCCGCTGCCAGGACGGAGCCCCTGCCATGACCTCGGATCCCCATTTTCTCGGCAGCGCCGACGCGGCCTCCATTGCCTCTGCTGTACGTCAGGGAGAAATTAGCGCCCAAGCGGTAGTGGCGGCCAGCCTTGAGCGGATCCAAGAACGGGATGGGGCCTTGAATGCCTTCACGGAGATTCTGAAAGACTCGGCCCTAGAGGCGGCGGAAAAGGTGGATCAACAGGTGGCGCAAGGGATCCCGGTGGGCCCTTTGGCAGGGGTGCCCTTCGCGGTCAAAAACCTGTTTGACGTGGCCGGCCTCACCACCCTGGCGGGCTCTGTGATTAACCGGGAGAATCCTCCCGCCCGAATGGATGCAACGGTGGTAGCCCGACTGAAACAGGCCGGGGCGATCCTGGTGGGCACGCTCAATATGGATGAGTACGCCTATGGCTTTGTTACCGAAAACAGCCACTACGGCCCCACCCACAATCCCCACGATCTCAGCCGTGTCGCTGGGGGATCCTCCGGTGGATCGGCAGCAGCAGTAGCAGGTGGTTTGGTGCCTCTGACGCTGGGTAGCGATACCAACGGCTCGATTCGGGTGCCGGCTTCTTTGTGCGGCATCTATGGCCTCAAGCCCACCTACGGTCGTCTGTCGCGGGCGGGGGTGGCTCTGTTTGCCAGCAGTTTTGACCATGTGGGCCCCTTTGCCCGCTCGGTAGCCGATATTGCCCTTAGCTTTGATGCCATGCAAGGGCCGGATCCCACGGATCCGGTTTGTACCCAACGCCCCGTGGATCCCACCGTTCCGCAATTGGGTCAGGGGATCGAAGGATTGCGCATTGCCGTGGCGGAAGATTACTTCGCCCGTGGTGCTGAACCCCACATTCTTGCCGGAGTGGAAAAGATCGCCCAGGCCCTTGGGGCCAGCCAAACGATACGGATCCCGGAAGCGCATCGTGCCCGTGCTGCCGCCTACTTGATCACGGCTGCCGAGGGAGCCAACCTGCACCTGCACAACTTGAAAACCCGACCTCAAGACTTTGACCCCGCCACTCGGGATCGCTTTTTGGCCGGTGCTTTGTTGCCGGCCGATTGGATCTTGCAAGCGCAACGCTTCCGCAGTTGGTACCGCCAGCAGGTACAGGCCCTCTTTCAAGAGATCGATCTGTTCATTGCCCCCACCACCCCTTGCCCTGCCCCCCTGATCGGCCAGGAGAAAATGGTGATCGATGGGGTGGAAGTCCTGACTCGTCCCAATCTCGGTCTCTATACCCAGCCGCTATCGTTCATTGGCCTGCCCGTACTTTCTGTGCCGCTGCGAGAATCGGGATCCCTGCCCTTTGGGGTGCAGTTGGTAGCTGCTCCCTATCAAGAAGCCACCTTACTGCGGGTGGCAGCCCACCTAGAATCGCTCGGGATCCTCAATGCCGAGCCGGCCTGAGTAGGGATCCCTGTCCTAGCATTGTTGATCCACATCTAGTGTTGACATTTATCTTTGCTTATTTTACAGCACTAGATATACAGATTTCTCCAGGTTTGTGCCACGAAATTCTATTGCTCTTGAGGGCAGCTTCCATCTCTTTTGGATCGGTTGTATCGGTTGAAACCCTCTCTGGGCAGGATCTCCATCCTTTTGTTCCCAAGTGAGATCGAAGCTCTGATATTAAAGGAAACTTAAGTCTAAGGTTGTTGTATCCGATGCCCCCTTTTAGAGGTCAGGTCGATAGAATGAACGGCATAAAATAAACACAGCATCCCCCAGACTCTATCTATGGATCATTCTGCTACCGTGGCCCGCCGCTACATGAAGTTGTGCGAGGCCTATCTCTCCCTCAACGAAGCCTTCGACAAATTGGATCAATCCCACAGCAATTTGCAGCGCCGCTTCAAGGGACTGTTCAGCTACTTCAGTACGGCTCAGCAGGCGCTGACGCAGCTGCCCATTCTGCAACAACGCATGGAACAAAGCGACCGCTGGCTCAACTCTCTGCGGGAAGAACTGCAAGCCAAAGAAGCCCGAATTGGTGAATTGATTGCCAACTATGACCAAGCCTGTGGGGAACTGGAATCCACCAAAACAGAGTTGTTGAGCGCTCAGGCCTTGATCGAAAAACTCGAAGAGGAAAATGCTCAAGTTTTGGAACGATTGAGTCGGTTTACCCGCCTGGAAGACGAAATGACAGATTTGCGAGAACAACTGGCTCAAGCCAACGAGGCTCGCCAACAGATGGAAGCTCAAAATCGTGAGCTGGAACGGGCCTTGGGAGACCGGGATCAGCAAATTTACAGCCTGCAAGAGCGCCTGGCTCAGCTGGAGCAAGAGCTTGCCTTCTTGAAAGCACAACGGGATGAAGCCCGGCAAACTGTGCAACTGGTTACCTCTCGTGCTGAACAGGCGGAAGCCAGCTTACAGGCGCAGACCGAAGAAGTGAAGGCTTTACGAAACAAGCTGAATCGAGCCGAGCAGCAACTGGCGATGGTGGCGCTAAATGAGTTGGAGCTGTTGCTTGCAGATGAATCCATGAGGACATTTCATGAGGTAGAACAGGCGATGGCAGCTGATGAACAGGTGCTGGAAGCTTTGCCTGCTTCTCTGACAGAAACGGAGCGCATTCTGCTGGAGATCGATCAGTTTATTCTGTCTTGTTCCGATCCTGTTCGGAGCAAATGAAACCGTAGGCCGCTTGACTGGCAAACGGCTTTTGCGCCCTAGCTTTGAGGCATTCACTGGGCTGTCCGGCAGGGCGGCTTTTTCTTTGCGATGATTTTCGCGGTGAAAGACTCACATCCGGGATCCACTCGGTTACTCCTCCAGCCAGGGCTGACAACTGCACACCAAGTGGCGATCCCCATAGACATTGTCAATGCGGCTGACGCTGGGCCAGAACTTATGGGCTTTGACCCAAGGGGCCGGATACCCCCCAACCGAGCGGGGATAAGGACGATCCCACAGATCGGCGGTAAGTACTGCGGCGGTGTGGGGGGCCAATTTCAGAGGGTTGCGCAGGGGATCCGCTTCCCCCCGTTCAATGGCGGCGATCTCCTGACGAATGGCAATCATCGCCTCACAGAAGCGATCCAACTCCGCCAAAGATTCACTCTCGGTGGGCTCCACCATCATCGTTCCCGCCACAGGCCAAGACACCGTCGGGGCATGAAAGCCGTAGTCCATCAGGCGCTTGGCCACATCCTCCACCTCAATGCCGGCACTCTTTTTCAGGGGGCGCAAATCCAGAATGCACTCGTGGGCCACCAAACCAGCAGTTCCCTTGTAGAGCACCGGATAGTAGGGATCCAAGCGGTGGGCGATGTAGTTGGCATTCAAAATGGCCACCTGGGTGGCGAGGGTGAGTCCGGCGGATCCCATCAGGCGAATGTAGGCCCAAGAAATGGGCAGAATACTGGCGCTCCCCCAAGGGGCGGCACTGACCGGGCCGTTACACCCCGGCAAGAAGGGATGACCGGGCAGATAGGGCAGCAGATGGGCCGCCACCCCGATCGGCCCCACCCCCGGCCCACCCCCCCCGTGGGGAATACAAAAGGTTTTGTGCAGGTTCAAGTGGCACACATCTGCCCCCAATTCACCGGGCCGACATATCCCCACCTGGGCATTGAGGTTGGCCCCATCCATATACACCTGCCCTCCCGCCTCGTGAACGATCCGGCACAGGTCCCGGATCCCTTCTTCAAACACCCCGTGGGTGGAAGGGTAGGTGATCATCAAAGCCGCTAGGTGCTGCCGGTGTTGCTCGGCTTTGGCCCGCAAATCCGCCCGATCAATGTTGCCCGCTGCGTCACAGGCAACACTGACCACCCGCATGCCCGCCATCACGGCGCTGGCCGGATTGGTGCCGTGGGCGGAAGTGGGGATCAAACACACCTGCCGATGGCCCTCCCCCTTGGCCTGGTGATAGCGGCGAATGGCCAACAGCCCGGCGTATTCCCCCTGGGATCCGGCATTGGGCTGCAAAGAAACCCCCGCAAAACCGGTGATTTCCGCCAGCATCCTTTCCAGTTGAGCAAACAGGGTTTGGTAGCCGCGGGCCTGCTCCAGCGGGGCAAAAGGATGGATCTGCCCAAACTCCGGCCAAGTGACGGGGATCATCTCCACCGTGGCATTCAGCTTCATGGTGCAGGAACCGAGGGGGATCATGGAGTGGGTCAAGGAGAGATCCCGACTTTGCAAACGGTGCAGGTAGCGCAGCAGCTCGGTCTCGGAGTGGTAGCTGTTGAAAACGGGATGGGTAAGGTAGGGGCTGGTGCGGAGCAAACCGGGGGGCAAACTCCGGCTGGGATCCGGCCAGGTGCTGGGGGAATCGGGATCCCACCCCTCTCGATCCTTATCCTCAAAAGGAACGTCGGATCCACTGAAGATCTGGATCAGATCCCGGAGATCCTCACAGGTGGTGGCCTCATCCAGGCTGATCCCCAAGGTTAGTTCGTCGATTTGCCGTAGGTTAATCCGTCGTTGAGCGGCGCGGGTTTGGATCTCCTTGACTTGAGCAGCGGATACAGTGCGCACCCAAAAGGTATCGAAGAAGTGCGCCGGCCCCACCTCGTAGCCCAACCGGCGGAGCTGTGCCGCCAGCTTATGGGCTTGACCATGGATCTTCAGAGCAATCTTCTGCAACCCCTTTGGCCCGTGATAAACGGCATACATCGAGGCCATGACTGCCAAGAGCACCTGGGCCGTACAGATGTTGCTGGTGGCTTTGTCGCGGCGGATGTGTTGCTCTCGGGTTTGCAACGCCAGGCGCAGAGCAGGATGGCCCTGGGCATCTTGAGAAACCCCCACCAACCGTCCCGGCAAGAGGCGTTTGTGGGCCTCACGGGTGGCAAAGTAAGCCGCATGGGGGCCGCCATACCCCAACGGGATGCCAAACCGTTGGGTGGATCCCACCACAATATCCGCTCCCCATTCCCCCGGTGGCTTGAGTAGGGTGAGGCTGAGCAAATCGGCCGCCACCGTCACCAGGATCCCCTGCTGATGGGCTTGTTCTACCAGCTCCCGATAATCCCGAATGTCGCCGTAGGTGTTGGGGTACTGCAACAACAGACCAAAGCTCTCGCCATCCAACCGGAAATTGGCCGGATCCGCCAGGCGAATCTGGATCCCCAGGGGTTCGGCCCGCGTCTGCAACACCGCCACCGTTTGCGGATGACAGCCCTGATCCACCCAGAAAAGCTGGGATCCCTTGCGGGCTAGCCCGTAGCTGAGGGTCATGGCTTCCGCCGCCGCCGTCCCCTCATCCAGCAAAGAAGCGTTGGCGATCTCCATCCCCGTTAGGTCGATCACCATTGTCTGAAAATTCAGCAGCGCCTCCAGGCGTCCCTGGGCAATTTCTGCCTGGTAGGGGGTGTATTGGGTGTACCAGCCGGGGTTTTCCAGGATATTGCGCTGAATCACGGGCGGCGTTAGACAGTTGGAGTAGCCCATGCCCAAAAATGACCGCCACACCTGGTTTTGGGCGGCAATCTCCTTGAGTTCCGCCAACACCTGCTGCTCCGTGCGCGGGGATCCCAGAGTTAAGGGCCGAGCACTGCGAATGGCCGCCGGGACAGTCTTTTCCACCAACTCCTCTAGGGAACGCAATCCCAGCACCTGCAACATGTGCTGGATCTGCTGCGGATCCGGCCCAATATGCCGCCTGACGAACAGCTCGGTCTGCTCCAGCAACCGCACATCCGGAGGAGGAAGGGGTAGGGAGATCTCCTCAGAGGGATCCCCGTGGGAGGCGTCGAGTCGGGTCGAGTGGAGGATGGCAGCGTCAGACATGGTGCAACAACAAGTGGGGTGCGGCAAGAACAACTGTCTCCTGATCATAGTTGTTAAAAATTGTTTCTGGAGGGATCCAGATCCTGTCTCAGCCCTCGATTCGGGGTAGGGGGAATGAGACACTAAATGGTCGGAGGATGTTATTGCCCAATCAGATGAGAGTTTTGAACCCTGTTCGGAGAAGTGGTGCTATGCGTTTCCTGCTGTCTGCTCTGGTTCGCGTTCTGTTGGTTCTGTGCCTTTGCTTTGCCCCCTTTGGGATCACAGTTACCGCTCATGCTGCGGAACTGCCCGCCGTGAAGCACCTGGATACCCCCATCGATGTGAACAACACCATCCTGCGCAACTATCGCCAACTGCCGGGCTTCTACCCCAACTTGGCTCGCACGTTGGTGCAACATGCGCCCTATGACAGCCTGGAGGATATGCTGCGGATCCCGGGCCTGACGGAAGAGCAAAAAGCCCTGATCAAGGCCAATGCGGAGAACTTCGTTATTGGGGAGTATCAGGAAGGGGCCAACCAACTGGAAAACCGCATCAATCAGGGCTACTACGGTTAATTCCGGCACTGTGAGGGGAATTGGCTCGTTGGACTGCCTCCTTACTGATTGAGGGGGAAGGGTGGCCTACGACAACGTTTGTAAGTACCTGGTGGAACTCTTTCCCGGCGCCTTTGCCGAGTGGTTATTGGGATCCCCTATTCCCTTGGTTCAGTTGCAGCCGACGGAACTGTCCACCGAGCCCATCCGAGCCGATTCCCTGATTCTGCTGAGGGCCCAAAACCTGATCTTGCACCTGGAGTTCCAAACCGATCCCGATCCGGATATTCCTTTTCGCATGGCAGATTATTGCCTGCGCCTCTATCGCCGCTACCCTGAGCAGCAGGTGCGGCAAATTGTCATCTACCTGAGAAAAACCCAGTCGCAATGGGTGTACCAGACCTCTTTTCAAAGAGGTCTTCTATCCCATCAGTTCGAGGTTTTGCGGTTGTGGGAGCAGGATCCCGAGACCTTATCTCGGTATCCGGGACTGTTGCCCTTTGTAGTGTTGGCAGAGCCTGAAGATCCAGAGCCGCGTCTACGGCAAGTGGCCAGAGCAATTGCAGGGATAGCGAACCCAGCACTTCAGCAGGAAGTAAAAGCAGCTACCGCCGTCTTGGCAGGATTAACATGGACACCAGAGGGGATTAGCAGAGTGCTGGGAGGTCTGGCGGTGCGAGAGTCTGTGATTTACCAGGCATGGCGAGCAGAAGCGCTGCGAGAAGGGCGAGAGGAAGGGCTGCAGCAGGGGTTACAGCAGGGGTTACAGCAGGGGTTACAGCAAGAAGCAACCCGACTGACTCTGAGTCAACTGCGGCGCAAGCTCGGGCCTTTGCCAGAAGAGATATCTGAGACCATTCGGCTTTTGTCTACGCAGCAGTTGGAGGCTTTGGCGGAAGCACTGCTCGATTTCCAAACCTTGGACGATTTAACCCGCTGGCTTGGGGATTCCTCATCCCGCTAGCATTCGACTGAACCTCAACTTCTGTCATCTTGGAGTTCTAGTGCCATTGCACCCCCTGGAATCTTTCCTATGAAACTGCCACGGGTGGTGATCTGTGGCTACTACGGCTACGGCAATGGTGGCGATGAAGCGTTGTTGTTAGCCCTTATTCAGCAGCTCCAGCAGTTGCCTAACCCTGTACAGCCGGTGGTGCTCTCTCGTCAGCCCGCCCAAACGGCAGCCAGCTATCCAGTATTGGCTTGCCCTCGGTTCAATGGCTTGGCCCTCCAGCGTTGCTTGCAAGAGGCCGAGGTTTTTGTGTGGGGTGGGGGTAGTCTGTTGCAGGATCGCACCAGCTGGCGTAGCCCTTTGTATTACTTGGGGGTGATGGGTTGGGCTCAGCAGCTGCGGCTGAAAACCCTTGCCTGGGCCCAGGGGATCGGCCCTTTGGATCGGGTTTGGATTCGTGGGTTGGTCCGGCGATCTTTGGTGGGTTGTACGGCCATCAGCGTGCGAGATCGGGCAGCCTCACAGCTGTTGGAAGATTGGGGGATCCCTCATCAGGTGGCCCCCGATCCGGTTTGGGGGTTGAGATCGAAAACCTTGCCCGAGTGGGAGACTTGGCCGCAGCCCCGCATTGCCGTGGTATTGCGTCAGCATCCTCAACTGACCCCGGCCCGCCTAAGCTCTCTCGGTCAGGGGTTGGTGCGCCTCCAGGCTGCTACGGGGGCTTATCTCCTATTTATTCCCTTCCAACTGGCCCCTCAGGGCTCCCCGGAGTTGGGGGCCGATTACCGCTTGGCTCAAGAGCTACAGCAACACTTGCCCGACTCCAGCCGGGTGCTGGATATTCGGGATCCCTGCCTGCTCAAGGGGATCTTTCGGGGTGTACGGCTGGCGATCACGATGCGCTACCACGGGTTGGTGATGGCGGCAGCAGAGGGGTGTGCTTGCTTTGGCCTCAGCTATGACCCAAAGGTGAGTAACCTGCTACAAGAACTGGGGATGCCCGGCTGGGATTTGGAGGAGCTCCCGACCGACCCAGAAACCCTCCACCGGGCTTGGCTGAGCTGCTACGAAACTGGGCTAGCCCTGAGCTCTGCAGAAATTGAAACCTGGGTGCAACGGTCTGCTCAACACGGGGAATTGCTCCGACAGCAGTTGAGTCGGGGGTAGCCTTGTTTGGATCCCTCTCGAGAGGCGCCTTACCCTAGAAGAAGGAAAGCCCAGGGATCCTCTGGCATGACCTCACCCATTCAGTCCCTCACCCGAGAACAAGTTTTGAGCGCAATGATCGCCACCAGTGGGGCTTTGGCCCTCTTGGCAAGTTTGTGGAGCTGGCTGGGATCCCTGTCGGTGCCCTTTCGCTGGGATCCGCTGGCAGTGCTGTGGGGAGCCGGATTGGGCCTGGGGGTGATCGGGATCAGCGAACTGGTGTATTGGCTTTGGCCTGCCTATCGTCGGGCTGCCCGTACTTACCTGCGTTTGGTGGTGGATCCCTTGCAGTGGGGGGATGTGTTTTGGCTAGGGGTGTTGCCGGGGTGGAGCGAAGAATGGCTGTTTCGCGGCGTACTGGTGTCGGTGGCGGTGACCACTCCTCTCGGTTGGACGGGCGGGATCCTCTTGAGCAGCGTCATCTTCGGGGTGCTGCACTTGCTGGAGCGGCAGGGGTGGCCCTATGTTATCTGGGCAACCGGAGTCGGGATCCTGTTGGGTTTGGGGTTGTGGCTGTCTGGCAATTTGCTGGTTACCATTGTTGCCCATGCCCTAACCAATTGGGTTGCGGCTGGCTGGTGGAAATATCGCCATTCCCAGGCTGAGGGCTGAACAGACATTCTCTGGGGGTAAATCGTTCAACTCATGCCGACCCACGCCCTGTTACATCGTCTGTTGTGGGGATCCTTCTCGTGGCTGCGAGTGGGGCGCTCCCTGCTGTTGATCGGGTTGGTGGTGTATGGCTACTTGATCTGGCTGGGCTGGTTTCAGTCGGAACGGATGATCTTTCTGCCGCGCCCCTCCAGCTACCAAGACGGGGAGCAGATTCTCAAGCTAACCACATCCGATGGTCTCCTGATTTCTGCGGTGCATCTGCCCAACCCCGGTGCTACCTATACTCTGCTCTACAGTCACGGCAATGCCGAAGATTTGGGCGATATTTTGCCCCGCATGCTCAGCTTGCAGCGAGAGGGGTTCGAAGTCTTGGCCTATGACTATCGCGGCTACGGCACCAGCGAAGGGACTCCCTCTGAGGCCGGCTCCTACCTGGATATCGAAGCGGCCTACACCTACTTGATCGATCAGGGAGTTTCGCCGGAGCGGATCCTTGTCTATGGCCGCTCGGTGGGGGGTGGGCCTTCTCTCTATTTGGCGGCAAAAAAGCCTGTCGGGGGGCTGATCCTAGAATCGACTTTTGTGACCGCCTTTCGGGTGTTGACGCGCATCCCGCTGCTACCCTTCGACCGCTTCGACAATTTGAGTCGGATCCCCAAGATCGAGTGCCCCGTTTTGATTTTGCACGGCACCGAGGACGGCCTGATCCCCTTCTGGCATGCCGAAACCCTCTACCGAGCCGCACGGGATCCGAAACGCCTTGTCCCGATTGAGGGGGCCAACCACAACAATCTGCTGCAGGTGGCCGGAGAGCGCTACTACGGCATCCTGCACCAGTTTGTAGCCGAGCTGGTGGATCCCTACCGAAAAGCCACCCCGTCTAGGTAGCAACGAACACAATGTTATGATGTCCCTGTTTTGCCGGTTTACCGGAGGCGAAAGGGATCCCAGCTGGATCCTGATGTGGGGTTATGCGGAAGCGGTTGCTATCGATAAACACGTTGAACCATGAGCGATGCTTGCGTCCTGGATTCCTGAGCGACTCCTGGGCCTTTGCCCTGTTTTGTTGATCTCAAGAGGTGCTTCAGAATGGTCTTGCAGGATATTTTCGGGTTTGAGCTGCTGGGCAACCCCTTGTGGAACTACCTCCTGGTCTTCTTTGTCTTCGCAGCCGGGGTCTTTGTCATTCGTACGGTGTTGCGGGGCTTGGTTTTGCAAACCTTGGCGGGATGGCTCTCCAAATTAAACGGGATCCCCCTCGATGCCCTGATTCGTTTGGTGGAGCGCTACCTGATCCCTTTGCTTTATTTGGGCTTGCTTTACATCTGTTTGGGCAGCCTGAACTTGGCCACCGTTCTGCGGCAAACCCTGGATGTTCTGGCCACCGTCATCGCCACCTACTTTGGTATTAACCTCCTCAGCGGCAGCGTCGAATATGCTCTGCGCATTTACCTAACGCGCAAAAAAGGTGATGCCACCACTGAGCAAAGTTTACTGTTACTTTCTCCCATGATTCGGGTGGTGTTTAGCCTGATCGGGGTGTTGTTTTTGTTGGATAACCTGGGTTTTGATATAGCGGCACTGGTGGCCAGTTTGGGCATTGGTGGCGTCGCAATCGCCCTGGCAGCCCAAGGGGTTTTGCAGGATCTGTTCAGCTACTTTTCGATCTTGATGGATCGGCCCTTTGAGATCGGTGATTTTGTGATTTTGGGCGACTTTATGGGATCCGTCGAATACATCGGCATCAAAACCACGCGCCTACGCAGCCTCAGTGGTGAACAGATTGTCATGGCCAATACGGATATGACGGGATCCCGAATTCGCAACTACAAACGCATGCAGCGGCGGCGGGTTGTGTTTGGCTTTGGTGTCATCTACGAAACCCCCTCCGAAAAGCTGCAGGAGATCCCGAAGCTGGTGAAGCAAATCATCGATGCCGACACCAATGCCCAATTTGATCGCGCCCACTTTGCCGCCTACGGCGATTTCAGCCTCAACTACGAGGTGGTCTACTACGTGCTCAGCCCGGACTTCAACCTCTACATGGATGTGCAAGAGCGCATCAACCTCGCCCTGAAGCAAGCCTTCCAAGAACGGGGCATCGAATTTGCCTACCCCACCCAGTTGCTCTACCTGAACCCACAGCACCAGAGCACCCTCCCTACCCCCTCTTGAGTTAACTACAGCCCTTTCGCTAGTCACATGTAACAACCGTGGAAGTTGAGATCCACCCCCCAGGGCTAAAGAAGCACAAGCCCTGCCGTAGAAAACCCGCGTAAGGGCTGTAATGAGGGGTTTGGGGAGCTATGACCCTCCGGGTCGTGCGGAGCACGATGACCCTCCGGGTCGTGCGGAGCACGATAAGTCCCGCGCTCTACCGATCAGGTGTTGGCGTGAGCCTGCCGTTAGGCATAGCGTCGGGATACATGGACTCCCCGCGCTTGTCGATTCCCCATGCCTCCGGCACAATAGGCGAACGATGGGGATGAGACAAGCATTTACCAGTAGCTATGCCTTATGGTAAGTCATAGTTATCTCGCTTTAGTCTTGGGTTGGGGCAGCATTGTGAAAGCCTCGTTGAGATATAAGGTTCTTGCACTGTGATCCTTCTAAAAGGCGCTGTGCGATGGGCGAAGCCCGGTCAGAAGTTGTCGTAACCTCAATCCTCAAAAATCAGGGTAAGATTTCAAAGTTGCGTTGGGAGGTGATAATCCAGCCCCTGAGCGATCACCCCTGATTCACTAATGGTCAGTCCATGAATGCAGTCGAAATCGAAGAAGCCATTTCTCGGTTAGCCGAATCCCCGTTTGACCCGGCAGAGTTTCCCTTCGCGTTTTTGGAAGCCTTTGGCAACAAAGCAACGACGATCAAACGGCTGAGAAGTCAGGGCAAAGATTCGACGAACCAGTCGGATTTAGGTGGGGTGCTTCAGCGCCATAACATTCACATCAAGGTTTGTGCAGTGGGTGAAGTCAGCGCCACCCTGACTGCCTTGCGGGAGAGTCCGGCCACTGCCCGCCACAAGGTGAAGTTCATTCTGGCCACAGACGGCATCAGCTTTGAGGCAGAGAACTTAGCAGATGGCGAAACCGTTGCCTGCGACTATCCCAGCTTTGCTGACCACTTTGGCTTTTTCTTGCCCTTGGCAGGGATCACGACCGTCAAGCAGATTCGGGAGAATGCCTTTGACATTAAGGCGACGGGGCGGCTGAATCGGCTCTATGTGGAGTTACTGAAGGAGAATCCCGATTGGGAGCAGCGACCGGAAGAGTTTAATCATTTTATGGCGCGGTTGATCTTCTGCTTTTTTGCGGAGGATACCAATATTTTTCCCCCGACTGCCAAGGGTGAAGGCTTATTTACCAGCACGATCGCCCAGATGAGTGCGGGGGATGGTTCAAATACCCATGAGGTGTTGGCGGAGATTTTCCGAGCAATGGCGACACCGTTGCCGCAACGGCAAGCGGCAGGGATTCGCCGGTGGGCAGAGGCATTTCCCTATGTGAATGGGGGGTTGTTTGGCCCTCATCCCCTAACCCCTTCTCCCAAGCTGGGCGAAGGGGGATCAGACTCTACTTCTCCCCTCTCCCCTCGTGGGAGAGGGGCTGGGGGTGAGGGGCTTCAGGCCGGGGGTGAGGGCCTTTGGGACGTACCCCGCTTCAGCAAAGTAGCCCGCTCCTACCTACTTCACATCGGCAACCTGGACTGGAAGCAGATCAACCCCGATATTTTCGGCTCCATGATCCAGGCCATTGCCGAAGACGAAGAACGCGGTGCCTTGGGGATGCACTATACCAGCGTGCCCAACATCCTCAAGGTGTTGAACCCGCTGTTTTTGGACGATCTGCGGGCACAGCTAGCCGCCGCCGGAGATAACCCGCGCAAGCTACTGAATCTGCGGCAACGGCTGACCCGGATTCGCGTCTTTGACCCCGCCTGTGGGTCGGGCAACTTTTTGGTGATTGCCTACAAGGAGATGCGGGCCATTGAAGCCGAAATCAACCGCCGCCGGGGTGAGCCAGATCGCCGTTCCGAGATTCCCCTGACCAACTTTCGCGGCATCGAGATTCGCCACTTTGCCTGTGAGATTGCG
>JAUQVK010000068.1:0-14559 GCA_039794845.1 Thermostichus sp. DRC_bins_24
ATGGGGCTTTTAACGGGGCCAACCCTATCAAAATAATCGGGCTGTCGGTAATACGGCCTGGAGGCTCCTGGTTATCCTGTGGGTTGAAGGAGATAGCCGGAGGGCGACTGAAGGGCTTTTGGAAAGCCCGCGACTGCGTAAGCCGTCAGCATCGGGAAGACGTTACGTGTTTCCTGAGCTTTGCCGACGGGATGTCCCACCGTCAAAGGCTTGCCGTTGAAGACTGCGTTATTGTGGCCGCGGTCTGGCTTCAAACCGCAGTAGAGGCAGGAGTGCCCTCTACCCTAGATTGTTCTGGAAACCCTCTGATTGAGAGGAGCGGGCTGGCCGGAGCTGTCCTTCTTGGGGCCATTTCACCCAAGAGGTATTGACTCGCCAGGAGGTGGCTCAGAGCCATTTCCTGCGGAAGCATCCCCTGACCCGCTAGGGGATCCCGTGGCCACTTTCACAACACCTCCTCTCACCTGCTCAGGTCACGGGGTCTGACCTACAGCATTGAAGGCCCCAACGATGGAGAATGGAATTGAATGTGGAACAGGCAGCGGGCTCAGCGACGGCGGACTTTATCCTTTTGGCTAACAAAAATGATGGCGCCGAAGAGAAGACCCAACACCACAGCACCAGCTACCAAGCTCCAGAGGAAGTTAGAAAGTGAGGCAGTCATAACAGAGTTTCCTTTTCATGCAAGTGAACCGTTGCCCAAGGGCTTCTCGATCATATCGAGCTTTGGAATCCGTTCGAAACCCCATTTGCTATCCCGGCAGCAGACAGTTCGCCAGGGATCCCGTTTAGTATTCCAAGGCCACTTCTTCCAGGGTTTGGCTGCTGCCCGCAAAGGGGTTTTCTGGAGTGAGGAACAGCAGACAGTGACATTCCTTGCGCTCCCGCATCGGCACGCAGGGGCAATTCCAGTAGCCTGCTTTTGCCTCTGCCTCTTTGTCTTCGTAAAAACGGCAGGGACACAGTGGAGCACCCAATTGCTCTTTGTGCAGGGCTAACCCCTCAATCACCGCCGTCGTAATCGAAGGATCCGAGCAGAAAAACGTATCGGAACGCTTGGCGTAGGTTTCGGCGAAATTCCGCATCACCTCAAAGTTTTTCTGCGAGGACTTGTTGTGACCACGACTTTCCATGACGATTCCCAGGGGTGGAACTAACCAGCTACAGCAGCAATGGATCTTCTCTTGCTCTTCGTTGTACCGTAGCCCCTTTGACAAGACAAATGACAACAGCCCCGCTGTTACACAAGGCAACATCAAGGGCTTCGGCAAGAGCCAGCGTTGACGTACTCTGACGTTCTCTATAGAAGAATACCGTTTTGTGAGAATACCGTTTCGTGGGATCCCTGCTTCTCAGGGCACCACCAACACCGGGCAGGGGGAGAGGTTGATCACCCGGTTGCTGACAGAGTCATCCCGTCTTTCTCCCGATAGGCTAAGGCCACGGCAGCCCATGACAATCAAATCGATCTCCAGCTCATCCGCCACGTCACAAATGACAAAGGGGACTTTTCCCTCGCGGTACTCACTCTTGACGTTGCTAAGACCAATTTGATGCAGGCCAGACTCCGTCTGTTTGAGCAAGGCTTGAATGTTTTTCCGCGCCTGCTCAGACCGCTCCGGGTCGAGTTCGGCATCATCCAATACCGATAGCAAATACACCTGGCTCTTGTAGCGTTGCGCCATATCTGCCACCAACGGCAGGGCATGACTGGTCTCACGAGAGCTATCAATGGGAAAAAGCAGTTTGTCGAACATAGCCTAAGGATCCCACAGTCAACCCACTTCCATTATTCTGCAAGGAAGGAGCTGGTTGGCCCTATTCTATCTTGCTGTGTAGGGTACAAAGCTCCCTTGAAAGCTGAATGGCCCCGTTGCATCCTTCCTCTTTTGTCAGAGACATCCTCCCTTGAACCCAAGACAGCGGGTGGCTCTTTCCACTTCTTGGTTCCACTTCGCCACCAAAGTGCTGTGCAAGGCCCAGAACCTCTAGACACGCTGTCACCCACCCACATTCCGATGTGCAGGAAGCTGCAGGGTGAAAAGATCGATGTTAGGATCCCAATGCATCTTCCAGCATCTTCATGTTGTATTTGGCACGGGTGCACAAGAAAGGGTTGTTCGGCCATGCAGATTTACAGCTCTTGGCACAACAGACCCCTGACCGAGTTTGGTCTCCGCTACGCAGGCCGGAGCTGATCACCTCTAGTGATGCCAGCCCCTACAATGTTGGGGTATTGCTGCTGGTTGAACTCTCGGATGAGCGGCGGGTGCAACGGGTGGAGGAGGCCACCATGAAGGTGGTAGAGATGTTGCACAGCCTATCCCAAACTCACAGCCTGGCAGACTTGACAGAAATTGAAAGCTGGCGACAATCGCTAACACGCCAAAGTCAGGAGCTGAGTCGCCGTGAAGCGGAGGTGGCTGCCCGTCAGGATCAGTTGCAGCAATGGGAAAACCGCCTACGGGAGAAGCAGTCCCTTTAGGTCTCTCGGCCCTATCAGCTCTCTCTGAAACAAATCGCCTTCCGCCTTGATGGCCCACTCATCCCTACCGACCCCAGCGCCAATGACCCGATCCACTTCGTTGAGGTGCAATTCTAACCCGACCCCGACCCTAACTTTTACGGGCGGCTGCTGGCTGAAGTATGCCTTTATCTTTACTGCCATCCCCCGGCTCCCCGATGGCAAGCTTCAGTTTGACTCTTGAGCCTTTCCGATAAGCCTTGAATGGTGAATGGGATGAATTACAAACCCATCCCTGCCAGAGTGTCGATCACCTGCTCCAGGATCAGGGTGAGTTTGGGGTGGGAGGTTTCAAAGAGGCCAATGGCTTCTCCGATGCGGTCTTTGCTCTGGGTCGGGGATCCCATTTCCTTCAACACCGCTTCTACTTCTTGGCGAATGGCGGCGATCTGTTGTCGCTGCTTTTCATCCAAACCAGGAGTCTTCTGCAGCTCAGCATCCAAATTGTGCAGCAGCTGTCGCAGTTTCGATTCGGCCATCTCTTCAGATCCGACCACGCCACCTCGATCATACGGCCTGATGCGGTTAACCGGGGATTTCGCTGATGGGTCGGATGGTGGGTACTTCGGGAGCAAGGGGTGGGTTAACTTTTACAGTCAGGGATCCCACTGTCGAGGCGGCCCATTAAGATCGGCAGTAGCGGCCTCTCTGGCGCTTGGTTTCCAAAAAGTGTGCGCTTCTGCTCTATCCCTTGCCTTTGAGGACAGGATTGGATCGAGATCACGAGCTCAATGCCGTTTGAATTGCCACAAGACCTTATCCAACCATCCATTTCATCTGGGAGAGCGAAAACATGACTCATCTTAAGAAAGGCCTGCCATCGGGATCCCGGAAGGGGGCTGCCTGGCTGGGGATGGTGCTGGCAGTGGCGCTGTTGGGTTGGAACTTGATCGGGGGTGGAGGGGTTATGGCCAGTCCCACGGAGGGATCCCGGATTTTGACGGTGACGGGCCAGGGATCCACCCAAGTGGAAACCTCCATTGCCCTGATCCGGCTGGGGGTGGTGATGCAGGGCGACTCTGCGCAATCGGTGCAACAACAGGTGGCGGAAAGCTCTGAGCGCTTGGTGAACCGCCTCAAGGAGTTGCAAGTCAGCGCCCTTCAAACCACCGGCATTTCCCTTTACCCGCAGTACGACTACCGGGATGGGCGGTCTCGGCTAACGGGGGTGCAGGGACAAAACAGCGTGCAGTTCGAGGTGCCTGTGGCCAGGGCGGGACAATTGCTGGATGAAGCCGTTGCTGCCGGGGCTACTCAGGTGGAGTCCGTCAGTTTTCGGGCCGATGAGGGTGCTCTGGAACAAGCCCGTAGCACCGCTTTGGTCAAGGCTGTAGCCGATGCTCGGCGCCAAGCGGAGGATGTGTTGGGAGCCTTAAACCTAACCGTGGGTTCGGTCGAACGCATCCAGATCCACAGCAATAGCCACTTTGCTCCACCCTCTGTTCCTCTGGCAACCCAGGCAGATTTTGCTCGCTCAGAGGTCGCGGCTACGCCGGTGGAAGGAGGAGAACAAACTGTTCGCGCTCAAGTTACCCTCGAGATCCGCTACTAAATCCTGATCCTGTTTGAGCAACAATAAACACCCACTGCCTGCAACAATCTCGGCAGATTTGAAACTGCTATCGATACCAACCGCTTAGAATAACGATGGAAAGTTCGCGGGTAGCTTGCTATCCTCGGCTTTTGCTTTACCCCTTTTGGTTTGCCCATGGATCCCAGTCCGGAGAGCGTTGCTGCAACTGCCACGTCTGAGAGTGCTCAGGCAGGATCCCTTTCTGGCAAAGGCGAAGACAGCAGCATCCGGGCTCATGTGCTGATTGTGGATGACAGCTACATGGTGGCGGAGATGTTGTCCAATTTTCTGGGCAAACAGGGCTGTAGCATCTCTTATGCCTTGGATGGCTTCTCAGCACTGGAGCAAATTCGTCGCCAACCGCCCGATCTGATCATCGCCGACTGGGTGATGCCCTCTTTGAATGGCTTGGATCTGTGTCGGCAACTGCGGCAATCTCCAGAATATGCCTGGGTGTACTACATCATCATGACCGCCCGTGAGGGCAACGATAATATGGAGCGGGCCTTGGAGGCAGGGGCCGATGAGTTTCTCTCCAAGCCGTTTCAATCGGCAGAATTGATGACCCGTGTCCGGGCCGGGTTGCGCATTGTTGAGGGCCGCCGCCGGCAGCACTTGATCAAAACCGGACAAGGACGCCCCCCCTCTTCCCCGAAATCGATTGGCTTGGCAGTGGGCAATCGCCAAGATTTGGTGACGCGCTTGCCCTTGCGAGTGGCTCAAGCCCGCACGCAATCAGAACCCCTCAGCTTGTTTGTGTTGCGCTTGGCCAACCTCAGCGTCCTCAGTCAAGGGTTGGAAGCCCAGGCTCGGGCTGCCCTCCTTAAGCTTTTTACGGATCGCCTCGCCCACAACCTGCGAGATGGAGATGATCTGTTTTGCTACGACGAGGGGCAGTTTATCGTTCTGCTCCCTGGGAGCACCTTAGCCGCCACGCAAATTGCCGCCGAACGCTGTTGTCAGCGCATGATTCAGGATCCTTTCGTGGTGAATGGGCAAGCTCTGCCGGTGCAGTTGCACTTTGGAACCGCCAGCCTCACGGACAACGATGATCCCAAGGGGGTTGCTCTGTTGCGACGGGCTGCCCAAGCCATGCGAGACAGCCGAAATTTGCACAGCTCCGTCCTTACGGCTCCCAACGCCCCCTCTGCTCCAGAAGACCTGCTCAAACAGCTCCGAGAATTGCAGACAGAAAACGAAAGGCTGCGGCAAGAGCTGGAGCACCGCCTTACCGAGCTCAAGGAGCTCCAGGTGCAAAACCTGGAACTGAAACAGCGGGCCCAATCCTCCGCACCTGACTTAGCCCCTTCTCCGCAGGGCTTTCTTGGTGCCGCCTCCCCCCCATCCCCTCGAAGGCCTATCCAGCGAAGACTAAAGCGAAAAATGCGCCGCAAACCCAAGCATTCCTTGAGAAGGCTTTTTAGGAAAACTTCTCATTATTGCTAGAATTTGACCGAGCTGTTGGACTTGTAAAGAGCAATGGTTGGGTGATGATGTACAGGGCTTTCTTAACCAACTTCCTAAACAACATTGAGTTGATTTTGACCGGTGTGGGTTTGTTGCTCATTCTCCTGGTCGGTATGATTGCCGATCAAAATGGGATCCCATTTTGGCTGGCCACTGCCATCTGTGCGATAGGGGTTGGCATTATTCATGGCATTCTCTTCTGGTTGCTGCGCCAGCGGCAAAGACAGGTGCGACAGAGGGCTATCGCAGAGATTCGAGAAATGCTGGAGGATTTGGCCAAAAACCGATTGGCAACCATCAAAATGAGCCTCCATATGGTTCAACTTCAGCAGCCTGAGCAGGAAGGGCAGATCCAGAGAAAGTTCGATAGAGTCTACGAAATCCTCCAAGAGCTCACAGGGATCATTGATCACATTTCCGATGAGTCTTTGGTTCATTGGCGCCATTGCTATCAGCAAACTATAGCGCGCGTTGAAAGAGAGCGTGCTTCTGCCCTCTCTGGAAAGTAGCTGCATGCAACCTTTTTCTTTTTAGGGAAAGGTAAGTTTTATAAGTCCTGGACGAATTGAGAGAAGTTGTAACTTGTGCACCATTCAATTTCAGGAACAACACAGCTGCTGGGTTTAATCGGGGATCCGGTGGGCCATAGCCTATCCCCGGCCATGCACAATGCTGCTTTGGCTGCCCTGGGGGAGAACTACTGCTATGTGCCTTTTCCAGTTGCCCCAAACCGATTGGCCACTGCCGTTGCCGGGTTAGCCGCCATCGGGGTGCGGGGGTTTAACGTTACCATTCCCCACAAACAGGCGATTTTGCCCCATTTACAACAGATCGACAGTCGGGCAGCCGCTGTGGGCGCTGTCAATACGGTGTATCCCTTGCCGGGGGGCGGGTGGGGGGGCACCAATACCGATATTGATGGGTTTTTGCATCCCCTACGGCAGTTGGGCACTCTAAAACCCGGGATCCCGACCACTCTCCTAGGATCCGGTGGGGCAGCGCGGGCGGTGATCCAAGGGTGTTTGGAAGCAGGGCTACAGCCGCTGCGGGTGGTGGGGCGCTCTCCGGAAAAATTGGACGCTCTCCGGCAAACTTGGCCGCAAATCCAGGTTCTGACCTGGGCGGATCTGGATCCCTGGCTGCCCCAAACCCAGCTGTTGATCAACACCACCCCGATTGGGATGCAAAAGCAGGGATCCGATGCCAAAACCACAACTACCTCTCCCCTGAGCAGGGAGCAACTCTCGCTTCTGCCCGCGGGCGCGATCGTCTACGACCTGATCTACGTGCCGGATCCCACCCTTCTGTTGCAAATGGCAGCCGAGCTGGGCCATACCCCGATCACCGGCCTGGAAATGCTCGTTCACCAGGGGGCTGAGGCCCTCTCCCTGTGGTTGGGGGGAAAACCCGTGCCGGTAGAGGTGATGCGACAAGCCGCTCAACAGCAGTTGGCCCAGGTTTAACTCCATCAAGAATCCTCACAGAATATGAGCAACCTACAGATCCATCCGGATCCCGTTTGACTTGCGCCCTCAAGTTTCGATAGGGTTTGGGTGCGCAATGCAGCAAGGAGTAGGAGCATGGCCAGTGTCACTTACGAGCATGTAACGAAGCGATACGGAGACACCACCGCCGTGCACGATCTCAATATCGCCATCGAAGACGGGGAGTTTCTGGTCTTCGTCGGGCCCTCCGGTTGTGGCAAAACCACTTCCTTACGCATGTTGGCCGGACTGGAAGAAATCAGCGCTGGATCCATCTACATTGGCGACCGGGTGGTGAACGAAGTCCCCCCCAAGGATCGGGATATCGCCATGGTTTTCCAGTCCTACGCCCTTTACCCCCACATGAGCGTGGCGGAGAATATGGCCTTCGGTCTGAAGTTGCGCGGCCTACCCAAGGTGGAGATCGAAAATCGCGTTAAGGGGGTGGCCAAACGATTGGGCATTGAGCATCTCTTGAACCGCAAACCCAAGGAACTTTCAGGTGGGCAACGGCAACGGGTGGCGGTCGGTCGGGCCATTGTGCGCAATCCCGCCGTGTTTTTGATGGATGAGCCCCTTTCCAACCTTGATGCCAAGCTGCGGGTGCAGGCACGGGCCGAGATCAGCAAATTGCATATGCAACTGGGAACCACCTTCATCTACGTCACCCACGACCAAGTGGAAGCCATGACCATGGGCAGCCGCATCGCTGTGATGAAGGATGGCCGCCTGCAGCAGATCGATACCCCCCACACCCTCTACACCCACCCCACCAATATGTTTGTGGCCGGGTTTATCGGTAGCCCCTCCATGAATTTCTTTGAAGCGAAGCTGATCGAACAAGAGGGCACCCTGCTGATAGATACCGGGGCCTTCCGCGTCGCCATTCCCCCCCACAAAGCGGATCCCTATCGGCAGTACGTTGGCAAAGCCGTGATCTTCGGCATTCGCCCAGAAAACATTCACGATCCCCAGTACCAACCTCAAGGGATCCAACCCGCCTCCGTCCGGGCCAAAGTCTCCGTCACCGAACTGATGGGCAATGAGGTGATCCTCTACCTAAGCACCAGCGACAAAGAAGGGATCCTGGCGGAGCAAGAGTTTGTCGCCCGTGTGGATCCCCGTACCGCCATTCATGTCAATCAATGGGCCGAGGTGATCTTCGACATGGATCGCTTTCATCTGTTTGACAAAGAAAGCGAACAGCGGCTGGGGTAGGCGCTCATCTTCCCCCGGCTCAGCTCCTCAGGATCCGTTACCATAGCCCCCAGAGAAATAGGGATCCCTATGCCCGAGCAATCTATTCCCAGTCTGGTTCAGGCTCAGTTTGACGAATTCCCCTATCCCAACGTCCCAATCGAGCAGACGGTTACTGACAACTCCGCCCTCTTTGCCAACAGCATCACCACCGCCCGCTACCGACGGGATCGCAAGGTGGTCAAACCCGAGGGCAAAGTCATGCTCAATGCGGGCTGTGGCTCCGGCTGGGAAACCCTGGTGCTGGCCACCGCCAACCCAGGCGCCTACTTTGTTGGGGTGGATATTTCCGCTGAGTCGGTCAAAATGGCCGAGCAACGCTTCCGGTTTCACCAGATTGATCAGGCCCGCTTTCAGGTGATGGACATCACCGATATGACGGCTCTTGGCGAGCGCTTCGATTTCATCGCCTGCAATGATGTGCTCTACCTGCTAGACGACCAAGTGGCAGGGCTAAAAGGGATGCGCCAGGTGCTCAAACCCGATGGCATCATCCGCACCAACGTCCATAGCCTTTACCAGCGGCAATTTATTTTCCACATGCAAGATGCCATGGAACTGCTGGGGGTGATGGATGAGCCTGCTGCCAAAGCCGTGCCCATCCTCCGAGAACTGATGGATGCCCTGAACGACGGTAGCTTTGTCAAAAGCCACTGGAATGGTGATGCCATCAAAACCACCACCGGCATTTTGGCCAACTTCCTCCTGCGCAGTGACAAAGGCTTTACCATCCCGCAGGTGTTTCACATGTTGCGCCAAGCGGAGCTGGAGTTCATCAGCATGGTGAACTGGCAAACCTGGAAATTGGAGCGGGTGCTCAACAAGCCGGTACCCTATGCTATGCGTCACATCAAAAAGCTCAGCCAAGAAGAACAACTGCATTTTATCGAGCTGATTTTCCCCAACATGACCCGCCTCATTGACTTCTGGTGCGGACACCCCAGCCCAACTCCCCCCGAACCGTTTACCCAAGAGGAATGGTGGCAGGGCAGCGTTATGGGGCATCCTCTGTTGGTCAGGCTCAATGCCAAGCTGGCCTTTGAAAATGCCATCCGCGATAATGGCCCCGTCAACATCAACGGCTGGCCCGGCGCCGAAGGCAACATCAGCGTGGATCCCTTCTCGGTGCGCTGGTTGATTGATGTGTTTGGAGAAAAGCCTGTTCCGGTGCAAGCCCTGGTTGCCAAAGCGATGGAGCTGATGGACTGGACGCAAGAAGAAGCCTTCGGTCAGGTCTTGGCCAACCTCAAGTTTTTGGAAGAGCGCCTCGTTTTGTTGCTCAACTCCCCCTTTCGATAGACAGAAGGCGATTCCATTTCGGCCAAGATCCCTCTAGACCTTACAGCCCCTTACGCTAAAGGCACGCTCACACACAACTGTAGCAGTCGAGACCTCCGGTTGCTCAGAAAGCGCAAGCCCCACTCTGGAAAACCCACGCAAGAGCTGTATTCTCGATTCATGGCTTACGACAATGTCTGCAAATACCTGGTGGAGCTTTTCCCCGAACAGTTTGCCCGTCGCGGTAGCGTTGCGGAGCAATAATGGTTGCTGGGATCCCCTCTGCCTCTGGCTCAATTGGATCCAACCGAGCTGTCGGCGGAGCCTATCCGAGCCGATTCAGTGATATTACTCAGCAGCTTTGAGCAGATTTTACATCTAGAGTTTCAGACGGATCCGGATCCCCAGTTGCCCTTTCGGATGGCGGATTATCGTCTGCGTCTTTATCGCAAATATCCCCAGCGAAGGGTACAACAGATTGTGATTTATCTGCGCCCAACTGGATCGGCATGGGTGTTTGAGACGGAGTTTCGAGCGGATGAACTGAGGCACCGATTTGGGGTGCTGCGCCTGTGGGAACAGGATCCCGCCTCTTTATCGGCTTTACCGGGTCTTTTGCCCTTTGTGATGCTGACCCACGTGGATCAAGCCCCCGAGATCACCCTCAGACAGGTGGCTGACCAACTTCAGCAGATAGGGGATCCCCAGCTCAAAGGGGATCTGAAAGCATCAACAGCAGTCTTGGCGGGGCTAGTATTGGACAAAGAGGTAATCAGGCAAATCTTGGAGGAGATCGATATGCGGGAATCGGTAATCTATCAAGAGTGGCGAGCGGAAGCTCTCAAAGAAGGGCGTCAGGAAGGACTGCAACAGGGACTGCAACAAGGACTGCAACAAGGAGAGCTACAACTCACCCTGCGCCAGCTCCGCCGCAAGTTTGGATCCCTGTCCTCTGAAGTTGAATCTCAGATCTGCGCTTTGCCCCTTCAAAACCTAGAAGCTCTGGCGGAAGCCTTGCTGGACTTTACTTGCCAATCAGATTTGCAAGCTTGGTTAGATGATGAGGGATCTCGGATCCCTTAGTTTTCTCTTATTCTTCTTCAGATTAAGAAAATAGGTAATAGCCTGGCTCTGCAACCTGTCAACTCTTCAACACATCCTAGAGCCTTGTCTCAGTCATTGACCGCCCTCATTTGTAATGACAGTAATGCGCTCGGCCCTAATCGCCGCAGGGATCCGCCCTTCAGCATCCGCAACAATGGCAAATCGAACCGTCCCTTCCATCTCCACGGTTTCTCCGGGCCGCAGTTCCGTCCAGCGAATCGGCTCACCCCCACGGGTAATCTCAGCATCCTCCGCAGGAACCACTGAGACCCAACTATCTGCATAGCGCTCCAGGCTGGGGCTTACCTCCTCCAGATTCACCCCAATCCACTCCTCAGTGCGATTCAGAAGCCGCACCGTTCCCGTTAGCGTAAAAGGCTGACCTTCCTCTGCCAACTGAATGGGATCCTCAAGCACCGTTCGATTCAAGGGGCGCAGACGGGCCAGTTCCACACGCCAACCCTCGGCCCTGCGATACAAGGTAATATCCATGGCAGAGCGGAACCGACCATCCCCCAGAGGCTCATAAAAAGCCAATTGAGACCGCAAAGGGCGAAAACGCGGATCCTCACGATCAGGATCCGTTAAGAAAGCCTGCAACTCTTCTGCCGTCAACTGAAACCCAAAGGTGGGAACCAGTGCCTCCAGAGACAAAACCGAGTCCACCCGGTACACAGCCGTATTCCCAACTTCCTGAATCCGAGTCAGGGTAGAGCGCTCTGCTGAAGCCCAAGATCGATCCAAGGCACCCGGAGGGATCCCTCGCAGTAGTCTTGGGGTAAGCAATGCCTCAGCAGTGGCAAAGTCTCGGGCGTTGGCTGCCTCCACAAACTCTTGCAAAGTCTGTTCAGCCGTTTTGACCTGCCAGCAGCCGCTCAGGGGCAGTAGGGCCAGAACCAGAAAGAACCACAGTTTCACATCAACACCATCCCGGAAACAATTGCAGCGCCGAAGTCCGAGCCATCCACGGACTATAGATGACTATCGACTATGGATTTTCTGGAGATTGCTCAGTTTCGGGCGAAGAGAAGTCTGTGTCTCCCGAGTTCTGCAGTTCGGATCCCTGGGGATCCAGCTGAAGTTGTGGAGCGGTGTCTTGGGAAGAAGCACCCCCTTCTGGAGCATCCGGTTGCCACACCTCGATCCGCCAGCCCGCATCTTGCCGATACAGGGTAATTTTGATGCGGGAAGTAACGGTATCTCCCTCCAGGCGCATCCCCACCAGCTGTGGGGCCAACTGTTGGTAGCTGGGATCCGAAAAATCCGGCTCAGTCAGGTAGCTGCGCAAAGTGAGAGGATCCAAGCCCAAACGCTGCCCGATATCCTCCAGTGAACCCGTCCCTTCCACCCAAACGTAGGCCGTGTTTCCGATGACCTCTTGGTTGCGCAGCTGAACATTTTCCCCCACCAAGCCCCAAATCGAGGGCAGGGAACCGGGCCGCAGGGCATTGCTGAAGCGCTCTGTCAAGAAGCTATCCGCAGTCCCCCAGTCTCCCTTATCGGTGGCAGCGATGAAGGTACTGACAACTTGATCGGGTGCTTGCACGGGCGCCGCCTGGGTACAGGCGATCCCTCCGCACAGGGCGACGACAGCAATCCAGACAGGGAAACGACGCAACATGAATGCACCCAAGAACAAACAACACTGCCTCCTCACCCTACCAAACTTTTATGACAAGTTTGGAACAGATGTCGAGCAAAGAAACCGACCCTATCCTGCCATGGCAGAAATGAACCAGAATAATAGGCTACTCTAGTCTGAGTAAAAACAATGCAATCGAGTTGGAGCTTAGGGTGTCTGGCAGACTGGCATCAGATTGGAACGAACTTGGCCTATCAGAATCTGAAAGAGCTAGCAATGCTCTAACAGCTAAGGAGCGCAGGTCAGCCTGGGCTGCAGCTCTCTATTACTGGAATCAAGGCCTTGACACTGATCCCCTACATTTACCCTGCTTGCTAAATCGACTACATGCTCTGAAGGTTCTCGGAAATTCCTTTTCTGTGATGGAAGAAGCTGGGGTCTTGCTCACTCAGATGCAAGCCAACAAGGAGTCTTGGCAAAAACTCTCTCCCCCCAACACACCCGGCTGGGGGTTGGCCTGGAGACCCCCGCAGTTCCCATTCGTGAGTCGGCCTTTGGTTCTTAACCCTCACCTGTCACCTTGGGAGCAATATCTTCACTTTCTCGCACGTTGGATGGCTGCACATAGTGGCGTCAGCTTCCGACCTGAATCAACTCCTTTCTGGCGTCTCGCCCTGACTATCGATCCGGAAGATATTGAAGCCCAAGTTATTATAGGCCTCTACTTAGCAAAGCAAGCTCAAGTTGAAGGAGCCTTTTTACTGCACAAAATCCAAAAAGCTGTCGAAGATTCACATCTGCACTGGGCTGAATCCTGCGCCAACCTAGCTAAGGAACATCTCACTTCAGTTCTCAATGGCAAACCTCCAGTTTTGCCAGGTACGCAAAGTCATGAGAATCAAGGAATTAAAGCACTTTACGAGGATGATAGTATCATCCTCATCAGCCCCAGCTTAAACTCAATATCCACTCAGGTCATACTATCTTCAGGGCATTGGTTCGAGCCAGAAATAGATTTTTGTCGAAGGTACTTAAGATTAGGAATGTCAATGCTAGATATAGGAGCTAGTATTGGCAGCTACACCATCTTAGCAGCGAAACAAGTAGGGGAAGAGGGTTCCGTCTTCGCTTTCGAGCCCTCGATCACCTGTGCATCCCTATTAGAAAAAAGCATTGAGTTGAATAGAATGTCTGGATATGTTAAAGCCGCAACAAAAGCAGTCGGTAGTCAAACAGGAAAAGTTTATCTCATCCTTAACGAAGATGATATCTTTAACCGAACAGTTTCCGACCTATATGGCGTTACCAGTCCAACTCAGCAAGTTGACCAAGTTACATTGGACGAATGGTGGCTCTCTAATCAAGAACCTAACATAGACTTAGTGAAAATAGATATTGGAGGCGATGCTCTAACGGTTTTGAAGGGCGCACAACACCTTTTGAGCCATACTTCTCCTGTTCTGATTATGGAGGCAAATGGTGGACGAGGCTCTCTCTCTGAACAAGCAAGTGAATACTTGCGAGAGAGAGGCTATAGTGTTTTCTACTATAGCTATTACTTAAAAGAACTACTTCCAGCACAGAAATTTGTTGAGTCCTTATCTGCACTCAATGTTATTGCAGTTGCATCAGAGCGATATCAGGAGCTAGTAGAGCTGGGTCTCTTAGATCCCGATATCTTGTAAAATTGCTTGGTAAAGATGAGGAATGCATAATGATTGTAATCGATGGATTGGCTTGGCAGTCAAGTGCAAAGGTGCCGCCTATAATAGGCCAAACTTGGCTTAAACTGGTCGAACAGTGGGTTACGGATGGAAAAGCACAAGATTTCGCTATCCTTGTTCGTGGAGAAGAAATGCCTCCACTTCCAAAAGATGCTTTTTTCTCATACATACCAGCATATAAGTACGAAGAGGCAGAGGAGGATCGGTTCGGCCTGCAGAGTGCTTGTGATCAACTCGATGCCAAATTATTCGTTTCGACACACTACACTGTTGCCTTAAAAACGCCGAGTATTGCTGCGGTTTACGATCTCCAAGCCGAGAAACTTGAGAGAAACGATTTAGTAGCTCAAGAGAAAAAGCTTTCGATTCTTACTTCAGTTGCTTGCTTGTGTTTTTCCGACTGGGTTTTGAGGGATCTTAAAAGCTACTATCCTGGAATACCGAGCGATATGACACGTGTAGTCTATCCGGGAATCCATTCAGACCTGAGAATGATCTCTCCTCTGCCATTAAAAAAGTTTCGTCAAGAGCATGGTCTAGAAAGACCCTACGTTATTTTTAGAGCA
>JAUQVK010000069.1:0-44893 GCA_039794845.1 Thermostichus sp. DRC_bins_24
TGCGTCAAAAAATGATGAAGGGATTGATGGCTTTCTACCCCAACATGGCGAGCAATGGCAGGCAAGCTCTTCCGCTTCATCGGGGAAAGTAAACCCAAAAGGATAAGCTTAAAAAACTCGAAGCTTCGTACTTCAGGAAAGTGGGGGCGGTAGGCTTCACAGTAGTCATCAATGAGTAGTCATCAATGACTTGAAGGGTGGGTAGTGCCTGACGAGCTAGAGTCATGGCCAGGTAAGGAGTTCAGCTTCTCCCTCAAGCCTAGCCTGCCCATACTGACAAAAGAGGCATAAAGTGCAACCAAACCTCTGTCAGGCAAAGGATTAACTTGTATCGTGCTCTGCACGACCCGGGGGGACACTGGCTGTACTGTAATAGATAGCACCGGAAAAGGCTGTAATCTGCTTTTAGGATGATGTATTCATCCCAATGGTTATATCAAAATTGCTCTATTAAGACGTACGCTTATAGAGAGAATAGAGAGAAGGTAAATGGCTATACCTGCTTGGGTTGAAGGGCACGATCCAGCAATTCCATCGGATGATAGATCGGGATCTCGGCTTTGTTTTGCAAGCCTAGATGCTTTTGGATTTGCAGGCGGCAGCCGATATTGGCGGAGACGATTCCCTGAGCACCGGTGTTGAGAAGGTTTTCGACCTTTTGGGATCCCAGCTCCGCGGCCACCTTGGGTTGCAACAGGTTGTAAACTCCAGAACTGCCACAGCAGAGGGCAGCATCGACGGGATCCCGCAGTTCCACCCCTGGGATTTGCCGCAACAGTTGCCGCGGTTCTTGGCTGAGCCGTTGCCCGTGCAACATGTGACAGGCATCTTGATACACCAGCACCAAAGGTTCGGATTGTAGCGGGTGGAGTGGAGTGGTTAAGCCTATCTGGGCCAGAAACTCCTGAATATCCTTGACTTTTGCAGCAAACTGGGCAGCTTTGTCTTTGTATTCCGGATCTTTGCCCAAGATGTGGCCGTATTCTTTTAAGGTATGTCCGCAGCCGGAGGCGTTGATCAGAATGGCATCCAGCTCGTAGGGGGCGAAAGTATCAATCATCTGGCGGGCCAGGGTTTCCGCCTGTTGCAGTTGCCCCTGGTGATGGGGCAGGGCGGCACAACAGCCCTGGTGGGGAGGAATCACCACTTCACAGCCATTCCGGGTCAAGACCCGAATGCTGGCCTCATTCACTTGGGGGGTAAACAGGCGCTGTACACAGCCCAGAATGAGCCCCACCCGAAAGCGGCGCTCTCCCACTGCTGGGATCCGCTCAGGGTAGGGCTTGGGTAGGAGTTGCGCGGCTGCTAGCGGGGGCATGAGAGATTCCATGGCCGCCAAACGGGGGGAGATCTTTTCCAGCCTTTCTCCCATCCATCGGCTGATTCCCAGGCGTTGATACAGCCAAAGGGGCCACAACAAAGGCCGCAGCCGAGTCGGGTAGGGAAACACCGAAAAGATGAACCGACGATAAAGCCGATCCCAAAGGGTACGCGGGTAGTTGCGCTCAATTTGTGGGCGTGTCGCTGCGATCAACTGGTCGTACTGCACACCTGAGGGACAGGCCGTAACACAGGCCAAACAGCCCAGACAACTGTCGAAGTGAGAAACCGTAGCCGCGGACAAACCGATTTGCCCCTGATTGAGGGCATCCATTTGGTAAATGCGCCCGCGGGGAGAATCGGTTTCTTTGCCGATGACCCGATAGCTAGGGCAGGTGGTCAGGCAAAACCCGCAATGCACACAGGCATCAATCAACTTGGGATCCGGCGGGTTGATCTCATCAAACTTTGGCCCTTCGGATATAGACCCAGACATATCGCGCTCTCAGCACACAAAATAAGGAAAAAGTTTTTAGGTTAGGGATCCCGTTTAGGAGGGGAGTTGATCCTGCCGCTGCAGCAACTCTTTGAGCAAGGCTAGAGCCTCGCTATCAAAGTTGTTGTGGCTGATGGCCTCTTGCAAAAAGGCTTTTTCTGCTTCAGAAATGTGTCCATCCTGCAGAATGAGGGTTTTCAAACCATCGGCCTCGAAGCGATCGATCACATTGTCGTCTTCTAGAAAAAAGGCCAATGCCTGCCGCAAAGACTCTACCTTGCCCTCCGGTTCTACAGGATCCATCATGCTCTTTACCCCCTTACCGTGGTTCCTCTGCATCTTAATCTGGGAATATAGCCCTTGCGCGGGTTTTCTACAGCAGGGATTGTGCGTCCTGTTCTCGCTAAGCGGAGCCCAAAGGACCTTCCCTTTAGAGAGTGGATCTCAACTTCCACAGTTGTTACACGTGACTAGCGGAAGGGCTGTAGCGTGGCCGAGAAATCCAAGTGCTCTTTTGGCTCGTACTACCCTATGGATAGAGATCTGTCCAGCAGAGCTCTTTTTCCATTGTCCCTCACCTTTTTCGAACCAATGAACCTAAGATCTGTCTTCACCTCAGCTTTTGTGGGAGCAGCCCTTTCCGGTCTTACCCTCTCGGGAGCAGCCTTAGCCCAAGCCAACCTGCGGGAACTGCCCCCCGATCTGGCAGAACAACTGACCACAGAGCAGATTTTGCAAGCCTGTGCCCGCAACCAAGCGGACACGTTGCCCAGCCCCTTCCCGGATGTGGTGCCGAGCGATTGGGCCTACAAAGCCGTGCTCACCCTCTACTACTGCGGCGCTTACCGCGGGGCGATTCCACCGGAACAATACCGGCGCTACCTGGAGCAACAACGGGGATCCCAAACCTAGGGGCTTGGGATCCCGATCGATGGCCCCTCCTGCCTTAAGCGGGATAAAGCTCTTTGATGAGGTGGGCGTAGCGTTCGGCCACGGGGTTGCGCTTGATCTTCAGGGTTTGGGTCATGAGGCCGTTTTCCACACTCAGAGGCTCGGGCAAGAAGCGAAAATCGCTGATTTGATCGTCAACTCGGTAGCCCGGTCGCTGCCGGATGCGGGTGCGCATCTCCTCCAAAATCAGGGAACGCACCTGGGGGCTGGCCAGCAGTTCGGGTTCGGAAGTCGGGATCCCTTGTTCGGCGGCCCAGGCTTTTAAGGCATCTAGGTTGGGATAGATGAGGGCGGCCAATTTCTTTTGATCTTGCCCCACCACCACGATTTGGCTGATGTAGGGGCTTTGTAGACAAACGTCTTCCAGGGGTTGCGGCTCAATGTTTTCCCCATTCAGCAGCACGATCGTATCTTTGGCCCGCCCGGTGATCACCAACTGTCCATCGGGGGTCAACCAGCCCAGATCCCCGGTGTCGAACCAACCGTCTGGGGTGAGCACTTTTGCCGTGGCTTCGGGGTTGTTGTAGTAGCCCATCATCACCTGGGGTCCCCGCGCTGTGATGATTCCTTTTTGGCCTTGGGGCAAAGGCTCCCGGGTTTCCGGATCCACAATGCGAAACTCGGTGCCCGGCAATGGGGGGCCTGCCGTACCCCGCACATTCCACTCAGGCCGTCGCGCGCACAGGACCGGTGAGGTTTCGGTGAGGCCATAGCCATTGAGAATTGAAATTCCGGCGACCTCGTAGAACAAATCCAGATAGGCCGGCAGGGATCCCCCTCCACTGATGGCGTGTTGAAAGTTAGGCCCGAGGGCTTGCCGTACTTTTTTGTAGATCAGCAGATCCCCCAATTTGTGCACGGGCCACAGCAGCACCTGTTGAGCCCGAGCCTGAAGACGCTCAAATCCACTGGCCCCATAGTGCAAGATTGACTGATTGCGGGCGATGCGACCCGCTAAGACGTAGCGCTCGCTCAGGCTGATCAGGGTGCGAATAATCCGCTGCATCAGGGCACTTTTCTCACCAAATTGCCGTTGGATCCCGTCATAGACAGTTTCCCAAATGCGGGGAACGGCGACGAGAAAATGGGGTTGCTCTTGTTTGAAATCTTGCTTGATAAAACGCGGGTTGGTATAGACCAAAGTACAGGCCCGGCTAAGCAGAAAATACTCACAAGCCCGTTCGTAGGAGTGCCAGGTGGGCAAAATGGTCAGCACTTTGTTGCCCGGTTGCGGCTGCACCACCACGTCCAGCGTTTCGACTTGGTGCATGAGGTTGCCGTGGCTGAGCATCACCCCTTTCGGTCGGCCGGAAGTGCCGGAGGTGTAGATGATGGTGGCCAGTTGAGAGCGATCGAGCCTTGGGGGTTCATAGCCGTGCTCCTGCCCTTTTTGCAGCCATTGCGAGAAGTTCAATACCCCTGCTTGTTCCTCATCCGAGAGCAAAAGCACCCGTTCGAGGCCCAAGGCTTGCACATCCGATTGGATTCGCTTTAGGGTTTTTAGATCCTGCACAATCAAGGTGGTACTGCCGGAGTGGCGCAAAATGTAACCCAGCTCATCCGGGTCGGCGATGGCGCTGCGAGGTACATTCACCGCCCCCGTAAACATCGTGGCCAAGTCCGCCATCAACCAGCGGGGGGAGTTATCGGCAATCAGCGCAACCCGATCCCCGGGGCGGATCCCCAAAGCTTGTAGCCCACCCGCTAGGGCTTGGATCTGTTGAAAGAGAATCCCATAACTAACCTCGTAAACCGGCTGCGCATGGGGATCCCGCAGAGCAATGTGTCCGGCAAATTGTTCGGCTAACCTCTGCCAGACGTTCAGCAGCGTCGTCCCAGGGGTAGTGGGAGTAGCAGAAGCGATGGCAGTCGTCATAATCTGTACCGTAAATCACATTTACAGTCTAGTAAACCAGGGTCTTCTTTCCCGGATCCCTCTGGACAGTTTATGATCTGTCACCGAATCGGTAGTCTGCACAGAAGCTTAGGGATCTCTAGATGTTGGCTCTTGGGGGTAGGCCGCAGGACGAACCCCGGACCTGTAGCCCTGGGGCCAAAGAATCTGTGCAAGACCTCAGAAAGGACGGCCCAGCTTGGCGTTAGCCTGGGGCGGATATTCCACGGATGCGACATGCTGGTAGCCCACGATTTGCACAAAACTTACAACGATGTGGAGGTGGTGTGCGGCGTTGAACTCACCCTCGATACCGGCGAAGTCCTCGGCTTGTTGGGGCCGAATGGGGCAGGCAAAAGCACTACCATGGGTATGCTCTACGGTATGGTGGTGCCCACGCGGGGGTTTGTGCACCTCGACCACCTTGATATTCACGCCCAGGGATCCCTGGCCCGTCGCCAAATGGGGGTGGTTACTCAAGACGACAACCTGGATCCCGACCTGAATGTGTACGAGAACCTGATCTGTTTTGCCCGCCACTGCCGATTGGTGGGGCGAGAAGCAAAACACCGGGTGGCGGAGGTGATGGAGCAGGTGAATTTGCTGGGACGGGAGAAAGCCGGTGTGGAGGAGCTGTCCGGCGGCTTGAAGCGGCGGTTGGTGCTGGCACGGGCATTGCTGAACAACCCCAAAATCGTTTTTTTGGATGAGCCCACCACCGGTTTGGATCCCGATGCTCGTCAGGATTTCTGGAAGCTGGTGACTCAGCTACGGCAGACAGGACGGGGAATATTGCTCACCACCCACTACATGGATGAGGCGGAACGTCTGTGTGATCGGCTGCTGTTGATGCAACAGGGGCAAATCGTGGATCAGGGTACCCCGGCCCAGCTGATCGAACGGGTGGTGGGGCGAGAGGTGTTGGAGGTGGAAGGGATCCCGGGTGAGCGGGTGGGGGCGCTGGCGGATTGGGCTGGGGTGTGGTGGCGGTCTTTCAGCACCGGCTTTTTGGTGGTGTTGCCCGGTGTGGATCCCCAGGCTTTTTTCCATCGGGTTGAAGACGAGCAGCCAACCCGACTGTTGCGCCGCAAAGCCAACCTAGAAGATGTTTTTCTGCGCCTGACCGGGGATCGCCTTTAGGACGGCTTTACTGACTGACTTTACTGACAACAGCCGGAAGATACACAGCAACCGGAAGGGTGCTCATGGTTGTGGGTGGCACAGGCTTCGCTGCAGTAGAGTTGGCCCTCGTAGCTAAAGCCCTGGCTGCTCTCAAAGCTGCAGTTGCAGTGTTCACAGGCACAACGGACAAGTGTGCTGGCTGACATAACTTTTCTCCTTTGGTTTTCTAGGGGATCCTTATTCCTGCAGGATCCCTGTCATTAGACCTTAACAGCTGCCCGGCAACGATGCTGAAACAAGAATCAGACTCACTTTCAACCTTCAATAATTTGCACAGGTCTGTAAACTACCCGACTCCGACCGCTTACGGGGTACAGAGCGAGCTTGCAGTAGCCCTCAAGACAACATCTTGCAAAGAGCAAGACATCATCCCGGAACCTCTAGGCGAGTTTACGACTCGCCCCAAAGTCGCGATATTTTTCGCTCCATTCACATCAGCATCACCAACCCAATTACAGGCATGATTCAGACATTCAAACCGTTTGCCCACTCGATTACCGATCACCTTGCAGCAATGACAGGTTTTCGAGGTGTAACAGGGATCCACAAGCAGAACATCCACACCGAACTTCACGCCTTTGTAGGTCAAAAATTGGTGCAGTTGATAAAACGCCCAACTGTTAGATCGTCGCCGTTCTATCTTAGAACGCGGCATCTGCTTGGTGCGTTCTCTGATGCCTGTGAGCTCCTCAAGCGCAATTGTCTGATTCGCAGTTTTAGCCTGCTGGATCGGTTGGTAGCTGATGGTATGGTTCAGCCATGCTTGGAGCCTACGTTCACGTCCACTCAACCGCTAGACCTGCCTCCCACGACGGCGAGTAGATTGTGTGCCTTTGGACGCTTTACGTTGCAACGAAGCCCGTACACGACTGTATCACGACTGTATTTGTCCCGAGTTTGGGTAATCTCCTTACCGCTGAATCTCCCTCCTTCAGAAGTGCAAGCCGATGTCGGCGCGCCCCAAATCTACCCCCAATACCTTGTCGGTATCGGCAATAGCGGGTGGCTCAGATTCCAGTTGGATTTGCAGGTAGAAACAACCTACCATCCCTACGCTTAGCCGGCGTGGCCGATTTGGGTTTTTGCCCCGACAGCAAATGCTTCTGGTAGTTACCGATATGCAGCCCAAAGCTCTCTCTCCCCTTAAGCATCGTCATGGAGAGCACCAGCACTTAACCCAGGGATCCGAGCACGGTGCTGTAAATCCCCTGTAACGAGTCCGCCACCTGACCCCAAAGCCCACGGGTTAACGACCAGCTATCCAGGCCCATCGCCCCACACAACAAGAGTAAATACAAGTTGGCAAAGCCAAACAAAGCGCCCGCCCGATCCCGATTCTGGGGATCCTGAAGCAACTGCACCGCCTTCCAAACCAAAAGGGATCCCAGTAGCAGGGCAGTCCCCAGGTAAAAGGATCCGAGCACATGCAAGGGGTAAACCAAAATGAGACTCACCGGCAAAATCAAGAGGGTGTAGAGCAAAATCTGAACTGCTGTGGAGCTTTCCCCGGCCACGACCGGCAACATTGGCACCCCGGCGCGGGCGTAGTCCTCTTGCTTCAAAATGGCCAAAGCCCAGAAGTGCGGCGGAGTCCACAAAAAGATGATGGCAAACATCACCCAAGCGGCCCAGCTCAACTCACCGGTGGCTGCCGCCCAACCCACCAAAGGGGGAATGGCCCCCGCCGCCCCGCCAATGACGATATTCTGGGTACTCGAGCGCTTCAGCCAGTGGGTATAAACCCCCACGTACACTGCAATGCCGGACATGGCCAAGGCAGCCGCCAACAGATTGGTGAACAGGGCCAGCACCGTAAAGGAAGCCAAAGCCAGGATCCCGGCAAAAATCAGGGCATGACGAGCTTGAATGCGACCGGAAGGCAGGGGGCGGTGGCGAGTACGCTCCATCACCTGATCGATATCCGAGTCATACACCATGTTGATGGCATTGGCGGCAGCAGCAGCCATTCCTCCACCCAAAAGGGTGACGGCAAATTTCAAGGGATCCGTGTTGCCCGCAATCCACATGGCCCCAGCCGTGGTCATCAACAACAACGCGATGATTTTCGGCTTGATCAACTGGCTGTAGCTGCGAAAAACCTGGGACAGGCTTTGGGGAAGGGGAGCCTGGATCTTGCGATGCCAGGTGCTCCGCATCGGTTGGTTGTGGAAAACATCCTGCATGGAACTCACTCACTGGTAATTTCTGCGGTCACGGCCACCCGTTTCAGACCCCGATCCACTGGAGAACGGTGCTGGATCCGCCAGGCCAACACCGTAAAGCCCAGCAAGGATCCCAGTAAAGCTGCCCCGATCATCTGGTGTGCCACCGTCAAAGGCTCTACCTGTAATCGGAACCGATAGGTGAGAACGCCGATCACCACTTGGGCGATCAACATCGTCGTGGCGGAGTGGCCAAAAACCTTCAGGATCTTGGGGATCCGCTTGCGCATCAGCGCAGTTGCCACCGCAACCGCCAACACCACGAGCGTGGTGGGAATAACCCCCACCAGGTGACTATTCATGACCCAGCACAGCTCGCCCGAGGCAAAGCACTGATGCAAGGCCCATTGGGAAGCCACCAATGCCCCCAGAATGCTCTGGCCGTACACCAACAGCACCGCCCCCAAGCCAAGCCACGGCAAATACCCAAGAGAAAATCCCACTTCGTCTGAGGCATCCGATCGGGGCCAAGCCAGCAACCCCAAGGTCAGTACCGTGGCAAAAAACAGCAAGCCTGTGCCCAAATGAGCCGTAACAATGTCGAAGCGCAGCAGCTCCGTCACCGTCAGCCCCCCTAGGATCCCTTGCACCAAGATCAGCCCAACGGCGAAACTCAAGCCCCAGGGCAGCCAAGTGGGCAATGCCTTCCGCTTCAGCCAGGCAAACCCCATCAAGAGCAGAGTGGCCAAGCCCACCCCAGAAGCCACCATGCGGTGAAACCATTCCAGAAACACCTGCACATTCATCTGCTGGCTGGGCACAATTTCTCCGTAGCAAAGGGGCCAATCGGGGCAAGACAAACCGGCATTCATGACTCGGGTGGCACTGCCCAATCCCATCAACAGCCAAGTGGCCGCCGCCAACCCCAGCAACGCCCGCCCTAGCTTCAAGAGAAGCTGGCCAGAACCCGAAGGAGATGAAGTTAAGAGATCCCGGCCAGTATCCGCAGATTCCACAGATTCCGTAGATAGAGTTTGGGAAACAGAAGAATCCATCACGCCCAAATCGAAACAGAACACAACAAAACAGAAAACAAAACAGAAGCAGATGGGAATAAGGATGCTAAACCTACAAAAACAGCCTGTGCCTTCGCTTGGAGCGATCTAACCGGGGACGGCTGGAGATCTTTATTCGACCAAACCTACCCCCGTAACGAATCCTAAAAGGGGTTTTGCGGACGGCGAAGGCTTTTTAAGAATTTCTTTGAACCACTCCCTTCTCAATCTGCAGTAGTTGGGTATCCAAGGTATCTAATCACTACAGATCCTGAAGAGATCCATAAGCCTGTCGAACCCTCTGCAGCCCTTGTGAACTAAATGGAGAGGTCCTGCCCGGATAGGTCAGACCTAAGTTGGGGCCTTGTTAGGGTGGACATACTTTGCAATGGGGAAGAGCCAGTCGTGAACGCGCTCAACAATATCATCCTGGTTGCAATCGGGGTGCTTCTGACCATTACCAGTCTCTGGTACGGACAAAACCACCATCTCCTTCCCGAATCTGCTGCTGATTCTGCCCCGCTATTCGACAGCCTCTTCAACAGCACCATAACCATTGCCACCGGCATCTTCCTGGTGGTGGAGGGGGTGCTTCTTTACAGTGCTGTTCGTTTCCGTAGGCGACGGGGTGACCAAGGGGACGGGGATCCCAATCACGGCAATGTCCTCCTGGAGATCGTCTGGACAGCGGTGCCGGCTGTCATCATTCTTTGGCTGGGGGTGGCCAGCCTGGATGTGTATCAAGCCATCAACGGCGGTGTGAATGTGGGAGGTCATGCCCACTCGGCCATGGCCATGTCGATGGAGTCTTCCTACGAAGCGAAGGCGGAGGATCCCAGCTACGAGTACACGCCGGTGGTGGTGGCCAATGGGGTGGTGGGCCAACCGGATCTGGTCGTACAGGTACAGGGCATGCAGTATGCCTGGGTGTTCACCTATCCAGAATCCGGTTTGGTGGCCAGTGAGCTGCATCTTCCCCTGAACAAGCGGGTACGCCTGGATATGACTGCCCTCGACGTGAACCATGCCTTCTGGGTGCCGCAGTTTCGCCTGAAGCAAGATGTCATCCCTGGCCGCGAAACCCACCTGGAGTTTGTGCCCAGCGAGTTGGGAGAGTACCCCATTGTCTGCGCCGAGCTGTGTGGCCCCTATCACGGTGTTATGGGGGGGCAACTGTTTGTCGATACCCCAGAAGCCTTCGAGAGCTGGCAGGAGGAGCAAATTTTGGCCGCTCGTCCTGATTCTGATGCCTTGGCCCTGGCTGCCGAAACCCACTCATCCTCTGCTTTCGCCGCAGCCCACCGGCAGCGTTTGGGTATTTCACCTTCTGATCTGACTTCGATTCACTCCCACCCGGGATCCCGGCACTCCGCAGGCTAGTCAGGCTCCTTTCGCCCATCTCTGCTGACTTCCTTCACCCTTTGGTCTCCGCCCATTAGGAGCTCACTTGCCATGACCCAACTACAGGACAATCCCAACCTTGCCGCTGCCCCCAAGGCCAGCATGGATCCCCCCGCCGAACCCTGGTGGCGCTTTTTCACCTTCTCCACCGACCACAAGGTGATCGGGATCCAGTATTTGGTCACCACCTTCTTCTTTTATCTGGTGGGCGGGGCGCTGGCGACGGCGGTACGGGCTGAACTGGCGACCCCAGAGGCCGACTTTTTGGGGTTCGAACGCTACAACGGTGCCTTTACCGTTCACGCCACGATCATGATTTTCCTCTGGATCGTGCCCGCTTTGGTGGGGGGCTTTGGCAACTACTTGGTGCCGCTGATGATCGGGGCGCGGGATATGGCCTTCCCGAAGCTGAATGCGGTGGCCTTTTGGATGATTCCGCCCACCGGGATCCTGCTTTTGGTGAGTTTGCTTACGGAGGCTCCGGCGGCCGGCTGGACCTCTTACCCCCCCTTGAGCTTGATCAGCGGCCAGTTGGGAGAAGAACTCTGGATTTTGAGCATTTTGCTGGGGGGAACCTCATCGATCTTGGCGGGGGTAAATTTCTTCGTCACCATCCTCAAAATGCGCATGCCCGGCATGAAGTTGGGGGATATGCCCCTGTTTTGCTGGGCCATGCTCGCCACCTCGGTGCTGACCTTGATCGCCACGCCGGTCTTGGCAGGGGCCTTGATTCTGCTCAGTTTTGACCTTTTGGCCGGAACCGCCTTTTTTAACCCCAGTGGTGGCGGGGATCCGGTGGTGTACCAGCACATGTTTTGGTTTTATTCCCACCCGGCGGTCTACATCATGATCTTGCCGGTGTTTGGCATGATCTCGGAAATTTTGCCGGTGCACGCCCGCAAGCCGATCTTTGCCTACAAAGCAATCGCCTATTCCAGCTTGGCCATTTGCTTTTTGGGGTTGATCGTCTGGGCTCACCACATGTTCACCAGCGGCACCCCCGACTGGATGCGGGTGTTTTTCATGATCGCCACCATGGCCATTGCCGTTCCCACGGGTATTAAGGTGTTTAGCTGGTTGGCCACCTTGTGGGGGGGCAAAATTCGCCTCAACTCCGCCATGTTGTTTGGCATGGGCTTTGTCTCCATGTTTGTGATCGGGGGGTTGAGCGGCATCATTCTCTCGTCTGTGCCCTTGGATGTGCACGTTCACGATACCTACTTTGTGGTGGCCCACCTGCACTACGTGTTGTTTGGCGGCAGTGTGTTTGGCATTTATGCCGGCCTCTACCATTGGTTCCCCAAAATGACGGGGCGGATGATGAACGAGTTTTGGGGACGGGTCCATTTCGTGCTCACCTTCGTCGGCTTCAACATCTGCTTTTTGCCGATGCACAAGCTGGGCCTGATGGGGATGCCGCGCCGTGTTGCCCAGTACGACCCACAATTTGCCGACCTCAACTGGATTAGCTCGGTGGGGGCTTTTATCCTCGCCATTTCCACCCTGCCCTTCCTGGTGAACGCCATCTACTCTTGGGTGGCGGGGCCCAAAGCGGGGGACAACCCTTGGCAGGCCCTGAGCCTGGAGTGGACGACCACCTCTCCCCCGCCCCACCAGAATTTCTACGGGGATCCGATTTTGCTAACGGGCCCCTACGACTACGGCCTCCACAGCAAAGAAACCCTCGACTACTTCGCCGCCCAACTACAAACCCTGCGGGAGCTCTCTCTGATGGAGGCGGAGTCTTCCCACTCCTAAGGTCTTCTTGGGTTTTGACCCCTGCATCACTGCATCCTTTGAATCGAGAACAGGTAGGTACTATGCAAGGATCCCTCGCCCCTGATACGTTGATGGTCGGCCATACTCAGGCTCACGCCGCCCACGCCGAGCACCCCGATCATCGAGTTTTCGGTGTTTTGGTGTTTTTGGTGGCAGAAGCCTGTCTGTTTTTGGGGCTGTTTATTGCCTATCTCACCTACAGTCTCACCGCTCCAGTGTGGCCACCGGAGGGAACCCCCGAGCGGGAATTGCTTTTGCCTGGCATCAACACTTTAATCCTGATCTCCAGCAGCTTTGTGATTCACAGGGCTGAGCCCGCCATTAAGGCCAATGATGTTAAGGGCCTGCGACTCTGGTTTGCCCTCACCGCCCTGATGGGGGCCATTTTCTTGGCGGGGCAAATTTACGAGTACAGCAACCTGGAGTTTGGCCTCACCACCAACCTATTTGCCAGCACCTTCTACGTCTTGACCGGGTTTCATGGCCTTCACGTGGCGGCGGGGCTGTTGTTTATTTTGGCGGTGCTGTGGCGCTCCCTGAAGCCCGGCCACTACAGCGCCCAGCACCACTTTGGTGTCGAGGCTGCTGAGCTGTACTGGCACTTTGTCGATGTGGTGTGGATCGTGCTGTTTATTTTGCTCTATCTGCTCTGATGGCGGCTTACCTCTTGTTCTCCGTGGGCTTTGAGCAGGGCCGCCAGCTTGTGGTGCATCAGGATGGATGCTCGGCTTTACTGTCTGGCGACATATCCGGATCCGTACCTTCCAAGATGTAGTGATCCTCAAAAGTGACTTAGCGGTCAAAAGCGCTCACATCGGCGGCAGGGGCATCGGCTTCGCTATCCTTGCGCAAGGCAAATGGCACGATCTGAAGACCCTGAGAGTGCTCGTCGTCGATGGGGGGGGGTGACCCTGAATAGCAGTAAATAATGCTGGAAAAGGCTGTAGGATGCTGTGGCAACTTTTTGTTTTCCACTTTTTCCACAAATCTTGAAACCTTGACTGTGCCGGCGCTCATCAAGTTTTACTGCTAGCAATCTCTACTCTTAGCCTGCTAACTTTTCGGGCTTGGCAGCTTGTCAAAGTTGGGTATAATCAATGCCTAATATGCAGATCAATTGTGGTCGGGAAGGGATCCCAATCCTCGATTGATCCAGACGGTGCTGAATGAACTTTTTTCAGATCCCAATTTCCAAAAGGACACTCCCATTGGATTGATCAAATGTTGTATACCTTTGAGATTATAGGCATTGCCCCTGCCCTGCAGTTCTTTTGTCAACAACAGGAACTGGCACAACGGCCTTGTAGTGTGGAGTACCTGGGCACAAGCCCCTGCACCCTTGATGCGTTGCTGGGATCCTTGGAGGAGGTGCCGGCCCGTCGCGGTTGGGATTTGGATCAACTCATCGAGACGGTGATCCGCTTCTGGTGCAATAACCCTGATTTGGTGGGATTGTGGCGCTCCCGCCTACGGGATGCGGGAGGAGACAGTCTTTTGGTCTCACGGGTGGGACACATCCAATCGTTGCGACAGGAGTTTGAGTGGTTGCTCGGGCAGTGAAGGCCCTTAGCAGGTAGGCTAGGGGCAGAACCTCTTTGCTATGGCCTATGAGCGACACAGTGTTTGGCAAGATCATCCGTAAGGAGATCCCCGCTCAAATTGTTTATGAAGATGAGACTGTCCTCGCCTTCAAAGACATTGCTCCGCAAGCCCCCGTCCATATTCTGGTGATCCCGAAGCAGCCCATTTCGGGTATTTCCCAGGCCAAGCCCGAACACGAGCAGCTGTTGGGGCATCTGTTGTTAACGGCTCAACGGGTGGCTGCTGAAGCGGGTTTGGACAAAGGCTATCGGCTGGTGATGAACGAAGGGCAGGATGGAGGACAAACAGTGTTTCACCTGCATCTGCATGTTCTCGGCGGTCGGGCAATGGGTTGGCCACCGGGCTAAGGAGGTCTGCTTCTCCAGCCAGGCGGAGCCTCTCCAGGTACAATGCTGCCATTGAGGATAGCCAGCGGGCGAGGTCTGAAACCGATGGAGTGGCATGTGACCGACGCAGAAAGCTTGATGATCATCGATCAGGAGGTGGGTAAGCACGAGCTTTCTCCTGCTGAGTACGAGGTGGTTCGCCGTGTAATCTATGCTACTGCAGATTTTGAGTATTTGAAGCTGATCCGATTTTCCAACGAAGCCCTTCAGTCTGGAGCAGCTGCCCTAGCCGCCCGTACCACCATTGTGGTGGATGAGCCGATGGTACAGGTGGGCATTGCTTTGGCCATCCAGAATACCTTCTCCAACCCCATCTACTGCAGTAGCGAGGCCGTCACCCGTCCGCAAAAGGATAAAACCCGCTCCGCCTGGGGCCTAGAAACGCTGGCACAACGCTATCCAGAGGCAATTTTTGTGATTGGCCAATCTCAGACGGCTCTTTCGAGCTTGGTACGGCTGATTTTGGAGCGAGAGGTGGCTCCTGCCCTGGTGATCGCTACGCCTGCAGGGTTTGTAGATGTGGTGAAAGCCAAACAAGATTTGGCGGACTCAATGGTGCCCCACATTCGTACAGAGGGTCGTAAGGGTGGCCCAGCGGTGGCAGCAGCGGTATTGGATAGCCTACTGGACTTGGCTTGGCATGCCTATGTGCGGGCCAGCGGCGCAGAGCATCCTGGTAAATCCGTTACGCTCTAACCCTTGCCTACGCGCTCTGGTGGCCATAGGAGCCTGTGCCTTTTCTCGTTCGAGCCTAGAGCTCGGGCGAAAGGTTTTTGCTTCAATAAGCCCATGATCGAGATCACCCAATGGAAGGGATCCCTATCAACAGGCTTTCACAGAGGCACTGACAAGATGGAGCCGTGTCGTCGCGCCTGTGCTTCCAAGAAGTTGCTCCAGAGGATTTTTGAGGTTTTTCCATGAAGCATTCCTTTCTGTTCTGGTGTGGCAGCTGCCTTTCCGTCCTCTCTCTTGCTCAGGGAGCTTGGGCTCAAACCAACCCAAGCCTACTATTTCCCCAGAACCCCAACGATCCCAATGCCCAGGTTCTTGTCTACCGCAGGGCTGCTGCTCGTCCATCAATGCGGTTGGCTACCGCCTCGGTTATTGCCTCAACTGCAACAGAGGGTAGCCCCTACCAGCACTGGCGCCAGGTACATGCCCCCAGGCCGAAAACCGAAGACAGTGGCAATGCGACCTATACCTCTAACCGGAGGGGATCCCATTGGATTGAGGAACTCTTGGAGGAGCTCCCTTTCCAGCTTGAGCAGGGCGGGATCAGCTTGGGAGACAATAGCCCGTTCTTTTTGCATCCTCGTGGGTTGGGGTATCAGCACTCCTACTGAAGAGAAAGAATGACTTTAGACACAGCAGCAGGAAGGGTATGTCATGTGAAGGGGTTGAGCCGCTTGCTGGTCTTGGGGGTGGAGTATTCCTGTTGTAGTCGCCGCAACTTCCTCAGGGCTCGCCGCTCGATTTGCCGAACCCGCTCCCGCGAGAGGCCGATGTGTTCGCCGATTTCCCGTAGCGTCAGTCCGCTGGATCCGTCCAGCCCATACCGGGCCACGATCACCTGTTGTTCCCGATCACTCAGCTGACCCACCAGGGCGCGAACTTCCTCCCGATGGGCAACCCGGTTCAGGTGCTCGACAGGGTCGCTGTCTTCATCTTGGATGAAATGCTGTAATTCGGTGCCGTCCTCATCTCCTACCCCCATGTTGAGGGAGCGCATCTCAGCCATGTGTCGGGTAATCAGAGCCCGGTAGTTATCGCCAATCTCCAGAGACTCAAACACCTCATCGGCTTGAGGACGGGATCCCCTTTCAGAGGACAACTCCCGGTAGCGCCGTTTTACCTGCGAAACCTTTTCGTACATGTGGGCGGGCAACCGGATCATGCGGCCTTTGTTTTGGATCCCACGATTGACGCTCTGGCGGATCCACCAAGTGGCATAGGTCGAGAATTTGTAGCCTCGGGTGGGGTCAAACTTTTCCACAGCCCGGGTGAGGCCGATGGTACCCTCCTGAATCAAATCCAAAAAGGGTAACCCACGATTGCGGTAACGCTTGGCGATGGATACCACCAGCCGCAAGTTGCATTCCACCATCCGCTTTTTGGCTGCCTCCCCCTGCCGTAGGATCTGTTGCAGCTCCCCCAGAGGGATCCCAAGCCGTTGGGCCCACACCTCCACCGGTTCATGCTCCCGACGCTGCTCCAGCAGCATCACCATCTGCTGAACCTGATGAGCCAGATGGATTTCTTCTTCAGCAGTGAGCAGCGAGTAACGCCCGATCGTCTTTAAGAAACGTCCCACCGCATCTTGCAAGTCAAGATTTTCCGACATACCAAACCCCACACCATAAATGCACGCCCTGTCAGGACTACGACTCTTCCTGTCGCGTCAGGCCCTCTTCCTTCTGGGGAAGCTGACTTTTCCACAAACAGCATCTTATTCATATCAACACATAAGGCTTTTCGTAAAGATTTTATCCACAAAAATCCTGGACTTGGGCCAATCATTTGACTCACTAAATATATTGAATCCGAATCCGATACCTACTACCTGTAGTGCCTAAACTCGGTATTTACAGGTTTGTTACACTACCTAAAGAGTCCGGGAAAGATCAATCACTTCTATTGAAGCAGTGTTTAAGATAGATTTTGAACGAAGAGAAATAGATTATTCTGATCAATTTTTTCGTTAATGTTTTATCAATAAAAGAAAAACAAATTGAGATAAAAAATACAACCTAACTCAATGGCTTACAGAGCTCTAAAGAGAGGAATTCATGTTGAGCTACATCTAATAAATATATCTAACAAATATTTGATATAAGCCTTGCCTAGCAGAAATCAGAGGGATTCGCTGATATCCATTTCGACCTCAAAGAGGTCTATCTCGCAAACGATGAGCAGGCCGAAGCGGAGCCCCAGGGATCCGCATGAAATCTGCCAGCCTAGGTACTTCTAAATCTAGTGCCAGTTTTTGCTTTAGGCACTACCCGTAGTGTTAAAGTTTTTATGCTGTGCTATTGGCCGCCCGCCGCCTCTGGGTTATGTAAGCCGGGAGGGAAAAGCCGCAACCCTTGCTGCTGAAGTCGTCGGTTTTGCAGGGGTACAGGGGTTACCCGTGGCAAAGGCGTCGCAATGGGCTGGGGAGTGGGGCTGGGCTCTGGGGTCGGTGTTGGTTCCGGGGTGGGTGTTGGGAGTGGAGTTGTTGACTCTGCTGGGAGCTGTTCTGGTGTGGGACGGGGACGACCCAGTTGAAAGCGGGGCTGCCGACGGGGTGCTGCAGTTGCAGTGGGGGTGGGTTCCGGGGTGGGGCTAGAGGTCGGTTCCGGGGTGGGCGTCGGGCTGGGTTCCGGGGTGGGCGTTGCCGTTGAAGCTGGAGAGGGAGTCGGCGTTGGGGAAGGGGTGGGCGTAGGGGTGGGGGTCGGTTCTGGGGTGGGGGTCGGCGTTGGGGCCGGTTCTGGGGTGGGCGTTGCTGTGGGAGTCGGAGTGGGTGTTGGGGTGGCCTGTGGCTGCGGTTGCACAATGGCGAGCGCCTCTTCGGCGCGCAGTTCTCCCCGAATCAGCCGAGAAAGGGTATCTTGCCCCCCGGGGGTATAGACGATCTCGCGGGCGGCGCTGTTGAACACATTGCGGATGGGATCCCCGTGGCCATCCACCAGTTCCACCACCATCACATTGCGACCGGGTCTAAGACCTTTCAGGTAAAACGATTCCCAGCGATCCAGCAGGCCGGTTTGCCCGTTGAGGCTGTAACGGATCCGCCAATCCCTGGGCAAATCACTCAGCAGGCTTTCCCGCACCGGGGCATTGGCCAGCCAAAAATCCACCAGGATCGGCTCGGCGCCGTAGCTCCCCTTCGGGCGATTGTAGGTAAGCAGAGGCAGTTGCGGCTGGGGCACATATTCCGGGGTTGGGGCGAGCACGTGAAAGCTGACTTGGGCGTAGGCTTCCGAGTTTTTGAAGCTCTCATGCCAGGGTTTACCGGCAAACACGCGCAACGTATGGGATCCCGGCTCTAGGTCCTTAAAGGTTAAAGGGGCGTCCGCCTCGTAATGGGCGATGTAGGGTTGGTTATCCAACACCACGTGCAGATGGGGGCCAAGCCCCAATTGGGGATCCTTGAACAGCGGATAGCCCTGCACGGCAAAGCGCACGGTTACCTGACGCTCGGACAACACCTCCCCTGGCTTGGGGCTGAGGATCTGCACCTGTGGATGACAATACTGCAGATAGGCTTCTAACTTGGCGATCTCGGCGGGAACGGGCACTCGCTCCAGTTGGGGCAGGCGTTCCTCCGGTTCAGCCGGGGATCCCCCACAAGAGACCAAAACAAGGGCAGCCAAAAGAGCCATCCACCATCCCAGCTCCCATGTTCTCACCCTGGCATTTCCCGCGTGTTCTTGCATGAGCCTCACATCCCAACAGTACGGTCGCATTAGCGGAGCGGCGTTCTATGGCGTTAGGGGAACGGCGTTTTATCCTTGGCCGATTCAAGAATTCAGGATCAGCAAAATCGGTATCCTGCCGAGCCGCAGACAAGCCATCCCCACATTACCAGCATGTGTCCTTTGGGGAGGATCCCTTCCCCCACCCTAGAATGAGAATGGAATCAACCGGCCCGGCCTGTACCGGACTGGCAAACTCTTGAGGTTGTGTATGGTTCTGTTGACGATAGCGGCCCCTGTGGGCATGGATCTGACCCAGTTACAAACCCTGCTCAACAATGTGGCTTTTGCCATCTGTTTTGGGGCAATGCTGTTTTACTGGGGTGGGGCAGCCTTTCCGCAACTGAAGCTGCTGACGGAACTGGGCCTGGTGGGGATGATCGCGGCCAATTTAACCATCGCAGTCCTCCTGGCGGCCCGCTGGATCGATGCCGGCTACTTCCCCTTGAGCAACCTGTACGAGTCTTTGTTTTTCCTGGCCTGGGGCATCACGACCCTCCATCTGGTCGCCCTCTACTGGAGCCGCAGCCGTTGGGTAGGGGTGATGACGGCTCCGGTTGTAACAGGGATTGTTGCCTTTGCCGCTTTGGCCTTGCCAGAAGATATGCAAGCAGCCCAACCCCTCGTGCCGGCGCTGCAATCCAACTGGTTGATGATGCACGTGACGGTGATGCTGCTCAGCTATGCGGCGCTGCTGGTGGGATCCCTTTTGGCGGTGAGCTTTTTGATTGTCACCCGAGGCCAGCCGGTGCAGCTGAAGGGCAACTCCCTCGGACTGCAATTTCGTGCCCCTCGGCGCTCAGCCCATCCAGAATGGACGGTGGATCCCACCCCGGCCCATCTCGCGGAGTTGTCTTATGCCGCCGCCGGGATCCCCTCCTCCAGTTCCGTCGTATCCCCTTTGGCCCAACCCACCCCATTCCCCGAATCGCCGGGGATCCCTTGGCAACGGCTCAGCCTGGCGGAAATTTTGGACAACACCAGCTATCGGCTGATCGGCTTGGGGTTCCCGCTGCTCACCATCGGCATCATTGCGGGGGCCGTTTGGGCCAACGAAGCCTGGGGCACCTACTGGAGCTGGGATCCGAAAGAAACCTGGGCCTTGATCACTTGGTTGGTCTTTGCCGCCTATTTGCACGCCCGCATCACCAAGGGTTGGCAAGGCAGACGCCCCGCCCTGTTGGCCAGCCTAGGCTTCGTGGTGGTTTGGGTGTGTTACTTGGGAGTGAACCTGTTGGGCAAGGGCCTGCACAGCTACGGTTGGTTTTTTTGAGGGGATTTTCCCCGACAAACTGACCCGGGTTTATGGGTATTCTGGTGCTGGCAAGCCGTAGTGGATCCCTTCGAGGAGAAAAGCGATGCGACTGTTCAACTACCTGATCTTGTTCACGGCCCTCCTGGCCATTGCTCTCTTCGCCATGCAAAATGCCACCCCGGTTACGGTCACCTTTGCCCCTGGTGTTAGCATCGAAAGTCCTCTGGTGATGGAACTTCTGGCTGCCTCTGGCATCGGGGCCACCCTTGCCTGGCTTTATAGCCTCTGGATGCGGGTACAGTTCACCCTCGAAGCCCGCGAAAAAAATCGCCAACTGCAGGAGAAAGAAGTCGCCATCACGGAACTCAAAGAAATGGTGGTGGAGTTGGAAGGGAAAGTGAAGCAACTGCCCCCCAGCAAACGGGCCGAACCGCAGGAAGAGATCCAGGAGATAGCGGAAGTCGCCAGCGAGGGATCCCCGGCCTGAAGGGGCTTTGTCGAGAACGGGATGGCAGTGGGTTAGGATGGCCTACGGACTGTTGAGATAACATTGAACTTCCGTCCGTACGTCCTACTCAGCACACAACGTCCTTATGCAGGTCACACAAGAAAAACGTCCTGGCAGCCGGGTTGGCCTCAAAATCGTGATAGAGGCCGACCAGGTGAAACGCTCCTACGAAAAAACCCTGCGTCAACTGGTGCAGAATGTCCAAGTTCATGGGTTTCGGAAGGGCAAGGCCCCCCGCAACATCGTCATGCGCCAGGTAGGTCGCGAGCGGGTCATGGCCAATGCCATTGATGACCTGATCAACGACGCCATTAAACAAGTCTTCCAACAAACCAAAATCGTCCCCCTCAGCCAATTTGAGCTGGATGATGGGGTGGGGGATCTGTTGGCTCAGTTCAACCCCGAAACGGAGTTCAGCTTCTCGGGGTATGTGGAGGTTTACCCTGAGGCCAGGGTAGGCCAATACAAGGGGCTGACCGTTACCGTCACCCGTGCCGAGGTCAAACCCGAGCAGATCGATGAAGCCATCGATCGTTGGCGGGATCAGCGGGCTACCCTCCTGCCTGTGGAAGATCGGCCCGCCCGGTTGGGGGATGTGGTGATGATCGACTTCAAGGCCCGCGATGCAGAGGGCAACCCCCTAGACGAGATTGCCACCCAAGACTTCCAACTGGAGCTGAAGGAGGCCAACTTTATTCCGGGCTTTGTGGCGGGCATTGTTGGCATGGAGCTGGACGAAACCAAGGAAATTGAGGCCACTTTCCCCGAAGATTACTTTAAAGAAGAGTTGGCCGGCAAAAAGGCGACTTTTACCGTCAGCCTCAACGAGATCAAAACCAAAGAGCTGCCTGAGCTGGACGACGCCTTTGTGCAGGAGATCAGCAGCTTCCAAACCGTGGCCGAACTGCGGGAACACCTGCAAAAACGCCTGGAGCAAGATGCCCTCACCCAGTCGGAGAATAACCTAGAAACCGCCATCCTCAACGCCATTCTGGAAACCACCGAGGTGGATCTGCCCGAGACCCTGGTGCAACGAGAAACCAACCAACTGTTGGCCCAAAGTCTCAATTCCCTGCAACAACAGGGCATGCAGGTGGGGGATATCCGCAAGTTCCTGTCGCAGTTGCCCCCCGAGACCCTGAACAACCTGATGGAGCGCTATCGTCCGGAGGCCATCAATCGGCTGCGACGCACCTTGGCCCTGGCCACCATCATCCGCCAGGAACAAATTGCTGTGGGCTCCACCGAGCTGGACCTGGAAGTGGAGGAGGTAATGGCCGCCTATGCTGAGCAGGGCACACGCTTGGATCCAGATCGGGCACGACGGGCCATCCACGAAGAGTTGCTCACCCAGAAGGCCATCGCCTGGTTAAAGTCTCAAACCACCGTCAACTGGGTGGATGATGAGGGCAACCCAACGGAGGCACCCAACTTTTCTGCTGTGGATGAAAAGGCTGAGGAGGTTGTTGAATCAACTGAATCACCCCCCGTAACAGTGCCAGAAGCGGAGTTCGGAGCAGATGAGCCCTCTGGGATCCCTGTAGAAGCAGACCCCCCCCCGGCTGAAGAAATGGTGGCTGCAGAAGAAATCCCTGCAGAGATAGCCCCAGAAGCAGCAGTTGAGAGAGCTGATGAGGAGATAACCGACTCGGAACCTGCCCCTGCCGAAGCTGAAGCCGGTGCAGCTCCGGCTGCCGAGGAGACTGCCGCAGATGCGGAGCCCCCAGCAACTTCCAAACCCGGCAAAAAGGGCAAAAAAGGGAAGTAGACAGCCCTCGGGGGTTAGCCCTTGTTGACGGGAACTTGGATCTCGGCCACGTATCGGCTGGGATCCCGCCCACTTGCCTACGGGTGGATTTCCCCTGTGGAGCCGAGCGTAGCCGTTTTATTCCCCCCTGCTCAGCCCCGGCTCCTCGAAGGATCGATTCCTCAGGAGGGAGTTGCCAGTCGGGTTTTTCCCGGGTTCATCAACCCATAGGGATCCATCCAGCGCTTCAAATCCAAAACATCCTGCACAGAAGCCCTCATCCCATCTTCGATGTAGTGGCTGTGGTTGTTGGAAAAGGTGATGCCGAGGGTGCGTTGATAGGCTTTGATCTCTTCCAACCGTTCTGGGGTGGAAAACTCCACCAACTCCAGCGAGGAGCACCCTGCCGTACCATTGCTCCGGAAAAACTCGATGTGCAACATCACCTCAGGCCCTTCGGGCCGCTGAAACTGCTCATGCACCTGTACAGCCGCTTGGATCCCGGTCTCTCCCCGAGGGAAACGAGCCGCAAGGTAAGTCAGATTGGGGTTAGCCGCTCGGGCATGTAGTGTCGTGTGGTTGATGGCGAATTCCGCCAGGGTTAATCCTTTGCTGGCCTCTTGTGGGGTTTTGCGGTAGCACACTTGCCCGCCCCACGCGCTGACCAGCTCCTGTAAAGGCTCCAGCGAAGGTTCTGCCACCATCACCAGCACACAATGGGATCCCTCTGGAATGGAACTTTTCAGGGCCGTGAAGTAGCTGGGGATTGGCCAGGCATGACAGCTGATCAGCTTTTTCACAATGCCATCGCTTTCCGCCAAGGCTTGGGAAAACCGCATCAAGTTCTCAAACTCCGCAAAGCTGACGATCCACTCCGCCCAGGGGTACGCCGGAGCCAAGGGCAGCTCAACTTCCGTAACAATGCCGTTGAGACCCCAGCCATGATTCACGCCACGCAAGGCATCACCACGCAACTCCACCACCTGAGGCTCATCTTCCAGGGTAACCACCTGAACGGCCAAGACATTGCCCCGTGCTGCCAAACCGCTGAACTGAATACCGCCAATGCCGCCGCTGCCTCCCGTCACAAAACCTCCCAAGGTTGCCGTTCGAAAGGTGGAGGGGATCATGCGCATTTCCCAGCCCATTTCTTTGGCCTTTCTATCCAAGGTGAGGGGCTTGACTCCCGCCTCAACACGGGCGGAGCCGGGTTTAATCCAACAAATGCGCTGCATCCGCGACAGATCCAAAACAATGCCGCCGTAAAGAGGGACGGCCTGGCCGTAATTGCCGGTGCCCGTACCCCGTGGGGTGATCGGGATCCGATGCTGAACGCAGGCTTTGGCCACCCGCAGCACCTGCTCCAGATGGGTGGGACAAACCACCAAGTCCGCTCGCTTTTGGGCCAGTTGGGCGGTGAGAATCGGGCTGAAGATGCTCCAGTCTTGGGAGAGTCTGGCCACCTGTGCCGGGTCGGTTACAAGGGGGATCCCGTCCAATTCCGCTTGAAAAGCTGACCAAGTTGAGGTTCCATCGAGGGCCATAAGCAGTTGGCTCCGGGAGGTGAATGCCTGACAGGTGTACGATAAGGAGTCCTATCTTCTGAAAGTGTTGTCTCAGTTACCTCCGATGAACCGACCTCAGGCTTAACCCGACAAATCCCGGCCTTCTTTTCGCTTCATCATCTGGCCTTTTGGTAGGGATTTGAGTAAGGATAGATGCAGTGAGGAGTGTGACTCACCCTCGGGTGGGGATGGTTGGTTATGGATCGCATTCAGGGGTTGGGGCATTTGCCCAGCTACTCCCTGCTGTCGGCTAAAAAATGGAACGTAGATATTCAAGCAAGAAGAGGCCAGGCAGCTTCTGCTGATTTGTTTGTGGGTTCGGGTTCCCGCCATTTCCCAGTCTGTGGGAGAGGATGAGTCACATCATGCCACGACGGGTTTCTCCTACGCCGCCATCTTTGCCTGTGCTGAGTGCCCTGTTGCTGGCTCTCTCCGCCTGCGGCAATCTTTCTTCTACCTATTCCCCCAATGTTGCCCCTCCCTCTGCTCTGCAGCCAGTCTTAACCCCCATTCCATCTCCCCCTGTAGCCGATGCTCTAACCCTGCAGCAGGCGCGTCAGTCTGGTCTATCGGTGCCGGATAACCGCATTGTGCTGTTGCTCCGAGAGCAGGGATCCGACTTGGTGGCACAGCTTCCAGCTGCAGAAGTGGATCGTTGGCTGGCTCGCAACTCCGAGTGGCCTGGGGTGGAAGGGATCGACCTAAGCATTACCCGTGGCTCCTATCGCCAAACTGCCACCGCCACCCTGCGCCAAGGGCAACCCGCCACCTTTACCTTTACCAATCCTCCCGCCGGGGAAGCGGAGCTAAGTGCCGTCGCCTACCGGGGGTCAACCACCTTGGCCCAAGGAAGGGGATCCCTGACCCTTTCTGCTCGCTCCGGCGGTTCCGGGGGTAGCATCAGCAGCGGTGCCAATCGCCGCCTTTCCCTGTTGGTGCTCTCGGAGGTGAGCGTGCCTCTACTTCATGCAAACGCTCCAGAACTGACCCCTGGGCAACCGTTGCAGCTCTCCGGCGAGAACCTGGACCGGGTAGAAGCCGTTCTCTTTGCTCCGGCCACCGGCCCCAATCGACCCCTGAAGGGGGAAATCCGCTCCCGCAGTGATGGCCGCCTGACGGTCATGCCCCCTTCTTCCCTGTCGGGTTCCGTCTGGGTTGCCCTGGCGGATGCCTCGGGCCACGGGTTGGGTACGCTTGTCCTCGACTGGCCTGTGACCACCCCTTCCCCCAGTCCTTCCCCCACGCCTACCGCCACAGGAGCGCCAGCCTGGATGGTGGAAACGTTACCCATCAGCAGCACTTCTGTCTCTAACGCCGGCACAGAATCCACGATCTCGGTACAAGCCATCAGCGGTATGGCCGTGGATCCTGAGGGGTATTTTTACCTGGCAGATGCAGCCCAGAACCTGATTTTTCGTCTGTCTCCCGAGGGTGAGCTAGAGGTTTGGGCGGGAAACGGCAGGGCTGGCCATCAGGATGGAGCCGCCGACCAGGCCCAATTTGACGCACCGCAGGGGCTACTCTGGGATCCCGAGGGGGGATTGTGGGTGGCCGACAGTGGCAACCATTGCCTACGCCATATCGACAGCCAACAACAGGTGACCACCTTTGCCGGCAGCTGTGTGGCCGGATACCGCGACGGGGATCCCTCACAGGCCCAGTTTCGCACACCGGTTGGGTTAGCCCTGGGACCAGATGGCAGCCTGTACGTGGCCGACCGCGCCGATCACCGCATTCGACGCATTACCCCCGAAGGAGAAGTGACCACCGTAGCCGGGACGGGTCAGGCGGGATCCGCCGATGGGCCCGCGGAACAAGCGCAGTTGTCTCAACCCACAGCCTTGGTGGTAGAAGCGAGCGGACGCATTTGGATCGCTGACCAGGGCAACCACCGCATTCGAGTTCTCTCTCCGAACGGGCAACTGACCACCTTATCGGGGCAGGGGGCGGGCTATGCGGATGGCCCGCTCGAGGAGGCCCGCTTTCAGTTCCCCAGTGGCTTGGCCCTGGATACCGCCGGGATCCTCTGGGTGGCCGATCGGGAAAACCACCGCATTCGTCGCCTCAACCCCAGAGGGCAGGTCTCTACCTTGGCCGGCCAAAATGAGCCCGGCTGGCAAGATGGCCCCGCTGCCCAGGCGCGCTTTAACCAGCCCTCGGTTCTGGCCCTGTTGCCGGATGGCAGTGTCGTGGTGGCAGATGCCGGAGTACAGGGGTTGCGTCGTCTCAGCCTTGTCCCCACGGTGCCGGCCACTCCCCCACCGCTGGGATCCCTTCAGTCCTAAGGGGGGCTCATCTCTATCTATCGCCGAGAAAGCCCATCCTGGCTAGAATATCGCCGCTGCCCAGTGGGCCAGGGTCTGGCCCCCCAACGATCGATGGAGACCGAGGGCCCCCTTATGCTGCCCCAGCAGATGCCTAGATCCCGAACCTACGCTGTTCCCAAGCCCTTCTCAAAGCAGACGCTCAAAGCTCAGGTGGAACAGCTGCTCCAGGAGCCCTGGCTGGAATTCTTGCTGATGGCTCTCATTGTGGCTTCAGTGCTGCTGGTGGTGGCAGAAGCCGAACTGAGCCGCACCGACCTGGGGCAGCCTCTGCAATGGTTGGGGGATGGGATCAACGGCCTGTTCATTCTGGAGTTGTCTCTACGCTATTGGGTTGCCAATCGCAAACGGCGCTTTTGGCAAAACTACTGGCTGGATATTCTTTCGGTGGTGCCCCTCTGGCGAGGGCTGCGGCTGCTGCGCTTGTTGCGGCTGCTGCGCTTAGGGGTTTTGCTCAATCGTCGCCTCAGTCGGCGTGGGGGGCCACTGTCCACCAGCCTCAGCTTGCAGATCGGCGTTTTCTTGGTCATTGGTCTAATTCTGATCGGCGGCACCTTGGCCATTTACCAATTTGAAGGGGATCCCGCCGGGGCCTTTTCCAACCTCAACGAAGCCTTCTGGTGGAGCGTCTTCACCATGATTGCCGCAGAGCCGATCGGGGCGGAAGCCAGCACCAGTGCAGGACGACTGGTCACCTTGGTGGTGACCTTGAGCGGTCTCACCATGTTCGCCGTCTTGACGGGGATCGTCTCGGCAGTGATGATCGAGCGGCTGAGGGAGGCACTAGAGGTACGCTTGATGGAGCTAGACGAGCTACGCGGGCACATCGTCATCTGTGGCTGGAATCGTGGTGGCCACTTGGTGATCGAAGAGTTGCAATCGGACGCGAAACTGCGGGACTGCCCAATTGTAATCGTGGCGGAGTTTGTGGAAATGCCCGAGCGAGAGCTGCGCAAGGTGGATCGCTCCAACCTCTATTTCCACACCGGCGACTACACCGCGCTGGATGTGCTGGAGAGCATTGGCATTCGGCAGGCCAGTCAGGCGATTTTGCTGGCGGATTCCACGCGCCCCCGCAGCGACCAGGACCGCGATGCCCGCACCGTGCTAGCCGCCCTCACCATTGAAAAGCTCAACCCCAGCATTCACACCTGTGCCCAATTGCTGGATCGCAAAAACGATGTGCAAATGCGGGTTGCCGGTGTGGAAGATGTGGTGGTCGGCGATGAAATGACCAGCCACCTGATCGCCACCTCCACGCGCAACCGCGGCCTCACAGACATCTTGTCGGAACTGCTGACGGTGCAGATCGGCAACCAATTTTACAAGGTGCCTTTGCCGAAAGCCTGGGCGGGGCTCACCTTCGCCCAGGGATCCCTGCGAGCCAAACAAGATTTTGATGGCATCTTGCTCGCCGTAGAACGCCGCCAAGGGGGATCCCGCACCTCCCTGGTCAACCCCCCCGCCGATACCGAGCTGCTGGAGGGCGACTTGATCGTGGTGATTGCCCGCCAAGCCCCTCCTGTCCAAAGCTAGTCCAAAGCTCAAGGAAGCCCACCCCAGACTACAGGAGCGTTCGCACATCAACAATCTTGCCGCTGACCGCCGCTGCTGCCACCATAGCCGGGCTCATCAACAGCGTGCGTCCACTGGCGGATCCCTGACGACCCTTAAAATTGCGGTTCGACGAAGAGGCGCTCAGTTGGCGACCCACCAACTTGTCAGGGTTCATGGCCAAACACATGGAACATCCCGGATCCCGCCACTCAAACCCCGCCGCCTGAAAGATCTCGTGAAGCCCCTCTTGTTCCGCCTGCTGTTTTACCTGTTCCGACCCGGGCACCACGAAGGCTTTGATCCCTGCTGCCACCTGCCGACCTTTGGCAATCTTAGCGGCCTCCCGCAGGTCACTCAAGCGGCCATTGGTACAACTGCCGATGAAGCACACATCCACCGGTGTCCCCAAAATTGGCTGACCGGGTTCCAGATCCATATAGGCATAGGCTTCTCGGGCCAAAACCCGCTCACCCTCCGGCAGCTCTTCCGGCGCCGGGATCCGCTCATCCACCCCGATGCCCTGACCGGGAGTGATTCCCCAAGTGACGGTTGGAGCAATATCTGCCGCCTCAAACACCACCACATCGTCGTACACAGCATCGCTATCGCTGGCTAAGCTCTGCCACCAAGCCACTGCCTCCTTCCAAACCTCCCCCCGAGGGGCAAAGTCTCGTCCTTGCAAATACTCAAACGTCACCGCATCCGGGTTGACATAGCCACAGCGGGCCCCCCCCTCAATCGACATATTGCAGAGGGTCATGCGCTCTTCCATACTCATGTGCTCGATGGTGCTCCCCCCATACTCGTAGGCATAGCCCACCCCACCTTTCACCCCCAACTTGCGGATGATGTGCAGGATCACATCTTTGGCGTATACACCGGGGCCAAGGCGACCGTTGACCTCAATGCGGCGCACCTTCAGCTTAGAGAGGGTAAGGGTTTGGCTGGCCAACACATCCCGCACTTGACTGGTGCCAATACCAAAGGCAATCGCGCCAAAGGCTCCATGGGTAGAGGTGTGACTATCGCCGCAGGCAATGGTCATCCCCGGCTGTGTCAGGCCCTGCTCCGGGGCGATTACATGCACCACCCCCTGCCGACCCGAGCCGCTGTTGTAGAAGCGAATGCCGTAGTCCCGGCAGTTGCGCTCCAGCTCTTGAAGCATCTCTTCTGCCAAGGGATCCGCAAAAGGCCGGGCCAGATTGTCGGTGGGAATGATGTGATCGACAGTAGCAACCGTACGCTCCGGGAAAAGCACGGGCAGATGGCGTTCCCGCAGCATGGCAAAGGCCTGAGGACTGGTGACCTCGTGGATCAGGTGCAGGCCGATGAACAGTTGCGTCTGTCCAGAAGGCAAAATACGCACGGTGTGAGCATCCCACACCTTATCGAATAACGTCCTTTCGCTCATCCTTCCCCCCTCCTCTGAGCTCCGACACCCTTGACACCAATTTCTGCAGACTTCCGATCGATTGATAGATTCCCAATGTCATCTTCGGTTGGAAGCTTGTCAAGCCAGTATGGGATCCCAGAGCCTTCCAGAATCATTTTGCCTGTCGTAACCCGCCGGCGTAGCTTCTCGAGCGAACCGTTTGCTAACCTCTTCAAGAGTTTCCTTAAAGTGCATGAAAGCGATTGTCGTTACCGAATTCGGCGATCCGGAAGTATTGGTTCTGCGGGATCTGCCCGAGCCTGATATTCAAGCCCCCAACGAGGTAAAAATCCAGCTGCGGGCCGCCAGCGTTAACCCCATTGACACCAAGCTGCGGCAGCGGGGCACCTTTTATCCGGATCGGGGGGCGGCGATCTTGGGGTGTGATGGAGCCGGGGTGGTGGTTGCTGTGGGTTCGGCAGTGCAGCGATTTCAGGTGGGGGACGAGGTGTATTTTTGCTACGGTGGCTTGGGGGATCGGGGGGGCTGCTACGCTGAGTACACGGTTGTCCCTGAAGTAGCCCTTGCCCACAAGCCGAAGTCTTTGTCTTTCATTCAGGCTGCAGCCCTACCCCTGGCGATCATCACTGCCTGGGAAGCCTTGGGGGATCGAGGCGACCCCGTATTTCCCAAAGCCAACCCTAAGACCCTCCTGGTTCACGCCGGGGCAGGAGGTGTGGGGCATCTGGCAATTCAACTGGCACGACAATCCGGGGCGGCTGTGGCCACCACCGTTGGCTCTAAAGCCAAGGCCCAATTCGTAGAACGGTTGGGTGCCACCTTAGCCATCCACTACAAGACGGATAACTGGGTGGAGGCGGTACTCGACTGGACCGCAGGTCAGGGGGTGGATTTCGCCCTTGATACCGTTGGTGGCGCCACCCTCGGCCAAACCTTTCAGGTGCTGCGTCCTTACGGCCGCCTCTGTACCCTCCTCGAACCGGCTCCAGACACCCCTTGGAAGGTAGCTCGCCAGCGCAACTTGGACATTCAATTTACCCTGATGCTCACACCCCAACTGATGAATCTTCCCACCGCCCTGGCCCATCAAGGATGGATTCTGCAACAGGTGGCGGCCCTGGTGGATGGGGGCAAATTGCGGGTGGTGGTAGACAAAACCTTTCCCTTGGGGGCTGCAGCCGATGCCCACTACTACCTCAGCCAACGGTTGGTGCAGGGGAAGGTGGTGTTGATCCCCTAGGGTTCAACGCTGCTGCTGGGGCAAACTCGCTACAAGCCCAGATCTGCCTTAGCCTGCTGCGCCGCCAGTAGCACCTCCGCATCCGAAGCCTGCGGCCAGTCCGGGTCGGCGATCTCAGCGTAAAACTGCTGATCATAGGGACGGATCTGCACCACCACCGGCATCGGTACGGCATGGCCGAGGAGAAGGGCTTGTTGCTTAGAGTCCAGCTTGGCCAGAACGGTTTTCAAGTTTTGGCTGCCCGCTACCCCCGTAAAGACCGCTTCGATATCTTTGTCATCGTTGAGCAGTGCGGTAATGCGGGTGCCCAGTTGCGACATCACTTCGCTGTCGATGCCAGAGGGGCGCTGATCCACCACCAGCAGGGTGACGAAATATTTGCGCATTTCCCGAGCGATGGTGCCGAAGATCGTTTGCTTAGCGGCCCGGGGATCCAAAAAGCGATGGGCCTCTTCGATGGTGATGCAAAGTTGACGGGGTTTATCCAGAAGATTTTTGGATTGCAGGTAGCGCTCCGCCTGATGCACGTAGGCCTGGTGAATGCGACGGGTGATGACGTTGGTGGCCAACATGTAGGAGAGCAAGTTGGACTGGGATCCGAACTCGATCACCACATGAATACCCCGGCTGAGGGCGTCCAGGATTTGACCAATGTAGTTGTGGGGCAGGCTGTTGCGGATGTATTTCAGGTCGTCAAGGCGGGTGAGTTTGCGTTGCAGGGCCATCATCGAGGCTTTGTTGCCCATTTTCTGTTCGCAGAACTCTTGAATCTCGGCGTTGGAAAGGCTCAGCAGGCGGCTGATCCAATCGCGGCCAAACTCGTTGCGTAGGATGATCGCGTTTTCCAGGCTGGCTTCGGAAAGGTTCAGCTCTCCCGCCAGCAGCGCCAGATCTTCCACATCGATTTGGTTGTAGGCAATGAACAGCTCCTGCGCATCGCGCACCCCCCGCCGCCGGGTGGAATCGGGATCCAAGGTATAAATCTGCACCTGTCCGGGGAAAAGTTGCCGCAAGCCTTTGACCGTGTTGAATTGCTTGCCTTCGGTGGCCGCCTCCCAGCCATATTCCGAGTGCATGTCGAAGATCAGGTTCACCGCTGCCCGTTTGCGGATGATGCCGGAGAGGATGAGGCGAGTTAGAAAAGATTTGCCTGTGCCGGATTTACCGAAAATGCCGTTGCTGCGCTCCACCCAGCGATCCAGATCCAGACAGATGGGAACGGGCATATCGAGGGGCTGGCCAATGGCGAAGTTGCGCCGCTCCGGGTCTTCTTCCCAGCCGAATACGGTACGAAAATCCAGCTCCCGCGCCTCGTACACCTGAGAAAAATGAGCGGGAACGGTTTTGACGGGCAGCAGCTCCATGCTGGGGGTGGCGAGGGCGGTTTGAGGCTCTGCCAAGTCAGGATTTGTCAGGGGATACTCCCGTTCCGCCTCGGTTTCCCGAGGCACCAACATCAACATCGGGGTGAGGGCGATAATACCGTAGGTGCTGGTACCGGCCAAAACTTCCCGCAGCAACACCTCTTCCGGTCGCGGTGGGTTGATCAGAATCTGGGTATTGCTGACCTCGAGGGTGACATCGGTGAGCAGGCCGAAAAAACGGTTGCGTTGCCCTTGAATCACCATAAACTTGCCCACCCGCAGGTCTTCTACCGAAACGCCTGGGTTGAGGCGAGCTTCCAGTCCACGGCTCAGGGATCCCTGAATGACGGTGGCTAACGGTTGCGAAGAGGTCATGGTTATGGGGCTCCAGAACAGATCCGAGGGGGAGTCTGTTGGTGTTTCTTTCTTGCTTCTATTCAACTGCTATTCAAAATTTAAGAGATGACTCCCTTGGTCACCCGCCTGCACGCGGGCGCCGGTCTGGGGGGCACCATCCTGCACAATCCAGGTACGGACAATCTCGACTTCTTCCGGTGTCCAAAAACCCAGACGGGACAGAGGCAGTCCGCGGGCCTGAATGTAGGCGATTTTTGTTACTGCCCTTTAAGGGATAAAGAACCCATTCGCACTTCAGCCGGTTGCTAATGAGAACCATCTAGGATCCTCGAAGATCGAAAACAGATCATGAGGATCCCTGCCCACATCTTTCACTGACTAAGACCACTTACTATCAGATCTGCTCAGTGAAGAAGCAACTTAGAGAGCAACCTGCCGCCTCCAAATCATCAGGAACCGAAAAAATCAGGGTAGGAGCCTCATCCAGGAGGAGACTGGATCCCTCAAGGAGAAGCCGAACAGAGCAAGGACGAATCAGTCGATGCGCTCTAGTTTAATGTTGTGGTGGCCCAACTTAATCTCAAACTCATCACCGGGCTTAAGACCCATCTTCTTGGTGTAGGCAGCACCGATCAGGAGGTTACCATTTTTATGAACCGACACCCGAAAGGTCGGCGCCCGACCGCGGGAGCCGTTTTCATCACTAGCATCTAGGTCTACACCGACGGCCTTGAGTAGGGCATTGTTAAACTGCATCAAATTCACGCGCTCTTGGCCATTCTTGGTGTAGGTGACATACCCACAGGCACGCGCTTTCTCTTTACGATCCACGTTCTCCATCGAAGTCACCTTATCGAGGAGTTCTTGCCCAGTCAGCGGTTTTACCTTGTTGGTTGTAGCCATATCAAGATGATTTAGGGACAACAGTTAGTGTAGCCAGAAAGAAACAGGACTTGCAATAGACTTTCGATAAGTCTTTCCTTATTTAATGACCTGAATTCATCTGCCAGGATTAGATCTACAGATCAAGTGCGCAAAACAGCAGTGGAAATGCGTCTTGCTGATGGCTGGGTCTGCTCTTGTCTGTGCTGACACTTTCCCATCGGTTGGCAAGCGAGGTTTGTGGAGGGATCCAGGCCTAGGCCGCAGTGTCCAAAGGCAACATTCCCCACTCTCTAATCCGCCCAGTCGAAGACCCTTCCCTGGCGATTCGGATCCCTTCGGCCCAAAAGCAGGGAAACTGGAATCCAGGCTGTTTTGATGTCAACTCTGCATGGATCCCTTTTGGTCAACTCGGCGCATCCTGATCGGGGTATGCGGAGGAATTGCCGCCTACAAAACCGCTGCTCTGGTCTCTGCTTTGGCACAACAGGGGGCAGCGGTGAAAGTGGTTTTAACAACGGCTGCCGAAAGATTTGTTTCTCCTTTAACATTTGCTGCATTGTCTCGCCAACCCACCCTTACGGATGCAGAGTTTTGGCAGGCCGGGCGAGGCCGACCACTGCACATCGAGTTGGGGGAATGGGCGGAAGCCTTGGTCATTGCTCCGTTATCGGCGAACACGCTGGGTAAATTGGCCCATGGGCTGGCGGATAATCTGCTCACCAATGTTGTCTTGGCTTCCCATTGTCCGGTGGCGGTGGCGCCTGCCATGAACACCCAAATGTGGGCAGCTCAGTCTGTAGCCGGTAATTGGCAACAGTTGCAGCAGGACCCACGCTTTTGGGCTTTACCGACCGCCAGTGGCCGCTTGGCCTGCGATGCTGTGGGGGCTGGGCGAATGTTGGAGCCAGAGGCCCTGCAGGAGTATCTGTTGGCTCTGCTCTGGACAGGGGGACACCGCGATTGGCAGGGCAAGCGGGTTTTGGTCAGTGCCGGCGGTACCCGAGAACCGATCGATGCGGTGCGATTTATCGGCAACCCTGCCAGTGGTCGGATGGGAATTGCCCTTGCTGTGGCGGCAGCCTGTCGGGGGGCAACCGTGACGATGGTACATGGGCCGATCGGGATCCCGTTTCAGCCGGAACCCTTCGGGATTCAGACCTTGGCTGTAGAGACTGCCACTCAATTGGAGAAGGCCCTAGCCAACTGCTTCCCGCAGATGGATGTACTCTGGATGGCCGCCGCTGTCGGGGATGTGCGACCCTCCCAACCCTTTGCGGGCAAGGTGCCCAAGGCGCAATTACCGGAGATGCTGCCATTGGAACGGATCCCGGATATCGTTGGGGCCTTAAGCCACCACAAATACCCCCATCAACGCATCATCGGCTTTGCCGCACAAACCGGTGAGCCACTGCCCCCGGCCCAGGAGAAGCTGCACCAAAAGGGGCTGGATGCGATTGTGGCCAACCCGATCGACCAACCGGGCAGTGGCTTTGGCAGCGACCACAACCAAGGCTATTGGATCCCACGCTCGGGAGCACCCGAACGGATCCCGCCTTTGCCAAAACCGATCATGGCCCACCGCCTGCTGGATCTGGCGCTGCAGATGGGTTGAACGGGGGATAACGATCTCTGGAAAAATCAGGTACCTTTGAGGCTAAACCCCGAGGGATCCCATGGCGATCATCGTCCTGAAAGCCTGGTATTTGGATTCGGTCTTGTCCGCCTCCCAAGTTCAGCAGAAAAACCCCGATCTGCGTCTGAGCCGGACTGGTTTGCTTAAAACCGCGATGCGGGCAGATTTTCTCGACGATGTCGAGCAGGTGAAAGCTTCTCTGTGGTGGCAGCGCTACCTAGAAGGGGAACCGGTGGAGTTTTACATCGAAGGCAGCGGCGCCTACAGCATTTCCAACCTCGATTTGATCAGCCGCGAGATTTACTTCAACAAACGCGCCACCCTGAGCATGGTAGAGCCGACGATCCACTTCTGCGGCCAGTCCGATTACCCTGAGTCCAGCGCCACGCTGCAGCGCACCCTTGAGGCGGTAGTGGAGACGATCAACCGCAAACACAAACCTGCTGTTCCCTTACAGCTTCAGGGATCCCCGCTTTCTGAGGCGGAAACCGTGCTCATCGATGCCGCGCTGATTCGCAAGCTCAAACATGCCCTCCTGGTGGTGGCGGATGTCACCCCTGTGCAGGTGAATGGCCACGGTCGTCCGTTGCCTAGTCCGCAGGTCTGTCTGGAGTTGGGCTACGCCCTACAGTCGAAACGCCCTGAACAGTTGCTGTTGGTACAAATGCCCCGCGATGGCGTGGAGGGATCCTTCCCCTTTGAGGTAGAGGGCAGCAGCGTTTTGAAAATTGCCGATCCGAGGCGGTTGTCCGATCAACTGGGGGCAGAAATCACCCGCCAGTTGCAACGCACCCGTGTGATCCCCCTTTAGCTTGCTTGGAGGGGCACAGCACCTATTCAACCCCTCCTGACAACCGCTAGACTCTTGAAAGTAGCTCGGCCTAGGGGTTTGTTGACCTCGGGGTAGGGCTGACGAGTTGTACCCTTTGGCTTCTTTTTTTCCTCCCTTTCTTCGACCATGACCCTTGCGAATGCCAATCCTCTGCCTTCTCCAACACGTTCTGCTGAAGGTTGGCAGAAAGGCTTGAACAGTTTGATGATCCTGTTGTTGGCGGGGGTTCCCCTGTCTTGGATGGGGCACTTCTGGGGCTGGGATCCCAACTGGGTCTTTGTTTGTGCGGCTTTGGCGGTGGTGGCCTTGGCGAAGTTTATGGGCCAGGCCACCGAAGAGATCGCTGCCTTGACCGGGCCCACCCTCGGGGGACTGATGAATGCCACCTTTGGCAATGCCACAGAACTAATTATTGGCCTGGTGGCGCTGCGAGCGGGTTTGGTGGATGTGGTTAAAGCCTCGATCACCGGCTCGATCATCAGCAACTTGCTCCTGGTGGCGGGTTTGGCCATGTTGTTGGGGGGGATCAAGTTTCGGGAGCAAAGCTTTCGGCCTGAAGTGGCCCGCATGAACGCCTCGGTCATGAACCTGGCGGTGGTGGCGTTGATCTTGCCCAGTGTGGTCACCTATGCGGATGTAACGTTGGGGGATCTCTCCATCAAAGAGCTTTCCACTGCCGTGGCCCTGGTGTTGATCGGGGTTTATGGCCTCACCCTGCTGTTTTCCCTCAAGACCCACAGTTACCTCTACACCATTCACGAGGCTGAAGAAGCCGAAGACGAAGCTGCCGATCGCCTGGCCCCCAATCCGGTGTTGCAAGCGGAGGGATCGATTCCGCAGGTGTTGACGGCTCCCCCTGAACGAGTTGGGTTGTGGCCCTGGGTTGCGGCTCTTCTGACGCTGACGGTGTTGGTGGCGCTCGAGTCGGAATTGTTGGTAGATACCCTGGAGACTACTCTGGAACACTTCCATGTCACGCCACTGTTTATGGGGGTGATTCTGCTGCCGATCATCGGCAATGCCGCCGAACATGCGACAGCGATAACGGTGGCCATGAAAGACAAGATGGATTTGTCCTTCTCGGTCGCCCTCGGCTCGACCATGCAAATTGCCCTCTTCGTAGCCCCGGTGCTGGTGTTGGCGGGGGATGTGCTCGATCAGCCGATGAACTTTAACTTCGGCATGGTGGAGCTGGTGGCCATCGCCGTCTCGGTGTTGCTGGTCAACTCCGTCAGCAGCGATGGACGCTCCAACTGGCTGGAGGGACTGTTGCTCTTGGCCACCTACGCCATCCTTGGCATTGCATTTTTCTTCCTGGACTGAGGCACCGCATCGGCTCATGCCGCACAATCCACTACATCCCCACAGGCTAAGGCTCGGGAAAACGGGATCCCTGCTGTGGCCCTTTATCTTTGGCGTCTTCCTAGCCGCCGGCCCCACCTGGTCGCAGGAGACCCTCCCTCCAGAAAACAGCCCCCGGCCCAATTTGCCTTTGCTGAATACAGTGGATGCCCTGGAAGAGCTGCGGCAAGCCCTCAGCCTGCCCGCTACCTCCAACATCGAAACGGGCGCAGTGACTTTAGATGGCCGACGCCTGTTTTTGGTCACTGCCCCCTCGGGGGATCCAGGTAGCACTCCCCCCGTGTCGCAGCGAGTCCGCTCCATCGAACAAACCTTGCGTCGCCTGGTTGCCATGCCACTGGATTTGGATACTCTGGAGGTCTCGGTCACCATCGACGCCCAGACCAACCAGCCGGTGGTTGAGGTCAACGGGCAGCATTTGCTCACGGTTACCTCCCTGGATGCGCAGCTACAGGGCACGCAAGCCATCGATTGGGCGGAGCAGGTGGCCAGGATTGTTGAGCAGGCCTTGCGCACGTCCCAGCAGGAACGACAGCCCCAATTTCTGCGCCGGCAAGCGGTGATCGCCCTTGGCATCTTGGTGGCGGTTTGGGGGATGAGCCAGTTTTGCCAACGGGAGCGGCGGCGACTGAAGCAAGAACGGGATGCCCTGCAGACGGAATACAACGCCATCCAGGCAGAAGCGCAGGAACGTCTGCAGGAGGAGGAACAACCGGGTGTGGATCCGATCCTGCTGGAGCAACAGGCCCAACGCAAACGGCAGGAATCCTATCTGGAGCTGCAAATTCGCCTGCTGCGTTTGGTGCAAATTGGCCTATGGGTAGGGGGAGTTGGGGTGAGCTTGGGGCTTTTCCCCCAGACTCGGGCTTTGCAAACGTTCTTTCTTGTCTCTCTGCGGGGTCCCCTGTTGCGATTGGCGGGGGTAGGCTTCGCCACCTACGGCAGTGTTTGGCTGAGCGGCCTGGTGCTGGATAACCTCTTCGCAGCCCTGCGCCAGGAACAGTGGCAAAATGCCCCCACCTATCGCTTCAGCAAACGCCTCAGCACCTTTGCCGGAGTTTCCAAAGGGATCGCGGCCATGACGTTGGTTTTGGTGGGATCCCTGGTGGGGCTAGCCTGGGTGGGGGTGAATATCGGCCCCTTGGTGGCCAGCTTGGGGTTCATTGGCCTGGGCATTTCCCTGGCAGCCCAGGATCTGATCAAAGACATCATCAATGGGCTGTTGATTTTGCTCGAGGATCAATTTGCCGAAGGGGATGTGATCGTGGTGGATGGGCGGGGGGGCCTGGTGGAACACATGGATCTGCGCCTGACGCAGTTGCGCAACACCGAGGGCACCTTGATCTCGATTCCCAACAGTGCCATCCGCGTTGTGGAGAACCTCTCCAATGGCTGGTCACGAGTGGATCTGGGGATCGTGATCGCCTACGAAAATGACCTGGAGCTGGCCATGACCCTGACCGAACGGGTGGCTCTGGAGATGTATCGGGAGCCAGCTTGGCGGGAGAAAATTCTGGATGTGCCAGAAATGCACGGTGTCGATCAGCTTGACGAACGGGGGGTGACCCTACGCATTTGGATCAAGGTGCAACCGCTGCAGCAGTGGAAGGTGGCGCGGGAGTATCGTCGTCGCCTCAAGCATGCCTTCGACCAAGCCGGGATCCAAATTCCGTTTCCGCAGCAAGCCCTGTGGTTCCGCAACCCGCTGGGGATGCAAATCCAGGGTCTCAGCCCGGAGGAGACCCATCGTCTGTTGCACCTGATGGAATCCCAAGTGAACGCCCGCCAAAACTCCAGGGATCCTGCCGAACAAGAACCCGCTCCTGGGTATGAGGGATCCCATCGCCACTAAGGTAATGGGTCGATACAGCCCTTGCGCGGGTTTTCCACGGATCGTCCTTTATCTTTTCTCTGTTTTTATCTTTTCTCTGTTTTCGCTATTTTGGCTCCCGGGTCACTCGCCAAGGTAAGTCCCCGCCGATGGCCTGTTCCCACTCTCTGCCGTTAAACGTAGGGAACTGGCGGTTTTCCAGATCGATCCCATCCAGACAGCGTACATTGACATCAATCTTGTCGGGATCCGAACGGGGAATGTAAAACGGGTGCATACCACACACCTGGCAAAAGTGGTGTTTGGCAACCTGGGTGTTGAAGGTGTAAGTGGTCATGTCCGCTTGGCCGGAGAGGAGCTGAAAGGCCTCCGGGGGCACGATTAAATGAATGAAGCCCTTCTTGGTGCAAATGGAGCAGTTGCAGAGGGTGGCCGTATCCAGATCCCCTTCCACCACAAAGCGAATCCGCCCGCAGTGGCAACTTCCGTCGTAGCGTTGCTTAGCCATGGTGGTTTCCCAGGTTTGTCTGTTGGGATCTGCTCCTGAGCTTGATAGGTGCCCGGGATCCCCAAGAGCAGTTTACTCGTCTGTTAGAGAAGCTGTTTCTACCGCCTCTTTGGCCAGCTCATCCACCGTGAAATAGCGATGAAACTTGTCGGTAACCCGCAACCATTGGGAACGGCTGCCCTCTTTGCGATAGCGGGTGACAAAGCCTTTTTCCACCAGTTCCGCTACGTGTTGATAGGCGCTTTGGCCGCGCAGCTCCACCAACTCCGCCTGTGAGAGGGGCCCGCGCAAAATGATCGTGGCCAAGGTGCGGGTGGCGCCAACGCCAATTTCGGGGGGCAAAAGCTGATTGGCCAGTTCCAGAAAGGGTTCCCTTAATTGCAGGGCAAACCCCTCCCCCACCTGCAACACCTCCAAGGCCGAGTCGCGGTGGGCATAGTCTTCCATCAGCTCCAGCAGCGCCTCGTAGGCATCACTGCGGCTACAGCGCGCCAACTGGGCCAGCGACCCCAGCTCCAAAGGCTGTCCCTTCAGATAGAGAATCGCCTCGATCTGGTTTTTGAGAGCAAAGGGACGTTCTGAGACAGCCTCTTCCTCCTGCCGGGCAAAGGCCAACAGGGGATCCGAAGCCGATGCAGCACGACGAGGAGCCATAGAAATAGAAAAGGGATCCGCTCAACTTGCCCCGTAGCATAGCAGCTGTTTTGGGCTGAGGGATCCCATGGTTGTCCCGAACCAAGCTGGGTGGCCTTAGGCGAACATGCGCGCCTCTTTCGGGGGCAGAAACTCCGTGGTTAGAATTTCGCTGGCATCGGGAACTCTTTGCAGGCCATAGCCTTCCGCCACTTGGGCCAGAGAAGTCTGCAACCGCTGCAGATCCACGGCGCTCACCCCATTGGCACGGGTATCAGGGGTGTCCCAGTAGTTGGCGATGGTGTACTTGAGGCGGGTTAATTCCGTGTCTTGATCCAAAGCATCTGCCCCTTCAAAGTGCTTGGGCAAGGTGGCAAAAGCCGTGACCGGATCCTTGATGGTTTCCACCAACCCCCTTACATACCCGGCCACAAAGCCCCTGGCAATATCCGGATTGGATCTCACATACTCCAGGCGGCTCATGACAACCGGGCCGTAGAGGTTGAGGCCGTAGTCGTTGAAGTAGAACACCTCCAATTCATCTTCGGAGATGCCCAGTCTTTGCAAGCTGGGCACCACCGAGGGGCCAAAACCGGAGATGGCCTGCACCTCGCCACGGGCCAAGAGGGGTTCCCGCAGCGCCGGTTCACAATTCACCCATTCCACCGACTCCGGATCCATGCCGATGATATTGGCCAGCACCGGCCATAGACGACGGGCCCCGTCCCCTGCCGGAGCACCGATCTTCACCCCAGCCAGCTGCTTGGGATCCGTAATGCCGTTTTTCTTGAGGGTGAAAATCCCGCCAGGATGACGGTTTGACTCGATTACCACTGCAATTAGGGGCACTTCCGGGTTCTTCTCGTTGAACTCCATCATGGAGTACATATCTCCCTTGGAGAAAGCGTAGCGCCCTGCCGCCAACTTGGAGAGGGCATCTGCGGATCCCGCCCCCCGCTCAATCGTCACGTTCAGGCCATTTTCCTGGAAAAAACCCCGATCGATGGCCAGTGTAAAAGGGGAATCCGGCCCAGCCGGTAGCCAACCATTGGTGATCAAAATATCTCGGGTTTGCCCCATCGCCCGCTGCATGCCCAGGGCAGCAAAAGGCAGGCTGAACATCATTGTCGAAGCCAAACGTCTGGATAGCTTACGTGTCATGAGGGGTGCTCCAGTTGAGGAAAAATCTTAAATGTGGTCGAAAAACTCAAGCCGACTTAGACCCACGGATGGACAGCTTTGTTTCAGTGATAATTAGAGTCAAGTTTTCCAAGGGCTTCTGTATAGTCAGCAACCAATCCTTAGGGTTCAGCATCCTTTTTCGGTGGGCGTGACCAAACCTATTTCACCCTTTGCTCACAAGGGATCCCCGTTCACTCTCTCGCAAAAGGGCCATCAGCTTACGGCGCATCAGAATGCTGGGCTTGTCCGAGAGCATGTGTTGTTCGCTTTCCACAGCCAGGGGGCGATCCGCGGGGATGGTCTCGAGAATCACCCGATCTTCATCCATGACCTGCCGGTTGAAGGCAATGATGTTGGCAGCGGGGGCATCTTCCTCGCGGTCGCTGCGGATCCAGAAGTGGGCCATCTGGGAGGTGTAGTCGTCGATGGGGGTCATGGCCACGAACAGGATCGCCTCTAGGCCATTCGGATACACGATTTTGCCCCGGTGCAGAAAGGGCATAAACCAATCGCCACTGGTGCAGCGCAGGGTGCGGTCTTCCTTCATGCCCAGGTTGCTCTTTTGCAGGTCATTGTTCACCGCCGGGATCTCGGCGTAGGTGTGAAAGCCGTAGTCGGTTTCACGAATTTCTGAAATAGCCGGGATTGGGTTACTGGTGTCGCCAAAGGTGCGGGTGTGAACGATGCTGAAATGGGCATTGTCGAAAACATTTTCCATGAAGCTGAAGGCGCTGCACTGCCAAGCTTCGTAAAAGTCGTGAATTACCCGATAACGGGGATCCTCCGCTTCTGGAAAGTCGGGAATGGGCAGCAGAGGATCCGGCTCTAGGCACACCCAGGCGTAGTCGTAGCGGATTTGGGTTTGAAAGGCTTTAACCTTGTAGCTGGCCGGGATCCGCTCATGGGGCTGCAGTTGCGGCACCTTTACACAGGCGCCTGTCGCGTCAAATTGCCAGCCGTGGTAGGGGCACTGAATGCAACCTGCGACCACACAGCCACGGGATAACTGCGCCGTGCGATGACAACAGCGATCTTCCACCGCGGCCACGGTTCCTTCTGGAGTGAGCCAGAGCACGATTCGCTGGCCAAGCAGCTGAAAAGGTTGGGGGTTCCCGGGCTGGCCCTGGGTCTGTCGGAGATGGGAAAGGGGCATAACTGGGTACCAAAAACGCCGGAAGACAGGGTGTTGAGTGACCAGCATGGGCAAAAGCCTCGTTGAGGGCAAGGGATCCGCTCGATTCGCAAGCAATTCGTGAATCTCTGTTGGCATGGTAGAGAGGGATCCCGGTGGATTCCGTATCCGTCAACACTGGCCGGGGCAGGAAATCTCACGTTGATTCCCGATCAGATAGGACAGTTAAACTCGAACAACTGGATTGCTCACTCCTTTGCCCATGACTGCATATCCTCTGGCGTGGAACCCCATTCAAACCCAAACCCTTGTGGGCCATACCGGCAGCATTTCGGCCTTAGTTGTGGCGGGAGAGCTGTTGATCAGCGGCAGCACGGATCGCACCGTGCGGATCTGGCATTGGGGATCCGGCGAATTGCGCCACTGTCTGCGGGGGCATGGGGGGGCGATTCGAGGATTGGGCCTGACCCGTTGGCAGGGACGAGAGCTGCTGGTGAGCGGATGTCGGTTTGGGGAGGTGCGCTTTTGGGATCCCCTTACGGGCGAGTCGTTGGGGCAGTTAACCACTGGGTTGGAATCGTTGCAGGCACTGGTGGTCAGCAGCGATGGATCCCGGCTGGTGTTGGCGGGGGGATCTGATCCGGTGATTCAGGTGTGGGATTTGCACAGTCGCCAGCCCTACCTCAACTTGCGCGGGCATGCGGAGCGCATTCATGCCCTCAACCTCAGCCAGGGAGGGGTGTTTCTGGCCAGCCTCAGCGATGACGAAACCGTTTGGGTGTGGGATTTGGTGGCCGGGGAGAGCATTCGCCGCATTCCCTCCATCGGCCCCTTGAACGCGGCTGCCCTCACCCCTGATGGTCGGCAACTGGCCGGGGGAGGCGTAGACTGCGCCCTGAAACGCTGGGATCCCTTCACGGGGGAGCTGCTGGGAGTTCACCCCGAGCACGACAACTGGATCAAGGCAGTGGCGATCGATCCCAGCGGACGCTGGCTGGCAAGCGGCGGCGATGACTACAGCATTTGGTTGCATCACCTGCCCCTGTGTGCGCCGCTGAGGGTTTATCGGGATCCTGCCGCCTGTATTAGCGCCCTCACCTTTAGCGCCGATGGGCAAACCCTGATCAGTGGAAACCGCTCCGGTGGCATCCGCCTTTGGCGCGTGGTCTAGAAGCCGATCCCCGACAGCACCACCATCACCACCACCGCCGCAAAGATGATCAGAGCGTAAAACTGGGCCTTGCCGCTCTCCAGGTATTTCATCACCTCGCCGCTCACCACTGCGATTAGCCCAGCCAAGTTGACCATACCATCGACAATGCGGCTGTCCACCTCCAGCGCTTCCCGGGCGACAAAGCGGGTGCCCTGCACAAAGACGCGATTGTAGAGGTCATCGAAGTACCACTTGTTCAGGGAGAAGTAGTAGAGAGGCTGCAAACTCTGGGGGAAAGTGCCGGGATCGATGCGTTTAGACCAATAGATCAAGCTGGCCAAGGTAATGCCGAGGAGGCCAATGCCGACGGAGCTTCCTGCCATGATCAGAAACTCCGACCACTCGAAGTGCCCCGCCACCACTTCCGCCCATTCTTCGGCGACCCGGGGCAAAATCGAGCCAGCTTCCCCCAGGTGCTCCCCAGGTGGATGGATAAAGGCCTCAAAGTAGTTGGCAAAAGGGGTGCCAACCAAGCCAATCAACACCGAAGGCACCGCCAAAGCCACCAATGGGAAGGTCATGGACCAAGGGGATTCATGGGGCTCAGAGGCATGGTGATCGGGATCCCCATGGGCATCTTCCGCAGCTTCGGGATGGCTGCTGGGCTGGGGTTTTTCTTGAATGTTCATGGCACCGGGGCCAAAGGCCGGTTTACCCGCAAAGGCATAGGCAAAGGCGGGCACGGGGCGACCCTCACTGACCGCTACTTCTTTTTGCAGGGTAAGGTTGGTGCCGCGAAATTCCCCTTCAAAGGTGAGGAAGTACATGCGGAACATGTAAAAGGCGGTGATCCCAGCCGTTAAAAAGCCCACGCCCCACAGAGCCGGGTTGTGCTCAAAAACAGAACCCAAAATTTCATCCTTCGACCAAAACCCAGCAAAGGGCGGGATCCCACAAATGGCCAACGTCCCGATTAAGAAGGTAATAGCGGTGATGGGCATGTATTTGCGCAAGCCCCCCATCAGGCGCATGTCTTGAGCCAAGGCAGGGTTGTGACCCACTACGGCTTCCATGCCGTGAATGACAGAGCCGGATCCCAAAAAGAGCATCGCCTTGAAATAGGCGTGGGTCATCAGGTGAAACAGACCCGCCCCATAGGCGCCGGATCCCATGGCCATGATCATGTAGCCCAACTGGGAGATGGTGGAGTAGGCCAAGCCCTTTTTAATGTCGTTTTGGGTAATGGCGATGCTGGCTCCCAAAAAGGCGGTACCGGCCCCTGTCCAGGCGATGATATCCATCACCACAGGGATCCCTTCAAACACGGGGAACATGCGGGCCACGAGAAAGACCCCTGCCGCTACCATCGTTGCTGCGTGGATCAAAGCCGAAATCGGAGTAGGACCTTCCATCGCATCCGGCAGCCACACATGGAGCGGGAACTGGGCTGACTTAGCCACTGGCCCCAAGAAGACCAACACCGCAAACAGGGCGATCAAGGTGGTGCTCACGGAGCCAGACGCCAACATCTCCTGCAGGTTACGCCCGATCTCATTGAACTCGAAGGTGCCAGAAATCCAGTACAGGCCGAGCATACCGAGCAAGAGGCCAAAGTCGCCGACGCGGTTGACCACAAAGGCTTTTTGGGCTGCTTCCGCCGCCGCCTGCCGATCATGCCAAAAGCCGATGAGCAGGTAAGAGCACATCCCCACCAGCTCCCAAAAGATGTAAATCTGCACCAGGTTGGGGC
>JAUQVK010000070.1:0-3386 GCA_039794845.1 Thermostichus sp. DRC_bins_24
AACGTGCCACCGATGTCTGCGTATTCACCCGGATGTCGATAAGTCCTATCGGAGGGGTAAGCGGTTTGGGTATGGGCATTGGGGTTGGCAGGGGGATGGGGCTTTTAACGGGGCCAACCCTATAAAATAATCGGGCTGTCGGTAATACGGCCTGGAGACTCCTGGTTATCCTGTGGGTTGAAGGAGATAGCCGGAGGGCGACTGAAGAGCTTTTGGAAAGCCCGCGACTGCGTAAGCCGTCAGCGGCGGGAAGACGTTACATTCCCCACCTCTACCTTCCCCTTCCCCACCTCACCCCCATCCCCAGCAAAAACATGAACAACTGGGTGGCTACAATACTGGGTCCGGAGGGCAAATTAAAGGCCACCGAGCTTATCATTCCCACCACCGCACTCAGCCCTCCCAAGCTCATGGCCAGCAGCACGTAGGTGCCAAACCGGCGGGCCAACAACTGTGCCGTGGCTGCTGGGATAACGATAAAGGCACTTACCAGCAGCACCCCCACCGAGCGAATGGCCAAGGCCACCATCAAAGCTAGCAACACTACAAAGATCATCCGCTGCCATCTCACCCGGACTCCGCGGGCCTGGGCCAACGGCTCATGCAAGGTCAGCAACATTTGGGAGGGCAAGGTTAACCCCAAGTACACCAGGCAGATCAGCAAAAGGATGCCACTCATCCACAGGGCTACCGGGCTGATACCCAAAATGTCCCCGAACAACAACTGGTTGAGATTGCCTCGGGAGGCTCGCATCAAGCTGAGGGCAATCACCGCCACTGCCAGTGACGAGGAGTAAATGATGTTCAGCACCGCGTCCACCGGTAGCTGGGTGCGCTCCAGAACCAAGGTCACTCCAAAGGCAAACATCACCCCAAAGGGAATCAACACCCAGGTGGGATCCAGCCCCAGCAGCACCCCGAGGACAATCCCCAACAGGGCGGAATGGCCCAAGGCATCACTAAAAAAGGAGAGCTGCCGCAGAATGGCAAAACTGCCCAGCAACCCACCCGCTACCCCAGTCAGGATCCCTCCCAACAGGGCCCGCTGCATGAAGGGCAGCTGCAACAATTCCACTATCCGCACCCACTGCTCCTGCATCCTCACGAACCTCGGTAAGGACAACACCTCATCATTGCCGATGCAGATGCACGTAGCGGGCAACTTCGGATCCGTAGGCACTGATCAGCAATTCTGGAGTCAAGGCCACCTGGGGGGATCCCTGACAAATGATTGAGCGATTCAGACATAGCACCCGGTCACAATGGCGGGACACCATTTCCAGGTCGTGAGAAATCTGCAGAATCGCCCAACCTAGGGATTGCCGCACCTCTTCCAGTAGCCGATAAAACTCCCCTTCGCTGCGGGTATCCAATCCCGCCGGAGCTTCATCCAGCACCAGCAACCGTCGCGGCCACACCAAACAATACGCCAACAACACGCGCTTGGTTTCTCCGCCGCTGAGGTGACTCAGGGGCTTGGAGAATAGATGCGAGGCTTCCACCCGCTCCAGGGCTTCCCTGACGGCTTGGCCACGAGCGGGGTGTCCCCCCCAGGGCCAGCGAGGCCGCAACATTCCCCAGCCCAAGGCGACAAACTCTGCCACCGTCATGGGGATCCGGGCCTCAAACTGAAAGTTCTGGGGTACATAGGCAATGTGTTGCCGCACCGACTGGGGTAGATCACCGGATAACCCTAGGGGAGCACCCAAAATAGAAATGGATCCGCATTGGCGGGGCAGGATCCCCAGAATGGCTTGAATCAGAGTACTTTTGCCTGCCCCATTGGGGCCCACGATGGCCATGTGGGAGCCCGCCGCCAACTCGAAGGACACATTCTGGACGGCCAACTGGGAGCCGCGATAGACCGTCAGCCCTTCTACGGCCAAAATCTTTTCCTCAGAATGAGGCATCATCGAGCCATCACCGGCAGGTGCTCAGCCCAGGCCGTTAGGGGTATTGACGAGGGGAGAAAAGCGGTTTCTGCTTGAAAGGCCGACACCAAATTTTCCACATTTTGCCGCATGGTGGTTAGATAGTATTCCGGCTCGATCCCCTCCGGACCACTGGTTTCTATGGGGTCAAACACCCGCACCTCTACCCCCAAATCGCTGGCCAGCACCTGAAAGGGATTGGTATCTCCGGCTTGTGGTTCCACCAGAATGGTTCTTAATCCCGACTCCTGTACGGTGTTCATTACCCGCCGCACATCCTCAGGGGAAGGGCTAGCTTCGGGAATTTCCACCAAAAACTCCGCCTTCAGACCATAGCGTTCGGCAAAATAGGGGGCAAAGTCATGGAAAACCACAAAACGTCTGCCGTCAAAGGGAGCCAGTTGGGCGGCTATTTCCTGATCCAAAGCTGTGAGCTCGGCAATGAAAGCAGCAGCATTGGCACGGTAAACCTCTTCCCCTTGCGGATCCACGGAAATGAGGCCATCTCGGATATTTTCCACCTGTTGAATAGCTCGCTGCGGATCCAACCAAATGTGGGGGTTAAATTCTCCATGGGTGTGTCCATGCCCATGCCCGTGGGAATGTCCATGTCCGTGGGAGTGTCCATGCCCGTGGGAATGTCCGTGACCGTGGGAATGTCCATGCCCGTGGGAGTGCCCATGTCCGTGCCCATGTTTCGGCTCCTGAGAGCGCAACGTCGGGATCCCTTCGCTACTGTCAATTGTTAACAAATTCGGGTTCTCCGCATTGGCGATCAATCCCTCCAAGAAAGTTTCCATCTCCAAGCCATTGATCACCAGTACATCGGCCTGAGCCAGCAAACGGACATCCTCAGGCCGAGCTTGGTAGTCGTGTGGACCGACATTGGTGGGCAGTAGGGGTGTGACCTGCGCCCGATCTCCCGCTACGGCACGGGTAAATTGCGTAATCGGCAGAATTGTTGTCACCACCTTGGGGGGCTCCGATTCCTGGGCTTGCACAGAGCGCTGCTCCACCCATCCAGCCACAGCAATTGAGGCTGCTGCCAACCCCCACATCATTGCTTGAGCCACTTGCCTGGTGAAGCCCTGCGGATTCCTCTGCTTTTGATCAGTCATGTCCAGTTCCTAGGAGTAAAGATAACAATAATGATATTCATTATTACCTCGATTCACCCCGGATCCAACCCCCCCAGACATAAACCAGAGTTGAAACCTGCCCTCTCGATGGATGGTGCTCTGCATCTCGCCGAGCGAGAGCAGGAAGCACAAGCCTTGTCCTAGAGGATCCGCGCAAAGGCTGTGCCGAGTGATGTAGGGGTGTTCAGTTATTTCGCTAGGCGTTTGGGCAGGCGTTGAACTGGGTTAACCAGAACACACCCGAAAAGATGGTCAATGCCCTCAAGCTGCAATCCCTTTGCTACCACGAGATTCGCGCTCGCTTTGGCCTGTCGAG
>JAUQVK010000071.1:0-19076 GCA_039794845.1 Thermostichus sp. DRC_bins_24
AACAGTTGGGCGTTCCACCGGTTGAGGGGGTTCATTGAGTACAAGGCTTTGAGGGCGGGTGTGAAGGTTGTTGCGGTCAATCCGGCCTACACCGGTCAAACGTGCCACCGATGTCTGCCCATTCACCCGGATGTGAAGGGGTAAGCGGTTTGGGTGTGGGCATTGGGGTTGGCGGGGGGATGCGGCTTTTAACGGGGCCAACCCTATCAAAACAATCGGGCTGTCGGTAATACAGCCTGGAGGCTCCTGGTTATCTTGTGGGTGTGGGTTGAACGAGATAGCCGGAGGGCTACTGAAGGGCTTTTGGAAAGCCCGCGCCGTACTGCGTAAGCCCTCAGTATCGGGAAGACGTTACTGGAGATTGAATTGCGCGGGGGATCCTCACCCTGTGGGCCTTGGGATAGACGACTTGCCTCGATACCAGAAATCCAACTGGAATCTTTTGCCTTTGGTCTGCTCCACTATCCTCGAATCCCAGCGGGAGAGCTAAAGTTGCTACAGGATCCCATGTTATCGTTTTGGCTATCCTGCTTTCGTGGTGTGCAAGCAGGTGTAACTCATGACTACGCCTCCTTCTCGACCCACTCTCAATCACGTGTTGATCGTCAAGGATCGCAATGGGCCGAAAGCCTACTGGTTAACGGCTGAGCTGTATTCGCTGGGTCGGGATCCCGGCAACAGCATCCGCATCGACTCGCAGTATGCCTCCCGCCATCACGCCATTTTGGTGAAAACGGAGTCTCCCACTTCCCCGGATGGCTTCACCTACCAAATCATCGACGGTGATATTCAGGGCACCCCCAGTACCAATGGCCTTTACGTGCGGGGGCAGCGGGTGGAATTTCAGGATCTCGAGGATGGGGACGAAATCCAATTTGGCAACGATGCCACCGCCACCTATTCCCTGCAAACCAAGGACCTGGATGCGATTCTCTCCACCTTTGAAAATACCCAGATCGTCGGCTTATAAGAGCGCTCGAATCCTGGCGGGCAGGGTTTCTGCACCGTGGTAGGATCAATCTTTGCACACTGTGCATTGCAGGGGCCGCTAGACTTTAGCGGCTAGGGTTTTTCTTTCGCTTGCTCGCCCCTCATGCCGCCCATTACCAAGATCCTGATCGCCAACCGGGGTGAAATCGCCCTGCGCATTATCCGCACTTGCCACGAAATGGGAATCCCGACGGTAGCTGTTTATTCCACCGCCGATCACAACTCGCTGCACGTGCAACTGGCGGACGAGGCCGTCTGCGTGGGGGATGCCCCGGTGAGCAAGAGCTACCTGAATATCCCGAATATCATCTCGGCAGCCCTCACCCGTGGGGCCACGGCCATTCATCCGGGCTATGGCTTTCTGGCGGAAAATGCCAAGTTTGCGGAAATGTGTGCAGATCACAACTTGATCTTTATCGGCCCTTCCCCCGACTCGATGCGCAAAATGGCGGACAAAGCCACCGCTCGCGAAACCATGCAATCGGTGGGGGTGCCCACAGTGCCCGGCAGTCGGGGATTGATCGGCTCCGATGATGAGGCGGTGAAGCTGGCGGAAAAAATTGGCTACCCCGTGATCATCAAAGCTACGGCAGGGGGCGGCGGTCGGGGGATGCGGGTGGCCAAAGATGCCCAGGATTTGCTGAAAATGATGCGCACTGCCCAGGGAGAAGCCCAGGCAGCCTTCGGAGATGGAGGCATTTACCTGGAGAAATTCATCGAGCGCCCTCGCCATGTGGAGTTTCAAATCCTGGCGGATACCCAGGGCAATGTGGTGCATTTGTACGAGCGGGATTGTTCCATTCAACGGCGGCACCAAAAGCTGCTGGAGGAGGCCCCCAGCCCCGCCTTGACGACAGCTCTGCGCACCCGCATGGGGGCTGCTGCGGTTAAGGCGGCCAAGGTGGTGAACTATGTGGGGGCGGGCACGGTGGAGTTTTTGCTGGATAAGCACGGCCAGTTTTACTTCATCGAGATGAACACCCGCATCCAGGTGGAACACCCTGTAACGGAAATGGTGACGGGACTGGATTTAATTGCCGAGCAAATTCGCATTGCCCAAGGGCAAGCCCTCTCCTTTCGCCAGAAGGATGTGCAACTGCGGGGACATGCCATTGAGTGCCGCATCAATGCCGAGGATCCCAAGCAACAGTTTCGGCCCCACTCCGGCACGATCAGCGCCTATTTGCCTCCGGGGGGGCCGGGGGTGCGTATGGACTCCCACATCTACACCGATTACCGCATTCCCCCCTATTACGATTCGCTGCTGGGCAAATTGATCGCCTGGGGGCCCAATCGGGCTGCTGCCATCCGCCGCATGCAGCGGGCCTTGAGCGAATGTGCCATCACCGGGGTGCCCACCACGATCCCGTTTCACCAGCAGATCCTGCGGCACGAGGCGTTTCTGAAGGGGGAAGTGTATACCGACTTCATCCCGCAGCACATGCCTTTGGGGTAGCAATCAAGCGATCATGAGTCGGGATCCCACCTTGGGTCAGCACTTCGTTAAGGTTAAGGGATGAGGGATCCCCAGCCACTCCAGAATCAGACCGTGCCCCCGAGCCTCAGCCGGTTGGTGGGGCAGTTTCTGCAGGAACGGGAGCGGGATCTGGCCCCGGCCAGCCGCCGTACCTATCGCATTGCCCTGGAACAATTTGCCAAAACCTGTCCCGTGCCGCTGGAGCAGATTCAACCGCTGCACGTCCAGGTATTTTTGAACGGATTGAAGGGGCGTCCCTTTCAGAGCCGTTCCGGCCAGTGGATCCATCCCCCTGCTTCTCCGGCCACCTACAACCTAAAGCGGCTGGCGTTGCAACAGTTTTTTGAATGGGCCAACCAACGGGGTTATTTCCAAAACCCCTTGCCTACCCAAGCGATTCGGGCTGCCCGCCTCCCCCCTCGGTTGCCCCGCGATCTGGATCGGCTGCTGTTGCAGCGGGTTTTGCAGCGGGCTCAAAGCCATTCGCTGCGCTATGCCGCCCTGATTCGTCTGATGCTGGAGTGTGGCTTACGGGCACAGGAGCTGTTGGACTTGACCATTCAAGATTTTCAAATCAGCCCTGAGGGATCCCTGTTGGAAGTACGCTGTGGCAAGGGCAGCAAACCGCGGGCGGTGGCGGTAGGGGATCCCCTCTCGGAGTTGCTGCAACAGTATTTGAACCTAGAACGAGGCCTGTACGCCCCCACGGATCCTTTGTTTGTCTCCCAATCTCGCTGTTTGGCCTACCGGGGGAAACCCCTCACCTACGATGGCCTGCGCCACATTGTCTTAAAGCTCACGGAACCGGAACCGGGCCAACAAACCCCCCACCAATTCCGCCACAGTTTTGCCACCCTACTTTTGGATCGCGGTGTTGCCCCGGAACATATTCAGCATCTGCTTGGCCATACCACTGCCGCCATGACGATGCGCTACACTCAGCGGGCCAATTTGAGAGCAGCAATCGCTCGTTCTCGTGAGGTTTTGGATCAAGGGTTGGTCTAATGGTATCCTGCTGCTTGCAAAGAAAACAGGTGGGCATAGCGTCCCCCCAGGGCTAGCAATTCTGCATGGGATCCCTGCTCGACGATTCGTCCTTCTTCCATCACCGCGATTTGATCGGCCATGCGCACGGTGGAGAACCGGTGGGAGATCAAAATGGCGATCTGGTTCCGGGTTAGGGCATGGAGGCGCTCAAAAATTTCATATTCTGCCTCTGCATCCATGGCAGCAGTGGGCTCATCCAACACCAAAATATCCGCCTGTGAACGCATGAAGGCTCGGGAGAGGGCGATCTTCTGCCACTGGCCCCCCGAGAGTTCCTCCCCATCTCGAAACCATTTGCCCAACTGAGCATCAAACCCTTGGGGGAGTTCCTCGATAAAGGGACGCGCCATGCCCTTTTCGGCGGCCAACACCCAGCGGGGGCGCTCCTGTAAATGCTGCACATCCCCCAAGCCAATATTCTCTCCAGCCGTAAATTGATAGCGAACAAAGTTCTGAAAGATCACCCCGATGCGCCGGTGCAAGACCTCTAAATCCCACTTTTGCAGATCCAATCCATCCAGAGTAATGCGCCCTGAATCGGGGGGGTACATGCGCACCAGCAAATTGATCAGGGTGGTTTTTCCGGAGCCGTTTTTGCCCACCAAGGCCAATTTTTCTCCCGGGCGAATGTGTAGCCAAATGTTCTGTAAGGCCGTTTTGGGGCTGTTGGGATAGCGAAAGCTCACCCCCTCAAAACGGATGCCATCCCCTGGAATAGGGCCATGATCTGCACCTTCTGGGCGAGGCGGGATCCGTAACTCCAAAAACTCGTACAAATTGGACAGATACAGCGCATCTTCGTAAAGGCCACCCAGGGATCCCAGCAAAGTCGAAAGGGTGGTTTGGCCCTGGCGAAACACCGTCAGGTACAGGGTCATATCCCCCAGAGAAATGCTTCCTGCCACCGTCTCCAGCACAATCCAGGCATAGGCCCCATAAAAAGTGAGGATGCCCAGGGATCCCAGGCCAAAACTCCAAGCCCCGCGCCGCAGGGTTAGGTCGTGCCCCTCCTGATAAAGCCTTTGAAAAATATCCCGATAACGCTGCAAAAACAGCGGCCCCAACTGATAGAGCTTGACCTCCCGGGCAAAATCCTCACGGGCGATCAGGGTTTCCAGATACACCTGCTGTCGGGTTTCCGGGGCGCGCCGGCGAAAGATCCGAAACGCCTCTCCGGCAAACCGGGTCTCGGCGATAAAACCGGGTAACGCTGCCAAAAAGAGGATCCCGACCGCCCAGGGGGAAAAGGCCAGCAACAATCCCCCCAAAGTCAGCAACGACAACAGGTGCTTCACCAAAGCAAAGCTGCCCGTCACCAAGCTGATCGGGCGGCTAGAGGCCTCCTGACGAGCCCGCGTCATCTGGTCATAAATTTCGGAGTTCTCAAACTGGGCCAATTCCAGGGTGAGGGCTTTCTCCAGGATCAACACGTTCACCTGCTGTCCCAACAGCACCCGCAGCAAAGATTGACAGGTTTGGAGCCCTTGTTGGGTGGCCGCTTGCGCCACGAGGATCCCGGCTTCCATGGCTACATAGCGCAACGCCAACTGCCGGTCCGCAGTTTCCCCGGTTTGAGCCGCCAGCACCACCCCATCTACGATCAGCTTGCCGGTATAAGCGATGGCCGCCGGTAATACCCCCGAGATCAGGGTCAGCCCCGCCAGGATCAGCGTTAGCCCACGATGGGTTGTCCACACCAGTCCGACGGCCCGCCACCCATAGCGGAGCAGCGACATGGGCGATTGTAGAGAGCGTATGTCTCGCCAATTGGGGGAAGGTTGATAGCGCGTACGCAAGGGGGACTTGAACATCGGTGCCGGCAGGGATCCCGATCAACAACAACGCTCGAATCTTTTCTTTCTAATCTTTGGACTCTTTGGACTCGGGTGGAGGGAGTGTGCGCACCAACCAGCGCCGCAGCGGATGCCGCACGGGAAAGGAGAGGATCCACCGGGATTGCCGCTCCAACATCACCCGCTCCATCGGGTAAAGGCCGAACAGCTCATAGCGACTTTGGGCGATCAAGATCCCCAGCGTGAAGCTGACGCACAGAAGCAACCCCAAGGTGGGCCAACCAGGCCGATAAAACAGGGCAAAGCGCAGGCCCGTCCAGGTGAAGTAGTCGAGCAGCCGACCCAGATCCACCCGCAAAGCCCACAGGCTGGGGATCCCGATCAACATCCACAACAAGCCCAAAAAGACAAAGCTCCCACCGTGGTAAAGACGCAACAAGCGCTTCGCTGCTGGAGAAAGCGACTGAATACCAGAAGTCCGCTTACCCTCGACTGAGCCAGGATCGGTGGGAGATGGCATGGGGAGCCTAGTTTTCAACATCCCATTCTAAGCAGGTCTTCGCCATAATAGCCTTATCGGCTAGGATCCCTGAATCCAACGGCCCACCCCACGAGGATATGAGCGACCCGACTCTGCAAGACCTGAAAGACTTAATCATCGCCTCAGACAAAAAAATAGATCTGCAGTTTTTGCAACTTCAATCTGAACTCCAAGAAGTACGAGCTGAGGTTAGACAGGTAGAGACCAAATTGACAGGGGAAATTCAGCAGTTAGAAGAACGGGTTGATGGCATAGAAGCCAAACTGACGGTAAAAATTGATGGATTCGAGTCAACCTTGACAGAGAAAATTAATACTGTTGAAGAGAAACTCATTGCAAAAATTGATGGTTTGAGTAAACGAATGGACTTTCAAGAATTTATCAGTAGAGGCGCCATCATAACTCTAGTCGGCGGCTCCATTACAGGCTTTGTTAAATATTTGTTTTTCAGCGATGGAAGTCTGTAACCCCTGGAGAGACATTAGCCCTCTGCCTCAGAGGGAAGCTGTTCCGGTTCTGCATCCCCACCTGCCTCTACCTCCGCGACAATGCGAGCCGAGCGCTGCTGCCGCCACCACACCAACAGGGGGCTGGCGATAAAAATGCTGGAATAAACCCCTAAGGCAAACCCCACCAGCAGAGCAACGGCAAACCCCTTCAAGGTGGCCCCCCCCAGAACGGCAATGGCAACTAGGGGCAACATCGTGGTCAGGGTGGTGTTCAAGGAACGAGCAAAAGTTTGGTTCAAAGATAGGTTCACCACCTCGGCAAAGCTGACTTTGCGGCTGATCAGCCGGCGATTTTCCCGGATGCGGTCGTAGATCACCACTGTGTCATTGACGGAAAAGCCAATGATGGTAAGCAGAGCCACCACAAACAAGCTATCCACCTCAACGCCCACCGTCAGACCCAGGAGGGCAAACAGCCCCATCGTCAGCACCACATCGTGCAAGAGGGCCAAGATGGCAAATACCGCGTAATCCAGCTGGAAGCGCAGGGTCAAATAGACCACGATCAACCCGAAGGAAATCAGCACCGCCAAAATGCCGGAACGCAGTAGTAGGCGTCCCACCGTCGGGCCCACAGTTTCCACCAAATTGCGCTCAAACGGGCCCACCTCCTGCCGTAGGGTGGCTTCCACCGCCAGCCGTTCCTCCTCCAAAAGGGGGGGCATACGGATCAGGGCTTCTCGGCTGGTATCGGTATCCAGTTGAATGATGCTGCTGCCCAAGTTGTGGACTTGCAGGGCCTGCCGCACTTCCTCCGTGGTGACGGGCCGCTCAAAGCTTAAATCCAAAAGGGTGCCGCCGGAAAAGTCCAACCCCAAGCGCAGGGGGGTGCCAAAGGAGGCCAATGAGAAGGCCATGCTGGTTAGCCCCACCGCCAACACCGCCAAGGAGAGGGTAAACCAGAGCTTGCTGCGCTTGACGATATCGAAGCGGTAGCCGAGAGCAGTGGGGGCCTGCAGAGCCGGATCCGTCGGGGATATCTCTTGGGTGGTCATGATTGCACCGCCTCCATCCGGACACCATAAAACTGAGGTTTGCGCAAACTGGGGATCCCCATTGCCGCCATCAGTAGGGTACGGGTACAGGTGAGGGCCGTAAAGAAGCTCACCAAAATGCCGATGCCGAGGGTGACGGCAAAGCCCTTCACCAGACCTATCCCCAGCCAAAAGAGAACGCCACAAACCAAGAGGGTGGTGACGTTGCTGTCCAAAATGCTGCTGAAGGCGCGGTTAAACCCTTCCGAGATCGACTTGTAGAGGGATTTGCCGGATCGCAGCTCTTCTTTGATGCGCTCGAAAATCAGCACATTGGCATCCACTGCCATGCCGATACTGAGGATAAAGCCCGCGATCCCCGGCAGGGTCATGGTTACCCCTAACAACTGAAATAGGGCAAAGGTGCAGAGGGCGTAAATGAGCAGCGCCACATCGGCAATCAAGCCCGGCAGCCGGTAGTAGCTCACCATAAAAATGAACACCAGCACAATGCCCCCAATGCCGGCGTAGAGGCTGCGCCGCACACTCACCTCTCCTAGGGTGGCCCCAACGGTGCGGTTCTCGATCACCTGGATGCGAGCCGGCAATGCCCCCGCCTTTAGTTTGACGGCTAGATCATTAGCGGTTTCTACCGTAAAGTTGCCCGTGATCACCGCCGTTCCACCGGTAATGCCGGTACGGGCAAACTCCGCCCCCACCACCGGCGCACTGATCAGCGCATCATCCAGAAAAATACCAATTGGGCGACCGGTGCCCGCCAGTTCTCGGGTTAACCGGGTGAATTTTTCCGCCCCTTCGGGCTTAAACTCCAGCAACACCTCCCAATTCTGGGATCCGCGGCGGGGGGCTTGGGGATAGGCATTGCGCAGCAGATCCCCGGTTAGGCCAACGTGTTCAAACAACGCATCGGGATCCTCGCCGGCGGTGATTTCCCCCAATTCGGTGCGGGGGAGCGTGTTGGCGGGAACCAACCCTTTGCGAAAATCCAGCTGGGCGGTATCTCCCAAGAGGGCAATGGCCCGATCCGGATCCGCCACCCCCGGCAACTGCACGAACAGGCGATCCTGTCCGCTGATCTGCACCAGAGGCTCCGCCACCCCTAGGCCGTTGATTCGCTGCTGGATAACCGCCTCTACCCCTTGCATGACATCGGGTGTGATCTCAGTCACCTCTTCGGTGGGCAGGGCTTGGAGGGTGAGTTGGGTTCCCCCCTTTAGATCAAGGCCTAGGCGTACCTCGCGGCTAAAGCCTACGTACACAAGCGCCACCACCACCGCCAGGATGAGGATCAGCCCCCGCAGGAAGGCAAGCCGACTGAAGAATGAACCCGAGGATTTAACCATATGCTGGAGGTGTGAAGAACGCTGGCGCACCCCACCTGAACCGCGCAGGATTTTGGCGCTCATTGATCCTATCTCACACGGGATCCCCGGCTTGACAATGCTAGGAAGCGTGAAGGTAACGGCGGGGACCCGAAAGGATTGGGTGGGTTCCATCTGATGCGGCATCTCTGAATTTTCGTCAAGCCACTTGACCAGAGGATTCAGACGGGTTCTTGACCATCCTCGAATGTGGACATTGGGTTTGAGTTGGGGATCCCCTGTGATGTCGGAGGCCGGAGTGACTCGTGCGGCACTGCTCGTGGCAGCCTTGGTGTTGTCTGCGGTGTTGGAGCCGCGGGTGGCCGTGCCCTTGGTGGGTGGAGTGGCGCTGTTGATTGTGGAACAGGTGATTTGGGGTGGGCGATTTTCAGGGTTGTTGGGGGGCTGCTGAGCTGGGCTTCTCCCGATTTTCGGCAGCAGGTGATTTGGGTTCAGGGGGGGATCCCCTGGGGAGATTTGGAGCGCTACGGCACTTTCTGGATGGCGGGGGCGGCGGCGGAGTCTTTACACTACGACCAAGTCACGGGAGATGAACAAGATTGGCAGCAATTGAGGATGCTGCTTTCAGGGATCCCTTCGGTGCAGCCTTTGACAAGCCCGGCGAAAGTGAAGGCTCAGATGAATCGTTATCTGCGCCAGAGCCAAGCCCTTTTGCAAGCTCACCTCGAAGCTTATGCGGTAACTGTTCAACACCTGGAGCGGGGATCCCCCTGGGAAGACTGTCTGGCCGCGATTGCCGAAAGCCTAGAACAGAAGCGCCCTCAAGAGGTCTGATGCTTGCTGGGAGCAGGCTGGGGGGATCCCGACGCCGCTTGCTGATACACTGTGACATACGAAAAAACAGAAGCTCGGGAGCTGCGTCTACCCACTGTGGGAATGTGGGCTCCCCTGTTTTCGCTGTCCCCTACGGAGGATCCCCTCTTGCGTCCAATCCTCATCGCCGGCAACTGGAAGATGCATAAGACCCAGGCTCAGGCCCGGGAGTTTTTGCGAGAGTTTGGAGTTGCCCTACAGGCTTCTCGTTCGGTTCCCGAGCGGCAGGTGATCCTCTGTGTGCCCTTCACCACTTTGGCCTTGGTGGTGGAGCAAACTCAGGGGTTGCGAGGCTGGAACGGCTCAGGATCTGGGATGGCGGTGGGGGCGCAAAACCTCCACTGGGAAGATCAGGGGGCTTTTACCGGGGAAATTTCCGGCCCCATGCTGACGGAATTGGGGGTGCGCTACGTTATTGTCGGCCATAGTGAGCGGCGGCAGTACTTTGGCGAGACCGATGAGACGGTCAATCGACGGCTGGCAGCAGCCCAACGGCATGGCCTCACGCCCATCCTGTGTGTGGGAGAAAGCAAACAACAACGGGACCAGGGCTTGACGGAATCTTGGATCGTGGGGCAGCTGGAGCGCGGTCTAAAGGGCATTGATCTGGAGAATTTGGTAATCGCTTATGAGCCGATTTGGGCGATCGGCACCGGGGAGACCTGTGCGGCGCAGGAGGCCAACCGTGTGATCGGGTTAATCCGTCAACAGCTGGGCCATGCCCAACTGCCCATTCAGTACGGCGGCTCGGTAAAGGCCAGCAATATCGACGAGCTCATGGCCCAGCCCCAGATCGATGGGGTTTTGGTGGGAGGAGCCAGCCTGGATCCCAAAGAGTTTGCCCGCATCGCCAATTTCCAAGCCCTAGCCCCTGCTTAGAACGAGCAGAAGGCGTATAGCCCTTTGAATGGAGTTTGCAACACCTGCCCTCACCCCCTTCGCGCAGCGTGGCACTGGCCGTAGCCCCTCTCCCAGAGCGGGAGAGGGAAGTCAGAAAGTGTATTGCTCCCGTTTGGAGTGGCTGGGGTGAGAAATGGCGTAAAAACCATCAACGGGATTGCCCCCACAGGAGGGCCACCGGAAAGGACTTTAAGACAACACCTATAGGGAGAGTTTCACCGGCAGGGATCCCTTCTTGGCTGAGGCCATTCACCCATTCCAGCCGTTTCCAGCGGGGCAGGTGAATTTGGGTGTCTTGCCAGACAGACTCGCCAAGGGGATCCTGGGTTTCGTCGATCAATGAGGTTAACAAACGTGGCACCACGGTGATCAATACTTGCTTGGCGTGATGGCGGGCAAAGGCCACCACATGGGCTGCATGGGATCCACTCACTTGTAGAGGAATGTAACCCCCTTCGTGAAACAGTTGTGGTTGCTCCCGACGAAGTTTTAGAACATGGTGGAGCAAAAACAATTTGATGCGCCCATCGGCCCGGTGCAACAGCAAATCCTCAATGAGCCGAAGGGGCTCTTGCTTAGCCCGCCGTTGAATTTCTTCCAGGTAAGCGAGGCGACGGGAAAAATCCACGGGCCGACGATTGTCGGGATCGACCATGCTGAAGTCCCAGAGTTCTGTGCCCTGGTAAATATCCGGGATACCGGGGCTGGTGAGTTTAACAAGGGTTTGGGAAAGGGAATTGAAGATACCGAAGTGGGCAATTTTGCGTTGGAAGGGCAGAAAAGACTCTAAAAAGGGGTTAGAAGCCTGTAGAATTTGATCGATAAAGGCAGTGGTGGCTTCTTCGTAGTCGGTATCGGGTCGCAGCCAAGCGGTGTGAACCTTGGCTTCACGAACGGCCTTAATCAGATAATCTTTAACGCGCTGCACAAATTGAGGCAATTCTTCCGACTGAAAGGGATAGGAACCCAACAGGGTTTGATAGAGAAAATACTCATCATTGCGATCAGGCAGTTCTGAACGTTTGGCCTGTTTACTGTGGACTTTGTAGCCGGCATTGAGGTCATGCCAGAGCTTAATATGTTTCTCCCACTCGGCAGGAATTTCCGAGAGCACGTTGAGGCGGGCCCGCGTATCTTCGCCACGTTTGGTATCGTGGGTAGCGGAAGCATTCATGGCTAGAGGCCAATGGGCAGCCCGTTCTTGGTTAAAGCGATGAAAGTCCTGGACAGAAAGGCCAAAGCGACAGGGATCCCCGCCCACTTCGTTGAGGGAAAGTAGGCGGTTGTACACATAAAAGGCAGTGTCTTCCACACCCTTGGCCATGAGAGGGCCGGCCAGTTGTTGCAGGCGCATGGCGAAGTAAATCTGTTCATTTTTCTCTTGATCGGATAGGTTGTCCAGAAACTCCAGGCAGAGAAAGCGCTGAATGAAGTTCAGTTCGTTCATCAAGATGGGCAGGTTCTCTTTGGCCTGCTCTACGGCTTGTCGGATGATCTGCTGGCCTTCAGGAGAGAGGATCCCTTTTTGGATGTAGACTCGATAGACCGGGAAACACACCAACACTTCCACCAAAGCCCGACGCAAGCTGTAGAGGGTAAAGTCATTGGCATAGCGGTGATGGCTGGTGATCTGCTTGAGCAAAAAGGCGAGGTTATCCATGTCCCCCGACAGATTTCGCTCGATGATTAGACGTTTTTTCTCTTCAATGACCTGTTCCGGCAGCTGTTGTAGATGAGTGAATTGACTGTAAAGTGAGTCGAAGGCTTCGGCATGAGCGGTTTGGCAAAAGATCCCGTTCAGTTTAATCAAGAAATCATAGCCGGTGGTACCTTGAACGGGCCACTCCTTGGGTAGAGTTTCTTCCGATTCTAAGATTTTCTCCACTACGATATAAGTTTCTGGGCAACGCTCTCGCAATCGATGAAGATACTCTTCTGGATCAAACAAACCATCGATGTGGTCGATGCGAAGCCCGGTGAAGCGCCCCTGTTCGACGAGCTTGAGGATCATCTGATGGGTTTTGCGAAACACCTCCCAATCCTCTATGCGTAGGGAAATGAGTTCATTGATGGTAAAGAAACGTCGGTAGTTAATTTCTTCGGCTCCCACCTTCCAAAAGGAAATGCGAAAGTTCTGACGGGCTAAGAGGCTGTCCAACAGATCAAAGCTGGAGGGATCCCCTGGCTTGCCGTTGAAAATGGCAATGTTTTCGTCGAAGAAATTCTGTACGGGCTGACTGGAGTTGTAGAGTTCCCAGAGGGAGTATTTGGCGAAGTTAATTTGATCGGTTCGTTCTAGGAGGTCCTCTTTGGAGGGGATGAAGCGTAGACTGAAGAGAATTCCAAGCAGCTTGATATAGTCGGGATGGTTACGTCCTAATTTTCGTCTTAGCTTGCCCAAGTTGTAGGTGAATACATCGGCATAGGTATCGATGTTTAAAGGGAACCTTAGGGTATAGTAGTTGATGCTAAGACCATCGGCATCGTAGCGAAGCTGAATTTGTCCTGACTCTAGACACTTATCGTAAAAATCTCCCAGAAAAGGAGCTAATATCCTACCCTGGATCCCCAAATAAGAGTGGTTCCAGTTCACATCAAAATAATCGATAAAATCGGAGTTTTGGCCACTTTCTAAGACATCCATAAGCATGGGGTTTTGGCCATCATAGGCCATGTGGTTGGGCACGATATCCTGTATCCAACCCATGTCCTGTTGGTTGAGGGTCTCCCACAGTTCTTCAAATTTTTCGCCCCCCCCCAATTCTGGGTTGATCTGGCGAGGATCCACCACGTCGTAGCCGTGGGTGCTGCCCTTACGGGCCTGAAAGATGGGAGAAGCGTACAGATCGGTGATGCCGAGGGCCTTCAGGTAGGGGACAATTTGCCGTGCTGCCTCGAAGTCAAACCCAGCATGGAACTGGATGCGATAGGTAGAAGCAGGGATCCGCATGATGACCTCGAACGACGACAGGAACGACGACAGGGTTGCTTGCCCCGTGAACAGCGCAAGGGAAGAGATGCTTCCAGGGTAACGGCTAAGATCAAAAAACCCGGGTAGCGCGGGGGATAATGGGGTGAAAACGGTGGCGGTGGAAGGGGGGGCTTTAGCTTCAATTTTACTGGTGAGGGTTTGCTCATGAAGGTGCTGGGGATGGCGAAGAAGTGGGCAGGGATCCTGCTCTTGGGCGGATCCCTGTGGGGTGGATGGAGCGGGGTCGCCCGGGCCCAAAGTCAGTTTCGGGTGGTGAATGAGCCAGTTTTAACCTTGCGTACCCCCGATGCCCCGGCCCGCCTGCGCCTGCTCGAGCAACGGTTTCAGGAGATCCTACTCCGGGCCGACAGCCCTCAGCTCTTGGTCAGCTTAGAAACCCCCAGTGCTCCCGGTCCGGCCCCCCCAGCAACCCCCGGTAGGGATCCCCAACCTCAACCCAGCCGCATTCTCTTGAATGGGCAATTGCTGTTGGAGGTAACCCCCGCCGATGCAGAGGCCAACTCTACCCCTCAACCGGCGGATTTGGCGCGGGTTTGGGCATCTCGTCTGCAAACGGTGTTGAACCAGGAGCAAAACCAAAAGCGGCTTTTTTTTGCCCTAGGGTTACCGCCGCAGCTAACTTGGCAAGGACGCTTTTATAACCGAGCGGAGCATCCTGCCGTCGATACAGGGCGCTTTGTTACGGATGGCAGCCGCATTCAAAATGAAATTGTCTACTGGGAGATCCCGGCCGGGGAGGATCCTTTTGGGTTTAGCTACAAGCCGGTTCTCCCGGATCCCCCACCGGAGCGGCTGTTTTTGTTGAATCGTTATCGTCAATTTGTGCCCTACGAGTTGTAGTCCTTGTAGTTCTAAACTTTTCTCTTCTCTCTATGCTGCCAAGTCAACGAGAACCTCACATCCTGTTGGGCCTTCGGGCCGATCAGTTTCGTCATCCTGTGGATCTGCAGGCGACCCGCTCACTGCAACAGTTACCAGGGCTGGGTCTGCTGATTCAAAATTTGCTCGGTTCGACTGCGGAACAGGTGTTTTATCTGGATAACATCGCCTCTAGCATTCAAATTAATGAGCATCAGTTACCCGAAATTTACCAGCTCTTGGTGCAAGCCTGTCGCATTTTGGACTTGGAAGTGCCTCAGCTCTACGTGCGGCAAAACCCCATGCCCAATGCCTATACCTTTGCCATGCAGGGGAAAAAGCCCTTTATCGTTTTACACAGCTCACTGCTGGATCTGCTCGAGCCGCCGGAGATTCAGGCGGTGCTGGCTCATGAGTTGGGCCACTTGAAATGCAATCATGGCGTTTACTTGACGATGGCCAATATCCTGATGCTTTCCACCAGCTTGATCCCGTTTGGGGGGTTGTTTTATCAAGCGCTGCAAGATCAATTGATGCACTGGGTGCGCTGTGCCGAGTTTACCTGTGACCGGGCAGCTTTGTTGGTGACGCAAGAGGCAAAAACGGTGGTTTCGGTGTTGATGAAGCTGTGTGGGGGATCCCCGCAATTGGCAGCCAAGCTGAATGTCGAGGCCTTTTTGGAACAGGCGCGGACCTATGATGAGCTAGACGATGACCTGTGGCAGGTGGAGTTGAAGCAGATACAAAACGTTGGGCGTACTCATCCACTGCCGGTGCTGCGGGCGAGAGAGATCGATCGCTGGTTCCGCAGCAATACCTATCAGCAAATTTTGGAGTTGCACGGTTCAACTGTTTCCTGAGTGTTTCCTGAGTTCCCGGGATGGATTCCGTCAACGCTCTGCATGGCCAACCCCTGATTCTCGGAGAAGTGCTTTTCGACCAATTTCCCGAGGGAGCGGTGTTGGGAGGGGCACCTTTGAATGTGGCTTGGAACCTTAAAGGGTTGGGAGCCGATCCGATCTTGCTGAGTCGAATTGGCGAGGATGAAGCCGGGGAGCAGGTGCGGGCGGCCATGCAGCGGCAGGGGTTAAGCCTCGAGGCTCTGCAACGGGATCCCGACCATCCTACGGGGGCGGTGCGGGTGGAACTGGATGCACAGGGGATCCCTGGCTATACCATTTTGCCCGACCAAGCCTACGACCACATTCACCTCGATCCAAAAGCTCTGGAGGCGTTCAGGCCCAGCCTGCTTTACCGGGGCAGTTTGGCCGCCCGTACTGTGGCCGCCCATCGTCAATTTCAAGATTTCATCCCGGCTCTGGGGTGCCCGGTATTTCTCGATCTCAACCTGCGGGATCCCTGGTGGCGGCCCCAAGCGGTGCGGGAAATGTTGCGAACTTGCGATTGGCTGAAGCTCAACCAGGATGAACTGCTTCAAGTGGCCCAAATGGAAGGGATCCCTGCCCGAGATGCGATTGCACAGGCCCAACAGCTGCGGGAGATCCTAAACCTAAAAAGTGTACTTCTCACTCTGGGGGCAGCAGGAGCGATGATGATTACGCCCGACCAGGTTTATCAAGCGGATCCTGTGCCTGTGCCCCAGATGGTAGATACTGTCGGGGCAGGAGATGCCTTCAGTGCTGTGGCGATCTTGGGTTTACTACAAGGTTGGTCGGAGGCGATTGTGTTGGAACGGGCGGTCTGTTTTGCGGCGGCTCTGTGTGGGATCACCGGGGGAACTCCGCAAGATAGGGGTTTCTACGATCCCTTTCGAGCTGAGTGGGGGATGTATAGCCCTTTACGCCCAGGGCACACCGGCGTGTCCTCCAGTTACATGCAACACAGGTAACAACGGTGGAAGTTGAGATCCACTCTCTAAAGGGCTAGTGCTCCGCACCTCGCGGGGTGAGAACAGGAATCACAATCCCTGCCGTAGAAAACCCGCGCAAGGGCTGTAAAAGTTGAATGAACCTTACAATTCTCTCCATTCGAGAAAGATTCGGCACAATGAGGGGAGCAAATCACCCCCCCCTTACCAGCTTTTGAGGATGTCATCATGACCTACAAACTTTGGATTGATGGCCAATGGGTTGATAGCCAAGGAGGAGGTGTCATGGCCATCGAGAACCCGGCCACAGGGGAGAAACTGGCGGAAGTGGTGGATGCTAGCTCTGCAGACGTGGATCGGGCTGTTCAGGCTGCCCGTACTGCTTTTTACGATGGCCGTTGGTCGAAACTCACCCCCGGCGAGCGCTCCCTGGCCCTTTGGAAGCTGGCGGATTTGATCGAGGCTCGCTCAGAAGACCTGGCCCGTCTGGAGTCGGAAAACACCGGCAAGCCCTACGCCTCTGTTAGCCTGGGGGGGGATCTACCCTTTGCCGTTGATAACCTGCGCTTTTTTGCCGCGGCTGCCCGGGATACCCACGGGTCTAGCGCCGGGGAATATGCCAAGGGGTACACTTCGATTTTCCGCAAGGAGCCGGTCGGGGTCTGCGGCCAGATTACCCCCTGGAACTACCCGCTGATGATGGCGGTCTGGAAGCTCGGCCCCGCTTTGGCGGCAGGCTGCACTGTGGTTCTCAAGCCGGCCCCCCCGACACCCCTGACCACCTTGATGTTGGGAGAACTCATTGCTGAGGCTGGGATCCCAGAAGGAGTGGTAAATATCCTCTCTGGGGGCAACGAAACAGGCCAAGCTCTGGTGGAACACCCGGATGTGCGCATGGTCAGCCTGACGGGATCCACTGCCACCGGCAAAAAGGTGATGCGAACGGCTGCCGATACCCTCAAACGGGTTCATCTGGAGCTGGGTGGCAAAGCCCCCTTCATTGTTTTCGAGGATGCCGATGTGAAGACCGTCGTGGCCAAAGCCACCTTTGCGGCCACCGTCAACACCGGCCAAGACTGCACAGCAGCTACCCGTGTGTATGTGCAAGAGCAGAAGCTGGCGGAGGTTCAAGAGGCACTTGTGGAGGCCATGCGCAACGTCACCCTCGGCTCTCCTTTTCAGGAGGGGGTGGAAATGGGGCCATTTGTCTCTGCAGCCCAACGGGAGCGGGTAATTGGGTTTGTGGAGCGGGCCAAGGCGGCTGGGGCAAAGGTGTTAACAGGAGGTCGGATTCCACCGGGTTTTTCTCAGGGGTACTACTACGAACCAACGGTGATTACCAATGTCGATCAGAGAGCTGAAATCGTTCAAAGTGAGGTCTTTGGGCCTGTTCTCACCCTCAGTCCGTTCCGTGAAGAAGCGGAAGCGCTACGCCTGGGCAATGATGTCCTATACGGCTTGGCGGCTTCTGTGTGGACTCAGGACATCGGGCGGGCGATGAAATTTGCCGCAGATCTGGAGTTCGGCACCGTTTGGATTAACGACCACATTCCCCTCACCTCAGAAACCCCCCATGGTGGCTTCAAGCAATCGGGATTTGGCAAGGATCTCTCAACAGAAGCAGTGAGAGATTACCAGATCACCAAACATGTGATGATTGCTACCGGCTCATAGCTCCATGGGATCCCGAAATCCGGTAAGACCTTGCCGGCTGCTGACGTCAACCCTGGGATACAGCCCTTGCGGGGGTCTTCTGCGACAGGGCCTAGGGTTCCTGCTCCCGTTCCGCAAGGTGCGGAGCACCATCCCCCCGGAGGAGCGAACCAAGCTAACCATAAGCCCCTCTCCTGCTCTGGGTGAGGGCCGGTGGTGCCTGCTATCCCTACAGGTTTGGAACAGGCCATTCTGGCGGATGAATCAAATAGACAGTCCCCCCGGAATGCTCCAACCACAGTGACTCCAGCTGCTGCCGGCGATAGGTACGGCGAACTTCTTCGTTGGTTGGGGCCGCCGGATCGTGGACAACGGGATCCCCATTGGCATCAAACCCCACCAGCACCGCCAAATGACCGTTGCTTTTGGGAATCGGTGCCCCGTCCAAATCTCCCTCTGCCCAGGCAAAGCTGAGGATCACCGGAACCCCTGCGGCAATCCACGCCTCCGCCTGTGCAAAACTCTCGAGTCTTGCCACCACTCCAGACAACCCCTGCTCGGCAGCATGAGCAACATTGAAGACCCAGTTGCCATGGCCGTCGTAAACCCAGTCATATACACCGGCTACTGCCGCACGCACCAGCGGCTCACAAGGGCGAGGATCTTGCTGCCAATAGGCCATGACCATGGCCAAGGAGGTGGGGCTACACCACACCTCTCCCCCATCCGGGTACACCATCTGGGAACATGAGGGCAGATCCAATACCTTGCCCCAGCGGGCGGGATCCCCTGGCAGCAGGTGGTTGGGTTTAACCGGCACATTGGAAAGGGCAACGGCCACCTGATCCACCCTTGCCGAACGGCCGGGATCTTGGGTGAACAGGCGCAACTTCACCTGGAAGGCTTCTGCCCCATTGATTTCATCCTCCAGCACCAACAAATCGGTATACATAGTGCCGTCTTCATCCCGTTGCCCTTTCACAGAATGGCTGGCCAGTGTGGAGGGATCCGAAGCCCATACCCCGCCGTGGTACCACTTTGTCCAACGGTTCTGTACCTTGGCGCGGATCAACAGTTCCAACCAAGTGCCAGGGGGAGTGGTGGCATTCCAGGAGGCGATCGCCCCTACCATGGCAAACCCGGTGGGTGTTTCTGGGCTGAGGGCTTCTCCCACCCAATAGCTGCCGCCCGTATAAAAATGACCGCCGTGAAACTCTGGCTCAGGGTCTGCTTCTTGCCGCAAGCCTTGGGGATCCAACTGCAGTTGCCCTTCTGGATTCAGGCGGATCCCTTGCGTT
>JAUQVK010000072.1:0-53571 GCA_039794845.1 Thermostichus sp. DRC_bins_24
CGCCTTGCAGCTCCTTACCCGCAGGGGCAAACGGGATCCCAATCCATCTGGCCTTTGCAATTGATCCACTACGACATCGCCTGGTATCTGGCCTACGAGCGGTGTGATACCCAACACTTGGCCATCGCTCGACTGGATCGCTTTGACGATCAGTGTCAGATTCTTGCTCATCCCCCCCGCAGCCGCTCGCACCAACGGCAACGGCTGCAACAGGTTCATCAACTGCTGGAAAACGGCTGGGGACTGTTCCTGGGGGATCCGGAAGACCAACGTCAGGAGCTACGGGGCCAACTGCCTTTCACCGAGATCACAGTTCGTTTTTACGGCAGCACTATTCCCTTCATCCGTGAGGGGGGCTACCGCCATCCCAGCCAAAAGATTGTGACATCCTCTGAAAATCAGTACCTGGACTACCAGGTCAAACTTCCCCCCCGCTCCCACCAGGAATTCTTGCGCTGGGTGAACCGGTTCCTGGGCAATGTCCAAATCCTGATGCCCGCAAGCTTGGCGGAGCAGCACGCCCACTGGGCTAAGCAACAGTTGCAGAGGTATGGCACTGGCCAACAAAAGGTTACCTAGGGTGCCCCAGTCCGCAACCTTGCCAGCAGCAGGGCAGGCGGCGCACAAGGATCCCAATGCTTCCTGTGATATGCCCAAAGGCAGGGGATTCTTAGTACTCTTCGAGAAGGCTTCGCCCATAGCGAGGCGACTTGTCTGTCCCAGTTGCCTGATTCAGATGATCCAGTTATCGAGGATCAGATCTATCTGTCTATTAGAGAGAACAATAGACCTCACTAGCCTGATAGCCTTGAAAGTAGATAGATCACAGTAACAACTCCAACAATTAGGCTGGCGATAGAGGTAAACAAATTGTTTTGAATGTTGTTTTGATGCTCCTTTAATAGTTCCTCGTTAGATTTAGGAGAGATTACAAATCGGCTTTCATCAACAGGCTTCCTGATCACAGCTTCTCCTGCTTCAAAGCTCAACTTTCCCATTACAAAAACTGCCGTATCTACCGGTATTATATGCTCTTCATAGACAAAAAATTTCGTTCTTCGATTTCTACCTTCAAGTCGACCGGTTATGTCAGTACTGAAACCTCCGTACTGAAGAACTCCCCTATGGGAGGATGGTGCAGAAACATGATCGTCTACAGCGACAGTGGCTTCTATTTCTGCACCATTGGGATCAATTTTCACCCGACCAGTCTCATCCTCAAGGAAAAAAGAAATTTGCCGGGTTACAGAATGAATAACTTCGCTTCTGGAATTCGATTCTTCTTGAATAAAATATTCACATCCATTTTCAACGTATGTAGGTCGGGATCCCATCTTGTTAACGAGAGAGGAGCCGAGTTTTTGCTTGAGCTGCGCGTTAACAGAACCCATTTTTTTCTCAAGACTGGGATTGGTAGCTCCTAACTTTCGTGGAGGTGAGGGTGAGGGATTAATGGGGCCAACCTTCTTCTCCCAGATAAGACTGGTGGATCCGTACCCTCCACGATTGGGTTGATGGTAGTAACTATCCGGGAATTCACTGATATAGGTTTCACGAATGACGTTGCCTTGGCCATCAAGATCTTTGCGAAGGTACTTTATCTCTTCATATTCCCATGTAACTTTTGACTTGTAATAAACACAGGGTTGTTGGGAAAACTCAGCGGTGAGGGGATTCTGGGTAACAATTCTGCCGTAAACCTGAACAAGATCCGTTCCTTTGCTCTCTCGCCCTTTCAGATTTTGATTGCTTTGCCTCAGCGATCTTAACTGAGCAGCTTTCAACAACTTGGATCCGGAGAGTTGTTTTACCAATTCTTGGGAGCGCCGATAATCCATAAAGGCAGTGATGGACAGAGGGAAACAAGCTAGCCCTATGAAGACCAACAGAAAGGTTAGCCAGTTCATAGCTGGTTTTCCTTAGGTGAGGGTGAAACTGCCCCATAGTAACAGTTGCCAATCTGACAGGGGTTAAGGCAGGTTTAACTCAGCCCCCCCTCAGAATTCCATCCAGCCCTTTCCGGTGATATGCCTAGGATGGCCCGTAGAGAAACGCTTAGCGGAACGGAGTCCTTTACCTACCACTTTTCCTAGGGTTTCCCCAAGTCCCAAAATCCTTGTTGGTCCATTCCGAGACTCAATGCCCAAACCTTCTCATGTTCTCATTCCCATGTTCTGCTGAGAGGGTGACAATCACAGATACAGCCATTGTGCGGGTTTGACAGAGCTTGTGTTTCCTGCTCCCGCTTTCGCGGGGCCCGGAGGGCTAGCCCTCCAGAGGGTAGATCTCAACTTCCATAGTTGTTACCTGTGACCGGCGGTGCCCTATGGTGGGCGAACGCACTGGCGTGCCCTGGGCGTAAATCGAAATACTCTCAAATACTCTCAATTCTTTACAAACTCCGGCTCGGCAGCCGGGATCCCTTGCTCTGGGACATCTCCGAGACAGAGGGCTCCCGTATCTAGCCGGCTTCGTTGAAGAAAAACAAACAGATCCAGCCTATCGGGAGCGGTTCCTCGAAGATGAGAGAAGGGATCCTTAATCCCCTTTGGCCCGATCCGTTTGCATTGCCGTTCTGACGGAGTTTGGCGAGATGCCAACCCAGCACCCCCTACGCAAGAACTCCGTCCCGCTGACGCGAGCAGCCACCTCCCCGACCTCCACCCCAGCAGCCCCAGTTCTCTTTTGCGGGCGCGGGATCCACAAAACCTACCCGATGGGGGAGATCACCGTTCAGGCCCTTCAGGATGTGGATCTCGACATCTATGAAGGGGAGTTTGTGGTCATTCTCGGGGCCTCCGGTAGCGGCAAATCCACCCTGCTCAATATCTTGGGGGGTCTGGATCTGCCCAGCCAGGGGGAGGTGTGGTTTCGGGACTGGGATCTCAGCCATGCCGATGATGCCACCCTGACCCGCTTTCGCCGCTACCACATTGGCTTTGTCTTTCAGTTTTACAACCTCATCCCCAGCCTCACCGCCCAAGAGAATATTGCCCTGGTAACGGAATTGGCACCGGATCCCATGCCCCCCCGCGAGGCGTTGGAACGGGTGGGGCTGGGGGATCGCTGCGATCACTTTCCGGCCCAGCTTTCGGGGGGAGAGCAGCAGCGGGTGGCGATTGCACGGGCGATTGCCAAGCGACCGGAGGTATTGCTCTGTGATGAGCCGACGGGGGCCCTGGATTTTGCCACCGGCAAACGGGTGCTGGAGGTGCTGGAGAGCGTCAACCGCGAGTTTGGCACCACCGTTGCCGTGATCACCCACAATGCCGGGATCGCCGCCATGGCGGATCGGGTAATCACCATGCGCAGCGGCCAGATCACCCATATTGAGCGCAATACCCACAAGGCCCGCCCCGGCGAGTTGGAGTGGTAACGATGCTGCATCCTCTCGATCGCAAGCTACTGCGGGATCTGCGCCAACTGTGGGGGCAGGTGACGGCCATCGCCTTGGTGGTGGGTTGCGGCATCGCCTGTTTTGTCTTGGCCCTGAGTGCCTATCAATCGCTGGCCCTGACCCAGCAGACCTATTACGACCGCTACCAGTTTGCCCATATCTTTGCGGAGTTGAAACGGGCCCCCCAACGCTTGGAGGCCCAGATTGCCGGGATCCCGGGGGTGCAACAGGTGCAAACGCGGGTGGTGGCGGATGTGACGCTGGATGTGCCGGGGTTGGCGGAACCGGCCACAGGGCGGCTGATCTCAATTCCCCCAGTTCGCGCCAGCGGGACGGAGTCCTTGGATCAGCCCATGCTCAATCGCGTGTTTTTGCGGCAGGGGCGCTACCCGGATCCGCAGCGGGACCATGAGATTCTGGCCAGTGAAGCCTTTGCCGAGGCCAATCACCTGAAGTTGGGGGATCGGATCGGGGCGATTATCAACGGTCGCCGGCAATCGCTGCAAATTGTGGGCTTGGCCCTTTCCCCGGAGTACATCTACGAGATTCGCGGGGCGGGGGATCTCTATCCTGACAATCGCCGCTTTGGGGTGCTGTGGATGGGGGAAGCAGCCCTCAGCACCGCCTTTAACCTGCAGGGGGCTTTTAACAGTGTCGCCCTGACGGTGATCCCCGGTGCCCATGAGCAGGCGATCATCACCCAACTGGATCGGCTGACGGATCCCTATGGGGGGCGGGGGGCTTACAGCCGCGAGAACCAGGTCTCCCACCGTATCCTCAGCGACGAGATCCAAAGCCTCGAGGTGACGGCGACGATCTTGCCGACGATGTTTCTGGGCATTGCCGCCTTTTTACTGCACGTGGTGCTCTCCCGCCTGATCAGTACCCAACGGGAGCAGATCGCCGTTCTCAAGGCGTTTGGCTACAGCAACTGGGGCATCGGCGTTCATTACTTGAAACTGGTGCTGGGGGTGGTGGCGGCGGGATCCGTGCTGGGCCTGGGGTTGGGCATGTGGTTGGGGCGGGGGCTGACCGGCCTCTATGCCGATTTTTTTCGCTTTCCGATCCTTACCTATCGGGCCAGCCCGCAGGTGTTGATCCTGGCTTTGTTGGTGAGTGGGGGGGCGGCACTGGTGGGGGGGCTGTTGGCGGTGCAACGGGCGATCCGCTTGCCCCCGGCTGAGGCCATGCGTCCGGAGCCTCCGGCGAGTTTTCGGCCCACCTTGGTGGAGCGGCTGGGCTGGCAGCGACTGTTTTCCCCGACGGGGCGGATCATTCTGCGCAACTTGGAGCGACGACCGATTCGGGCGGGCCTATCCATCATTGGGATCAGCTTTGCCGCCTCGTTACTGTTGGTGGGGCTGTTTTTCCGAGATGCTGTCACTTACCTGATGTCGGTGCAGTTCTTTCAGGTGCAGCGGGAGGATGTCACGGTCATTTTCAACGAGCCGCGTCCGGCCCGCACCCGCTTTGAGCTGACCCAACTGCCGGGGGTGTTGCAGGTGGAGGGGTTCCGCATGGTGCCCGCCCAGTTGCGCCATGGACAGTATCACCAGCGGCTGGCCTTGACGGGACTGCCCCAGGGGGGCCAGTTGCGGCAACTGTTGGATCGCAACCTGCGCCCTCAGACGCTGCCCCTGGAGGGGGTGCTGCTCACCGACCAACTGGCCGAGATGCTGCACATCCAACCCGGCGAATGGCTCCAGGTGGAGGTTTTGGAGGGATCCCGGCCCCGGCGAGCGGTGCAGGTGATGGGGGTGGTGGATGAATTTCTGGGCTTATCGGCCTACATGGAGCTGGGATCCCTGAATCGCCTCATGCGGGAGGGGGAAACCCTGTCGGGGGCCTATCTTTCCATTGATGCGGCCCAATCGCAGGCCCTTTACGATCGGCTCAAGGCCATTCCTGCCGTGGCGGGGGTATCCTTTCGAGAAACCCTGCTGGAGAGCTTTCGGGATATCAGCGCCCGCAACCTTCTGGTCATGACCGGGATCCTGTCGCTGTTTGCGGCCATCATCACCTTTAGTGTGGTCTACAATTCCGCCCGCATTGCCCTTTCGGAACGCAGCCGTGAGCTGGCCAGCCTGCGCATCATCGGCTTTAGCCGCCACGAGATCAGCGTCATTTTGTTGGGGGAACAGAGCCTGTTGGTCTTGGTGGGGATCCCGCTGGGTTGGTTGCTGGGGTTTGGCTTGAGTGCTTCCTTGGCCAAGGCGTACGTCTCAGAGTTGTATCGGATCCCGTTGGTGATCCATCGGGTCACCTACGCCACGGTGGGGTTGGTGGTTTTGCTGGCCGCCGTGGTGTCCGGGATCTTGATCCGTCGTCAACTGAATCACCTGGATCTAATTGCGGTGTTGAAAAACCGAGAATAGTGCTTACATCCTGGAACCAACAACGACCTCATCTTGCCTGATTCTGTCTCTGCCACCGAGCCCCTCAACGTGGAGCAGTAACGATGGGCCGAACGCCTGAAAGGCACCCACTATCGATCTGCTGTTTGTTGCGAATATATATCAATTTTCAACTTTTTCTTAACAAGTCACTTCGTTTCTTGAGGACTCGTTTTACTTTGTTACCTGTAGAGTGCTTCCAACACAATTATGAGTCTTGTCGCTCAAGTGATCGCCCAGTCGGATGCAGCAGATCGCTTTCTCAGCACTGCTGAGTTAAACAAACTGCAAGATTTCTTTAGCAAAGGCCAACTCCGGGTCAGCGTGGCTCAAAAGCTGGCGGCAAATGAGCAAAAAATCGTAGATGAGGGCAGCAAGCGTTTTTGGGCAAAGTGTCCGAATACTCCCAGCAATAGTGGCAGCCCTCAAAAAACGGCTCTTTGTCAACGGGATCAGGGTTGGTATATACGCCTGGTTAGCTATTGTGTTCTGGCTGGTAACGATAAACCCCTAGAAGACATTGGTCTGAATGGCATGAGGGATATGTACATTTCCTTGGGTGTGCCACTGCCCAACTTACGTGTGGCAATGGGTTGCCTCAAAGACGTAGCAGCGGAGTTGATGTCTGCTGAAGAAATGGCTCTAGCGGCTCCTTATTTTGACCGCTTGATCCGTGCTTTTTAGTCCATGAAGCTTAGATTTATGAATCTTTAGACCCTATTTGTAGAGTTTCATTTGCAGATGGATCAGTCCTTGTTCTGTGGTTGTAGGTGATTGAGAAGAAAAGAATATCGGAATATCGCAAAAGATCATTGCACCTCGCACACTTAGCAACAAAGGAAAACCCATGCAAGATACCATCACATCGATCATCAATCCAGCTGATGAAAAAGGCGCTTACCTAGATGCTGCTGAATTGGAGAAACTGAATCGCTATTTTCAAAGTGGTAGCCTGCGTGTGAAAGCTGCAACAACCATCAGTTCTAGTGCCAGCAGCATTATCAGTAAAACCGTTGCCAAGAGTTTGCTTTATGGGGATATTACCCTTCCCGGGGGCAATATGTACCCCACTCGGCGCTATGCTGCGTGCCTACGGGATCTGACCTATTTCTTACGTTATGCCACCTACGCCATGTTGGCTGCGGATGTCTCCATTTTGGATGAGCGAGTTCTCAATGGTCTCAAGGAAACGTATGCAACGTTGGGTGTGCCTGTCGATCGAGTGATCGAAGCTCTCAATGCCATGAAAGATGTGGTAACAGAAAGCGTCGGTACAGAAGCAGGACAAGAGATGGGCTTCTACTTGGATCACATCATCTCCGGCTTGAGCTGAGCTCGTTTTGCGCAATCTTGGGATCCTCCTTCCATATTCTGGGAGGAGGTCAATTTTCACCATTGATGGAGGGCAGAGTGAATAATGAACGCTAAATCAGCAAAACCTTCAACTTATCCTTGGTGGGCAGGCAACGCTCGGTTTATTAACTTATCCAATACCTTTATTGTCGCACATGTTGCCCAGGCAGCCTTAATGATGCTTTGGGCCGGGGTATTTACTCTATTTGAGTTGGCTAAGTTCAACCCAGACTTGCCCATGTATGAACAGGGATTAATCCTGTTGCCTCATCTGGCAACTTTGGGCTGGGGAATCGGTGAAAATGGACAGATTGTGGATACTTTCCCATACTTTGCTATCGGCTGTATTCACATGGTCGCAGCAGGTGTCTTAGCCGGAGGAGCTTATTTTCACCAGACCAAGCTCTCTCCCAACTTGGATATGGAATTTGGAAAGGCATCGAAGTTCCATTTTACCTGGGATGATGCAAAAACTTTGGGTATCATTTTGGGACATCACCTCCTGATATTGGGCTTTGGAGCTCTCCTGTTGGTTGCCAAAGCTATGTTTTTCGGGGGACTGTACGATGCTGCAACAGAACAGGTGCGGTTGGTAACTACGCCTACCTTAGACTTTGCCACCATCTTTGGTTATCGAACGCATCTTTTCGATGTCAATAATCTAGAAGATCTAGTGGGTGGACATATCTATGTTGCCGGCCTTCTGATTTTAGGGGGTATGTGGCACATTCTCGTTGCACCCTTTGAGTGGGTAAAAGCTCGTTTTCTCTTCTCAGCAGACGGGATCCTCTCCTATTCTCTGTTCGGTATTGCCCTAGCCGGATTTGCGGGTTTAATTCGCTGGCTTATCCGGTGGAGTTTTATGGGCCAACTCTGGAGCTGAAATCTGCCTTTGCTCCATACTATTTTGATCCAACCCAAACGGGAGCTTGGAGCCATTCTTCTCGAGTTTGGTTGGCCAATGCCCACTTCTATTTGGCCTTCTTTTTCCTACAGGGATCCCTGTGGCATTTTCAGCGGGCTATGGGCTTTGATGTCAGCCAGATGGTTCGGTCTTGGCAACAAGGTTGGCAGGAGGTGACCTCCCAAGCTGTGTACCAAAACCAGTTTCAATGTCGGCCCCAACCCAACCTGGATATCTTCTATGAACCTTCTCGAGTGAATCCTGAACCTTTGTCTATATCTTCGATGAACAGCTACTTGTATCAGCTTTCGCAGGGATTACAGTCAAGATCTCTATCAGCAGTTAACGGTATTCAAAAAATCCTTTATGAGACAGGCTATACGTTCAGAAGAACAATCTTTTATGAGCCCGCTAAAAAAGGAAATTCCTTTCATTCCTCTGAACTGAAGTTTGACTATGCCCCATGTAAACGAGACTTTACCTTTTCAAAATCTCGTCCTGCTATGCCCCAAGTTATTTATGAATCAAGCCAAACCTAAATTGATCTGATTGATGGGATTACAACTTTGAGTTGGTTTATCCCTCAGGTGAGGTAATTGCCTCTCCTGAGCTTTTTGTTGTGCCCTTGCCAGAGAAAGATTCTGTAGAAATATTTAAAAGATTGCGATTTTACCAAGACTACGGAAATGTCCCTTTTAACCCCTGAGCCTTTGAGCCATGATTGGTTGGGTAGTGATAAAAGCATTGCAACGTCAACCCTTGGGCACTTCGATTAATTGCCTTGTTGCAAATCAGATAAGGCTAGAAAACCTATTCTATCGTTGCTATTCTCAATAAGGCTTGGATTTTTCGATGTACCCTATTGATCTTCTTTACCATCTTCTGTAACCACTTTGGGCTTAAGTTTTGAAAACGAGAAAAACACAGTGATCGAGGGATAGTCATCATGCCAAAACCCGAAGCTCGCCACCCGACGACAGAAGAGGGGGGCGCTGTTCAAGCAGAGACTCCGCGCAAGGCACCCAACCATTCCCAACCTACTTCTGCCCTGCCCCATTTGGGTTGCAAACGAACCTGGAACCCCTTTTTCTACACCTTGGGTGGAGCGGGTCTTGTGGCTCTGGTGGGCTGGGCCTTTTGGCCGTCGCCGGTTCCGGTGGATATGGCGGTGGTGGAACGGGGGTTGTTGCAGGTTACGGTTGAAGCTGAGGGCAGAACTCGTTTGCGTGAACGTTTCGAGATCGCCGCCCCGGTGGATGGCCGCTTAGAACGGATTCCGGTGCGGGTGGGGGATCCTGTTTCCTCAGGCGACATCGTTGCTCGTATCGATCCCTTACCCTTGGCTTCTCAGGTACAGTCGATCCAGGCCCAGATCCAGCAGTTGGAGGCGGAAAAACGGGGGGTAGATACCCAACGCCCCAAAGCGGCCTTACTGGTGCAGGCAGAGGCGTCTATCGCGGCTGCTCAAGCTCGCTACCGGCAGACCCTCGCCCAACAAGCCGCAGCTCAGGCCATTTGGGAGCAAGCCCAACGGGAACATCAACGACTTGAGAACCTTTTTCAGCAAGGGGCCATTCCCAGACAAGCTCTGGAAGAGGCGGAACTGGCGGAAACCAGCCGTCGTCAGGCCTTAACCGCCCATCAGCAGGAAGTGGAGCAGGCCCAAGCTGCTATCTTTTCTGCTCAACAGGAATTGCAACTGCTGCAGGCCCAGCAGCGGGATCCCGACTATCTGCTCCAGGTGTACGATGCTCAAATTCGTTCCTTGCAAGCCGAGTTGGCCAGCCTGGCCGATTCAGCCCAGCGCACCACCATGACGGCTCCGGCGGCAGGGCAGGTGCTGCGGGTGCATCAAGAGAGCGCCCGTTTTGTCCCGGCGGGTACGCTGCTGGTGGAGATCGGGGATCCCGGCCAGCTGGAGCTGGAGATTGATGTTCTTTCCAGCGATGCGGTCAGGATTCAACCCGGGGATCCCGTTCAGGTTCGGCAGTGGGGGGGATCCCAGGCGTTACGGGGCAGTGTGCGTACCGTCGAGCCAGCCGCCTTTACCAAAGTGTCGGCCTTGGGGGTAGAAGAGCAACGGGTCAACATCATCGCCAGTATTGAGTATCCTCCTGTCCGTTTGGGAGATGGCTACCGCATTGAGGCCGAGGTGATCATCTGGCAGAACGAGGAGGCCTTGAAACTCCCCCTCAGCGCTCTGTTTCGTTGCCAAGATCAGTGGTGTGTTTACGTGGCGGAAGAAGCACGTGCCCAACAACGGCAGGTGGCTTTGGGCCAGCGCAGCACCACCATGGCAGAGGTTTTGCAGGGCCTGGAAGCCGGCGAAACGGTGATCCTCTACCCCTCCGATCACGTTCAGCCTGGGCGACGGATCCAACCTCGCTGAAGAAGAGCTAGGACGTGTGGACCTTGTGAGGAATGAGTCGATGGGTTGCAGAGAAGGCCGGCATGAGGAGGGGAATCGGGAATTGTCAATACCCCTCGGCCCTCACCGTTGAGCCCTCAAACCCGTTACTCGTCCCCGATAATCTCGGGCGCGGTTAACTCATCCGACATTTCGATCACCGCACGGCGGATCGGCTTCATCCAGCCATCGTCTATATCGTCGGGATTCTCGTAGCGGCGTTGCTTGGCGCGGTTGGCCACCTGTACGGTAATGCGATAGCGATTTTTGGAAGCATTAATCAAATCTTCCACCCGACGCATCAGCTCGTCGTTGTCGATGCCAAGGTGACGGTTGCGCAGGGCCATGGGCAGACTCTCATCCGAAAAGGGATCCCGATTGTAGCAAAGACCCCTCGAGTTCTGACACAGGTATCTGTGTGGGGGAATCAGCGTCCTGTCGATTTGCGCACCGCGATCAAACTGCTGGTGGTGCCCAGCGAAACCCCCATCCCCAACAGTGCTAATGGCAAGAACCAGAACTCTGACCGGTTCGGATCCGCTTGCATCACCTTCAAAAACGGGAAAGCAATCAACTTCTCCAACAGCTCCTGCAACAGTTGCTGGGATCCCAATACCAATCCCCAGGCCCCCACCGCGCTGATCACCCCAAACAGACATCCCTGCAAAATAAAGGGCAGATAGATCCAGGCTGCCGTCGCCCCCACCAGCTGCATCACCTCGATTTCGCGGCGACGGGCCATGACAATTAAACGAATCGTCGTGGTAATCACCGCCACCGCTGTCAGGGCCAACACCCCCGTGATTCCCAGGGATCCCAGGCGCAGCATGTCCTGGATTTGCGCCAGTTGTTCGACCACACGGTCACCGTAGTACACCTCATCAACCCCCTCCAGTTGGCGAATTTGGGCCGCCACCTCCCCAAGCACCTCGGCAGAATCCGCCTTAACCCGCAGCGCATCCACCAGAGGGTTATCCCCCAATTGTGTTTCGATAGCGGCCTCGTCCTGAATGCCCATATCCAGGAGCAGAGAGCGCCAGGCCTGATCTTTGGTGATCACCTTCACTTCTGCCACATGGGGCAGTTGGGTGACCTGAGGCTGCAAATCCACCCCTTGCCGTTCCGGCTCCAAATAGGCGGAGATTTCCAGTTGCCCCCCAAGGGACTGCACCGTGGCATCAACCCCCCAAGACAGCTCAATGCTGATCCCCACCAAAAACAGCAACACCAACAAAGTGCTCACGGCAGCCCAATTCAACCAGCCCCCGCGCCGCAACCCCAAAAAGGTCTCCTGAAGCAGGTAACGGGTTTTGTTGAGAAATCGAGAGAGAGATTGCATCCGAATTCACCGCCCCAATGCCGGCACCCAAAATCAGATTCGCTCTTACCGCCCAAGGTGCAAAGCACCACCAGATCAACCAGATCAAGTATGGGATCCCTCAGCGCATATCATACAAATGTCCTCCCTCCACCCGCACCACCCGGTGCCCGGCCCGTTCCACCAAGTAGGGGTCGTGGCTGGTCATCATAATCGTCACTCCAAAGGAATTGAGCCGTTCCAGGATTTGCAGCACCAACAGGGAGTTTTCCGGATCCAAATTCCCCGTGGGTTCATCCGCCAGCAACAAAACCGGCATATTGACAATAGCCCGGGCCAAGCTAAGGCGCTGCTGTTCTCCCCCGGAAAGCTCATGGGGGAAGCGATCCCGCTTTTCCGTCAGACCCACCATTTTGAGGGTAGGCCCGATACGACGGCGAATCTCGGCGGGAGACAGCCCCTGGGCTCGCAGCACAAAGGCGACATTTTCCCCCAGAGTGCGGTTGGCCAGAAGGCGGTAGTCTTGAAACACCACCCCTAAGCGCCGCCGCAACATCGCCAAAGGCCGCGGTGGGATACGATAGGGACGACGCCCTTCCGTGGAAAACAGGCATACCTGATCCACCGTGACGGTGCCTTGGGTGGCCTGTTCGGCCCCGTAGAGCAACCGCAGCAGGGTGGACTTGCCTGCGCCCGATACCCCTGTTACAAAGACAAACTCGCCGGGGCGTACCTCCAAATTCACATCCCGCAATACCAAGTTGCCATTCGGGAACACCTTGCTTACCCCCCGCAGCGACACCATGCTGCTCGCCGCTTGGGGAGCCCCAAGTTGAGGGCTGCTGTAGAAGCCGAAAGTGGCTTCTGGATCCGCTTGGGTGGAAAAAGTGGGGGTGGGAACTCTACCGGCCCAGGAACTGCGGGAACGAGGACGATAGCCGACGTGCTGACCAATCATGGTGAGAGAGCCTAGAGAGAGGAGGACTCGGTGCCGCTGACAGCCTAAGAGACCGTCCGGGAAGCGGGATCCCACAGCACCCGCCAGGCAAACCTGGGCAAAGCCAACATCCGTCGCCAGCGCCAGGGTTCCTGATAGAGACGATACAACCATTCCAGGTGATGGTCACGCCACCAGCGGGGAGCCCGTTCTTTTTCTCCGGCCCAAATATCCAAACTGCCCCCCACCCCAATCCAGATCGCTTGGGGCAAAAGACCCCGCCGGGCTCGAATCCAAAGCTCCTGACGCGGGGATCCCAGACCCACCAACACCACCTGCGGCTGAAACTCCTGCAGGGCTTGTAAAATCTCTGCCTCTTGTTGCACCGAGAAGTAGCCGTGGTAACCCCAGAGGGACAACCGGGGGAACTGCGCCTGCCAGTGTTGACACGCCGCTTGATTGACGGCGGGCTTCCCTCCCACCAAGGCCAAGCGCCACCCTCGCTGGGCCGATAGCTGAATCAAAGACTCTGCCAATTCAATGCCGGGCACCCGTCGCACCGGGATCCGGTGTCGCCGCAAAGCCCACACCACCCCCGCACCATCCGGGATCACCAATTCCGCCGTTTGCAGCACTTGGGCAAATTGTTCATTCTGATGGGCCAGCATGACCATTTCCGGATTGCAGGTGACCACCTGTACCCCCTGCCCTGCGGTGAGGCGCTCCTCAAGCCAAGCGGTGTACCTTTCCAGGCTGGCCTCCGGCAGGGCAATGTGCAGGTTCACTCCCAAAATCGAATAGGTCGTTAACGACACCACTACCCACTGAACGGTTAACGAGCTGTTTGAGCACAGCTTTCATGAACACAGCTTTCAAAATAGCGCAGCGGCAGCGGTGAGTTGAGGACAACAAACAGAATGAAAAATGACTCCCCCCAGGCATCCGAAGCAGCAAGAACGGCGTATCCCCATCAGACCGGCTCAGGGGAGAGTCCAGATGTCCCCACGGTTGTTCCGATGCCATTCTTCAGGACAGGAGACTTTCGATGAAGACTTCAAAGACCCCATTGGCTCTGTCACGCCTTGTTGCCGATCGCGTCAGCGGGACGGAGTCCGATCGCGTCAGCGGGACGGAGTCCAATCGCGTCAGCGGGACGGAGTCCGATCGCGTCAGCGGGATGGAGTCCAATCGCGTCAGCGGGATGGAGTCCGATCGCGTCAGCGGGACGGAGTCCTCATGGGATCCCAGCACCTCCCGCCGCAACCTCTTGCTGACGGGTTTGCTAGCGGGCGTGGGGGGAGCGATCGGGTTGCGGAGCCTGCCCAGTGCTGCCCAATCCAATGCCGATATTGCCATTCTTAACGCTGCCATTGACCTGGAACAACAGGCCATCTGGGCCTACAAAACCGCTGCTGGCAAGTTGAGCAGCACCGAGGTCGGTAAAATGGTGTTGGATGTCGCCACCAAGAGCCTTAAGGATCACGAGCAGCACCGCGATCTGTTGGTGGGAGCTGTGCGGCAGTTGGGGGGAACACCTTCCCCGGCCCGCGACAGTTACGACCTTTCCACCTACATCGACGACAAAGAAGGCAATCTCGATTCTGATGCCAACATTGCCAAGCTGGCCCTTGCCCTAGAATTTGATGCAGCCCTGGCCTACAACGATGCCTTCATCCAACTCTCCAACAAAGACTTGGTGGCCGCTGCCAGCACCATTGGCCCCAACGAAATTGCCCATGCTACGGCAATCCGAGCCGTGTTCAATAGCCTCGACTCCAGCATTTTGGTGGTGCCCTCCCCCTTCGTCAGTGCCGATACTCGGGAACGCTGGATTTTGAAGGTGTAGGGGTATCCTCGGCGATGGTCTTTCGCAGGGATCCTCCACGAGGCTCATCGCCGTTCAACCGGGTTTTACAGCCCTTGCGCGGGTTTTCTACGGTAGGGCCTGTGCTTCCTGTTCTCGCTCCGCGAGGTGCGTAGCACCCTCCCGCAGGGCTGTAATGTTCTTGCTTACTGGGTTCTTGCTTACTGGGAGAAAACCCTATGCCTATGACGCGGCGGCTGATGGTGGTGACCGGACTGGGATCCCTGATCAATGTGGGGGCGATTTTGGCGCTGGATCGCTGGCGACAGGGCAGCAGCCTTTCTCTGGGGGAGGGGGCAGAATCCAGTTTGGCGGTGGCCGAAGCCGAAGTGATCATTCGGGGCTTTCAGTACCTACCGGCGGAGGTCACCCTTAAACGGGGGGGCAAGATCACCTTCACCAACGAAGACTCCACCCCCCACACCGCCACTCCTCTGGAGGGGGCACAATTTGAGGGCACCGGGCGGCTGCGGCGGGGCGAAAGCAAGGGGGTTGCCTTTGAACAGGCTGGGATCCAGGAATACTTCTGTGATATTCACCCCAGCATGATGGGCCGAGTTATTGTCGTCGAATAAGGTGCAAGCCATGCAAACGGAAACGCTGGGATCCCCTGCCCCCTTTTGGAACATCTGTCGGCGGGTCTATCTGGTTTGGGCCATTCTCTTGGGGATCGGGTTTGCCGCCACCCAGTTTCATCAGGAGGCCAACATCAATTGGCTGTGGCTGGTGATTTCGCTGATCGGGTTGGGCTACATGGTGCGGCAGACCAGTTTGCCGGAGTTTCGATCCGCCGGATTGGCCCATCTCTACTTTGTCGGCTTGGTGTGGACGTTGGTGATCGCCCTGGGCCTGATCTTCTCGGTGCTGCCCTTTATCGGTCGTACCCCTTTGACGGCATTGAGCCAATATCTGGGGGTATTTTGGCTGTTTCAAATGGGGCTGGGACACTGGTTGAATGGCACCGTGGATCCACCCCGCCGCCCCTACTGGATTACGGGCGGGATCCAGATTTTGGCCGGAATCGTTTGTCTGGTGTGGGGGTTGGAGCTGCAATTTTTGGTAGCGGGGGGAATCGGGGCTTTGGCCATGCTCCTGCTGATCCCTCTGCATTGATCCCGTTACACGCCGGATCTACGTAGGCCAGAGTCTAGCCCTCCTCCTCCCAGCGCACCTGCAACACCTGCCCCAGCACCACCACTTCATCTCCAGAGCGCAACTTGCGCCCCCGCCGAGTTTCAACTTCCCCATTCACCCGTACTTGCCCCGCCAGGATCAACGGTTTCGCTTGCCCACCCGTAGCCACCACCCCCGCCAACTTGAGAAATTGATCCAGCTTGATAAAGGGTGCGCCGGGCTCGGGTGTACCGGGATCCACCGCTTGCGGTTGCTCCACACTCGACCGGGTCTGAGGAGGGTTCGTCATCATTTCACCCAGAGGGTTTTGACATTCACAAATTCCAGGATCCCTTCTCGGCTCAGTTCTCGCCCATAGCCGGAGCGCTTAATGCCCCCAAAGGGCAGCCGGGGATCCGACTTGACCAAACCGTTGATGAACACCGAGCCAGCCTCCAGTTCTTCCAGCAGTTGTTCCTGCTCGGCAAGATCCGTGGTCCAAGCACTGGCACCTAAGCCAAAGGGGGTGCTGTTGGCCAAGCGAATCGCAGCCTCCACATCCGGTACCTGAAACACCAAGGCCACCGGCCCAAACACCTCCTGCTGAGCCACCGGATGCTCGGGGGGAATGTCACTCAAAACGGTGGGCTGATAAAAATTGCCCCCCATCGGGGATCCACCAACTCGTACCTTCGCCCCCGCCTGCACTAGTGCTTGCACCTGCCCATCCACCTCCCGCACAATGCTGGTGGTGGCCAATGGCCCCACCTCGGTTTGCGGATCGAGGGGATCCCCGACCTTGAGCTGGCGAAACCGCTCGGTCATGGCGGCGGTGAACGGTTCGGCAATCGCAGCATGTAGGATAAAGCGCTTGGCGGCGATGCAGGATTGTCCATTGCTGATCAGACGAGCGGCTACGGCGGTGGATACCGCAGCCTCCAGATCAGCACTGGGCAGAACAATGAAGGGATCGCTGCCCCCCAATTCCAGCACGGTTTTTTTCAGATGCTGACCGGCCAACCGGGCCAAACTGGAGCCAGCGGCTTCGCTCCCCGTGAGGGCGGCCCCCCGCACCCGTTCATCAGCCACCACTTCCGCCACCTGAGCCGCCCCGATCAACAGGGTTTGAAAGGTGCCCGCCGGAAAGCCCGCCTCCAGGAAGATCCTCTCTAGCCTCAAGGCCGATTGGGGCACATTGGAAGCATGCTTGAGCAGCAGAGTATTGCCCGCCATCAGCGCCGGCGCCGCACAGCGAAACACCTGCCAGAAGGGAAAGTTCCAGGGCATCACCGCCAAAATCACCCCCAGCGGCTGGTAGCGGATGCCGCTGCGGCTGGCATCACTGGCCATGGGGCGATCTGCCAGAAACCCTTCCGCTGCCTCGGCGTAGTAACGGCAGACCCAGGCGGATTTTTCCACCTCGGCAATGGCAGAGGCCAGGGTTTTGCCCATCTCTAGGGTAATCAGGCGGCCAAACTCGGCTTTGTGCTCCAGCAAAATCTCTGCCACTCGCTCCATCCAAGCGGCCCGCTGGGCAAAGGGGATGCGGCGATAGCGTTGAAACTGCTGGTGAGCTTGGGCAATACAGGTCTGAATCTGCTGGGCATCGAACGCTGGGTAGCGTGCCAATTCTTCCCCCGTGGCGGGGTTAATGCTGACCAGTTGTCCCATTTTTAGTGCTCCCTCAACGCCCGTTTCTCCACTCTGGCACTTGCACTCCGTCTGGAATGGAAAGATTTGTGGAGTTCAGGGCCGGGGGCTGTCGTTCGCGCCAACGTGCTCTTGACCCAGAGCGGCGGACATTGGCGGATCCCCGGCCCAGTACTCGTAGGCGGCCTGCGACAGGCTGGCAATCAGGTCTTCCGCCCTGGGGTCGTTGGGGGTTTCTCGTTTCACCCACACCGCGGCCAAGTAGCGCCGCCCATTGGGCAAATCCAGGATCCCGGCATCTCCCACCACAGAGCGCAGTGTCCCCGTCTTGTGGGCAATCCGCACCTCTGGGCCCAGGTTGGGTCGAAAGTAGGACGGCCGTTGGGTGCGCCAGAGAATATCCAAAAAGCGGTCGCGGTTGCGGCGGTTCAGCATTCGCCCCTGTTCCACCTGGCTGAGCAACCAGACGATATCGCGGGGACTGCTGGTGTTGGTGCCCTCCAGATCCGGCAACCACCAGGAAATTTGGGTGTGTTGCAGCCCCCACTGTCGGAACTTCTGGTTCAGGGCATCTTGTCCGCCGAGGCGATCGATGATCAGGTTGGTGGCGAAGTTGTCGCTGAGGGTGCTCATCAGGGTGGCCGCTTCCAGGGCCGAAACCTGGGATCCAAGGGCACGGGTTTGCAACACCCCGGCCCCCCCTCCCTTCAGGTCTTCCCGCAGGGTGAGCATTTCATCCAACTGCACCTGGCCCGTTTCTACCGCTTGGAAAAAGGCCAAGAGAATCGGGATTTTGATCACGCTGGCGGCAGGAAAAGCCTGATCTGACCGTACCCCGGCAAAGTTGCCGGTTTCCACCTCCCAAAATAAGGCCCCTGCCGTCAACCCCGGCTGGTCGGCCAAGGTCGCTAAGCGTTCCTGCAAAGCCGGGATCCCTTCTCCCGTAGAAATATCCGTTGGCAAAGCCGATAGGGGAGATTCCCCAGATTCAGCGAGGCTGGCGGGGGTGAGAGTGCGTTCCGGCAGGGCAGGGGCGGTGGATTGCAGCAGTTGCGATAGCCCCGCCATGGTCAGCCCCAGAACAACGCTCAGGCTGAGTCCCCGCAGCAACACGCCCCCAAGAGATTGGGAACGACTCAGTCGGCGGGGTTGGGCGGCCCGTTTGCGCAGACGGGTGATCGCGTTTTGGCGAGAAAGGCGCAGGGGTTGAGGGCGAGAAGCCGGCAGGGGATCTATCGCGGGAGTCGAGTGGGACGCGCTCGCGGAGAACCCGGAAACGGCCCGACGCTGACGACGCAAGGGATCCCGAGACGACCCTTTGATGGGGCTGCCGCCCTTCCCCTCCCTTGTCCTGGTCATGAAAGTAACCACCTCAACGCAACCTTGCTGAAGCAGCTCCGGCGAGCCTGGTTTAATTAAACACACAGATTCAGGAACGGGGCCTGGCTCAGGAGTGTTCCCTAGTCTAGACCTTGGCCATCCCCTGTTGACCCTTCGGTTTGTGGGACGGGCAATCAAGATTCTGTCAAGATCTGTCTTCAAGGGGATCCCCATGCTCCCCTTGAGAAACCTCTGTGTTGTATTGCTCCCGACTCCACCGCAATTGCCGCAGGATCCCGCGCAACAAGGCTACTTCGGCCACCGTCAGGCCGGCCCGCTGAAACAGGGCCCGGAACTTAAGCATTTTGCGGCGAGCCGTGTGGGGTTGTAGGTAGCCAATGTGCAGCAAAAGGTCTTCCAGATGGCGGAAAAACCCCTCTAGCATCTCAAAGGGGGCTAAGGGGGGTGAAGGGGGACTCAAGGCCGGACGCTGATGGCTGAGGGTATACAGCTCATAGCAACAAATGCCCACCGCCTGGGCCAAATTCAGGGAAGGATAAACCGCATCGGTAGGGATTTGGATCTGGCGATGGCAAAGGGCCAGTTCTTCATTGCTCAAACCGCGATCTTCGGGGCCGAATACCAAAGCAGCAGGGCCGGCCGCAAGCAGCGCCGGAAAGGCCTGACGAGGGCACTGAATTTCCCATTCGGGGGGGTAGGGTTCGATGCGCCCTGTTGTCCCGAAGACCTGCACACACCCCTGCAAGGCTTCTGGCAACGTTTGTACCCTCTGGACTTGGTGGAGCAGATCCGCCCCATGCACTGCCATGGCGAGGGCTTCCGCATCGAGCGGATCACACCGGGGATCCACCAGCACCCAACGATTCAGGCCCATATTTTTCATAACGCGGGCAATGGCGCCGAGATTGCGTGGCCCGGCCGGTTGCACCAACACGAGCCGCACCTGCGCCAGCTGCTCACGGCCAGAGTCGGAAACTACCTGCACCGCGGTTGGGATCCCCTAGAGTAGAGAGGTTTGATTCTGTCACAGATTGCGCCTATGGGATCCGCTTGCCGTTGGTTGGGCTTGATTTGTCTTGTGCTGCTGGGGTGTTGTTGGGGATCCCCGGTGATGGCCACACAATCCACTTCTCCTCTGCCGGAAACAGGGGTTCAGATCACAGCGCCCGATCCCCTGGCAGAGGCGCAACAGCGCCTGGAAACCATCGGCGAGGCAATGCGCTCGATCCGCCTGTGCAACCGACCCAACTGCCGCTATCGAGATATTTCGGTGGAAGTGCAACCTGTGGACTCATCGACGGGCGCGGAGTCCGGCCCTGAGTACGAGGGCACCATCAACGCCATCATCGATCGCCCTTCCGGTAGCCTTGACAGAGCCCACTATCGGCTGCGATTTCACCAGGGGCGCTGGCAGTTGCTGGGAGGCGAAGAGGTCTCGGATGTCTCTTCCTTTTTCTTTGAGGGAGATACCTATGAGGTGTTCAGCACCTACAGCACCCGCAGCCGCAAAGAAAAATTGGCGGATGCCCGCAGCAGCCTGCGGGTGGGCTATCGGGAGCTGTACTATCGTGTTTTCGACCAGGGCCAAGAGCGATGAGGGGCCTGCAACATACCCTGGCCAGCTCTATTTCCCTCGAGGGCATTGGCTTGCACACGGGTTTACCGATCCGCTGCACTCTGCATCCTGCCCCTGCGAATAGCGGTCGTGTCTTTGTCCGGGTGGATCAGCCGGGCTCCCCCACCATTCCCGCCCACCTGGGATCCCTGGCCCCCGCCCACCTCTCCACCCTTCTGCAGCAACCCGGTTCCCCCTCGCCGGGATCCCAGGTGCAAACGGTAGAACATTTGCTGGCCGCTCTCTACACTTTGGGCATTGACAACTGCTGCATCGAGGTGGATGGGCCAGAGCTGCCGATCTTGGATGGATCCGCCCTGCCCTTTGTGGAGGCGATCGCCCAAGCCGGGATGCTGGCCCAAGAGCAACCGGCCCTGCTGGGGGTGATCAAAGAACCCGTCACTGTCTGGGCAGGAGAGGCTTTTGTCAGTGCCCTTCCTCACCCCACCGCCCGCTTCACCTATGGCATCGACTTTGCCAACTCGCCGATTGGGGAACAATGGCTGAGCTGGAGGGCGAGTGGGCCGGATTTTGTGCAATCCATCGCCCCTGCCCGCACCTTTGCCCGCCGGCAGGATGTGGAACTGGCTCGGGAACGGGGACTGATCCAAGGAGGCAGCCTAGAAAATGCCATCGTCTGCACCGAGACGGAGTGGTTGGGGCCGTTGCGTTACTCCGATGAGCCCGTGCGCCATAAGCTGATAGATTTACTAGGAGATCTCAGTCTGCTGGGCTACCGATTGCAGGGGCATATTGTGGCCTACAAGGCAGGTCATGCGCTGCACCATCGTCTGTCCGAGCAGCTTCTCAAGAGTGGATCCCTACTCACCCAGGCCGAGTAAAAGGTTGCCCGGGATCCCCGGCTCAAAGGCCAACGTGGGCATCGCCGCATCTTGAAGGGTCTCCCACACCTCCAGATTTGCAGTTTGTTTCTGTTCTCCTCAGCTTGCCATGCCCACCGACGCCACCCCGACGCCACCCCTCACGGCCGAAGCGGCAGCCCAATTGGCGACAGCCCCAGCCATCTTTAGCGCCGATCAGATTTTGGAGATCCTGCCCCATCGCTATCCTTTTCTGCTGGTGGATCGGGTGGTGGACTATCAGCCGGGGCAACGGGCGGTGGGGTTGAAAAACGTCACCTTCAATGAGCCCTTCTTTCAGGGACACTTTCCCCGTCGCCCGATCATGCCCGGCGTCTTGATCGTCGAGGCGATGGCCCAGGTGGGGGGGATTGTGCTGACCAAGTTGCCCGACGTGGCGGGGCGCTTGGCCTTGTTTGCCGGCATCGATAGCGTTCGCTTTCGTCGTCCGGTGGTGCCAGGGGATCAACTGCTGCTTTCTGCCGATTTGCTCACCATTCGCCAGAAACGCATCGGCAAGATGTTTTGCCGAGCCCAAGTGGGGGGACAGTTGGTGACCGAGGGGGAGCTGATGTTTTCCTTGGTGGATTGATGGCGAAGGGGCAGCGATCTTGCTACACAAGGTGCGGAGCACCGTCCTATCCAACCGCCCGTTGCCCCATAGCTCCCCTCTGGGGTACTGAAGGTTCACGAATGCAGCGGCGGCAACTTGTCGCCGAAAGACCCTGCTAAAGTGTTGGGATAGGGGCACCCGGTTAGCTCTGGTGCTGAGCGGAACCAAGCCTTAACCATCATTCGCAGGGTTGGGAGCGTAACCACATTTGCTAGCTGGGTTAGAGATGAGTTCGTTGGCTTCAGCGGGATCCACTCCCAACTCCTCCGCTCGGATCCATCCCACGGCGGTGATCCATCCGAAAGCTGAGTTACATGAGACGGTGCGGGTTGGCCCACATGCAGTGATCGGCGAGCATGTCCGCATCGCCGCCCACACGGTGGTGGGGGCCAACGTTGTGATCGATGGCTGGACGGAAATTGGCGAGGGCAACCAAATTTTTCCGGGGGCAGTCTTGGGTACTGAGCCTCAGGATCTCAAGTACAACGGCGCACCCTCCCAGGTGCTGATCGGCAGGGGCAATCGCATCCGCGAGTTCGTCACCATCAACCGCGCCACCAACGAGGGGGAAGCGACCCTGATCGGCGACAACAACCTGCTGATGGCCTACGCCCATGTCGCCCACAATTGCGTCATCGAAAACCAGGTGGTGATCACCAACGCCGTCGCCTTGGCCGGTCACATCCACATTGAATCCCAGGCCCGCATCGGGGGTATGGTCGGGATCCACCAGTTCACCCGTGTTGGACGGCTGGCGATGGTGGGGGCGATGAGCCGCGTTGATCGCGATGTGCCCCCCTACATGTTGGTGGAAGGCCACCCCGCCCGTATCCGCGGCTTGAACCTGGTGGGGTTGCGACGGGCCAAAGGGATGGAGGGATCCCTGCCCTTGCTGCGGGAGGCCTACCGGCTGCTGTACCGCTCCGGTTTGCCTCTGGAAAAGGCCCTACAAATGTTGCGCAACAGCGTTTGCACCGGTGGCCCCTCGGGGTGCAGCATTCGCACGCTCAAGGGCAAAGAACTGGTGGACGAAGCGGGATCCCTGCAACATCTGCTGCACTTTTTGGAGGATTCCCTCTCCCAACCCCAACGGCGTGGCCCTCTCCCGGTCTTGCGCAGGGGAAGCCAAGAGCCTTTAGAGATGGATGACAAGGACCCCGAGTGAGCCACCTGTTCATCTGCACGGGCGAGGTCTCAGGGGATCTGCAGGCCAGCCATCTCATCCGCGAACTGCTCCAGCAACGTCCCCAATTGCGCATTACGGCTGTGGGGGGAGAGCGTATGGCGGCAGCCGGAGCACACCTGTTGCACCGCACCACTGAGATCAGCTCGATCGGGGTTCTGGAAGCCCTACCTTTTATCGGCCCTGCCCTCTGGGCTGAGTGGAAGATTCGCCGTTTTTTGGCCCAAGATCCACCGGATGTGGCCGTGTTGGTGGACTATATCGGCGTCAATAGCCGCATTGCCCGCCTATTGCAGCGGCGGCAGATCCCTGGGATCTATTACATCGCCCCGCAGGAGTGGGTGTGGTCGCAAGATACGCGCATCACCTACCAGCTGGCGCAACAGATGCAGCTGATGCTGGCGATTTTTCCCCAAGAGGCCCGTTACTACGAGGCGGCAGGGGCGAAAGTCCAGTACGTCGGCCATCCTCTGTTGGATATTCTGGCCTCTGTGCCCGGTCGTGCCGAAGCCAGGGCCCATTTGGGGATCCCTGCGGATGAAACGGTGGTGGTGTTGGTGCCGGCCTCCCGCCGCCAGGAAATTCGCTCGATATTGCCCATCCTGCTAAGATCTGCCCGTCTGCTCCAGGAGCGCCTCCCTCAGGTGCGGTTTTGGGTGCCCTTGGCCTCCCCTCGTTTCGCGGCCCCAATCGCTCGGGCTGCCCGCAAACTCGGGGTGGATCTCACCCTTCTGGATCCTCAAGCCCTGCCTTGTGACCCAGGCTCTGGGTCACCTTTGCCCTCTCCCCACCAAGCCCATCACCTGGCGCTGGCCTCTGCCGATCTGGTTTTGGCCAAATCCGGTACCGTCAATCTGGAAACTGCGATTTTGGGGATCCCACAGGTGGTGATCTACCGCCTTAACCCGATCACCTTCTGGATTGCCCGCCATTGGCTGAAGGTGTCGGTGCCCTTCATGTCTCCCCCCAACCTGGTGCAGATGCGCCCGATTGTGCCGGAACTGTTGCAAGATCAAGCGCAGCCAGAGACGGTGCTGGAACTGGCCCTGGCCTTGCTCACCGACCCAGGGCGGCAAGCCCAACTCCAAGCAGACTACGCCAGCATGCGAGCGGCCCTTGGAGAACCGGGGGTGCTGCGTCGGGCGGCCAGAGCCATTCTGGAGGTGTTGGATGGCCAGACGCGCTCAACGTGGGATCCCCAATCGAGCCCACCCTAACCTAGCCGGATTGATCGATCACCCGGGGCACCGCCCGTCCCCCCGCCAGCGCTGTGGTGGGATCCCCTTCTTCCAAATATTCCGCATCCTGGTTGACCCGCCACAGATCGTAGCGCCGTTCCCCCGCCAGAATATTGCGAGCGGCCAATAGGCCCGTCATCATGGCGTGATCCTGGTTGTTGTAGCGGTGCATACCGTTGCGGCCCGCCAACTGCAAATTGGGCAAGACCTCCTCCAAAAAAGCACGAATGGTCTGGATATGGGTTTGATAGCCGTGGTCGTAAACCGGATAGGCTTTCGGGGCGCGAATCACGGTACCATCCAAAACTTTCGCACGACCCAAGAGGCCCAACTGCCGCAATTCGGCTTCCGCCAAGGTCAGTAGCTCTGTAGAGGTTTGTCCCCAAAGGGGATCCGCCACCGAGCAAAAATACTCCAGGCCCAAGCAGGTCAATTGGGGATTGGGCACCATATCGGCACTCCAATTCTTGAAATTTTGAATGCGCCCCACCCGCACCGCTGGGTCATGGATGTAGATCCAATTGTCCGGGAACAAATCAGGCACATCCACCACCAAAACTACGGTCAAAAAATCTCGATAACGCAGGTGTTCGGCGGCTTCCCGTACCGGATCTGGAGCAGCTGGCACCAACCCGCGCACCAGAGAGCGCAAGGGCATGGTGGAAATAAAATGCTCTCCAGCCACCCAAAAGCGCTCCCCCTGTTGTGAGCATGCTTGCAGAGCCTGGATCCCCGCCTTACCCCAATGAATTTCCGTCACTTTGCGATCCAGTTGTACCGGTTGACCAGACTCTGCCAGCAACGTTTGCATCCGCTCCCACATCTGCCCCGGCCCCAAACGCGGGTAACGGAAGCGGTCAATCAGGGTTTTGATCACCCCTTCCCCCTTGGGAAATAAGGTTTTGCGGATCAAAGAGGCCATCGACAATCCCTTAATCCGTTGGGCTGCCCAGTCGGCGCTAATCTGGCTACAGGGGATCCCCCAAACCTTCTCGGTATAGGTCTTAAAAAAAGTGCGATAAAGGCGTTCGCCAAATTGATTGATTACCCAATCTTCAAAAGAAACTACTTTAGACCTGGGAAACAGTCGCGCCTTCAGGTAGCTGAATAAACAAAGGGTGGTAAACACCGGCCCCAACTTGCTAAAAACATCGAAAGGCCGAATCGGATAATCGAACAAAAGACCCTGATAAAGAACACGGGAAAGTCGCCGACAAACCCGCATTTCCGAATCAAGAACCTCAGTCCACAGCGCCTCAATTTCCGCCGATTTGGAAAAAAAACGGTGCCCACCAATATCAAACCGATACCCCTGGTAGATGGCTGTACGGGATAACCCCCCCACCTGCACCGGATCCGCTTCCAAAACCGTCACCGAGCAACCCCGTCTATTCAGTTCGTAGGCCGCACTCAATCCGGCTGGCCCCGCTCCGATCACTACGGTCTTCCCAGAGACCGGCTCCGAGCTCCTGTGCCGCGACGAGACAACATCTTCAAAAGCAGCCATGGCAATTCCTCACACCGTTATGGATCCTAACGGAAACAGAACCCAGCTCGGGTTTACCGAAAACGTCCGATTAAAGGGATTCCTCCTGGAAGCGGCGTAAGATCTCCTCATAACAATCTGAGTTTTGGCCGATACCCGATGCCTCAAAGGTCTTCTAAGCTAAAAAATAGGCGCAGCTCCATCACAGGTTGCTTGCAAGAGCAGTCTTTGCCCAACCCTGTGGAGTCAACTCCGGTGCAGCTTCTTTCTCCCTCTGAACATCCGTTGCCAAGCGTCTCCCCGACGGTGCTGTTGGTGGATGACGACCCGTCGACACGGGTGTATTTGGCGCGTCTGTTGGTTCATGAAGGCTATCGAGTGGTGGAAGCCGAAGGCGGCGACCAAGCATTGCAGTTGTTCGGCCAAACTCAACCCCAAATTGTGCTGTTGGATGCCCTGATGCCGGGGATGGACGGATTCGAATGTTGTCAGAAGTTACGGACATTGGATGCGGATCTGCCCTGTTTGATGATCACCTCCCTTGACGATCAAGCCTCTGTAGACAAAGCTTTTGCCGCCGGGGCAAGCGACTACATCACCAAGCCCATCCACTGGCCGGTGATGCGCCAACGAATGCATCACCTGCTCAAGGCACGCCAGAATTTGTTGAACCTGCGCCAACAGGCAACCCGTGAACAGGCCCTCAACCGTGTTGTTCGAGCCATACGCACCTCCTTAGAGTTGGAACAGGTGTTTTCCGTGGCCACCCGCGAGATTTGTCATCTGCTGGAGGCGGATCGGGTCAGCATTAGCCGCTATCAACCGCAGCGACAGGATTGGCGGATCATCTCCGAATACCAAACCCAAGCGGATGGCTACTTGGGCTGCTTCATTCCCGATCCCCACAACCCCATGGCGGAGCGCCTGAGGCAGGGAAAGGTGGTGGCCATTGAAGCGGCCAGCCGAACCCAAGACTGGATCAGCATTCCTTCTATGGCCAAAGCCTATCCTGGCAGTTGGCTATTGGTGCCGCTCTATGGCGGCGGCGAAAGCCCCGAATCCACTCCTCCTACCCTTTGGGGCAGCCTCTGTCTGCAACTGAAAACCGCCCGCCCCGGATGGTTGACCACCAGTCATGACTTGATCTTGGCCCTAGCGGATCACCTTTCCATTGCCATTCAGCAGGCGGAGCTGTTCCAGCAAATTCAGGAGCTGAACCACACCCTGGAAGAAAAGGTACGGGCACGAACCGCCCAGCTGGATCGCCAGGTGCAGGAATTGCAACGGCTGGATCTTCTGAAAAACGACTTTCTCAGCACCGTTTCTCATGAGTTGCGCACCCCCCTCTCCAGCATCAAAATGGGGCTTCATCTGCTCAGTTCTGCTCTGTTGCCCAGCAACGGGGTGGCCAGACCCCTCGATCTGGAAAAAGTGTCTCGGTATCTGGATGTACTGAACAAAGAATGTGAGCGGGAAATCAAACTGGTGGAGGATTTGTTGGAGTTACAGCGCCTGGAGGTGTTGATCGGCTCGCAGCAGCCCCACTGGCTGGAATTGAAAGAGTGGTTGCCACCCATAACGGATCCCTTTGCGCAAGCAGCCCGCAGCCACAACCAGATTTTTAGCCTGGAGATCCCCCCGGACTTGCCTGCCATCTGCACTTTGCCGGAGGTACTGCGCTCGGTCTTGGGGGAATTGCTACAAAATGCCCACAAATTTACCCCCGCCGAGCAGTTGATCAGCCTGCGGCTGGCCAACCATCCCGATCACCTTGAAATCGAGGTCCTCAACACCGGCGTGACCATTCCTCCCCAAGAGCAGGAGCGGGTTTTCGAAAAGTTTTATCGCGTCCCCAATCCGGATCCCTGGCGCCAGGGAGGAACAGGGTTGGGCTTGGCTCTTGTGCAGCAGCGTATGATCCTGCTGCAGGGAACCATCCGCCTCAGCAGTGAAGCCAATTACACCTGCTTCACGTTGCGGTTGCCCTGGGTTCTCTCGGCCTCTTCCGGCAAAGGCAGGCCGGCTCAGCTCAGGGGGTAGGGGTGGGAGTCGCAGGTTCTGGTGAATCGGAAGAGGTCGCTTCTTCCATCACCTCTTGTAAGCGGACACGGATCCTCTGATTCAGGACGGGGTTTTCGTTGGCCAGGGTCATCAGGTCTCGGTATTGCGCTACGCTTAGTCCTTCTGCCTCGACGATGCGGGTGGCTTGGGCTTCGGTGCGCTGCATGATTTGCTCATATTCGTCTTCATCTTGTGTCTCTCGCAGTTGGGCGCTGGCCTCCCGAATTAAGGGATCCAGTTCCAGCAAAATGTTCACCAGCTGTTCCACCTGAGCGTCGGTGACCTGTTCGGCTGTCAAGTTCGGCGAGGGAGAACCTTGGCGCGGTTGAGCTGGGTTGGGAGTAGCAGGAGAGAGCGGAGCCCCCCCCGAAGCGGGAGAAGCAGGTGCAGCCGGGCTGGGGAGCGTGGGCGACTCCTGTGCCCAAACCGGCAGGGATCCCAGACTGAGCGTCAGACCCACCAGCAACGCAAATTTCATCATGCCCAAAACTCCCGATCCAAACGCCACGGCTGACCTGAACCCGTAGGGCCAAAGCCAAGCCTGAAGCCAGACTAGCAAGATGTCTGCCCCCCGTCTAATCTGTTCAGCGCAGTGCTGGCAACGTATTGTAGAAATCGGGAGTTGGTTGTAAAGTCATGATGCTCTGCCGGATCGCTGTGCGACAGCCGGGTGCCCCTACCTTTCATCGGTTGAGCAACTCAAATTTGCGCTATCTGCCATTCACTTGACGGAATTCAGCCTGGCAGCAGCCCATTTAGGGCTGAGTTTAGGTATATGTTCTGTTGAGTATCGATTTTGTTAATGTTAGCTTAGAAACTGGGTTTGAAGAGGGTCTCCTGCACGAGCAGGTGACTTTCTTCGGAAGGCATTAGAGCCACTGCCTCTCCCCCGGCTGTCTTTACCTGATTTCGGCAGAACTCTTTGTCGTCGGCGCTCCTTTTAGGTGAGGGCCGAAGCTTTGTTGTTCGTCTGACGAAAGGTTTTCCAACGCATTCCGTAGGGGCATCAGAGGTCAATTTCCACATCCCTTCACTCAGCCTAGAGAAATTTGTTGTTTTGTAAAAAGTAGTAACAAGAAGGGGATGGAAGTTATTGATTTTCTTAAGCAATGCTGATATATTTCTTGCGGTTGTTTAGTAATCCCTCTACAGGAGGCTTACATTGGTTAGGAGAAGAAAGCGTAAGAGTCGCCGTCGTTTGGAAGGGCGCAAAATATTAGATCATATTCCTCAATTTAATTTGGATAGTGGTGAGGAGAAGTCTGTAACCGCTGCCCGAAAGTATATTCAGGATCAGTCTATTCAACCACCTGCGCTCATCTTGGTTCGGCGGAACGAGCATACTATTGATCGGTTTTTTTGGGCGGAAAAGGGACTGTTTGGTGCGCAATACGTCGAAGAAAATCACTTCCTTTTTCCCAGCTTACGGGCTTTATTAGCAGAGGTTGCAGCTGAGAAGCCAGAGAGAAAATCCTCGAAGGCACTGGCGACTGCCGCTCGATAGTTGCAGCTTGGCATTCCCGACAGCTCGGCACAAGGAATTGATGAAACGGCCCCCCTACTCTGGGGGGTTTGTTGCTAGCATCCTCAAAAGAAATGGGTCTCCTCCACCTGCCCAGTCGGGTCACCCTTCCCTTCCCGATGTCCGGCTTCGTAACTGCGAAAGGTAGGTCAACCCCTGTTCTTTAGAGGATCCCACCGGGAGATTCTGGATGAGCCGCTTACCCCAAACCACCGCCCATGTGCAGATAACCCGCTACTCTTGGCAGGAGGGTGCCATTGAGGGGGAGGTCAACGCCAATGGTTGGGTTTGGCGGTTTTGCTGGTGTTTCCGGGCCGGGGAGCTCAAGGTCGAGCCTTCTGTGGGCCGGGCTCTGATTCGAGAACCTTTGAGCCGCTTTCTGGAAAAATCCGATTACCTGTTGGAAGCCGGCAGCAACTACTCGTTTGTGATTCGCAGCAGCCTGTGATTGTCCCTTGGGGGATCCACAAGGGTTAGATTCGGGCTAACCATGGGATGCAGCGGCCGGTGAGGGGAAGGAACCTGTTAAAGTGACTGGCAATGTTGGGATCCGCGGGATCCCCTGGAGTGAATGCGGTTGTGGGGAGGCGTGAAAATGACGGGGGCTGAGACGAAGGGCCTAAGGCGGGCACTGGGGATATACGGTAGCCCCAAAATGGGCATGCTGCTGCTGCTGGGCTTTTCTTCGGGGTTGCCGCTGCTGCTGATCAATACCACCCTGAATGCTTGGCTCACCCAAGCGGGCTTGACCACCATCACCATTGGCTTGTTTAACCTGCTCAATTTGCCCTATTCCTTCAAGTTTCTGTGGTCGCCTTTTTTGGATCGGTTTTTGTTGCCTGCGCCGGGATCCCTGCGGGGCAGTCGCCGACGCGGTTGGATGGCCCTTACGCAAGTGTTGTTGCTCCTCAGCTTGGGTTTGTTGGGTTTTCAAGATCCAACCCAAACTTGGCTGGAAGGATTGGGGTTAGAGGAGCTGGCGCAAACCTGGCCCGGTATAACCGTGCTCACCCGTCCGATCTTTGTGGTGGGATTGCTGGTGGCCTTTTTCGGGGCTTCTCAGGATATCGCCGTGGATGCCTACCGTACCGATGTGTTGGAAGAGCGGGAGATGGGAGCTGGGGTGGCCATTTTTGTGTTTGGCTACCGCATGGCGCTGCTGGTCAGCAGTGGGGTGGGGCTGATCCTGGCGGACTATTTGCCCTGGTGGCAGGTGTACGGCATTATGGCGCTGCTGATGTCGATCGGGGTGGTCACCTCTTTTTTGGCTCCAGAGCCGGAGAATAGCGCTCTGAAACCCACCTCTTTACGAGCTGCCATCCTCGAGCCGTTTCAATCCTTCTGGCAACACCGCCTTGCTCTGGTAATTCTGCTGTTTGTGGTTTGCTTTAAGCTGCCGGATAGCCTGGCGGGACAAATGACCCCGACTTTTCTGCTGCAAACGGGGTTTAGCACCAGCGACCTGGGCATTATTCGCAGCTGGGTGGGCTTGTTTGCTACCTTGGCGGGGGCCTTTGTGGGGGGAGAGTGGGTAAGCCGCCTCGGCACCTATCGCTGCCTGTTTATCTTCGCGATTCTGCAAGGGATCGGCAATTTGGGCCTGGGGGCGATCGGGCTGGTGGGGCAAAATTACCCGCTGCTGGTGGGGGCAACGATTTTTGACAACATGGCCGGGGGCATGGGCACCGCTGCTTTTTTGGCCTTCTTGATGAGCCTGTGTGATCGACAGTTCAGTGCTACTCAGTATGCCTTGCTCACCAGCGTGTTCGCTGTCGGGGGAACTCTGGCGGGAGCCGGCTCTGGCTATTTGGCCGCTGCGGTGAGTTGGCCGATGTTTTACTTGATCACTGCGTTTACGGCCCTTCCGGCCCTAGTGTTGTTGCTCTGGATTGGGCCCTCCACCGGGATCCCTTCTCCTGAACCCGTTACAGTAACTGAGGGAGGGGATCCCCCTGTGCGGGAGTGAATTGGCATGGAAATATCGCCCCAATAGGCATAAAAAAGGATCCCTACTACCACAGGGATCCCATCCTTCATTCAAGAATTCAAGATTTCAAGATTTCGCGGTCTACAGCACCGTATCCTGACGAACCGAGAGGTTCTGAATGCGGGTATCTTCCGCAGCCGGGGTATCGAGCTCCGTAAACACGCCAATTTGCTGCAGGTAGAGAGCCAGGGCATTTTGTTCGCTGCCGGGGGTATCGAAGGTATTGCCAGAGCTGGGAGCCAGATCCACCTGAGCAATATTGGAGAAGCTCCGGAAAGGATAGTCATCCCCACCATTGGCCAAGAAGCCCAGCGTCACCAGGCGGAAGGTACGGTTGGGATCCCCTTGAAGCTGGCCGTTTTGCACCACAATATCCGGCCCGGTCGGGGTATCGACCCGCAGCGAGAGCACACGGGATCCCGGCGGGCGGGCAGGATCAAAGCTGAAGGCAAAACCGCCAATTTGCGGGAAGCGCCCGGGAGTCGCACCCGGCTGAGTTTGGGCTACCCCATGTTCGGCCACCCGTTTCAGCTCATCGGCGGTCACGGTGAGCAAGGAGAGGCCGTTGTTGAAGGCCAGGGAGCTTTCGATATCCAACTGGGAGATCTCTCCCGCTTGTTTGCCCGCATCCGGGTTCGCCAGGGGAGGGATCCGTCGCACAGGCTCACCACCGCCGCCGCCGGTGGTCGCCCCGATCGGAGCGCGAATACCACCGCCATTTTTTAGGGAGATGACGGTGCTGGGATCAATCGCTTGCGCGTAGGCCAGGTTGGCATCGGCAGTCAAGTTACCCAGGTTGGTTTCTTCGGTGCGCACTTCAGCCCGCAATCCATTTAAGTAATGGGTGGTGGAGCCAAAGGTGCGGCCATCCTTAGTGCGGATGATGTTGCCAATGTCGGCGGCAATACGGGCCACCTCCGGATTGGGGGTGCCTCCCACGGCCGCTACTCCCTGATCATCGGCGGCATAGGCCCCGCTGAGGGGATCCACAGCGCTGATCACCCCATTGGCATCGAAGCTGACGATCAGACGACCCACGTAGCGATAGTTGGAATCGGTATTGACCACCGCCACCGGCTGACCGCTGAGGGAGGTGCGCAAAATCGGGTAGTCTCCTGTGCGGCGATCGGGCAAATCGGTACGCAAGCGGTCTTCGGGCTTAGCCAGCACACGATGGGATCCACCCGCGATGATCACATCCACATCCCGCAACTGGCTGGCCAAGTTCACTTCGTTTTGGAGTTGTTGCAGGTGGGCCAGCAGGAAGATCTTGTTGATCCCCTGAGCTGTGAGCTCATCCACAAAAGGTTGCAATACAAAGGCATTCACCTGGTCGGTGTCGTCAAAGCTCCCTTCCACCGTCACCCGTGGTCCGGGGCTAGAAATCCCTGCCAAACGGGTGGTGGTGGCGCCGACCAAGCCAATGCGCTCACCCCCAACGGTGATTACAGCGGTACGGGCAATTTTGTTGCGAATACTGCTGGCTTCCTGCCCATCGGCTGCAATGTCCGAAGCCGTGATCTGGTCGCTATCAGGGGTAAAGCTGAGGTTAGCGCTCAGATAAGGGAAGCGGGCGCCAGCATAGCCACGACCACTGTCGGGACGGATCAAATCACGGATTTGGCGAGGTCCTTGATCAAATTCGTGGTTACCGAAGGCGGCAGCCTCAAACCCAATGGCATTGATGATTTCGATATCCGCTTGGCCCGGAGTGCGGTTGTATCGACCGGCAAGGGAGGGATCCGCGCTGGCGTTGTAGAAGGGGCTGGGAATGTAGTTATCGCCGCTGGAAAGCACCACCGTATTGGGAAATTGGGGTCGCAGGGCGTTCACCACTGCCGAAAAACGGGGGGCATCCTGTACGGCAGCCAAAGAGGCCTCCAGGTCACTGGCGTGCAGCACTTGCAGGGTAAACGCGGGGGGTTGAGTTGAGAGCACAACACCGGGATCGGTGCCGATGAAGCCCGCACCCCCACCGGTGGAAACAGAGCTGCTGCCGCTACCGCCACAGGCGCTGGCCCAGCTGAGCACGACCCACAAAAGACCAATCCCTAGGGATCTGGCCAAGGTGTTCAAACAGCCCCAGACCCACCCCTTTTCAGAAGGGGATCGGGGCGCAAGACGAGAGGCTTTCATAGCGATTAATTGACTCCATCCACGAGACAGGCACGTCCGCGTTCACGTTACCAGGCCGGGGATAGAGGTTTCGCTATGGCAAGTTTAAGCTTGGATCAAGCTGAGGTTAAGCTTGCCGTTCATGGGCCTCGGGATCCCAGCCGAACTGCTGCAAATCCACCCGCCCTTCGGAGTCAAAGAGGATCCCTTCGGCTTCCAAAAGAACTTTTTGCAAGTCATCTTGGCCCATGCGAAACGGCGAGTAAGAAATGCGCCCTTGAGCATTGATCACCCGTTGCCAGGGAATATCCGTTTCTTGACCCTGTAGCCGAAACAGGGCGTAGCCCACCTGCCGTGCATAACCGGGATAGCCTGCGGCGCGGGCTACTTGCCCATAGGTCGCCACCCGCCCCACCGGGATCCGCCGTACCACGTCGTAGAAGCGCTGATAGAGGTTGGTTGAAGGCTGCTTTGAGTTCACGCTGAGATTGTCAACCTTCGGATCCCCAGGCAAACCATGAAGTTCCTCCCTGACCCGGCTCTTCTGCGAGGGTCATCCGTGGCCTAGCCCTCGCTATTGCGGCAACGAGGGAGGGGATCCCCCCTGTAACCAACGGGCTTCGTCGGGGCCATCCTTCAAAATCACCATGTATCCCTGGGCTCCCCGCTCGATCAAGATCACCTCCTGACCTCTTTTGGGGACAGTAGTGGCCCATTCTGGCAGCAGAGCGCTGACCGTAACGCGATTGTGCTGGGCATCCAACACATCCACCTGGCCGATGCGTCCCCCCAATGGGATCTCCTGGGAGCTAACGGTGCCCACCCGCCCGATCAACCGCTCTTCGCTGGCATCTTCGCCAAATCCTGCCAAGGCCAGCCCGATCGGACGGGCCATCCAACGACCCAAGGCCACAGCAACCGCCAGCGAGCCGAGCAACACGCCGAATTGCCCTGCACTCGCCAGGGATCCCAGCCAACCCAGCAACACCACCTGCGCCATCCAGCCCAGCAACCCCCATAGGGAGAAATCCAGGGCCAGCAACACCACCAGCGGTGCCTCCCCAACCCCTAACCAGCTCCACAGGGATCCCCCGGCTCCATCCAAATCCGCATCCAGATCAGACGCCAGCTCCAGATCCTCATCCCCTCCCCCAGCCAGGATCACCAGCAAAAACAAGCCCACCCCAATCCCCAAGAGGATCCAATAGGGCAAGTTCAGCAGGCTAAAGAGCATGGCGGGCCTCAAGCAAACTCTGCACAGTGAGTGATCTCGACAAGACTCTCCTGCTCTTACCCTACCGCCTTGGCTGGAACCCAGGCACCCCTCAATGCCAATCCTTTCTGCGTTAACGCTATCTTTCTGGCAGGTGATTCTGTAGGGAGAACAACACCGATGATGCGCATTTCCATTCAGCCGGAGAGCGGGATCCCTGGATCCATCCAGTTGTTTAATTTGCTTTGTTTTGCCATCGCCTGTGGGCAATTTCCCCCCGGTCGCCGCCTGCCCAGCACCCGCCAATTGGCCATGCAAACGGGCCTGCATCGCAACACCATTAACAAGGTTTATCACCAACTGGAAGCCATGGGCTTGGTGGAAACTCGGGCTGCATCCGGCATTTATGTAAGTGGCACTGCCCGACAACTGGCCAACTCCTCTCAGGCCCTCAGCCAAGACCTGGACAAATCCAAACAAGCCCTACACCTGGTGCGCCAAGGTATTGACCAACTCCAACAACAGGGCTTTTCCCTAGAGCAAGTGCGGGATCTTTTGCTGGCAGAGATTGATTGGCGGCTGCGCTGCAGTGCTCAGGTGTTGGTGTGTGTGCCCAGTCGAGATTTGGGCACCGGGGAACTGATGGCTCAGCAAATTCAACAGGCTTTGGGCATCCGGGTGCAGTTGGTGCCCTTGGAAGATCTGGCCACCGTTTTGGATCAGATCCATTCCGGCACCATCGTAACGATTCGCTATTTTTTAAGCGCCATCGAAGCCATTGCCCAACCCCGCGGCGCCCGTGTACTGACGGTGGAAGTGTCTGACTATGCTCAAGAAATTGCCTTGATCCGCCAATTGCCCCCCCACACCTGCCTGGGACTGGTGAGCATCAGCACCGCTTTGCTGGAGGTTGCCGAGGTGATCGTCCACAGCTTGCGCGGGGAGGATCTGCTGGTGCTGACGGCGGTTATTTCTGATACGGAACGAGTGGCCTCTGTGATCCGCCGCGCCCATACCCTGATTTGCGACGAGGCCAGTCATGCCACCCTCCGCGCCCTATTGCGTCAAGCCCGAGCCGACCTAATCCGTATGCCCACCCTGGTCTGTGCCAGGCCTCATATTGGGGAAGCCGCGCTGGCGGAACTGCGGCGAGAGTTGGGAGGGATCCCGGTGCAGGAGAGGGGAGCTTAACGGGAAAGGGCAAGGCCGGGATGTGGCCGGAACCCGCGGGAGATGAGGTTAAGCCTTGTTACAGTCAAGCCATCTTGCGGATGACCAACCATGGAAGATCATGCTTAAGTGTAATTACGGTAAGAGTCTACCTTTTTTGATTCACCCTCTCTCAGTCTTTCCACTTATGGTGATCCTCGACTACGCCTCCACTGACCACGACCATGTGGCAGTCACAACGGATGGTTTTTTGGAGTCCATTCGCTTCCAAAATCATTTTTACGCCTTTAATCGCAGCTTTCGTACCCTCAAAGAGGCCGTTGACAGCTGCCGCCACGATATGGACTACGGATCCCTGGTCAGTATTGTGGTGGTGCGTTCTGATCGCTGTGAGGTTTGGTCACAGCTGGGATCTGAAATTCCTGTTGTACCCAAGTGCCTGCTGAGCACCACCCTCTCTCAACCCGCGGCTCCGGCCAAGCCCAGGTGGCTCTTTCGCAACTGGGGTCGGTCCATTCCTGCCAATGCTTATTTTGTGGATGGCGAACCTTCTCCACGCCGGCCTCTGTTTTACCGTGGCGCTCGCCCCTACAATGCGCTGCAAGCCTGAGGGGTTGGATCAAGGCTCATGGGGTGGCTCTTTCTGAGGGGGCTCCAGAGGGCGGAACTAGAGAATAGATTACCTGTTCTTTCCAGGCAACTTCTGGAGATCGGCCCTCGGGGGGCAGCGGATAAGGGATCCCGTTCAGATCCTGGGGCTCAGAAGGGATGGGTTCAGATCCTGGGGTGAAGATCCACTTCACCTGCTCCAGCTCTGGCGACTGGGCCAACCGACGCAAGAACCCAACCAGCGCTGACAGAGAAGTCTGGGCAGCAGACCGGCGATCCGAGTCTTGCCCCACACCCACTTTGGCCACCACCGCCTGCGGCCCAAACCAGGCCATCACCCCAGGATGACGTTCGGCCTGCACCAGCAACTCTTCAGCAGCAGCGATGCGGCGTAGGTTTTCCAGCCAGAGGGCACGGCGCAGTTCCTGTTGGCTGTCGGGTGGATCGGGGGCCTGGACAGCCGCCAACGAGCGGGGATAAATGGCAACCGTGAGCAACGGATGACTTAAGGTTGGGCGGGTTTTGTTCCGTTGGACGGCCATGAAGCGCAAATTCACCTCTTGCTCTTCCACCAGCAGAGGCACTCGTTCGGCCACTTCCAGGCCAAATCCTTTCAAGCCGCTGATGTGACGGGGGGTATTGGTGATCAGACGCATTTTTCGCACCCCCACCTCTCGCAGGATCTGCGCCCCAATGCCGTAATCGCGCAAATCCATCGCACTTGGGCCGCTGGCTTCCGACAACCCCAGATCCTGCAGGGCATAGGTTTTGATCTGCTGGATGGGAGTGCCCCCCTGCACTTGCTGGCGCAGGTACACCACCACCCCCTTGCCTTGGTAGTCGATCATCTTCAGGGCAGCTGTCAATTGGCGACGACAATCGCAGCGCAGGGATCCCAGGGCATCCCCCAGTGGGCATTCCACATGCACCCGCACCAGTACGGCTTCCTCGGCAAATTGGGCCGGATCCCCTTTCACCAACGCCAAGTGCTCCACCTGGTTGAGGCTATCGCGGTAGCCATACACCTGAAAGGAGCCGAACTCTGTGGGCAGGGTCGCCGTTGCCTCTCGATGAACCAGTTGCTCGGTGTGCAGACGATATTCGATCAAATGGGCGATGGTGATGATTTTCAGATCGTGGTGACGGGCGTAGTCGATCAACTGGGGCAGGCGCGCCATTGAGCCATCCGGGTTTTGGATCTCACAAATAACCCCTGCCGGGTACAGCCCTGCCAACATCGCCAAATCCACCGCCGCTTCTGTATGGCCCGCCCGTTTCAATACGCCTCCTTCCCGTGCTCGCAACGGAAACACATGGCCCGGTCGGCGCAGATCTTCCGGTCGGGTGTTGGGGTGAATTGCCGCTTGGATGGTACGGGAGCGGTCAGCAGCAGAAATGCCGGTGGACACTCCGGCCTCTGGCCCAGCATCGATGCTGACGGTAAAGGCGGTTTGGTTGCTGTCGGTGTTTTGCCCCACCATCAACGGGATATTCAGTTCGTCCAGACGGGATCCCTGCATGGCGAGACAAATCAAGCCGCGCCCATGGGTAGCCATAAAGTTGATCGCCTGTGGGGTGGCGAACTGGGCCGCACAGATCAGATCCCCTTCGTTTTCCCGGCTTTCGTCATCGACCACGATGATCATGCGACCACACTTGAGGTCTTCGAGAGCATCGGCGATGGAGTGGAAAACTGGCTCTGTTTCTGCGGACGGGATGGCACTCATGCAAAAAGTGGCGAATCAGGCTCAATCGGCCTCTGACAACGGATCCATGCTAGAGCAAACTAGGCGACAAGGTTTCTCGGCACCAACCTCTGTAGACACATCCTCGGGATCCTTCTCTTGATCTGGCTCTTGATCTGGACCGATGGCTTAGGGAGGAACCTTAGTATTTGGGAATGGAGGGATCATAAGCCTCCGCCCAAGCGAGAATGCCCCCCTTTAGGTTTTTCCCCTGGATCCCGGCCGCTTGCAAAATCGCCAAGGCTTTGGCAGAGCGCACCCCACTCTTGCAGTGGACAATCAGCTCGGAGCCATTCACCAGTTGTCGCACCTGAGCCACCCCATCGCCGTTTTCAATTTGCGGCAACGGGATCAGCTTAGCGCCGGGAATGCGACCAATTTCCCACTCATTCGGGTTGCGCACATCAATCAGAACAAAATCCTTCTGGGCGTCGATGCGGGCCTTTAAGTCCGCTGCCGTGATCTCAGGGATCTCCGCTTGACTGGCCTGTTCTGTGGCTTGGGCTTGCGGGATCCCGCAGAACTGTTCGTAGTCGATTAGCTCCGTAATGGGAGGCGTGGCGGGGTTTTTGCGCAATTTCAGCTCCCGGAAAGTCATTTTTAGGGCATCGTAGAGCAGCAAGCGCCCACTCAAGGTGTTGCCGATGCCCAGCAGGATCTTTACGGTCTCGGTGGCTTGAATGACCCCGATGATGCCGGGAAGGATCCCCAAGACTCCCCCTTCCGCACAGGAGGGCACCAGCCCCGGTGGCGGTGGCTCGGGGTAAAGATCCCGGTAATTGGGGCCATCTTCGTAGTTGAAGACCGTTGCTTGTCCCTCAAAGCGGAAGATCGAGCCGTAGACATTCGGCTTGCCCGTTAACACACAGGCATCATTGACCAGATAGCGCGTCGGGAAGTTATCGGTGCCATCCACAATCACGTCGTAGTCGGCAAACAGCTCTAGGGCATTGTGAGACTTGAGGGCAGTCTCGTACACATCCACTTGGCAGTAGGGGTTGATCTCCAAGATGCGGTTTTTGGCGGATTCCACCTTGGGTTTGCCCACCCAAGAGGTGCCGTGGATCACCTGTCGCTGCAGGTTGGATACATCCACCACATCAAAATCGACGATGCCAATCCGCCCGATCCCGGCCGCTGCCAGATACAGCAACAGCGGGGATCCCAATCCACCTGTGCCAATGCAGAGCACTTTGCCCGCCTTAAGCCTCTTTTGCCCCTCCAGCCCCACCTCCGGCAGGATCAAGTGCCGAGAGAAGCGCTCCATCTCATCGCGGGAGAGGCTGACTTGGCTGGTGTCTAGGTTCAACATGCTCAAAACCCTCCGGCGATAGCGGGAACAATGCTGATGGTGGCTTTTTCTCCGACGGGGGTGCTGTCCCCTTGTGCCAGATCCCGCACATCTTCATCATCCAAGTAAACATTAACGAAATTGCGCAGCTTACCGTCTTCCGTGTAGAGGTGGCGCTTCAGATCGGCGTAACGAGCGATCAGGTTGCTCATCACCTCGCCGACGTTGCTGCCATCAACTTCGACGGCTTCCAGATTGTCGGTGTAGGGGCGTAGGGGAGAAGGGATCAGGATTTTGGTTGCCATAGGAGTTGGGAAAGGGAGTTGACGTTGGTAATTTCGTTGATCTTGCAGTAATCTTGCAGTTGACTCACCGGTTCAGATCAAGAGTCAATCTGAGCCTGAAAGAGCCCATGGGCTCTACCCAGCAAGAGCGGGAATCGGGGGAAGCTGAACCTTTTCGACAATCTGCATCGGCTCCCGTTGGGGTTGATCCTGTTCATCCAAGACCCAGCTGACCACCTCTTCTGCTTTGCCGTTTTTCACACTGACGATCACACAGGAAAAGCCCCAGGGAAAAGCATGCTGCCGGTCAAACTCGGAGGGAATGGCCGCATGGTTGGGGTGGGAATGGTAGGTGCCGAGGATCCCTAGGCCTTTGCGCACGGCATGGTCGTTGGCTCGTTTGAAATCCGCCGGATCGATCAAAAAGCGACGATGGCTGGATTCCCCATCTGCCAAGGGGTTTTCTGCTCGATCCCAGGTGTTGGTCACCGACCACAGTTCATGGATGAGCTTGTCACCTGCCTTGATCTCGCCGATCAAAATGCCACAGCCCTCGTAGGGAAAGGCCTGTTCGCCATGCTGACAAATGGTGCGGAGGTGTTCTGCCAAGAGGTGAAGGGCCATTAATCTCGCCTTTGCCGATGGAATTACCGTTCTTTTATTCTGGCACAGATTGGCCAAGGATCCCCCATTCCGGTGTTCCCCATTCCCTGGTTCAGGGGAATCACTTCAGACAGATTTTCTAACTCGGACGTGGGGACTTATCGGGTTCTGCAACAGGAGAGTAGTGGATACAGCCTTGGCAAGGCCCTTGGGGATTGACCGCACAGCGCAACCAAACCGATTGGGCACTGTAGGTACAGGAGGGATCCCCCAAAGGCGGGCCAAACTCTCCCGCCCGTTGCCGGCGTAGCAACACCACCTGACGGCGCCAGTCTTGTAAAAATCGGCTGTAGGCTCGTTCCCGCCAGCGACGCTTGGCAGCATTTTCCAGCACATGGGCGGTGAGGTTCTCCAACATGAGGCAGTCACCCGGTGAAAAGGCCAACTCGATAGAAGGTTGGGGGTTGCGTTGGATCAGCCCAGATCCTCAGGATGGCATACTCTCAGGGGGAGAACAGAAGGATTGGAGGCTCTTTGAAGTTTAGTTTTGTCCCCTTTCTCCCGACGGTTCTGGAGGCTTGTGGCGAGCCTGGGCCTGTTGCAAAGCCTCCTGCACCACGGCAAAGCCGGTTCCGCCTGCACTGAGCCGGGCCGCCACCACCTGTTGGGGATCAATGGCCGCAAAAATATCCGGTTCAAACGCTGGATGAAAGGTTTTCCACCGCTCCAGGCTCAAATCCCGCAGCACGATCCCCTCCGCCAAACAGATGCGCACGATTTGCCCCACCAGATCGTGAGCCGACCGAAAGGGGATCCCTTTGCGCACCAAGTAATCGGCGACATCGGTGGCATTCGAGAAATCTTCCCCGACGGCCTCTGCCATCCGCTGCGGCTGAAATTGGATCCCTTCCTGTAACAGGATCGTCATCGCCTCCAGACAGGATCCCAGGGTATCGACCGTGTCGAACAGGCCCTCTTTGTCTTCTTGCAGGTCCTTGTTGTAGGCCAGCGGCAGCCCCTTCAGGGTGACCAACAATGCCTGTAAATGGCCAAACACCCGCCCTGCCTTGCCGCGCACCAATTCCGGCACATCGGGGTTCTTTTTCTGGGGCATCAAGCTGGATCCCGTTGCACAGGCATCCGTAAGGGCCACAAAGCGAAACTCCTGCGAGGCCCACAGCACCATCTCTTCTGAAAGGCGACTGAGGTGAACCAAAATCAAGCTGGCCGCTGCGTGAAACTCCACCACATAGTCGCGGTCGCTGACGGCATCCAAGCTGTTGGCGGTGATTCGTTCAAACCCGAGCAAATGAGCCGTGAGCTGCCGATCAATGGGCAAGGGCGTACCCGCCAGCGCGCCAGATCCGAGGGGACAAACATTCACCTGCTCTCGTACCCGACCCAGGCGTTGCCAGTCTCGCCAGAGCATTTCTTCGTAGGCCAAGAGGTGATGGGCCAAACTGACCGGCTGCGCCCGTTGCAGGTGGGTATATCCGGGTAGGAGGGTTCTCAAGTGTTGACTGGCCAAATTCAACAACACGCCCCGCAACTGCCACACCTGCTGCCGCAGGTGATCAATTTGGTCTCGCAGGTAGAGGCGCAGATCGGTGGCCACTTGGTCATTGCGGGAGCGTCCCGTGTGCAGTTTTTTCCCCACCTCTCCCACCAAGGCCACCAAGCGATGCTCGACGGCGTAGTGCACATCTTCGGCATCCGCATCCGGTTGGAAGGTTCCGCTAGCTGCTTCCTGTTGGATCTGCTCCAATCCCTGCCGAATCTGTTCTGCTTCTTGCGGGGTGAGAATGCCACAGGCCCCCAACATCTGCACGTGCGCCAGGGAGCCCGCCAAATCGTAGGGGAGCAGGCGGATATCAAAACCGATGCTGGCATTGAAACGGGCAATGGCAGGGTGGAGGGATCCCTCAAAGCGCTGACTCCACGGGCGGGGGGTAGAGCTGGCCATCGACTCAGGCACGGAGGGATGGGAAGAAGAATCGACCACCTGGAAACGACCCCACTGCGAATATTGCGAATATGGAGACCTATTCGGCAAAAACAAGCCGGGCATGATGGTACCATACCCGCCCCTTTGCTCCCAGGGGAAGTCCAACAGGCCGGCTCAGCCTGCCGAGCCGGATCTCGCCAGTGCTTCAGTGGGAGCTGGTGATGCTCTTGAGGAAGTAGCCCACGACAATCCCCACCAAGGCCGCCCAAATCTGGCCAGACTCGACAAAGTTGTTCCAACCTTTGCTGATGTCTCCAAGCACATCCTGCCGGAACACCTGTCCGACAATCATTTCCGTTTGGAGCGCCGCAGGGGCAGGCAAGTAAACCGAAGCCGATTCAGACAAGGGAGAAGAGGAGTTCATGGTGGTGCCTCAAATGCAGAACAGCAGAACAATCGTCAAGCAGTGCAGCCGGCTGTATGGCTCCACTAGCTAGAGCGTACCCGCAGTTGGAAAATTCGTAGCTAGGTTGGGTCAGATTCCGGTAGCAACTTCAACACCACCAGCGTGGTGTCGTCCACAGGCTCAGGCCGTACGTAGATCTCATCCTGAAACAGCAACTCCGGATCCGCCGGTGGCAGTAGGGCCAAGTCAGAGCTCTGTCGGCCTCGGAAGGCGTCCATCTGCTCGAAGAGGCTGTCTAGGATGTCTTGGGGAGAGTCGTAGCGACGGGCGGCGTGCTGGATCGCGTCCATCAGCCCAGAGGTTTCCAGCCGTTCACCGCGGATATTGGCGGTTTCGGTATAGCCATCGGTGTAGTACACCACCACATCCCCTGGCTGCAGTTGCACGCAGCTTTCCGAGTAATGGCTGTGCCCTTCTAGGCCGATCAGGGCGCCATCCGTATCCAGTGCTTGGATTTCTTGGGTACGGGCACGCCACCAGAGGGTGGGGTTGTGGGCGGCGTTGCTGAAGCAGAGGCGGTGGGAGCGGGGATCGTACTCCGAGTAAAACAGACTGATGAAGCGGTTGGAGTTTTCGAGATCGCTGTACATCGCTCGGTTCAGGCGTTGCAGAACGCGCGCCGGCGAATGTCGGTTCAGAGCCTCGGCTCGCACCATGGCTCGGGTCATGCTCATCAACATGCCGGCGGGCACGCCTTTGCCCATGACATCCCCAATCACAATGCCCAGGCGAAAGGCTTCAGCGTCTGCGGGAGAGTCGGTTGAGGGGTCTGCTTCCGTCGGGGATCCCTCCAGAGGAATCTTGATGAAATCGTAGTAATCACCCCCCACTTTGCTGGCCACACGGCAGCGGGCTGCCAATTGAATGCCCCGCACCTGAGGGTACTCCCGGGGTAACAATTGGGTCTGGATGTAGGAGCCGATCTCCATTTCCTTTTCCAGAGCCACTTTGCGGCGCAGGGCCGCCGTCAATTCATCGTTTTCAATGGCGACCGCTGCCTGATCTGCCACCACCCGCAGCATCTGTTGGCGACGCTCATTCCAGCGGTAATCCGGCTGGCGGCTGAACACGTACAACCGCCCCCGCACCGAATTCCGGATCAACAAAGGGGTGCCAAACAACTGCACATCCGGCCCCAGCTTTTGACGCAACCGCTCATCCAGCAGGTGTTCGAGGGCAGAAATGTTCATCGATAGGGATCCCTCGGTGGGCGTGGAGCGTTCTTGGGTGGAAAGATTTTGGGTAATCCGCTCCATTTCAGCTCGGATTTGGTCGCGGCGATTGAGATCAGAACAGTGCAGCTGTTCTAGCTGAATCGTGCCATTTGGATTGAACAAAACCAGCGCTCCGCCTTCCGTGTCGGTGAGGTGGCTGGCCACGAAGGCCGTCAGCTCCAGAATCTGATTCAGATTGTTGAAGGAGCGGATGGCAAAAGCCAACCCCCCAAACAGATCCCGCATCAGACTTTGCTCTCGCCCCAGTTCCGCCAGCCGAGCCTGCATTACAGGGACGGGCACAATTGCTGGGTTAACCTCCGGCAGCTCAACGGCGTCGGGGGAGATTCCCGGTGGACAGGTGGGATCCTCCTCCGGACTGACCTGAGCCGAGCGCAGTTCCTCGAGGTCGTCTGCGGGGGGCGGGCTAAAGTCTCGGGTGGGCAAGGATTCTGACCACGGGGATCCCGACAGCCCGGCGGGGGGTTGTGCTGGAACGGCCTTTTGGAAGCTGTGATCGTCCATCGGTGGGAGGGCCGCGTCGGAAAGAAGCTGCACTAAAACAGACTGAGGGCGGGAATCCTGCAGGGCCGAAGCCAACCCCTCGGAAACATAACGAAGCAGTCTAGCAAAGATATCATAAGCTTTATCGCCAAAGATCTCAGCCGCAGAGAATCGAAGCGATCGAAACTGCCGTCCTACCCAGCGGGGCCAATCGCCGTTGCGTTCAACTCAAGTCCATTACGCCTGACTTCGCTGACGGGATCCCTGGCAAAGCTGCCGATAAAGCTCCTCCACTTGGCTGATGTTGTGGCTGAGGGTATAGCGCTCCAGCACCCGTTGGCGAGCCTTCATCCCGAGTAGCTGGGTAAATTCCCGTTGATCCCGCAGCAAGGGCAGTAGGGTTTGCAGCTCCGCCGTCACTCGCGCCGGATCGAGCAGGATCCCGGCTCCGTTCGCCAACACTTCCCCATCCGCACCCACCTCGGTCGCCACAGGAGCCAGCCCACAGGCCATCGCCTCCAGCAAGGATAAAGATAGCCCCTCAATTAAGGACGGTAAAATAAAAACATCCGCCCCCCGCAAAATCTCGATACGCTGCCGCTCGTCGGCTACATAGCCCAGCCAGTGGATTCCGTGCTGAAGGGTATAGAAGGGTTTGAGGCTGTTGACCAACGGCCCATCCCCCAGGATCAGCAGACCACATTTTTCCCCCATCTGGGCGTGTTTCCAGGCCTTGAGCAGTGCCTCTAGGTTTTTCTCCGGCGAGACCCGCCCTTGGTAGACGAAGATCCGTTCCAGCCCCAGCCGCTGTTTCAGGGTGGAGGGGCCGGGGGCGTACTTATCCACATCGACGCCGTTGGGGATCACCGCCACCTGTTCAGGGCTCACCCCCAGCTTGACCAAAATCTCCCGTTGGGTTTCCGAAAAAACAATGGTGCGGTCGTAGTTGGCCAGGGAAGGAGCGTAGAGCTGATAGGCCAGATGTTGGGTGCGGGAGGCGATGTTGCGCCGCCGCCGGTCGAAAGCAGGGTGGAAGGTGGCCACCAGCGGTTGATTCAGCTCAGTACAGATCTCCGGCAGCACAAAATCGATGGGGGAAATCGTCAAAGACGCATGCACCAGATCGGGCTGCAGTTCCCTCAGGGCTTGGGTGAGCACCCGTGTGGCGTTGGGAGCCGGGATCGTGTAAATCTGCGATTTGTACAAACAGGGCAGGGAAACATCTCGACAATCCAAGGTCGCTTTCCAGTCGGTCCCAGGACGGGATCCACTGCTGTCGGCGGGATCCAAATCGGGCGGTTGGCTGTCGTTGGTGAAGTGAAAAAAACTGACTTGGTGCCCACGATCCAGAAGGCCATTGGTCACCTCGCGGCTATAGGTGACGTTACCACAGAAAGGTGTTTTTTTGCCTATCCAGGCGATGTGCATGGGTCGATCCCTACTGAGCTGAGAAGCCGAGCGGCAAGGAGAGGCTCCATCCTGAAGCCTTCCTTAAGGCTAGCAGAGTCGGATCCCACCCCAGCCGCTTCTCGGCAAAAAGAACTCGCCAACGCCACGGGAGAGTTTCACTTGAGAGGAAGTTGCCCTTTCTCCTCCCGGCCCAGCAGGCTCCAGGTGTACAGCCCCGCCACCCCCGCCATGATCGCCAACCCCAGAAACACCCGGGAAAGGCCAAAGTAGGTTTCCGCGATTCCCGCTAACACCAGGGGCAAACTGAGGGCAATGTTGGCCACATTGTTTTGTAGCCCGAAGACTTTTCCCCGCAGGTGTTCGGGGGTTTCCTCTTGAATCAGGGTTTGCATCGGCACGGCCACCAGGGCTCCGGCACAGCCCAACAGGGCAATCCATCCCAAGCTGGGAAACAGCCAATCCGTCGTCCAAGCCAGGCACCCCAAAGCCACACAGAGCAACAGGGATCCCAGCCCACTCCAGGCGCGGCGACTCACCTGTCGGCCCGTATGCCCCACCCAAAAGGCGCCAATCCCCATGCCCAAGCCGGCGGCAGCCAACAACACCCCGAACTGATCCGGCTCCAACTCCACCATGACCTCGGCCATGCGCACCGCCAAAACCGCCAGCGCCGCAAACAGCGAGTAGAGCACCACCACCTGCAATAGGGCCGCCTTAATGGCGGGCATCTGGGCAATGTACTGAAGGCCCAGCTTTAGATCCTCCCAAAAATGGGGTGCATCCCGACGGTGGGGTTCCAACTTCTCATGGGGTTGCAGCAGCAGCAGCAGGGATCCCGCCAAGAGGTAGGCGGCTCCCACCAATAGCTCAGGGCCGACCTCTAAGCCGGGTAGCCAAGTGCGTACCCCATGATCCGCCAGGGTCAACAACGGCTCACCGATGGCAAAACCGACGATCACCGAGGCCATCATCGTGGTGGTGTAGAGGGAGTTGGCTGCCAACAGATCCCGTTTCGGTAGGATTAGCGGCAAAGTTGCCTGTTCCGCAGGGGCGAAAAATTGCGTCAGGGTGGAGACGGCAAAGCTGATCAGCAACAGCCCCGCAAATCCCAACGGGATCCCCGGCCACAGGTCGTGCTGGGCGGTGAACCAGAGCATCGGCGGCAACAACAGCACCAAGCTCCCCCGCACCAGGTTGGAAGCAACCAGCACGCCCTTCTTCAGCCAGCGATCAACAAACACCCCCGCCACGCTGCCGAACAACATTGCCGGTAGCGTAAAGGCCAGCATAATCGCCGACACCCAGCCGCTGATAGAAGCCCCTTCCGGCTGAAACTGGCTGGAGATGAGTCCGATCAGCAGCACCAACAGCACCTTGTCTGCCAATTGGGAACACACCTGCCCCATCCACAGCAGCAGGAAGTTGCGCCGACGCAACACGGCCACGAAATTCTCCAGACCCGGCCTGGAGAAGCTTGCTTCCTTGTTTTCGCCTTCGGTTTCGGAGTCTTCGTCGGGAGGCGGCGTGGGATGCCCGGAGCCCGATTCAACCGAGTTGGCAAGGGGCGAGTTGGCGGCGGCGCTCGTCGCCGGTTCTGGGGGAAGATCCTTCGACAGGAGAACCCAGCCTGGAGTTGACGGGTGGGTGAGCTCCTCCGGATGGGGATGTAAGTGGTGGCAATTCTCCTCCCCCTTCGGCCAGTCCCATCGTTGCTCCAAGGTCATAGTGCTCCACCGCGACATACCCATTCTCCCGGCGCTCACCCTGCGATGAAGGCCGATCGCCGCTGGCGAACCGGAGATGAAGTGCCCCGATCTTATCTTGACCTGTCCCGCAATCAAAGTATAAAAACCGGGGGGTTCAAGGTTCTGCGGGGGCCAGCGAGCCCAAGGGATCCGGAATCGACTCGCTCGGGGCCACAAAACTGCCCCTCTCCACAAAGGTAAGGCGCACGCTTAACCAGCGAATGAAATCGGCATCGGTGGACACCACTGCCCCCAGGGTACCGCTCAGTTTGTCTCGCAGCGGTTTCAGAGGAGCTGTTTCCATAAAGGCAGGCTCGGGCACCCAAAAGAAATCGATGGGGCGCTGGTGTTCCGCGTAGTGCCGGCGGCGCTCCTCCAGCACCTCCTCCAGGGGTTCAGAACGCAAGAAAGACAGGCTGGCAACGACAAAATGGTAGGTGACAGGTGCGGCAGCGGACATACTTCCTGTGGCGGTAAAGGGCGTAGCCAGGCGTTTAGGACCAAGGCGCATCATACCCCGAATACCCTGCCCCTCAGAAGTTGGCAGATTTAAGCAAATGCAGGGCGGGATCCCGAGAGCTACAGAGGGCCTGACAGTCCTCTAGCTGTTGCAGGACGGGCAACCGGGTCATCAACTCCTCTGGAGGCATGTAGTGTTCCGAAGCCTGCTTGAGGGTGGGTAGGGCCTGTGCCGCCCATTCCTTGGCCCAGAGGGCAGCTTCGGCAACTCCCGTTTGCTCCAGCAACTCCTGGCAAAGGGCAGTTGAGCGCTCCAGATCTCCACTGCGCTGGTAGGCCATCACTAGGGCAACTTGGGCCAACAGACATTCGGAGGGATCCGCTCGAGAGCCATTGCGCTCCCTCAGGTGGCGAGGGGTGCTCTCTTGAATGGAACAGCAGTAACAAAAGGATTCAAGAAGGTTGATCGCCTCCAGGTAGCGCTCCTGCTTGAGGGCAGTGATGCCAGCACGAAGGGATCCGGTTGAGTGGGACATAAGCCTAAGCACAAGAAAAGGTTCCGATGACCTTGCACCCAAGGGTTGTCTAGTTGATCTGATTGATCTGAGTCAAGCAGTGACTGACCCGGCTTTCTATCCAAGTTTTGTGTCTAACATTACTATACATCTACATCCTCTGGACAAGGAGTTGCGGATCCCTTCCTTCGCAGTTTTCGCGGCCTTCAGCCTTTACGGGCCAAGGTGTAGGTGCTGACATAGTGGGTTTCTCGGCGCAGTACCTCACAGCCGGCCTGTTGCAGGCGCACCCCCAAGTCGTCGTGGATATAGTCGCGGTAGTAGGGTTCGTGGAAGGTCGCCATGAAGGCTTCCATCGTCTCCTCCAACTCCGGTGAGTCCAGCAACTGCACCGAGTCGCAAATGACCACCACACCCCCCGGTTTCACCACCCGACTCATCTCGTTGATAACATTCTGCCGGGCCAAGCCGGGCAGTTCGTGGAAGAGGAAAACGCTGATGACCGCATCGAAGGTGGCATCAGCATAGGGCATCGCCTCCCCATTGGCCCGCAGCAACTGGGGCAATTCCCCCGGCAACTCCTGCAGCAGTTGGTTGGCTTTGCGCAGATAGGCAGGTGAGAGATCCAACCCGTACAGAGCGGCTTTCGGCAGGGATCCCCGTACCATACGCAGCGTCCGCCCTGTGCCACAGGCTACATCAAGGATATGAGGGCCGGCCAAAGCGGGATCCAGCGCATTCTTGAGCAAGGGAATCACCCGACGGCGCATCGCATCGGCTGTGCCCCCAAACAGCAATTCCACCTGCAAATCGTAGAGCTCAGCCGAATCCTCACTTAGGTAGCCGTTGGTTTGGTAGTGGAAATTTTGTAGATAGTATTTGGGATATCCTTCCGTGGAAATATCTTGGGAGAACTCTTGGTAGCGCCTGCTGTGTACCCGTCGGGCAATTTTCGGCAAATCCAACCACACTTCCGGGTAATGGCGAGCGAAGTCTAACCAGGGATTGTCGAACAACAGAGCGTGGGGGTAGTAACCGGCCTCAGCATCTTGCCAATCGCTCCGCAAAAGTTGCTCGTAACGGGCCCGCAGCAACTGCAACGTGTTGGCGCTCACCCCCACCCGAGCCCGCGGCGGCAAAGTTTTTCCTGAAGAGAGGGCTTGCAGATCGTTGAGCAGCGAGAGCATCAGGTCAGAAGCCTGGGTCGAGAGAGCCTTATGAGCAAAGCCGAAGAGGTTTTTGCTCCACTGAAAAGCGCGGTAAGCAGCCTCCCCAAGGGGAGAAGGAATCGGCAAGGATAGCTCAGGGCTCAGTTGCATGCTCATATTCTGCAAAGTGCGAATACTTAACGTTTGTTCACATCGATTATAGCGAGGGAGCAGCGGGGAACTGGCAACCGTTGGATCTTGGGAAATCGGGCGGAGGTGGATCCCTGGCGATGCCCCATCTGCCCGAGTACCCTGATAATCGTCCTAGATTGGCTTCGTTCATCGGTGAACCGGCTGAGCAAGTTCAGAAACTGGGAGGATGGAGCATCCCTGGCATGACAACCAAAACCGTGTTGGTGATTGACGATAGCATCATGATCCGCAAGATGGTGGCCAGCATTTTGGCCGATCAGTTCCAGGTGCTAGAGGCGAAAGACGGCATGATTGGCTTGGAAACCGCCAAACAGCATCATCCTGACCTGATTTTGTTGGATTTTGTCATGCCGAAGATGGATGGCTACGACACGTTGCAAGCGATTCGCCGCGAAGACAGCCTGAAAAACACCCCCGTGATCATGATGTCGGGGCTGAAAGAACAGGTCACTTCCCGTGTTCCCGAACCCTTTGTCGGCTTTGATTTCATTGAGAAACCTTTTGAGGCGGATGTCCTGCTTTCGCAAATTCGTAGGGCCCTGCAGGTCACTCCCGTCGCTGCGTCAGAGCCGGGATCCGAAACCAATACACAACTGGTCTTGAACAAGCTAACGGCGATTGAAACCCTGCTTATCCAGGGCACTGAGAACCTCATTCAACGGGAGGTGGTCAGCCGGCTTTCCAGTCTCAACCAACACCTGGTTCGGCAGGAGGCCCGCAACGCTACTCTGGAGGCGCGAATCGACAAGCTCACCACCGAGGTGAAACGGCACACCCAAGGGTTGGCCCTGATCATCAATGAGCTGCGGCAAATTCGCAAATTGTTGGGGTGATCTTGCGGTGATTTGGAGGACTGACCAAGGAATGACCGAGCGCGCCTATCGCCATCTGGATGCGGTGACCGCCCTATTTGTGGCGGTGTTGCTCATTTCCAATGTGGCCTCGAGCAAAATCTTGCTCTTGGGTCCCTTTACGTTTGATGGCGGTACCATTCTATTCCCCCTCAGCTACATTTTCGGCGACATCCTGACGGAGGTATACGGCTACGCCCGCTCGCGACGGGTGATCTGGCTGGGTTTTATCGCGGCGGCCCTGATGTCGGTTACGTTTATGCTCGTCGGAGCCTTGCCTCCCGCTCCCGATTGGCCCTACCAGGCGGCCTACGACCAAATTTTGGGCCTTACCCCCCGGATTGTGCTGGCCAGCCTGATCGCCTATTGGGCGGGAAGTTTTGCCAATGCTTATGTGCTGGCGCGCATGAAGGTGTGGACGCAGGGGCGCTGGCTGTGGACGCGCACGATCGGCTCCACCTTGATTGGGCAGGCGGTGGATACGGGATTGTTCGTGGTCATTGCTTTTTGGGGGGTGTTTCCTGGGTTGGGGGGCTTGATCCTCTCCAACTACCTGTTCAAGTGTGGGGTTGAGGCCCTCTGTACCCCCCTGACCTACGCGGTGACCGACTGGCTGAAGCGCCAAGAGGGAGAGGACTGTTTCGATGTGGCAACCGATTTCAATCCCTTCCGGCTCGAGTCGGCTGTCAAATAGAATCTCTGCGAGGGATCCCGATTTTGGTATAGTCAGAGCGTTATCACATCCTGCTGCTGGCGCACATCGAGCCTGGTCAAACCCAGCACGAACCACTAGGGGTCGCCAGAAGTTTTCATCCAAGACTGAACATGGCATGGGGGGATCCGAATTATGATGCTTATTTTCCAAATTGCTCTGCTGGTGCTGGTGCTCTACAGCTTGCTGCTGGTGGTGGCGGTGCCCGTGCTCTACAGTTCTTCTAGCGACTGGAGCCGCGGTAAGAACGTGATTTTGGTGGGATCCCTGCTGTGGGTGTTGATGGTGATCGGGGTGGGACTGCTGAACTTCCTCAAGTAGGCGGGGACGGGATCCAACAGAAGGCTGAATAAGGCTGAATTAGGATGGGGAAGGCGCGGTCTTGCCGTGGCCTGGAACCCACTGATGGGTCTCTTACAGTCCGTCCGGAGCAGTGTAAATGGCCGTTTACGAAGGAAATTTTGTTCAGACAGGGGAGCTGCGTCTGGCCATTGTCATCGGTCGGTTTAACGACTTGATCACCGGCAAATTGTTGGAGGGGTGCCAAGACGCACTGAAGCGGCACGGTGTGGATGTGGGCCCTGAAAGCGAGCAGGTGGACTACTACTGGGTGCCCGGTAGCTTTGAGGTGCCTTTACTGGCCCATCAGCTGGCCCAATCCCACCGTTACGATGCGGTCATCTGCTTGGGAGCAGTGATTCGTGGCCAAACCCCCCACTTTGACTATGTGTCGGCGGAGGTTGCCAAGGGGATCGCCGCTGCCGGTTTCCGCACCGGGGTGCCGGTGATTTTTGGCATTCTCACTGCCGATACCCTGCAGCAGGCCCTGGAGCGAGCGGGGGTGAAGAGCAACAAGGGCTGGGAATACGCCATGAGTGCCCTGGAAATGGCCACCCTGATGCGCCAAGTTGCCCTCGTAACTCACAGCAACAAGGGCTCGGGATCCCGCCCACCTCTGCCGGCTGGAGCCGAGACTCTAAAATCGGGGGTTGCCTTAGATAGCTCCGCCTACTGAGCGAGTGACCCACTCCCGACGCTACGCCCCCACCCAGCCAAGGCTCGCGGCGGAGGGAGGGAAGATTTGCGTCCTATTGGGGATCTATGGTCACTCCAAACAAGGACGATACACTTCCTGACTCCCCTCTCCCACTCTGGGAGAGAGGCTACCGCTAGTGCCACGCTGCACGAAAGGGGCGAGGGAGCTGTTTCAGCACTCCTCGACCCGCTGCTTCCGTTTGAGGAATCCGGGAAGATGCCCCAGAATGGGGGAGGTTATCCCAGTTATCAAATCTTGTCGCACCCCACCATGAGCGAGAGTACCCCTCAAAATCCATCCTTACCGGAAATGCCAGCTGAAATGACCTTAGCTGCAGATTCCCCCGTGGATCCCAGTTTGGAGGTGGAAGGTTCAGGATCTGCCCCGGAAGAACCCACTCAGGCCAAGGCCAGCAAGGGAGCCAAACGTGCCCGTCAGCTGCTGGGTATGAAGGGGGCGGAGGTAGACTCTCGCTCCATCTGGCAACTGCACTTGCAATTGATGAAACCCGTGACCTGGATTCCGTTGGTGTGGGGGTTGATCCCGGGGGCAGCTTCTTCCGGCCATTTCACCTGGACTTGGGAAAATGTTGGTTTGATCTTGGTGGGCATGATCCTGGCCGGCCCCCTGATGACGGGTTACACCCAGACACTGAACGAATACTACGACCGCGAGATCGACGCCATCAACGAACCCTACCGACCGATCCCCTCCGGGGCGATCTCCTTGGGGCGGGTGGTTGCGCAAATTTGGGTGTTGCTGATCTTGGGGGTGGGGTTGGCCTACGGCCTTGACTGGTATACGGGCCATGACTTTCCGGTGATCACCTGCATTGCGCTAGGGGGGGCTCTGGTGGCCTACATCTACTCCGCTCCACCCCTGAAGCTGAAACGCAACGGCTGGTTGGGCAACTATGCCCTCGGGGCCAGCTACATCGCACTGCCCTGGTGGACGGGCCACGCCCTGTTTGGAGAATTGAACTGGACGGTATGCCTTCTTACCCTGATCTACAGCTTGGCCGGCTTAGGGATTGCGGTGGTCAACGACTTCAAAAGCATCGAAGGGGATCAACAATTCGGCT
>JAUQVK010000073.1:0-40299 GCA_039794845.1 Thermostichus sp. DRC_bins_24
GGGATCCCTAGTGTTGCAGTTACCAGACTTGAATGACAGGCCCTCGCAGATTGGAGCCCGTGGTGTGATAGCTGCCCATATCCACGGCAAAATACCAGTCTTGACGGTCTTTCCAGAGGTATTCCAGGAGAAACAGAAGGTAGCACCACCCCCGAGAGGGATCCTTCAGGTCAGCATCTTTCCAATTAAGTACAGCCCTTTACATCAAGGACACGCTAGCGCGTTCGCTCATGGTGGCCCATGGGGCAACACTACTCCCATACAACAACTGCGGAGGTTGAGCACCCAACCCCCGGAGGGATTGTGCTCTGCACCCTCTAGAGCGGAACAGCAGGCATAAACCCTACCATAGAAAACCTGCGCAAGGGCTGTATGGGCAACTTGTGGGCGGATCCTACGTTATTCGCCATCCGCCAATCAGGATCCGACTTGGATCCCTTTTTCTGGCGTTCAGGCAGATCTGCCGTATACCCGCTCCAGAATCTCATATCTCAGCAGCTCATCCAAATTGGGCGGATCCGGAATGAGGCCAAACTCACGTCCAACTCTGAGGGTTTGTTCCCAAATGGAGCGATCCATCCAGAAGAGGCCCTTTTCGGCTGCTACCCCGATCTGCATCAGCTCGATCTGGGCGAGGTTTTCCGCGATCTGTTGCTCCAAATCCAACCCTTCTGAGTATTTGCGCACCGTCAATTCAGCTACTTCTTCCGGATTGGCAATGGCGTACTCCCAACCTTTGATCGTTGCCCGTAGCAAAGCTTCCAGGAGTTCTGGTTGAGTTTCCAGCACACGTTCTGTGGTCAGCATTGGCAGCGCCTGTTGCTCAAAGCCCAAATCGTGATAAAGGAAGATGCGTGGCTCTACCCCAACAGCACGCATTTGCAGCGGCTGATTGGTGGAGAAGGCTGTGAGCAAGTCCGCTTGATCCGTGAGCAGGGATGAGGCGTCAAAGCCGGTATTGACCAGCCGCACCTGATCCTCAGAAATGTTCAACACCCGCAGTACCACTCCCAAAGAGGCCCGACCTACCCCCTGCACAGCAATGCGCTTGCCCAAAAAATCGCTGGGGCCTTCAATGCCGCTATCGGCCCGACAGACCAGGCAATTGGGAGATTTTTGAAACTGCACCCCAAAAGCGACCAATGGCGCCCCCCGCGACCGGGCCAGAATGACTGAAATGACATTGGAATTAAACCCAACCAAAGCCGACTGATTGGCCACCAACGAAATCGGGTCTACCCCGGGGCCACCGGCATTGAACTGCACGTCTAGCCCTTCATCCCGGTAAAAGCCTTTTTCGAGGGCATACCACATGCCCCCAAACTGGACATTGCGGATCCAGTTCAGTTGGAACCGTACCCCGGTGGCTGCCTGAGCAGAGCCAGATCCCCATCCCGCCAAAGCCAAACCGGCCAAACCTGCGGCTCCTTGCAACATCTGCCGGCGGCTGATCCCGGCCAAGGTAATGCGTTGCAAACTCATACTCCAAAACCAATCTCCTCAACGTTGCCAAATTTTCCCTGAGCAAACCAACCCACTAACGCAAGACCAATCTCCAGCGACCAAGAGGCTTGCAGAGCAAAATACAAAATAGGGGTTTGGCGAAGGCCGTTTGGTATTGAATGAGACACTATCTCAAGAATTTCGTGAGTTTTCTTCTGTATCTCTTGCTGGGCAGCTCTTTGGACCAAATCTGGCTTCCACCCTGTACTCGTGGAGGGATCCCTTCCCCCTTTCCCTTGATCGTAATTAGGAGAGGATCCCTGAGACGAACAGCTAAGATCACCAGCAACCGCAACCGCATCTGCCCATGGATATTGAACTGCTGGTTCCTGACGTTGCCGATCTTGTAACTGAGGACGACACCCCAGTGGATAATTTTGCCTCCGAAAAGCAGCAGCGTCTCTTGACTGGGGTTCTCTACAGCGCTTTGTGCGGTAAGACCTTTTTGGCAGCAGCCAATGTGGGCATCTACACCGCCATCGGTCGGCCTCCGATTGTGCCGGATGTTTTTCTCAGTTTGGATGTCACTGTGCCGGAGCAATGGTGGGAGAAGCAGAACCGTTGTTACCTGCTGTGGCTGTTTGACAAGCCGCCGGATGTGGTCGTTGAGATTGTCTCTAACCGCGAAGGCGACGAGTTGGAAAGCAAGCTGAGCCGGTATGAGCAGATGCGGGTTAGCTACTACGTTGTTTTCGACCCGAATCATGAGTTAGGGACAGAAGAACTGCGGATTTTTGAGTTGCGAGGCCGTCACTATGTGGAAATGACCGAGACTTGGCTAGAACAGGTGGGTCTTGGGCTAACGGTGTGGGATGGGGTTTTTGAGGCGAAACAAGCCCGCTGGTTACGCTGGTGCGATGCTCAAGGGCAATTGCTTCTAACAGGGGATGAACAGGCCCATTTGGAGCGCCAAAGAGCCGAGCAGGAGCACCAAAGAGCCGAGCAGGAGCACCAAAGAGCCGAGCAGGAACGCCAAAGAGCCGAGCAGGAGCGCCAAAGAGCGGAGCGGGAACGCCGAAGAGCCGAGCGCTTGGCAGAACAATTGCGGGCTTTGGGTCAGGAGCCCGATGTGGAAGGATGAAGCTCAAAAAGGCAATCAGAAAAGCAATGGGGGATCCCCTTCAGCACTACACTCAGTAAGGAGTACCGTTGCCGGAGTGACGCGAAGACGTTGGATTCCCAAACTGGCTACCGCCGCCTGGATTGGTTGGCCTACTGGCTGTTCAAGTGGTTGGTGGTCAATCCCATGTTTCGTGGGTTGTATTTCGGGCAAACCCATGGGCAGGAAAATGTCCCTCGTCAGGGATCCCTGATTATTGTCAGCAATCATGCTAGCCATTTTGATCCGCCGTTGCTATCCAATGCGGTGCGTCGTCCTGTAGCCTTTATGGCTAAGGAAGAGTTGTTTCGGATCCCGGTGTTGAAGCAAGCGATTCGGCTGTACGGGGCCTACCCGGTCAAGCGAGGGGGCTCCGACCGCAGTGCCTTGCGAGCGACGGAAATAGCCTTGGCGCAGGGGTGGGCGGTGGGGATTTTCTTGAATGGCACTCGCACTCCCGATGGTCGCATCCCTCATCCCCATCTGGGGGCAGCGTTGATCGCCGCGCGAACCCATACACCTTTGTTGCCTGTAGCCCTCTGGGGAACCGAGAAGGTGTTACCTAAGGGATCCCGATGGCCACGGTTATTTTGCCCAATCACGGTACGGGTGGGTGAGCTCATTGCTCCACCTGCCTCTGGGGACAAAACAGATTTGCTAAAGGTGACGGCAGAGTGTGTGGAAGCGATCCACGCCCTTTTGGATCAGGGGCGGTGACATGCCCTTAGACGCTACACCTACGGCAGGTTGCGTCAAGCTCGTCCAGAGCGCAGGGCTATCCCATGAGAGCTATCGGCTGGTCAGGCGAGTCAACACCTCGTTGGAGCGCTGCACAAAAGCCCGTGCAGAAGCGGGATCAAAACTCTTTTGGGTGATCAAAGCCAGATCGTAGATTTGATTGCAGATCAACGCGACCAGATCGGGATCCCGTCCTTCATCGGAGAGAGTTTGCAGATTTTGCAGCAAAGGATGGGCCGTATTCAAGATCAGGGTGTGTTCCTCTAAAAACTCCAGTGGCTTCTGCTGCATCAGGGCATTCAGCTCTCGCAAACGCCGCAACGCTTCTGGCAGTAGGATCATCGCCGGAACCGATTCCGATTTCAGGGCTTCGGCTTTCACCTGCAGCTTGTCTTTGCCGAGGGCTCGCTTAAACAAATCCACCAACTTTTCGCTGCGGGTTTTGTTGGTAACCGGATCGACGATCTCAGTAGCTTTGTCTTTGTCCAGCAGGGTTTCGTCTAGCTCGGAATCCACCCGCTTGAATTGAATGCCGTCTTCCTTGTACTCTCGCTCTAAGAAGCTGGTGAAATGGCTGTCGATCCAACTGTCCAGCACCAACACCTCAAGCCCCTGCGAGCGATGTAGATCGATATAGGCACTCTGGGCTGCCTCGTCGGTGGCGTAGTAAACCCGCTTGTTTTGCTTCTCTCGGGTGCGCTCTAGGTAGCTTTGCAGGGTGACGTATTCCGGCCGGTCAGGGGCAGATCCGGCCAAACGGAAGATCAAAATATCCTTAATCTGGGCGAAAAACTTATCGCTGTTCATCGCCCCAAATTTCATGAATAGGCTGATGTCTGGCCAAACCTTAACGTACTCTTCGTAGTTGCTTTTGTACAGCTCATTCAGGCGATCTGCCACTTTTTTAGCCACGTGATCGCCAATACGCCGCACAGTGCGATCGTTTTGCAAAAAGCTACGGGAAACGTTAAGGGGGATATCGGGGCTGTCAATGGCACCGCGCAACGGTAACAGGAACTTCGGGATCACCTCCTCACAGTTGTCCTGCACAAACACCTGATTACAGAACAGCTTCACCTGCCCTTTGGTAGGGTCGATATCCGGGCGCAACTTGGGAAAATAGAGGATCCCTTGCACGATAAAAGGATAATCGGTGTTGATATGCACCCAAAAATGGGGATCCTCTTGAAACGGATACAAATAGCGGTAAAACTCCAGGTAGTCTTCGTCTTTGAGCTCGGAGGGTGAGATCTTCCAGAGGGGCTTTTGCTTGTTGATAACCTCCCCGTTCAACTTAATAGGGATGGGAATGAAGTCGCAGTATTTGCGGATCAGCTCCCGAATTCGGCTCGGCTCCAGGTACTCTTCGTTGTCGGGGGTGATGTACAGGGTGACGGTGGTGCCGACGCCGGTTCGTTCGGAATCCGAGAGGGTAAAGGTGGTGGTGCCATCACAGGCCCAATTCACGGGGGTACTGCCCGGCTGATAGGAAAGGGTGTCGATCTCTACCCGCCGCGACACCATGAAGGAGGAGTAGAACCCAAGGCCGAAATGCCCGATGATCGCCTGCTCTGCTTCCTTTCCTTTGTACTTGTGGATAAATTCTTCGGCGCTGGAAAAGGCCACTTGGTTGATGTATTTCTTCACTTCCTCGGCGGTCATACCGATGCCGTTGTCCGCCACCGACAAGGTTTTGGCCTCTTTGTCGAGGGTAATCACAATCTCTGGCTCAGGGGGATCCGCCACTTCCCCGGCAAGACCGGCCATCTTCAACTTGGCAATGGCATCGGCAGCATTGGAAACCAGCTCCCGCAAGAAGATCTCTCGGTCGGAATAAAGCGATTGCTTGATGATCGGGAAGATATTCTCGGTGTGGATCGTGATGGATCCCTGCTCCAGCATGGTCATGGGCGGACTTAGCACTCAAACAGGCTCAGTGCTAATTTACAGAAGCAGAGGAACCGACGACAAGCAGGCCCTCTTTCCAGAAATCCGCACTTGGAACCGAACCGACCGCCTCCTAAAGGGATCCTGTCGAAGGGGTGATCAGTACCGGAAACTCGGCGCGGGCTGAGGGGTTTTCGGACAGTGGAGGGGCAGGCGTCATGCTGGGGTAGGGGATGCGTTCGTGATTGGATTCTCGCCAAACCTCCACAAACGCTTCCGCCACCACCTCCAGATCTTTCAGGGTGAGGCCGCTCTCGGCCAACTGGCCATCTTGCCAACGGGCATGCCCAATTTTTTGTACCGTCGCTTTCGCCCGCTCCATCACCTCAGGGCCAAACCCATCGCTCAAGGTCATGCTGCGCAGGGCGGCCTCACAAGCATCCGCCATCATCACTACCCCCGTCTCCTTGCTCTGGGGAATCGGGCCATCGTAGCGAAAAGGCTCCTGTGGGACAGGCTGATCCCCCGCCTTCAGCTGAGCTTGATGATAAAAATAGGCAATCAAAATCGTCCCTTGGTGTTCGGGAATAAAGGCTCTGACGGCTGTGGGCAGGTTGTATTGCTTGGCCAGCCGCAATCCATCGCTGACATGGGCCTTGATGATCTGGGCGCTGCGATAGGGATCGTCCAGTTGCGTATGGGGGTTAAGGCTGCCCATCTGGTTTTCGATGAAGTAGCGGGCCTGCAGCATTTTGCCGATGTCGTGGTAGAGAGTGCCGGTACGCACCAACTCCACATTCAGGTTCAGCTTTTGGGCAGCCCGTTCTGCCAGGGTGGCCACAAAGAGCGTGTGTTGAAACGTGCCCGGGGCTTCCGCCGCCAGTCGCCGCAGCAGGGTACGGTTGGGGTTACCCAACTCCAGCAATCGAATTGGGGTAACCAAATCGAATAGGCGCTCCAGGTAGGGGCTGGCCCCCAGGGCAACGATGCTCCACCCCAAGCTGGTCCCCCCTGCCAGAGCCATGGCTAAGAGGTCAATGCCCCCGGTGGTGGCCAAGCTGACCGCTCCATAAGCAAGCATCTGCACCAGCGCTGCCCCACCCCCCAACAAGGCCAACTCCTCTCGAGAGCGAGAACGCCCTGCCAAAGCGCAGGCCACCACACTGCCGCAGAGCAAGGGGACGAAGGTGAGCAGGCTGGCCGAGGAAACCAAGGGCAAAAGCAATGCCTGTCCCACCACCACCACCAAGCCCAATCCCGCCCCATAAAAGCTGCCCAGCAACAGTCCCACCGCCGGGAGAGAGCTAAATTGCAGCTTGAACAGAGCGGCCAAAAGCGGAGCCGTCAGGGAGACCATCAGGATTAACACCCGATCCCGTCGGCGCAGATCCGGCTTCAGGCGTTTTTGCAGGGGCACAAAAATGGCCAGGCCCATGCCCATGACCCCGGCAACTCCCACCAAGCCCCAGATGTTCACCCCGCGTTGGGTAAGCCCAAAGTAATCCAAAACCAAGAAGATCTCAGGGGTAATGGTTTGATCTGCCCGCACAATCACCTGATTTTCGGCAACCGAGATCAAGACGGGTTCTACCTTCTCAATCTCGGCACGAATGCGTTGGTCTGTGCGTTGGGGATCCACTTCTACGTTGGGGATCAACACTTGGTTCAGCCATTGATAGACCAACGCTTGCAGCTCCTGCCGTTGAGCCGCATTGCCAGGAAAGGCGAGATCGTCCAGCTGCGCTTGGATCCCTTCTGCGCGGACTTCACGGGGCAGCCCATCGACTATGCCAATCTTTTGTATGCGCTCCAGAGCCCGCCGACTCAGGTTTTGCAGGTGTTCCCAATCGGGATCCGCCAGATTGAGGACGGCGGCCGGAATCGGGGGGGTGAGCCGTTCCAACTCCGGCAAGGCTGTTTGATATTGCCGTTGGCTTGCTTCTACCTGGGTGACCAGTTGGGTGTAGGGATCCGCAGCGGGAGTCAGGGTGGCAGATCCATCCAACCAGGCCCTTTGCCATACCTCCACCAACTCCTGCTTGGCCCGTTGCTCTGGAGAGAGCTGATCCGGGCGATCGGCTGTGGTGGGCTGCAGGCGTAGGGCGGCAGCACGGGTACGGATGGCTTCTTGCCGGGCGCGATCCTGGAGTAGTTGCCAGTCTTCTGGAGGGAGCTGGCGCAGATAAATTTGCGTCAACAGAGACAGCAACTGGACGGAAACGTAGGGCAAAGGGCCGGCCTCCTGCCGAATTGCCTCCACTTCAGCCAGGATGGTGTCCAGATTTTGCCGCATGCTGTCGTTGGCGGCGCTGCTGATTCGGAGAGCCTGAACCACCCGTCGTCGGGCCTCGGCCTGTCGGGCTTGGGTTGCCTCCACATCTTCGATGTCTGCCGAAGCCGGGGCGAGAAACGTTTGCGGGGAACGACTGCCAACAGTCAGTTGGGGCTCGTTGTAGTAGCGGATCCCGTGTACGGCGGTGAGCGAGAGAAGCGTCAGGGTGTAGCCCGCTATCTGACCGGAAAGGGTGGGCTTTTTTCGCCCGGTTGGGGTGGGAGAAGCCGACTGATGCCGCCGGGGCAAGCGTTCCACCACAGATGTGAGTAGGTGTTTCATGGCATTGTCCCAGGCAGAATCTTTCTCCTTTCTATCCCCTTTTGACCAGAACAACCCAGAAGTGACGGTTTCGATGCCTGGATTTCTGTTCTCCAGAGAGGCAATGGCTCAATCCTCAATCGCTGATGGTGATCTGTCCCAGCATTCCAGCTTCGGCATGGCCGGGGATGGTGCACACCAAGGAATAGACCCCAGATTTCAGCGGGATAAACTGCCACTCCACCGCAGCTCCCGGCTTCAACTCGATTTCTCGGATCTGGCCTTTAATTTCCACACCCGCCACCTCCAGTTTGCGGGTCCAGACGGCATCGGCAAAATCTTTGGCGGTGAAGTAGTGCTTCAACGGGCTGGGGTTGCTCAGGTGTAGGCGATAGAGGCTGCCATTGCGGAACGAGAGTTCCCTGGGCACAAACACCAACTGACTGTCGGCAGTGCCCAGCTCGATGAACTGATCTTGCGGGGTTTGTTTGGAGAGATCCCGAGCTTGCGCTTGGCCCGGAATCCCCACCCCGATCCACAGTAGACACAGCCCCAGCAGTAGGCCGCGACAAAGCCAGTTCAGCATCGTATTCAAGCGAGTCATTTCAAGCGATCCATCAAGGACAAATAAGTACCAATCTAAGTACCAATCACCCGTGGGATGTCCCTAGTGTACGGGATCCCTTTTCTGAGGGTTTCCTGCCCTACCTGATTTTTACCGCTCCTCTGCGTCTGTTTCGTCTATATGGAGTAGCACCGTTGGGGGTTCCTCCCCCAGCCTTTCCATGGCCACTGCAGCAGCATAGCCTTCTCCAAGAGCGAGGGGCAGTGTCACCCAATCCGGATCCCTGGCTAAAGCGGTGTACCCTGCCAGTCCGATGCCCATGCCCTTCAGGAGCGCCTCTTTTTGGGTCCACAGCTGAAAAAACAAGGGATCCCGCTCTGGAGCTCGGCAGTCGGCCAAACGGGCTTGTTCAGTGGCAGAAAAATAGCGTTGCGCAATGCGCTGCCAGTGGGGCACCGGTCGAATCCATTCCAGATCCACCCCGATGCGGCGCTTCAACATCAGGCCGATGAGGATGCGCCCGTGGGAATGGCTGAGGTTGAACTGAATCGGCTGGGAAGGCTCGGCCCAGTGGGGTTTGCCGGTGGCGGTGTATTGGATGGGGATGGCCTGCGGTGGCATGCCGCTGTAGTGGCTGAGGAGGGTTCGCAGCAGCAGACGACCGGCCCAAAAACGGCATCGATCCGCTTGCAGTTGGAAGCGTTCTGCCCGGTCTTGTTCTTCTGGGGAGAGGATCCCAAGGTGAGGCAGCAACTCCGCCAGCGGGGGAACTGCCTGCATCCAAATCTGCGCCACCCGATCCGATAGCTCTGGCTGCACGGATTTAACCCCGGATGCCGCTCTCCAAATCGCTGGGAATGACATAGCGCTGTACAACCAAGAAAAGGGCCAAGACCGGCAACACCGAAATCAGGGATCCCGCCGCGATCAACCGCCAATCCGCAGAAAAGGCACTGGCCAAATTCGCCACCCCCAGGGGCAAGGTATACAGCCTCGGGTCATCCAGCAGCAGCAGCGGCCAGAGAAAATCCCCCCACATGGCCACAAAGGTAAACACCGCCAAGGTGATCAAGGCGGGCCGAACCGTCGGGAGCATCACATGCCACCAAATGCCCCAACGGGAGCAACCATCGATGCGAGCGGCATCTTCCAATTCTCGGGGAACCCCCAGGAAAGCCTGTCGCAGCAAAAAAATACCGAAGGCAGAGGCTGCATAGGGCAAGATCAGTCCCACGTAAGAATTGCGCAGCCCCCACTGCACACTCAACACGTAGAGCGGGATCATCGTGATCTGAAACGGGATCATGCTGGTGCCGATCAGCAGCCAGAACAGCAGACACCGCCCGTGAAAGGTCATGCGAGCCAAGGGGTAAGCGGCCCAAGAACAGACCCAAAGATTGGTGAAAACGGTTACCCCAGCCACCAGTAGGCTGTTGTGGGTGTAGCGCAAAAAAGGATTTTCTCGCCAAACGCGCCCAAAGGCTTGCCCAGTGGGTTGGGCCGGCAGCCAACGGGGCGGATAGGCAAAGATGTTCTCTTGGGGCGACTTGAGGGCGGTGCTCAGCAGCCACAGCAAGGGGGCCAACATCAAAATGGCCAGGGATCCCAGCAGCAGGTAGACCACCACACCCTGCTTCCAGGGTTCGCGCTTGCGGTACCTCGAAAGAAAAGATGGCATCGTTCTACAGACAACCCCGTGGGCCATCGGGCAAGGTTAGTCAAGGGGGATCCCAAATGACAACCGAAACCTCAGCTATCGGTAGCCAATGTAACGGATCTGAGGGAGCACTTTGCAGGCAATCTAGTATCAGAGCCTCTCCAAAGAAAGGGATGGGGTAATATGACTTTGAATTAAGCTTGATGTAGCTGACAGAACCCCCTTTCCTGTACGCGCTTGCGAGGCCCGGTCTGACCTGATGTCCTCCTTCCAGTATCCACCCCGTCCTGACCGCGTTAGCGCAGCTCGTCAACAGGCTTTCCGCCAGGGGCTTCTCTGGCCGCTGCTGGGTCTCCGTGCTGCGGTGGCCGGCTCTGCCGGTGCTCTGTTGGCCGTGATGTTACCGCGTCCGGTCATCCCCACCACCCTGACTGTCGAACAACAGGAAGCTTTTCGCCCAGACGCGCTGCGGGTTGCTGCCCTGGATCGCTCCCTACACATTCTGATCCTGGGCATCGATAACCCGGATCCCACCTTGTCTCCTCCCGCTGCGCAGGATCCCCTCAATACCCGTGCCGATACGATTCTTTTGGCCCGGTTTGATCCCCAGTCCCGCCGGATCAGTGTGTTGTCGGTTCCCCGTGATACGCGGGTGCGCTTACCCGGTTTTGGTATTGGTAAGGCCAACGCGGCCAACTTCGCAGGTGGCCCGGCTATGGCAGCTCAGGTGGTGAGCGAGCTGATGGGCGGGATCCCAATTGACCGCTACGTTCGCCTCAATACCGATGCCCTAGAGGCCCTGATCGATGCCGTCGGTGGGGTGGAGGTATACGTGCCGGAGCCAATGCAGTACGTGGATCGAACCCAAAAGCTGTTCATCGACCTCCAGCCAGGTCTGCAACGCCTGAACGGAGAACAAGCTCACCACTTCGCCCGCTTTCGTCGCGATCACCTCGGCCTCGGCGATATTGGCCGGGTGCAACGGCAACAGGAATTGCTGCGGGCCCTCAGCCGCGAACTGCTCTCTCCGGCCACCTGGCCGCGGATCCCAAAGATTTTACAGACCATTCGCGCCAACCTCGACACCAACCTCACCTGGGAAGAAGTCTTGAGTTTGGTCAAGTTCGTCCTCACCTCTGGCGGAGATCGCATCGACCTGGTGCTCTTGCCAGGACGCTTCAGTCAGCCGGGAGAATTTTCCACCAGCTACTGGCTGCCGGACGTGGCCGGGATCCGACGGGTGGCGGCCTCTCATTTTGGCCTAGAGGCGGAGGTAGCCAGCATTCCTCCACAACGGCTGCGAATCGCGGTACAAAACGCCACGGGCGAACAGGGTATGGCCCGCCGCATGGTGCAAGAATTGGCCAGACAGGGCTTCACCCAAGCCTTTGCAGTAGAAGACAGCACTCAGATCCTGCGGCAAACGGAGATTCTTGCCCAAAGCGGGGATCGGGATGGGGCCAAACAAATTCGCACCGCCATTGGCCTTGGGGAAACGCGAGTGGAGTCTACGGGCATTCTTAACTCCGACATTACCATTCGGGTTGGTCAGGATTGGGCGCAACAGCTCACCCTTGATCTGGATATTGACCAAGCGCAGGCTTTACCTGAGGCCGCTCAGCTTTAGCTTAATTCGCGAAAGCCCGGCGTGTTGGCGTTACCCATGGCGTTACCCATACGGTGTTCCCGCAGCAACTCCGCAGGAGTAACGTCGGGAGGGAAGCGAGTGACCGGGCGGAGGGAAGGAACGAGAGTCTGTGTTGCTTGCCCGGTATTTCCGGTATTTCAATCCGGTATTTTAAGTGACCTACTCCCGACACCGATGCAAGCCTACGGCGCAGACTTCTCCCACGGCGCGAGTTTTACCTCTGGTTAGCCGATTCGAGCTCTTTAGGGTGAGGAAGACGCCCAGCCCCACGGTTGATATTTTTCTCCACAAAGGAGGCTTGCTACTTTGGCCATCCACATTTCAACCTTGGAAACGCCTTCCTGCTGTGGGTGCTGTGGGTGTCTACTCCAGGTGTCGGCGTGGAACCGATGAAGAATCATGAAGAATCATTGGGTGTTGTTGTACAACATTTGTTCGCCTTTGGCTCACTCGGCTTTCATCCCGACACTCATCCTATAGGGTGCGGGGCTAGGAACGACCTGCGGTCTACCCGCCGAAAAAGCTAAAAAAGCTAAAATTAAGAAAAGATAAGCCCCTCTTGGGGAACTGATGGGTTGGGCAAAGGAGCAGCAGCGTGGTTTCGGATCCCGTGCAGGAGTGGTATGTGATTAAGCAGCCGCAGGGATTCTGTCAGGTTCTATCCCTGGTTGCCGGGGATCCCCTCTTGAGCCAACAGAAGTATTGGGGGCCTTTCCCCAGCCGGGCAGAAGCGATCGCACGACGGGTCGGACTGATCCGAGCAGGCCAATGTCAACCCGTTTGAAATTGCGTTGGTGCCACGATATCCGCGAGATCCCGGCTGCCGCCTGGCAAGCGCTGGAAACGGAGCGCACCTCCCCTTTTTTGGAATACGAATGGCTGCACAGTCTTGAAAGCTCGGGTTCTGCCAGCCGCAAAACGGGGTGGATGCCCTGCCACCTTGTGGTGGAATCCGAGGGCCAATTGATCGCCGCCACTCCCCTGTATTTGAAAAGCCACAGCCAAGGGGAATTTGTTTTCGACCAAGAATGGGCTGCTGTTGCCGGCCAACTGGGGGAACGCTACTACCCGAAGTTGATCGGCATGGCCCCGTTTACCCCGGCTACCGGCTATCGCATCCTCGTCCACCCCGAGAGTTCAGAAGCCGAGCTATGGCCGCTGATGTTGATGGCTATTGATCGCTTTTGTCAGGAGAACGACATTTCTGTTTTCAGTTTGCTTTATGTAGATCTGGACTGGCGAGAACAGCTGGAAGCGGATGGGTTCATTCCCCGCATTACCCACAACTACCAATGGCACAATCCCGGCTACCACTCCTACGAAGACTTCTTAAGCCGGTTTAACGCCAACCAGCGGCGCAACATTAAACGGGAGCGGGCGGCGATGGAAAAAAGTGGCCTGCGCCTCAACATCTATACCGGGGATCGGATCTCGCCCCGACAACTTTCTTTAATGTACGACTTTTACAGCAACACTTGCGCCCAATTCTGGAACTGGAGCAAATACCTAAATCGCCGTTTTTTCGAGTCCCTACACACCAACTATCGGGAACGGGTGGTGTTGGTGGCCGGAGAACGAGACGAAGAGGTGGTGGGGATGTCTTTTTGCATTCGTAAAGGCGACCGCTTGTTTGGGCGTTACTGGGGATGCCGGGAGGAGATCAAGTTTCTGCACTTTAATGTTTGCTATTACGAGCCGATTGCACTCGCCATTCAAGAAGGGATCCGCAATTTCGACCCCGGAGCAGGGGGATCCCATAAGATTCGCCGCGGCTTTCCGGCTACCCCTGTTTACAGTTACCACCGTTTTTATCGCCCAAAACTGCAGCAGGTTTTGGTGCCTTATCTCAATCGGGTCAACCCCCTGATGCTGGCTGAGCTGGAGAATGTCAATCAAAATGAGGTTCCTTTCCGGGAAGATATTCTTCCCTCCTTATCGACTCTGACCAATCGTTAGGAAACCCTCAATTACCACTGGATAATCTTTTTCTGGACGGCTGTCATACACATGGCGACACGAGCGTTAATCTCATCTTCCGACTCAAAGATATCCAGTTTTTCCTTTAAGCGCTGAATGCAGTTTTGCACCGTCTTTTTGCTGGTGTGGATGCGGTCGGCAATGGCTTGGTCGGTGAGGGCTTCTTTGCAGAGCAGATTTAAGACTTCGATCTCTCGCTCGGTTAGCTTGGTGAGGCCCCGCAGCTCACGGGGCATCCGCAATTCCCCATTGAGGGCGCTTTTGGCCCCCTCAAGAAAGACCGTGCGGCGTTCCATTTTGTTGACTGCGGCAAACCCACCCTGGTGCTTGCTGATCAAGCCCACCAACGGCGTCAGGAGCAAGGGCTCACTGGAATAGGCCATCACGTTCAGTGTCGGGTAGTTCTCAAAAATGTGGCGCAAAAACTCCAGGCCAGGCTCGGCAGATTGTTCCCCACTGGTTTGGCCGTAGAGCAAATCTGAGACCACCAAGTTCGGCGCTTCTCGTTGCAGGCGCAGGATCCCATCCATGGGATTGGTGACGGTAATGCACTGGGCATCCGCCGAAATCCGTTGCAGCCACTCGCAGTTGTTCTGGGCTACTTCCGGATGATCTTCAACGATCAAAAACTTGAGCGGGGCAGTTGGGCTCTCAACCTCAGACATTAGATCCACTCCTCAATGGATTGTGCTGGTATGGCCGTCAAGACCTCCACAGACAAGGGATCCAACCCATGATGACCAATCCAGCAGGCTACCCCAGTGTAACCTCAAGTCGGAATCCAGGGTTGCCTCAGGAGAAGCCAGAAATGAACAGGTTAGGCTAGGAGGTGATGTCAAGGGGATCCCGCCTGTGGTACCACTGCAAGATCGCAACCCAACTACCCGCACCGCCTACGTGACCTATGCGCTGCTGATCGTCAACATTCTGGTTTTTGTCTACGAGCTAACTCTGTCGCCACAGGAGTTAAGAGCCTTTTTCCAGGAGTGGGCGGTGGTGCCTGCTGAGCTGACGGCCAGTTTCCGGGGGGAGGCCACCTCCTCCGTCCGTCCGGAATGGGTAACCCTCTTCACTTCACAATTTTTGCATGGAGGCTTTCTCCACATTGCCGGGAATATGCTCTTCTTGTGGGTCTTTGGCAACAATGTCGAGGATCGCTTGGGCCACGTGCGCTACCTCATTTTCTATCTTACCTGTGGTGCCCTGGCGGCTTTAACCCAATGGTTTTTCGACATGGAATCCACGATTCCTTCTTTGGGGGCAAGCGGAGCCATTGCCGGAGTATTGGGAGCCTATATTTTGCGCTTTCCACGGGCCGAGGTGCTGACGTTGGTGCCCTTGGGTATTTTCATCACAACCATTTACGTTCCTGCCTGGGTTTTCTTGGGTTTTTGGTTTGTGCAGCAGGCCTTTTACGGTATTGCCAGCCTACAGACGACCACCAATATCGGGATGGAGGGGGGCGGTATTGCCTACTGGGCCCACGCGGGTGGCTTTGTATTTGGGGCAATTTTGGGGCCATTCATGGGTTTGTTTGCGGGCAAAAGTCCTTACGATCGCCAGGCGGCCTTGCGGCGGCGAGAAGAGGAATTGCTGTGAGAGATCCCTCGTGAATCAAAAAAATGGCATCTACCCGTGAAATTAATTTGAAAGGATCCCGGAGCGATTGATGGCTAGCCTATCTGCCAAACTCCTAACCCTAGAGGACTTTCTGCAACAGCCAGAGACTCAACCTGCCGGCGAGTTCATGGAAGGCAAGATCATTCAAAAGCCGATGCCACAGGGAAGACACAGCTTACTTCAAGGGGAGCTTACTTCTGCCCTTAATGCCAGTCTCAAGCCCAAAAAGATTGGCCGGGCCTTTCCAGAACTGCGTTGCACTTTTGCGGGGCGTTCCATTGTGCCGGATATTGCTGTGATCCTATGGGATCGGATCCCTGTGGAGGAAGACGGCACGATTCAAGACTTGATCTCTTTTTGCCCCGATTGGGTCATCGAGATCTTATCCCCCGACCAAAACCAGACCCAGCTCACCAGAAAAGTTTTGGGCTGTTTGGAGCATGGCTGTTGGATGGGATGGATTGTGGATCCTGAGGAAAGGGTTGTTTTCACCTATCCTGCTCGGCAGCAACCGACCCTACATGAAGCTCCTGAAGACATCATCCCAGTTCCTGAATTTGCGCAAGGGATCCAACTCACGGTTGAGGAATTGTTTGGCTGGATGCAAGTGAAATAGAGCTTTACCCAGATACTTCTACTTCCGCCCAAGCTGGGATCCGCTCCCGCAGGGTTTTAAGCTGCTGTTTCAGCTGTCGATAGTGGGGTTCGTGGTGCTCCACCAACTGCCAAAAGGTTGCCGAATGATTGAGATGCACGGTGTGACAAAGCTCATGCACCAGCACATAACGCACCACCTCAGGCGGAAAAAACAGCAGCTTATCGTTCAGGTTGATATTGCCCTGCCGGGAACAGCTACCCCAGCGGGTGCGTTGGCCGCGGATACTCAGACGACCAAAAGGCATCCCCAACTCTCGGCTGAGGCGATGTAGCCAGGGATGTAACCGGGCTTTGGCCTGCACCCGCAACCAGGCTTGCAACAGGGCACAGCACAGCAGTGGTGTATCTTGTCCACGGTTGAGCTGCAGGATCCCGTTGCGCTCTTGCCAGGTGGGTTTGTTGCCGTCTGGGCGGTAAAGGACCGACCATTTGCTGCGAGCATTTGGGTCAGGGTGAGCCGGTAAGTGAATGTGATCCGGCAGTTGCAGAGTAGGTGGAGGGTGCCTTTGCACCACCCGCTGGATCCAAGGGGCATGGTGTTGCAGAATCTCAGGGATCCGCCTGCGATCAAACCCCAGGGGAAGGACCAGTTCCAACCCCTTGCGGGGAGAATACTTCAAGATCACCCGCCGGGCCCGCGCACTCTCTCGGATATTCGGATCTGGCCAGGGATCCACCTGACTTGCCTCTGCCAACTCCGCAAATAAGTTCAGTTGTTCGGCTTTCATGTCAGCGGGCCAACTCCAAGGTTTTATCGGCAATCCTCAGGGCTTGAGAAAATCCACCAACTGCTGCAAGCGCTCCCAGGCGGCTCCACTGGCGAGAATCTCCTGGGCTTGCGTCACCCCTGCCCCCCAATCGGGAGCCACCCCCGCCACCTGCAAAGCCAAGGCCGCATTCAGGGCCACCACATCCCGATGGGCTGGTTCTCCGGATCCCTGCAATACCCGGGTGAGGATGGCAGTATTTTCCGGCAGCTCCCCTCCTTTCAGAGCTTGGGTGGGTACTGGGGTTAGGCCATAGTCCCGTGGGTTCAGCACCTCGGCCCGTACCGCTCCCTCGGAAAGCACTCCCAAATCGGTGGGTTGATCCAGCCCGGCTTCATCCAGCCCTTCACGGCTGTGCAACACGATCGCCCCTTCACAACCGAGTAGACGCAAGGCTTCTGCCAGGATCGGCACCAACTCCTGGGCATAGACCCCAATCACCTGACGATTGGGATAAAAGGGATTCACCAGCGGCCCCAACAAATTAAAAACGGTGCGGACTTTCAGGGCACGTCGATAGGGGATCACCGCCCGCATCGCCGGGTGCCAGTGGGGAGCAAACAAAAAAGTAATGCCCACCTCGGTTGCAGCCGCCCGGATCCGCTCCGGCTCCGCCGCCAGATTCACCCCCAGCGCTTCCAACACATCCGCTGACCCCACTTTGCTCGAAGCCGAACGGTTGCCATGCTTGACCACCGGGATCCCAGCTGCACTGACCACAAAAGCCACAGCCGTTGAGATGTTGAACGTGCCCGCCCCATCACCACCCGTACCGCAGGTATCCACCAGCAAGGGCAACTCCAGAGGGGATCCGCTCGAAGCCCGTTGCAGCACCCGCGCCATGCCCGCCAGTTCACTGGCACTTACTCCCTTCGCCTGGAGAGCCGCCAGAATCGCCCCCGACACCACATCCGGCACCTGGTTCTGGAGCCAACCGTTCATTAACTGTTCTGCTTGGGCTTCACTCAGGGATTGCCGATCCAACAGTTGCCCCAAAAGCTGTGGCCAAAGGTCAGCCGTTTCCGTCATCGATTCAGGATCCTGGTTTCCACGTAGGTGTTCATAGGGTGTTCATAGGTACTGTATCAGCCCTCTTGGGGTTGCGTTTGCGTCTTCACCCCTACAAATCCCGAATCCAAGGGATCCCAGAAAGGGGCAGGCGTCGCCAGATCTTCTCGCTCCCTTCAGGATCTGCCAAACGCCAAGCCAGTAACCCTGCCGCCGAGAGCAACAGCACAGCCAGCAGCAGCGTGATGCCATTTTGTACCGTTTTCAAGATCTGCCCGAGGGTGGCTTGATTGGACTTCGGTTGAGGAGCCCTCGACTGGGGAGAGCGTGGCTGGGGCTTGGGGCCTGCTGGGGAGGGAGTCGAAGCAGAGGGGGGAGTTCTCGGTTGGTTGGTAGCAGAGATGGAAACCACACTGGCCGCAGGAATGGCCGGCCCTGGCAACCGATTGAGAGTCGCTACCACAGGCTGAGGGCGCTGCTGTTGGCGCATCCATTGGTTCAGCTCCGCTAGGGAAATGCTGCAGAGATTGCTATGGCCTAGCGCCTGAATACGCCCCACCAAGGGCCGGTCATTGCTCACCAAAACCACCAAAGTCCCGGGTTGTTGCTGGGCCAAGGCGTAGGCACATTCGGCAATGGCTTCTTCTAGGCGGGCCCGCTGACTCATAGATTGACCGGCAGGATTAGCCCCACCCACCACCAAGGCACTGGCTTCTGAGATTTGAAACCCCAAGCTGGGCCACTGGCGCAAAAACTCGCGGGCAGTTGATTCTTCCTGGGGCTCGATGGCCTGTCGGGTGAGGCGCTCTAACTCCGTCATGACGGCACGGGGCAGCACGCACAGCCCAAATCGACTCCATTCTTGCCACAACGGCAAGCGACCGGCCAAAATCACCGGGCTATCAAACACCAACAACGGCGGGATCTCGGCCATGGATCATCCAAGCGCTTTTCTCAATTTTGCGGGTTTCCGACAGGCTTGGGTAGAAGGGATCCCGATTTTGGAGCAATGCAGAGGCGAATTGCGTGGGGGTAAAGTCGGTGCTCTTGGGTTTGAATGCGCTGGTAAAGGGTGGCCGGTGTATCTTCGGGCAAGACGGGCACAGCAGCTTGGGCCACAATCGGGCCGCTGTCCATTTCTAAGGTTACCAAATGAACGGTGCAGCCGGTAATTTTCACCCCGTACTCTAGGGCTTGTTCGACGGCATGTAACCCCTTAAAGCTGGGCAACAGGCTGGGGTGTAGGTTCAAAATCCGCTCCGGGTAGGCTTGGATCAACACCCGAGTAACCAAACGCATCCAACCGGCCATGATTACCCATTCCACCCGGTGCTGCTGGAGCACCTCAATGATCGCTGCATCCAACGCCTCCCGCTGAGGATATTCCCGGTGGTTAAGAAGCACACAAGGGATCCCTTTGCGTTTTGCCCGCTGGCGCACGTAAGCCTCTGGATTGTTGGTGATCACCACGGCAATTTGGGCTTTCAGTTCTCCAGCCTCGATGGACTGGGCAATTGCCTCGAAGTTGCTGCCGTTGCCGGAAGCCAAAACCCCCAGAAGGACGGGATCCGTCGGGCTGGGAAGTTCAACAGGATCTGGCCAGAGCAAACTGGGTTGGCTCATGAGGTCGGGGGAATCGGAAGCCCCGCTATTTTAGATCCCTATGGGTAAGGTTCTAGGGATCTTGCAGGGGGGAAGTCACAGGTATAGTCCTTATGAATTGAGTTTGCAACACCGACCAACACCCCCGGCCCCTTTCCCAGAGGGGGAGAGGAGAGTTGGAGCCCTTAGTATCTCTGTACCTCTCTATACCTCTCTGTCCAAAACTCCTCAGGGCTGATGGAGATTGAGCGCAATTGCCTTCAACCGTTGCAGCCGTAGCGCTGTCAGGATATCGGTGGGATCCAGCTTTAGGGATCGTTCTAGGCCATCTGCTAGGTGTTGAGCCGCCTCTTGCCGGGTGTATCCCCGGTACTGGGCACGGCGCAAGGCAAATTCATCCGCATCGAAATGGGCGCTCTCCCGGTTCAGGTTTTGCCAGATTTGCCGGACAGAAAGGGCCGTGATGCCGCCTGCCAGCAAAGCCGAGAAAGGATGCTGCAGAGAGAGCTCCGCCAGGGTGGTGATGCCCCCAATCAAAGCCAGTGATTGGTAGAACCCCGGCTGCAACCAGTTGCGATTGTCAAACCAACCCACCTCCCGCAGGAACAATAAGTCCCGCTGTGGCTGAGGGATCCCCTGCCAACGGCGAAAATCAACGGCAATGATGCCCTGAGGCTGCCAGGGGGCTTTGCGCCGCGAGAACAGCAGCACATCGCCGCCGGGACTGGGAACGATGCTAATCAGGGGGCGGAGGGAGGCCGGCAGCAAATCCCGCAACCGTTCGGTTTCTTCTTGTTCAAAGGGTTTGAAGTCTGAGCGGCTGGTCATGGCCTCACCTACTGGGGTATTCAGAGTGGGGATCCCGAAATACAAGCGCTCCGGCCCTGGGCACCACAGCCTTTGAACAGAACCGACGCGAGGTTAGTCTACCGCATCCCCAAGCTGCCCGTGGAACCCCCTCACGGTGAAAAGACCAAGCCCAGTTTCGTAGACTGGGAAGGAGCCCACACCCCTTGAACCTGCCCCAATGACCTTCTCAGCCCAGCCGGAGCCCATCGAGCAGAGCGCCAATAGCCCCCTCTACACCTATGCCTTTTTCCCGCAGCCGGATGCGGAGCTTGTGCAGTTCATTCAGGCCACCGAAGGGATCCAACGATCGGTACAGGTGTTGGCTCCCCTTGGGAGCCGAATTGCCGCTGCGGTAGAGCCAATGCGGGATCCGGAGTCCCTACAAGCTTCCGATGAAGTGTTGGTGCGTTCTGCCCTACGCCATGATCAGGTGATCTGTCGGCTGTTTGCCCAACTGCCGGTGTTGCCTCTGCGCTTTGGCACCTGCTTTCTCTCGGCGGAAAAACTGGGATCCCATCTGTTGGCCCGACAAGCAGAGTACGAACACACCCTAGCTGCAATCGAGGGTCGCGCCGAGTACTGCCTCAAGGGGGTGGTGCAGTCATCACCTCAGCCCGGTCCCCAGCCTTCTTTAAGTGGCACGGCCTATCTTTTGGCCCGTAAACAAGCCTACCTGCAACAGCAACAGGCCCAAGAGCAGCAAGAACAAGAATTGGCCCAACTGCAACAGCTCTGGCCCTCTAACTGGCGAGTGCATACGGCGGATCCGCAAGCAGAAGAAGCCCTGCGCCTCTACTTTTTGCTCACCCCTGCCGAGCGGGAGGAAGCAGCCCAAATCGCCCAAGCCTGGCTGGCTCAACACCCCCATTGGCGACTGCACTGGAGCACCCCCCTGCCCCCCTATCACTTTGTGTGCTCGGGAGAGGATCCCCGTCCCTTACTTTGAACTGGCCAACAACCGCCCCGGCACCGTTTATCGTGGTAAGGGTGAGGGTATTCTTCGGATTTAGGCAGGCAGCAGGCGCAGGGAGCAGTTGTGGTCTATCGGGTTGGGCTACTGGGGTTGGGCACCGTCGGCACCGGCGTGGTACAGATTTTGCAACGACCTGGACACCCCCTGTTGCAGGCGGTGGATCTGGGGGCGGTCGGGGTGCGTTCTCTGGATAAACCCCGCGAGGTGCAGATCTCGCCCGAACGCTTGACCACGGATCTAGAGCGCATTGTGTCCGACCCGGAGATCGATGTGGTGATCGAGCTGATGGGAGGATTGGAACCCGCCCGCAGCCTCATCCTCAAGGCCATCGACCACGGCAAACAGGTGATCACCGCCAACAAAGCCGTCATCGCCCGTCATGGCACAGAGATCTTTCGGGCCGCCGCCCGGGCCAAGGTGAGTGTGCTACTGGAAGCTGCCGTCGCCGGTGGGATCCCGATCCTGCAACCGCTGCAGCAATCGCTGCGGGCCAACCAGATTCAAGCAGTGTGGGGCATCATCAACGGCACCACCAATTTCATTCTCAGCCAGATGACCCAAGAGGGTAGCTCCTTTGCGGAGGCGTTGGCCATAGCCCAAGCCCGCGGGTATGCGGAGGCGGATCCCAGTGCCGATGTGGAGGGGTGGGATGCCGCCGATAAGATCGCCATTCTGGCCAGCCTCGCCTTCGGCCTGCCGGTGCAGCGGGAAGCCATTCCCTGTGAGGGGATCCGCGACATCAGCGCCACCGATATTCGCTACGCCCGCGAGTGGGGCTTCACCTTCAAGCTCCTGGCCATTGCCCAAAAAGCCGCAACTTCCCAACTGGATATCCGCGTTCACCCCACCCTTTTGCCCTCAACCCACCCTTTGGCCAGCATCAACGGTGTCGACAATGCGGTTCTCGTGCAGGGGGATCCCCTCGGGCAGGTGGTGTTGTCAGGGCCGGGGGCGGGCCGGGGGCCAACCGCCAGTGCCGTCGTCGGGGATCTGCTCACCCTGATCGCCCATCTGCAGACAGGGGCCCATGCCCCCAATCCTTTGCTGGGGTTCTCCCCCTTGATCGCCCTAGAAGATTCGCCCGTGGTGCAAGCCGGGCTCCCTTTGGCGGAACTGGAGGCGGAGTTTTACGTACGGGTGTTGGCCCAGGATCAGCCAGGGGTGATCGGCGCGATTGGCACCTGCTTTGGCAACCATCGGGTCAGCCTGGAAAGCATCACCCAAAAGGAATGTCATCGGGAGCAGGCGGAGATCGTCATCCTCACCCACACCGTCCGCGAGGCTGATTGCCGACAGGCGATCGCCGAGATCCGTCAGCTGCCCCAGGTGGCCGGGATCCCCGGCCTGTTCCGGGTTCTGCGCTGAGCGGCCAGGATGGATAGGGGCAAGGGGGTTGGCGCAGTTGCATTTCCGCATCCGTTTGGGCCCGACTGGAAGCAGCCCGAACCACCTAGAGAGAGGAAGAAAGAATGAGCGTTTCTGCACCCGAGCAAGGTTATGGAGGGGATCCCACCCTTATCCGCAAAAAGGTCGTGGTGATTGGAGCGGGGATCACGGGCTTGACCTTAGCCCTGCGACTGCAACAGGGACTAAAGGGCTCCGGGGGGCAGGGATCCCAGCCCGTGCTCTTGGCCGAGTCCAGCAACCGGGTGGGCGGGTGCATTTCTAGCCCAAGCAAAGATGGCTACCGCTGGGAGGAAGGCCCCAATAGCTTTACCCCCGTTCCGGCCTTGCTCAACCTGATCGCCGAGGTGGGGCTGGCGGATCAACTGCTGCTGGCGGATGGCAAGTTGCCCCGCTACGTCTATTGGGAGAAAGAACTGCTGCCGGTGCCCATGAGCCCGCCTGCTGCCATCGGATCGCGGTTGTTGAGCATCGGCGGCAAATTGCGGGCCTTGCGAGGTTTGCTGGGGTTTGTCGCCCCCCCGCCGGGTCGAGAGGAAACGGTGCGGCAATTCTTTCGGCGGCAACTGGGCTCGGAAGTGGTGGAACGGCTGATCGTGCCCTTTACCTCCGGGGTATTTGCCGGGGATGTGGATCAGCTCAGTGCCTCAGGAGCCTTTCATCGCATCGCCAGCCTAGAAGAACGGTATGGCAGCCTTTTTGCCGGAGCCTGGCGATCTCCCCGCAGCCGGCCGGAGCCCCTTTCACCCCAGATTCAACCCCCACCCAAACGGGGCCAACTGGGCAACCTGCGCCAAGGGCTGAGCCAACTGCCACAGGCGATCGCCCAACAATTGGGAGATACCCTGCAACTGGGCTGGACCGCCACCCACCTGAAGCGCCAAGAAGACGCCTACTGGGTCGGGTTCCGTACCCCCGGCGGACCCTGCTGGGTGGAGGCCGAACAGGTGATCCTGACCCTGCCGGCCTATGGGGCAGCCACCCTGCTGCAGGAACTCAACCCCCAAGCCAGCCGGTTGTTGGCAGGGATCCCCTATCCGCCGGTGGCCGTGGTCACTTTGGCTTATCCCGCCGATGCTCTGCCGCAACCGCTGCGGGGATTTGGCCATTTGATCCCTCGCTCACAGGGATTTCGCACCCTGGGCACCATCTGGGCCTCCTGCCTGTTTCCGGAGCGTGCCCCCCAGGGGTACCACTGCTTTCTCAGCTTCATTGGGGGAGCCACGGATGCTGCCTTTGCCCGCCAGAAGGGGATCCCGCCCATTGTCGCCCTCACTGCTGAGGAACGCGCCCAAATCGTACACGAAGAGCTGAGCCAAATCCTCCTAACTCGCCCCGTGGATCCCATCTGGTTAGGAGAACGGCTGTGGCCCCAGGCGATCCCACAATATACCCTCGGCCATCGGCAGCGAATTGCCCAACTGCAAGCCAGCCTCTCGGCCCAAACCCCAGGGGTGTCGGTGTGTGCCAACTACCTGGATGGAGTGGCCCTAGGAGATTGTGTGCGGCGGGCCGAAGCGCTGGCCAAAAGGATCCTCAACCCCAATTCCAGCTTGCCGACGTGAAACCGATGTAGGGACAAAGTCGAGGCCCATGATCATCCAACCCATAACCCATCGCGACCTTCAGCTAACGCCTGGCCTGGATCTATCCTCTCCGAATCCAAACCCCACCTCCAACAATCGTGATCATCACCAGAACTGAAGATCAGTTCTGGCTCTGGGGGCACAGGAAGGCTACAGACTGGCTTTATACTGAAAACGTGTCTAAATGTTGAGCAAATCGGGCGGTCTGACGTTGTGTTTGTTCTATCCGGCTACGAGTATTTGCTGGTTTTTCTAATCCTGTGCTCTTTGCTACCGATCTTGGCTCTGACGGCATCTAGGCTTTTGGCCCCGAGACGACGGGGAGCCCTGCGCCGCAGCACCTACGAATCGGGTATGGAACCGTTCGGGCAGGCCTGGATTCAGTTCAACATCCGCTACTACATGTTCGCGCTGGTCTTCGTCATTTTCGATGTGGAGACCGTGTTTCTTTATCCCTGGGCGGTGGCCTTTCATCGTCTAGGGTTGTTGGCCTTCGTGGAGGCCCTGATTTTTATCGCCATCCTTGTGGTGGGTCTTGTGTACGCCTGGAGAAAAGGAGCGCTGGAATGGTCATGACCCCTAAGAGGCCGGAGGTCTTGTTTCCGGGGGCTGCCCCAGAGGTGACCACCGACCTTTCAAACAATGTTGTTCTCACCACCGTGAATGACCTGTATAACTGGGCCAAGATGTCCAGCCTGTGGCCCTTGCTCTACGGCACCGCCTGCTGTTTCATCGAGTTTGCGGCCATGCTCGGGTCCCGCTTCGACTTCGATCGATTTGGCCTTTTGCCCCGTTCTTCCCCCCGTACAGCCGATCTGATCATCACGGCGGGCACGGTGACCATGAAAATGGCTCCGGCCTTGGTCAAGCTCTACCAGCAAATGCCCGAACCAAAGTATGTGATCGCCATGGGGGCTTGCACGATTACCGGCGGTATGTTCAGCTCCGACTCCTACAGCGCGGTGCGGGGGGTGGATAAGCTGATCCCGGTGGATGTGTACATTCCCGGCTGCCCTCCTCGTCCGGAGGCGATTATGGATGCCATTGTCAAGCTGCGCAAGAAGATCGCCACAGAGGATATGCGGGAGCGGGGTAATCTGCAGCAGACCCACCGCTATTACACCGTCAAGCACAACCTCAAGCCTGTGCCCGAGATCATCACGGGTAAGTATTTGGAAAGCGACTCCCGGCAAGCTCCGCCTCCGGAACTGGCAGCGGCAATTGGGTTGCCTGTGCCCCCCGCCCTGCAGACTGCCGACCTGAAGCAGGCGGAACAGCAGCTCAAAGCCCTGCGGGGAGGGATGTGAAATGGCGGAGGATCGTACCCAAGAGGAGCAAGCGTCAGCATCTACCCCTCCTGAGCAACCGGTGGTAGTGGAGCGGGGGCCGGTCTCTCAGTTTTTGGCTGACAACGGCTTCGATCACCAGTATCTGCAGAAGGATGCAGCGGGGGTTGAGCTGTTGGAGGTGCCGCGGGAGTTTCTCTTGCCGCTGTGTACCGCTCTCTATGCCTACGGCTTCAACTACCTACAGTGCCAGTGCGGGTACGATCTGGGGCCGGGGCAGCCATTGGTTAGCCTTTACCATTTGATCAAGCTCTCGGATGGAGCGGATCGTCCCCAGGAGGTGCGGGTACAGGTGAAGTTGCCGCGTCAGGATCCGCGGGTGCCCTCGGTGTACTGGATTTGGAAGTCGGCCGACTGGCAAGAGCGGGAAACCTACGACATGTACGGCATTGTGTTTGAGGGTCACCCCAACCTAAAACGAATCCTTATGCCGGAAGACTGGATGGGCTGGCCCTTGCGTAAGGACTACATCACCCCGGACTTTTACGAGCTTCAGGATGCCTACTAGGGATTAGATTGGGAATCCCAACGGTGTTGACCAGGATGTGCTGAAGATGTGGCCTTTTTTGCTGTTGGCGATCTACGGCGGCGGGGTTTGGTACTCGGCGCGCAAGGCAGATCGCATTTATTCGGGATCCCGTAAGTGGGTGGTGTCTGCCCTTTGGCCGGTGTTGCTGGCGTCTAACCGGCAGTTTCGCCAGAATTGGCGGCGTCCCCTGAACAAGTGAGCACAACTTCTAGGGATCCGGGTTTGTGATCGCTCAGCCCTCTCCTTGGTCGGCACAGCAGGCGGCTCAGAAGTTGCAGGAGTTGATCCGCAATCGCATCCGGGCTCAGGGGCCGGTGACCTTTGCACAGTTTATGGAGTGGGCCCTTTACGAGCCGGAGCTGGGCTACTACGAGCAGGGATCCCCGATTGGCCCTGACTACCTGACTTCCCCTCACCTGGCTCCAGATTTTGCCCAGCTGTTGGCGGAGCAGATTGCTCAGTTCTGGCAGATTTTGGGATCCCCGTCGGGGTTTGCCGTGATCGAGATGGGGGCGGGCACCGGACGGTTGGCGGAGGATTGGCTGGCCTACGTGCAGACGGTTCACCCACCGTTTTGGCAAGCACTGGAGTACGGAATCATCGAACGTTCCGCCCGCTTGCGGCAGTTACAGCAGGAGCGCTTGGCCGCTTTTGGGGAGAAGGTGCGCTGGTTGGATTGGGAGGGGATCCCGCCTCAGTCGGTCAGGGGCTGTTTTTTTTCCAATGAGTTGGTGGATGCTTTTCCGGTGCATCGGGTGCAGGTGCAGGCCGGGGCGCTGCAAGAGGTTTATGTCACAACAGGAGAAACAGGCTTCCGAGAAGTATTACGGCAGCCTTCCACGCCGGCATTGTTGGAGTATTTCGCCCGGCTGGGGATCCCGATTGAGCAATATCCCGAGGGTTACCAGACGGAGGTCAACCTGCAAGCCCTCGATTGGTTAAAGCGTTTGGCAGACAAACTGGATCGCGGCTATGTGCTCACCCTCGACTACGGCCACACCGCCCAGCGCTACTACAGCCCTCATCGTGCTCAGGGTACGCTTTTGGCCTACCGACAGCACAGCAGCCACGGGGATCCTTACTTTAGAGTGGGATCCCAAGATCTCACCGCCCATGTGGACTTCACCACTCTGGAGCAGGTGGGGGAATCCTTGGGGTTAAAACGGCTGGGGTTCACCCGGCAAAGCAGCTTTTTGGTGGGGTTGGGTCTAACCGAACGGCTGGTGGCCCTCAGCCAGGACTCTGATAAGTCTGATAAGACTGTGGATATCAGCCAAGTCTTGCGGCGGCGACAGGCTCTACACTCGCTGTTGGATCCGCTTGGGTTGGGGGGCTTTGGTGTGTTGGTGCAAGCGAAGGGCCTGACTGAGGCGGAGTTTGCCCATCCTTTGCGGGGCTTGTGCGAGCCGGAGCTAACACTGTGAACTTTACCCTTTGGGTTGGCCTGCTGGCGGCAGCTCTGACCACCTCCAGTTTTTTCCCACAAGCTCTGAAAACCTGGCGCAGCCAACGGGCGGATGATTTCTCCTGGAGCTACTTGCTTCTGTTTGGGGTCGGGATCCTGATGTGGGATCTGTACGGGCTGTTGCGCAGAGATACTGCCATTACCATTGCCAATACGATTACCTTGGCCCTGATGGGCGTGATCATCTGGACCAAGTTCCGTTCCGAGCGCTGAGGGAGCCCGACAAACACACCTCATGCCGAGTGGTAGCAAACAGCCAAAGGACGGGAACAGACCAGCCAAGAGCGGAAAGCATCCCCTCTGGCTAAGCCGCCAGCCTCCATAGTCACTCCAAGCAAAACATAGCCTCTGAGGTTGCAACATACTTCGCCTCATCACATGGCTCTTGACTCTTCCGACAACGAAGCAGAATCCCTATCCACTTGAACGCTAACGACCGCATTACAGCCCTTTACGCCCAGGGCACACCGGCGTGTCTGCCGGTCACGTGTAACAACTGTGGAAGTTGAGATCCGCCCCCCAAGGAGGGTGCTCCACACCTCGCGGAGCGAGAACAGGAAGCACAAGCCCTGCCGTAGAAAACCCGCGCAAGGGCTGTATCGTTGCTACTCTCAAGAAGGCTTGGGTTTTTCGATGTGCCCTGATCTTTGGGTAACATCCTCCTGCAGGATTTGCAGTGCTCGGGGCAAATGCTCTGCTAGCCGCGCTGGATCCACGCCCGTGAGCCCGCGTGTTTCCACCAACTGCAAGGCCGCCTGAGCATGCCACCACACCCCGGCACAGGCACAACTGAGCAGAATCGACTCATTGATGGGGGATCCCTGTCCACCCCATCGAGCCAACAAGCCCCCGATCAAGCCCGTCAACACATCCCCACTGCCCCCCCGAGCCAAAGCGGGTGTGCTATTGGGGTTGATCCAACAGGTTCCATTGGCAGCCGCAATCACGGTCCGGGATCCCTTGAGCACCACCACTGCCCCACTCTGGGCCGCTGCCCTTTGGGTGGCCTCGATGCGATCTTCTAGGGGGATCTCCGGGAACAACCGTCGAAATTCCCCAAGATGCGGGGTGAGAATGGCCCGGATCCCTTTTTTTTGTAGGTGCTCTACCCCCATCTGAGCGAGGGCGTTGAGGCCATCCGCATCCAGTACCCAAGGGATCTGCAGCGGCCAGGATCTGCCCTGTTCTGGCCCGTCCATGAGCAGTTCTTTCAGCAGAGGTAGAGCCTGTTCTCCCAGACCTGGCCCAATGGCGATAGCTTGATATCGGTTCTCCCCCAAGCCCTGTAAAACTGGAACCCCGCCAGGAGCTTCTGGTGCAAAAGGATAAACCAACACTTCCGGCAAAGCAGCGTGGATCAGGGGTTTCAACTGCGTGGGTACTGCCATGGTTACCATGCCTGCCCCACTGGCTCGGGATCCCAACCCCGCCAACACCGCCGCTCCAGCATAGGTTGCTGAACCTGCCCCGATCAGCAGGGATCCCTGGCGATATTTATGGGTATCCGGCAGAGGATCTGGCGGGAAGTGCTGCCAAGGCCGGATCAACAGTTGGGGGATGGTGGGAGATTCCTCTTGATGGGACTTCGACTCATCCAGTAAACCTAAGGCCCAATCGGGGATCCCAAACTCAATGCGATGCAACTGCCCCACCCAAGGCAAAGCCGACTCCTGCCACAACCCGCGCTTCCAGAGGCCCAGAGCGTAGGTACGTGTCGCCCGTATGCAGCAGCCCCAGATCTGCCCCGTTTGATCGTTGAGACCCGAAGGCAAATCAAGGCTGAGGATGGGGATCCCGCTTGAGTTGGCCCACCCCACCGCTCCCACCCAGGGATCCGTCAACTGCCGGTTCAACCCAATTCCAAAGAGAGCATCGATGAGCAAGTCACAGTCGGCCAGCATTTCGATATGGGTGACGAACTCAGCTCCGAGTGCCTTGAGGTAGCGGGCATGGTCCGCCGTCAGCGGCTTGAGATCCGGCCTGCCTAGCCAGACCTTGACCCTTTTTTGGGCCAGATACAGTTCCCGTCCCACCACCAACCCATCGCCGCCGTTGTGCCCTGTCCCGCACAGGATCCCAATCCGATGGGCTTGCGGAAAATCCTTCAGCAGTTGGGCAAAAATTGCCAGGGCTACTTTTTCCATGAGGGCAGCGACCGGCATACCCGCAGCGAAAATCTGCGCTTCGATCTGCTGCATCTGCTGCGAGCTGACCAAGCCAACAGCCGGGTCAACGCTCACCGGAGAAGCTTCTTGGGGAGGGGCAGGCAAGTCACTCATCGTTCTTCACGTTGGGGGTGAAGCCTCCTGACTTAGGGGCTGTTCTGTCACCCTAGCGGATCCTGCTCTGTCTAAAGCTCAATCCGAGCAAAGTCATTCCCCTGCCATTGATAAAGAGTGGCTCGCCCCTCCAGACTACCGGGCTGTCCGGTGCTGACCAAGATTCCTGCGCGACTGACTCGGATCCGAGCATTACTCAAGTCGGTTACACTCAACAACGGCACGAACCCCGGCCTGGCTCCTTGATATTCCAGAACCAGCAGCGAACGAAGCAGGCTAATCCCTCCCCGTTCTGTCAGTAGCACTAATTGGGGACGGGCACGAGAGGTAAGGTCGGTTCGGAGCTGGGCCTCCACCACCCGCCCTGGAATTGGCTCTGCCGTATTGAGCAGTTGAAAATCAAAGCCGCCCTGATGGGCGAAGGTCAGGATTCGTACCACGGGTTCGACGGTGGCTTGTCGCTGTAGCTCAAACACCGCCACCACATCCGTTCGTCCATCGGCGGTGACATCTTGGGGGAACAGGCGCAGATTTTTCCCCTGACTTTCCTGAATGAAGTCCCACCAGATGGACTGATTAAACAAAGGGATCACATTCTCGGCCAGCGCAGGCAAGCAGATCAGCCCTACGAGCAATAAGCCCAAGCTCCCTCCCCCACCAATCCTAGTCCTCATGTTTCTGCTGCTCACGCCTCATCGTTATTCTAGATGGGCAAGGGCTGAAATTGATACCCAGCTTCCCTTATCAAATGCACGATCTCTGGCAGGGCCTCTGCCGTATAGGGCCAGCGATCATGCAGCAAAATGATCAAAGGCTGATCAGATCCACTGAACTTCTGCAATTGAGCTTGGATCCGTTTCACCAACTGTTCAGAGGTCTGGTTGGCGTAGGCGTCCTCAGCGCTCATATTCCAGTAGATCACTCGATAGCCTGCCTGAGCTAACGAAAGCCGGAGAGCCTCACTTAAAGGGAACCCACCCGGTGGACGAACAATTGGCCCCGGTCGCAAACCCAATTGCTGAAAGCGAGCCTGAGTTTGGGCAACCTCGCTGAAGAAAAATTCATCGCTGCTGTACAGCCGATGATAATCGTGAGTGTAGGTATGGTTGGCAATCTGAAAAGAATGAGCAGCTATGGCCTCCGCCAGCTGCGGGTAGGCATCTACGTGAGCACCAATCAAAAAAAAAGTAGCAGGGATATCCAATTCTTCTAAAGCTGCCAAAATGGCTGGAGTTGAACCAGGCCAAGGCCCATCATCAATGGTTAAGTAGGCTGAACGTTTGGGCAATTCGACAAGGGGAGCTAAAACCTCCTGGCTGGGCACCTGCAACACCAAATTTTCCAGCGGATCCAAGCGACTAGGATCAGGAGATTGCCAGTCATGTTGGAGAAACACCTCCACGTGGACTGGAGATGGCGTGAGGAGCAACCGACCAGACTTGGCATCCATATTGCCGAGAGTGACCCGTGGATACAGTTCCGGGCTGAGAGTCACTTGCGTTTGCTCCGTAATCAACCCAAAGGGAATATCGATCAAATAATGTCCTGGCAACCGATGCTCCTGAACCCAAGCCACAGAGGGAGCCTGCAAATAAACCACTACATCTTGGGGGCCAGCCCCCGGCTCTACCCGCACACTCGTAACCGTCTGTACAGGAGAAAAAAGAGAGGTGGTTGTAAGGGACAACTCAAAAAGAGGGCTAGCGTGGGCTGCATAATAATAAAAAACCCCCACCAGGGCTGCACAAAGGCAACCGATCAATACTTGGATCCGAGCCATAGAGAGATAGATTTAAGATTTTGCAATAATCATAAGGGAGAACGCCGATCTCTGAGCTAAAGAAAAGGGATCAATTTTCACCCTATAGCTTCAGCACTCATTTTCCCCAACATTTGCGGAAGACAAGCCGATACATTTGCTGCCTAGGGCACCTCCGTGCACAGCCATTGCCACCCGATTTCAGCCCTCCTAAGGACTATAGATGGCTTTAGGGGATCCTGAGTAGTCCCACAGTTGTTGTGCTGACCCAAACCAATGGGCTGCCTCCAAGCTTCTTTTCTCCCACGGGTCTCGACCGGCTTAGCCAAATCTTGTGGTGAATCAGAGTTTAGGTATTGACGGAGCTTAGCTCTTTCGCGTCAGCGGAGCTTAGCTCTTTCGCGTCAGCGGAGCTTAGCTCTTTCGCGTCAGCGGAGCTTAGCTCTTTCGCGTCAGCGGAGCTTAGCTCTATCACATTCCCGTCTGGATCCCGTACAAACAAGGCCGCCCGTCCAGAAGCACTCATTTGTACTTCGTATCCCGATTGCACAAGGCGAGTTCTCACCCCATCCAGATTGTCCACCCCCAAAGCCAAATGCGGATTACGCCCCCACTTCGAAGCCCTATGGCCCTGGTCTATGGGATTCTCCACAACAATCAGATGAATCTGAGAGGAACCCACCTGGTACCAAGCCCCTGGAAAGCCGAAAGGGAAACGCTCCACTTTCGGGATCCCGAGCACCGTTCCGTAAAAATGCTCTGCTCTGGCCAAATCCGTAACCCAAAGGGCGGTGTGCAGATGGCAATAGGTTAACTGCATCTCTTCTCTGCGTCTATTGTCGTCTATTGGTTCGAGACTCTTCCCCAGGGATTCTGATTCCCCTTCTATCATCTTGGCAGAACCGTCTTGACAGCAATTTGACGTTAAAAAGATAGTTTCGTAAAAATGGATACAGAATTGTCTTAAGTTTTACCCTTCTAACCATTTTGGTGGTCTGCAGAAGGGATCCTTATTTAAGCCCTCGTCAATGTCCTTTTTCGTTGGAGTCGTCTTATGCAACTGACCTATCGGGGTATCGCCTGCGAGTTTGTTCCCTCCTCTGCCACCCTTCAGGAACGGGTTGTCACCTGTCAATACCGGGGGCTGGCGTGGAACTGGCAATCTCAGTCGGCGATCGCAGCGCAGCCAGAAGCCTTTGTCCTCACCTACCGAGGCATTGCCCGCGACCCCGCTACGATTGCGGCACCAGGGATCCCTGTGCATCAGACTCAGGCACACCCAGTAGCGGTCCCGGTGGGCGTCAGCTCCTCTGGGAAACACTTTATGGCCATGCTGGAGGAAACCCATCGGCAAAACCTGATGCACCGGCTGCAGGAGCGAATCCGTTCCGCCCAAGCCCGTGGCGATGAGCATTTGCTACAGCAACTGGAACACGAACGGCAATTGTTGACCTAGTTGACCTAACTGGCAAGAGGCCCTAACCGACCTTCGAGATCTCAGATAATGAGGTCTTGGTCGCTGCGGATTCGTAGGGAAATCCCAGCACTTTGGGTATCGTTGAGACCGTGGGTCGTAGGCCAGAGGGCAAGATGAGGGAGGAGTCTGCTATTCAAGAAAAAGCCCCTGCCAGCTCTCCCCCGTCTCGTTCCTTGCTCTCAGTGGCGGGCTTGGTGGCTGGAGCCACCTTGCTCAGTAAAGGCATGGGGTTTATTCGACAGGCTCTGATCGCGGCGGTCTACGGTTCGGGGCCGGAATACAGCGCCTTTGGGGTGGCCTACATTCTGCCGGGCTTCCTGTTGATTTTGCTGGGGGGGATCAACGGCCCTTTCCACAGCGCCATCGTCAGCATCCTGAAAAAACGGCGGGATCCTGACCTGGACGACCCCGCCCGCTGGTTGGAATCCATCTCCACGTTGGTGGGGGGTGTGCTCTTGCTGGTTACCCTGAGCTTGTGGTGGGGAGCAGAATGGGTGGTACGGCTGAATGCGCCGGGAGCTAGCCCAGAGGTTCACGCCTTGGCCGCCTCACAACTGCGCATCATGGCCCCCTTAGCCTTGCTTTCGGGGTTGATCGGCATCGGATTTGGAGCTTTGAATGCCGCCGAACATTATGCCTTGCCCGCCCTCAGTCCGCTGATCTCCAGCCTGGCTGTCATCGCAATTTTGTTGGCTTTCGGGTGGACGGGGATCCCATCGTTGATCGCTTGGGGCATCCTAATCGGGGCGGTCGCCCAGTGGCTGGCCCAAGTGCCCCTGCAAATGCGGCTGGGGTTGGGCAGACCGCGCTTGCGGTTCGAGTGGGGATCCCCGCAGGTACGGGCGGTGGGCTTGTTGATGCTTCCGGCTGTGATCTCCTCCGGGATGATCCACATCAACGTTTATGTGGATATGTTTTTTGCCTCCTTCGTGCCGGGGGATCGCACCATTGGCAACCTAGGGTACGCCCAGCTTTTGGTGCAAACCCCGCTTGGGATCCTCTCCAATATGGTGTTGGTGCCCTTTATGCCCCTCTACGCCCAGTTGGCGGGGGATGTGGCCCACTGGCCGGAACTGCGCCAGCGCATCCGACAGGGCCTGATGATCACGGCAATTTTGACCCTGCCCTTGTCAATGCTGCTGGTGGCTCTGGCGGAACCCATCGTGCAGGTGGCCTATCAACGGGGGCGGTTCACTGCGGAAGTAACCCAGGAGGTCTCGGCTCTGCTCATGGCCTATGGCCTTGGCATGAGCTGCTATCTGCTGCGGGATGTACTGGTGCGGATTTTCTACGCCCTGGAAGACGGCGCCACCCCCCTGCGCATCAGCGGCCTCGCCATTGGCCTGAACGCGCTGCTGGACTTCCTCTTCCTCAGGGCTTTTGGGGCACCGGGCATTGCCTTGGCCACTGCCGGTGTCAATGTTTTGGCGTTGATCGGGTTGGGGATCCAGTTGCAGAGGCGCCTGGGGGGGATCCCTTGGCTGGAGATGGGCCGCAGCCTGCTCCCCCTGCTAGGGGTTACCACCTTGGCCGGGGGCCTGAGCGCCTGGTTCTGGACGCGGTTGCGCAGCCTCGAAGTGCTCGGATCCCCGCTCCTGACGACCCTCCTCTGGGCAGGGTTGGCGGCTGGGTTGGGGTTGGGGCTGTTTACAGCGGGGACACTGTATTTGCGGATCCCGGAAATGGACTGGGTGGTGGCCCAAATTCGGGATCGCCTGGGTCGTCTTGCAGGCAAGCTGTGTCAGAACCGGAACTAGCCCATCACCTCCAGGTAATCCCGCACCCGATTGCGCCGCTTCGGCTGCCGGAGCTTTTGCAGGGCCTTGGCCTCGATTTGCCGCACCCGTTCCCGCGACAGATCCAAGGCACGTCCAATCTCCGCCAGCGAGTAGGTACGTCCATCCCCCAAGCCAAAGCGCATGCGGATCACGTCCCGCTCACGGGAGGTCAGATCCGAGAGCAAGTGCTGCAGATCCCGATGCAGCGCCTCCCGCATCATGGTTTCTTCCGGCGAAATATCGTCGGTTTCCAGCAGATCCCCCAGTTCGGTGTCTTTGTCCTTGCCCACCTTGGTTTCAAGGGAGACGGAGCGAGGCACCCGCACCAACAGTTCCCGCACCTGGGGTGGCGTCATCTCCAATTCGGAGGCAATGTCTTCGATGGTGGGGGTACGGCCCTTTTCCTGGGAGATTTTACGCTGAGCTTTCTTGATTTTGTTCAGCTTCTCGGTGATGTGGACGGGCAAGCGAATGGTGCGGCTCTGGGTGGCGATGGCACGGGTAATGCCCTGCCGGATCCACCAGTAGGCATAGGTGCTGAAGCGGTAGCCTTTTTTGGGGTCGAACTTCTCAACGGCCCGCTCCAGACCAAGGGTACCCTCCTGAATCAAATCCAGCAGTTCTAGACCGCGGTTTTGGTATTTTTTGGCCACCGATACCACCAGGCGCAGGTTGGCCTTGATCATGTGCTCCTTGGCACGGTTCCCAATCCGCTGTACCTGCTGCAACTTCTCGGGGGTGAGGTGCTGCCATTCGGGGTATTGGCTGGCCTTGGCGGCCCACTCGACAGGGGAGGGATCCCGTCCCAACTCCTTCTGGAGGCGCAGCCGCAAATCCAAGAGCTTCATGTAGTCCTGGACCTTCTGGGCCAAAGCAACCTCTTCGTCTCGCCCCAACAGTGGAACGCGACCGATCTCCTGCAAGTAGAGGCGCACAAGGTCGGTGGAGCGGCGGGTGGGCTCCTCCTCAAGGAAATCGCTGTCGGCCAAATCCACCTCCACCCCCTCGACCGGATCGAGGAGATCGGTGGGGCCATCGGCCATCGATAAAACGTCGTTGAGATCGGGTTCGTAGTTAGACATGTAAGGTAGGGCTGAAACAGCGACAGAGGCAGGTGGGTAAGCAGGCAGAAAGGGCAATAATGGCAGTACAGAGCCGGTTGAGTTTAAGGTTCCCCAACAGCGGTGGCCTCGCGCTATCATCATCCAAGCGGATGGAGTACCACCCTCTTCAGCAACCTGCCTTCATACCTTTGTCCCCTGGAGAGAGGCTGAAGCGGCAGTAGAGGGCTCATAAGATAGGTAGAGCGTAAGCCTCTTATCATAACTTAATTATAGTTGCACTTCTCGACTCAGACGCATGAGATCCAACGTAGGATCCCCCCAGTTCAACCGCCACAGCCGCTGCTGAAAAGCGTATTGCCCTGAGGGCAACTTTTGCTAGGGCAAGCGTTCAAGGAAATGAGCCGGGCAATGGGTTTTCGGGGAGCGAAAGTCGGGCAATTCTCAGGGTCTGAACCGTTCGAATACTGTGTAAGCATTCATGCATGTAAGCCATTCAACTGAACCGTTCCTGTCCAAACACCCCGAAAGGGATCCGCATCCATGGTGGAAAACAGACTGGCGATGGTAGAGGAACTTAGCAGGGGCAGGGCTGACCTGACTCAGGCCTTCAAAGTAGCCGTTGCTCTGTCAGACGGCACCCTAACGGGGGAGACGATTTCGACCCTAACACTGACGGTGTTATTGGCCATCGGTCTATTCTTTTTTCTGCGAGCTTCCGGCAAAGATCGTGTAGAGACCCGCCTCTATTTTAGCAGCCGCAGGTTAGAGGAAATGGGATCCGCTCTACAAGAGCACTTACAGGGGCGTGCCTATCGCTTGCAGGCCACAGATGCGGAGGGGATTGCCACGTTTACGGGACAGGCTCAACCCAGCGCCGGGTTGGCGGCTTTTTTAACGGGGTTGGCAGGTTTGGGGTTGGCCTGTTTGGCCCTGGTGCTGCACACCCTTGAGCCGCAGTGGAGGGGGTGGCCCTGGATGCTGATGCTGGCCTCTCCCTGGGCTGGTTGGTACTATTGGCGGCGCAATCAACGCCCGGAACAGATCCGCATCAAGTTGCAGGCAGAGGATTCCGGATCACGGCTGTGGGTGGAAGGGCATCGGGATGAGTTGGATATTCTGGCGGCCACCTTTGCGCTGCAGGAACGGGATCCCGACGAGAACGATGAGAACTAAGTCAAATCCGGAAAGAGGGGCATGGGGGTACTGGCATTGGTGGCGGCCTGTGGCAAGGACAGCTGCTCACCACCGGGGATCCCATCCTGAGCTGACTTTTTTTTCTTGGGGCTCTGACTTCGCCCTTGATTTCTCAGACCCAGGCCGATGCGACTGTGTTCTTCCACCAACTGCAACACCTGCTTGGCCCGTTCGATCACCGGTCTGGGTAGACCGGCCATGCGCCCCACCTCGATGCCATAGGAGCGATCCGCCCCGCCCGCCTGCACCTGGTGCAAAAAGATGATGTGGTCTTCCAGCTCTTTCACCACCACCTGAAAGTTGGCCACATTGGGCAGCAGCGTTTCCAGTTGGTTCATCTCGTGGTAGTGGGTGGCAAAGAGGGTACGGGCGCGCACCTGGGTCGCTAGATATTCCGCCACCGCCCAGGCAATGGAGAGGCCATCAAAGGTGGCCGTACCGCGACCGATCTCGTCTAGCAAGACCAGGGAGCGTTCGGTGGCATGGTTGAGGATGTTGGCGGTCTCGTTCATTTCCACCATGAAGGTGGATTGCCCTGTAGCCAGATCGTCCACCGCCCCCACCCGCGTAAACACCCGATCACAAAGGCCCAACTCAGCCCGTTCTGCCGGGATAAAGCTGCCCATCTGCGCCAAGATTTGGATGAGCCCGATTTGCCGCAGGTAGGTGGATTTGCCGGACATATTCGGCCCCGTCAGCACCATCAAATCGGTGCCCCCAGGGGATCCCAGATCAACGGAGTTGGCCACGAACAAGCCGCTGGGCAAAGATTTTTCCACCACCGGGTGGCGCCCCCCCTCGATGTGCAGGCGGCGATCCTGGGTGATGTGGGGGCGGCTGTACCCCTGCTGCACCGCCACCTCCGCCAAACCCAAGAGGGCATCCACAGCGGCGATGGTTTGGGCGATTTGGCGAATCGATGCGGTCTGGGATCCCGCCCGCAGGCGCAACTGCAAAAACAGCTCGTATTCCCGTTGGTTGATGTCGGTTTGGGCGGTGAGGATGCGGGCTTCTTTTTCCTTGAGGTCTGGGGTGATGAAGCGCTCCTCGTTGGTCAGGGTTTGTTTGCGGATGTAGTTCTCCGGCACTTGGTTGGCTTTGGCGCGGCTGATGCTCAGGTAGTAGCCAAAGGCCTTGTTAAAGCCCACCTTTAAGGTGGGGATCCCGGTGCGGTCGCGCTCAATTTTCTCCAGATTGGCAATCCACTGGCGGTCTTGTTCCACCTGTTGCCGCAGCAGATCCAAGTCGGGATCCACCCCCGGCTGAATCAATCCCCCTTCCGTCAGAATGGGCGGGGGTGAGGGCAGCAGCGTCCGTTCAATGAGCCGGCCCAGGTCAGAGAGGGCGGGATCCACCTGCTGCAGGCTTTGCAATAGGGGGGTCTGGGCCTCGGCCACCAGATCGGCCAAGTCGGGGAGTTTGCTCAAAGAGGAGCCGAGGGCCACCAACTCCCGCGGGTTGGCAGTACCGGATCCGACACGGCTGGCCAGGCGTTCGAGGTCGTAGAGGGAGTCCAACAGGGATCCGAGACGGGTGCGCAGAGAAGGGTGATCCAGCAGTTCTTGGATCGTGTCTTGGCGGGTTTGGATGAGGGCCAGATCCCGCAACGGCTGCAACAGCCAACGTCGCAGCGCTCGTCCCCCCATGGCGGTGCGGCTGTGATCCAGCACCCACAACAGGGATCCCACAAAAGCCCCCTCCCGGATCGTCTGGGTCAGTTCCAGGTTGCGCCGGGTTTGCGGATCCAACATCAGGTAGTCCGTCAGTTGGTAGGTGCGTGGGGGCTGCAGTAGGGGATGGATCCCCTGGGGGGAGGGTTGCGGCAAGTTCTTCTGGGTTTCTTCCAGGTATTGCAGCAGCCCCCCTGCCGCCCGAACCGCCAAGGGCAGCCCTTCACAACCCAACCCCTCCAAAGACCGTAGGCGATAGGTTTGCAGGAGATGGTCTCGTGCCACCCCCAACTCAAAGGGCTCTGGGGGGCGCAGGGTGTATCCATACTGGCTGGGCAACCCGTTCAGAGCTTGGGGATCCCCGGGGCGAATTAGGGTCAACCCCAAGCCATCCTCCGCCGGGATCAAGACCTCCGCCGGCTGGAGCCGTGCCAGTTCCTGTTCCAGTTTTTCGTTGCCCTCGCTCTGACACACCCAAAACTCCCCCGTTGAAATATCGGCATAGGCCAAGCCCCAAAGGGGATCTGAGCGTTTGACTTCCTTCAGACGCACGATGGCTGCCAGGTAGTTGTTTTGCCGTGCCTTTAGCAGTTCTTCTTCCAAAACGGTGCCCGGGGTGATCACCCGCGTCACCTCCCGCCGCACCAAGCCCTTGGCCTGATCTGCCGGTTCCATTTGCTCACATACGGCGATGGCATAGCCCTTGCCCACCAACTGGGCTGCGTAGCGCTCAAAGGCATGATGGGGCACGCCACACATCGGGATCCGCCCCAGCGCCCCTCCCTCCCGCCCGGTGAGCACCAGCTCCAGCTCCCGCGAGACGGTGTAGGCATCCTGAAAAAACATCTCGTAAAAGTCCCCCAGCCGGTAAAGCAAGATGGCATGGGGATATTGCCGCTTCAGCTCCACGTAGTGCTGCATCATCGGGGTGAGCAGGGCGGGATCCACCTTGAGGGCATCCCAGGTTTCGGCAGGAGAAGAGGACGAAGACATAGCCCACACTCAATAAGGAACGATCCCGGCAGGGAATCCGGCAAAAACAATGGTCAAGCTGACCTCCAGAATCATTGTGCTAGCACGCGAACGGCTTTGGGTGTTGCTGCACCCAATGGGGGCGCAAGCCGATAGCTCAGCAGGATCACCCCCAGCACTTACCAGTCCTCCCCAAAGTTGTTGGCATTTACTTGCAATATCCAGAAAGCACTGATATTCTGACGACTACATCGCTATTGATTCTTAATCTCAATAAAGTTTGTCTTTCTCTCGGCTCCGGGGCGGGTCTTTGCGCCTTGAAGGGGCTTGGTTTCTCCATTGACCATAGACTCCAGAGGTTCTTGAGGTGCTGGTTAGCAATGAGCGTTCCTTGTCCACTACTGATAGTACCTGCAGCCAGAAGCTGGGACAGTCCCGTCCTATTGGCTTGGCTTGTTTGCTAATAGGCAGCATTACCTTGTTGCTTTTGTTCTCCCTATCTTTTGGATCCGTTTCCATGAGTGGGGGGGAAGTCTGGCAAGCCCTATGGCAACAAGGGGATCCCACCCGGCAGACGATCATTTGGCAGTTGCGCATGCCCCGTGCCCTGTTGGCGCAACTGGTGGGGGCAGC
>JAUQVK010000074.1:0-19387 GCA_039794845.1 Thermostichus sp. DRC_bins_24
CCTTTCCTGGAAGGAGGCGTTGGTTTGGGCTTGTTGTTCTAGGGCGCGGTTCAGGCGTTCTTCCTGTTGCCGCATGGATTCTCGGAAAGCCTCGTTCACCCCTTCCTGATGTTGGATGAACTGTTGCAAAGAGACGTTGGTTTGGGCTTGCTGTTCTAGGGTGCGATCCAACCTTTCCTGGAAGGAGGCGTTGGTTTGGGCTTGCTGTTCCAGGGCGCGATTCAGGTGTTCTTCCTGTTGCCGCATGGATTCTCGAAAAGCCTCGTTTACTCCTTCCTGGTTTTGAACAAACTCTCGGAAGATCTGGTTCGCCTGAGTTTCTGCTTCGATGCGGCGATCCAACCGCTGCAGGGTTTCTTCCTGTCCGGCTAGGCGGGCATCATGGCGCTGCATCGACTCGGTCAGGGAGCGATTGATTTCGGCCTGGCTGCGCATAAACTGCGCCAATATCGACCTCAGTTCTTCATCGGACATGGAGCCTGGCTCAAGCTGCTCTGCTTACTCTAACTTGGCTAACCGCCGATCTGAGACATGGTGCGGTGGTAGGATCCCTGGCTGCCTTTATCACGCCCTTTGAAGTTGATTTCCGGCTTGATCTCCAGCAGCGCTTGCACCTGATGCCGCAGTTGCTCGGCAGGGATCCCGGCTCGTAGCGGATCCCGTAGGTTAATTTGGCCCGATTCATTCAGGAGGCAAGGGCGTAGCCAACCATCGCTGGACAGGCGCATGCGGTTGCACCGATCACAAAAGCACTCCGACATCTGACTAATGAAGCCCAGGGTGCCTTTTGCCCCCGGGATCCGAAACACATCCGCCGGCCCATTGCCTGCCACAAACCCTTCTTCCAGGCCAAAACGGGCGCGAATTCGTTGTCGTAAGGTTTCAGAATCCACCCAACCGATGTGGGTAAAGAGGGTTTCGTTGCCGATGGGCATAAACTCGATAAAGCGTACATGCCACTGCCGATCCAGGGTGAGGGCGGCCAGATCTTCCACTTCCGATTCGTTAACCCCAGGGATGACCACCACATTCAATTTGAGGGGATCGAACCCCACTTGGTGAGCCGCCTGGATCCCTGCCCAAACCTGTGGCCAGCGATCCCGTCCGGTCAGTTGCCGAAAGGTTTCGCGGTCGAGGGAGTCAAGGCTGATGTTGATGCGTCGCAAGCCGGCTGCGTAGAGCAGTTGGGCCTTCTCGGCCAGGTTAAAGCCGTTGGTGGTGAGGGCGACATCTTTTACCCCAGGTAGGCTGCACAGGGCTTGGATCAAATGCTCTAGCCCCGGTCGCAGTAGGGGTTCCCCACCCGTGAGGCGAAAGCAATTGATCCCCAGCGGCAAAAACACCTCTCGAATCAGGGTGAGGATTTCCGCATCGGTTAAACGCTCCGGAGTTTGCAGCCAAGCCAACTCCGCTTCGCTGGGCATGCAGTATTGGCAGCGGAAATTGCAACGGTCGATCAAACTGATGCGCAAATAGTTGACGGTGGGCATGGCAAGCTTGGCCAAAGAAGAGGACTTCAGAAAGAACACAAGGGATCTGGGCTGCTCCATGCCTTCGGCTGTTCCATTCTTAGGGAATGGGATCCCAGCTGGGGTGAGGCTCCGATTAAGATCATTTTAAGATCATTGGTAGGTTTAACTTTTGGGGTCGTTGGGATGGAGCACGCTGCCGCCAGCCTATACTTGGTGGCCACCCCGATCGGCAACCGCGAAGACATCACCCTCCGGGCACTGCGGGTTTTGCAGGAAGTGAACTGGGTGGCGGCTGAAGATACCCGCCATTCTGGCCAGTTGCTCAAGCATTTTCAGATCTCCACCCGCCTAATCAGCTACCACGAGCACAATGTTGCCCAGCGGATCCCGGAGTTGTTGGAGTACCTGTCGGTGGGGCAGTCGGGGGCTTTGATCAGCGATGCCGGTACACCGGCCATTTCCGACCCGGGAGAAGAATTGGTACGGGCCTGTATTCAAGCTGGGATCCCGGTGGTGCCAATCCCGGGGCCGGTGGCTGCCATAACGGCTTTGATCGCCTCTGGGTTATCGACGCGGCAGTTTGTGTTTGAGGGGTTTTTGCCCGGCAAACCCGGCCAACGACAAGCCCGCCTCAGACAATTGGCCCAAGAGCCGCGCACTTTGATCCTGTACGAAGCGCCGCACCGCCTTGGCCAAACCCTTGAGGAGCTGATCGCCTACTGTGGCCCGGAGCGTCGGGTGGTACTGGCCCGCGAGCTAACCAAACTGCACGAGCAATTTTGGCGTGGATCCCTGGCAGCAGCCCTAGAGCACCTCAAAACCCAGCCCCCCCGGGGGGAGTTCACCCTCTTGATCGAGGGGTATACCCACTCAGACCCTGGCTTGAGACAACCCCTCTCCGAAGCTGAAATTCGCCAGGAACTGGCTCAGTTGTTGGCAGAGGGTTTGTCTCGTTCTGCAGCCAGCCGTCAATTGGCCCAGAGTTTGCAGGGATCCCTCGGTTGGACAAGGCGCCGCCTTTACGACCTGTCTTTGCAAATCGAGGGTTCCGATGTTGAACCGATCCCCCCAGAAAGTAATGATGCGGATTTTGCTGGTGGATGACGAGGTGGAGCTGGCGGATTCGTTGGCCCAGCAGTTGACCCGCGAGGGCTATGCGGTGGATGTGGCCTATGAGGGCGGGCGGGCTTGGGAGCTGCTCCAGAAAACGGGCTCCCTTGGGGACACCCAGACCTCCTCCTCCGTTCTTCCCTACGATCTGCTGGTGTTGGATTGGATGTTGCCAGGACTGTCGGGGCTGTCTCTCTGCCAACGGGTGCGGCAGGTGGATCGAGCCACCCCGATTCTGTTTCTGACGGCCAAAGATACCCTGGATGACCGGGTTGAAGGGTTGGATGCGGGGGCGGACGATTATCTGGTGAAACCCTTTGAGTTGCGGGAGCTGTTGGCGCGGGTGCGGGCTTTGTTGCGGCGGGCCTCAGGCTCAGGAGACGGGATCCCACGCTTGCGCCTGGGGGATTTGGAGTTGGATCGGGAGAACCAGGCCGCCTATCGACAAGGGCGGATGATCAACCTGTCGCAAAAAGAGTTTCGCCTGCTGGAGTATTTCATGACCCATCCGGGACAGTTGCTCACCCATGACCAGATTTATGAGCGGGTGTGGGCGGGAGAGGATCCCCCCAGCAGCAACGTTTTGGCCGCCCAAGTGCGTTTGTTGCGGCGTCGCCTGCGCCTACCCGGATCCCCAGAATTGATTCATGCCGTGTATGGCAAGGGATATCGCTTTGGGCTGATGGGAGAAGGGCAGTGAAGTCTTAGGCGAACATCCGCCATTGAGAAGGGGGATTCCCAAATCGGGATCGATTTGGAGCTCCAGGGGACTGACGCTAACGTCCGCCGACGGTGATCGAGTCCACCTTGATGTGGGGCTGGCCGACGGTGACGTAAATGCTGCCACTGACAGAGCCGCAGAACCCGGCGGCCAAACTGAGGTCTTTGGAGCACATGGAAATTTTGGTCATGATGTCTTTGGCCTCTCCGATCAGGGTGGCCCCCTTCAGGGGCTTGGTGATTTTGCCGTTTTCGATGAGGTAGGCTTCTTCTACCCCGAAGTTGAATTGTCCGGTCGGCCCCACGCTGCCGCCCCCCATACGTTTGCAGTAAATGCCTTTGTCGATCGAGGCAAACAGATCCTCTAGCTCCGCATCTCCGGGAGCAATGTAGGTGTTGCGCATACGACTGGCGGCTGCGAAGGTGTAGTTTTGGCGACGACCACTGCCGGTGCGCGGATGGCCGGTGCGCATGGATCCAGCCCGATCCGACAGGAAGTTTTTCAAGATACCCTTCTCAATCAGCAGGGTGCGCTGAACCGGCATGCCTTCGTCGTCCACATCCAAACTGCCAAAGGCGCTTCCAGACATGCCCTCATCCCAAGCGGTGAGGTTTTTGTGGGCGATTTTCTGGCCTTTTTTGTCGGCAAAGGGGGTGGTTTTGCGCTCAATTTGGGTGGTTTCTAGCAAATGACCGCAGGCTTCGTGGAAGATCACCCCGCCAAAGGCATTGGCCATCACGATTGGGTAGGTGCCGGATTCCACATAGTCGGCATAGAGCATTTGTCCGGCGGCTTCCGCCAGTTCTTCGCTATCGGCTTGAAAATCCCAGAGGCGCAAAAAGGCAGGATCCCCAGTGCTCCCGGAACGCTTGCTGATGGAAGCACGATGGGATCCATCGGCACACAACAGTGTAGAACCCACCGATTGTGTCAGGCGCACATCCCGCACAAAGGTGCCATCGCTACAGGCCACCATCATCTCTTGCCAATCCCGGAAGTAGGTGGAGCGGCGAGACTGCACGTGTTGGGCCTGTCGGTGCAGTTGGTCGTTGGCCCCCAGCAAAATCTCTCCCATTTCTGCAATGGAGCTACAGTCGCTCAGCCAGGCGTCTTTTTGGCGACGCTCGGCGTAGTCCTGCAACATCTGCAAGTTGACGGCAGAGACCAGCGCTGTGGGGCTGGGGGGAGTGAGGCCCATCAGCAATAGGCCTTTTTCCAGAGCAGCCTTTAACCCTGCAAACGAAAGGTCGTTGGTGCTGACGTAACAATCCGCCTGGCCCCGAAACACACGCACCCCTGCCCCCGTTGACAACCGTGGGGTAATGCTGGTGATGGCATCGTCTTCGGCTAGGCAGCTAATGTAGTTGCCCCGTTCCAGAAAAATTTCCACCAAATCGGCTCCGGCAGCTCGCCCCCAACCCAACAGGGTAGAGAGGGGATCCCGCCAATCTTGGTCAAAACGTTGCGGGGTAGGGTGGTAATTCAGGGTGGGCAGCTCTTTGGACAGTAACAGCATGGCGGGCCTGCAGGAGGAAGAAAGCAAGGGCACCCTGCCAGAAAGAGGTGGTTGCCCCGGTCAGCCAAGGGGATCCCTTGTTTCATCAGTTTAACAAGATGTAAAGGCTCAACACTGGCCGAGGGTTTGGCCCTGTAACTTGACAAGCGTGGGGGGGCAACCGAAGATTGCTGCACAAGGGAACCGCAACTTGCAATGGCTGCCAAAAAAACACCGTCGGAGATTCAGCCCAGCTTATTCGGAGACGAGCCCGAACTGCTTGCTCCTGTTGAGGAGACGGTTCCCCCATTGGAGCAGATCCCGTTGTCGGGTCAGGTGCCGATCCCGCCCGGTACCTATGCCAATCTGGAGCAACTGAAGCAGCACTGTTTGGTCTGTCAGCGCTGTGAGCTGGCTGCCGGTCGTACCCATGTGGTGGTGGAGCGGGGTAACCCCAAGGCGAAGATCCTGATCATCGGGGAAGGGCCGGGGGAAAACGAAGACCTACAAGGGCTACCGTTTGTGGGCAAGTCTGGACAATTGCTGGATAAAATCCTTGCTTCTGTGGGGTTGGATCCCGAGCGCGACACGTATATTTGCAACGCGGTGAAATGTCGCCCCCCCAACAATCGTGTGCCCACCGCAGAGGAAATGGAGGCTTGTCGGCCCTACTTGTTGGAGCAGATTCGCTTGGTGGATCCGGCGATCATTTTGCTGACGGGGGCAACCTCGGTTCGTTCCATTTTGGGAGACAAACGCGGCATTACCAAAATTCGAGGGGAATGGATCCAGTGGCAGGGGCGCTGGTGTATGCCCATTTTTCATCCGGCTTACTTGTTGCGCAATCAGGCCCGTACTCCCGGTAGCCCCAAGTGGCTAATGTGGCAAGATATTCAGGCCGTGAAGCAAAAGTATGTGGAACTGACCGGCGCAACGGGCTCGGAAGAGGAACTGGATTTTTAAGGGCCAATCCTTTGGGATGAGGGGATCCCCAGCCCCAGGGATCCGATTGGCCTGTTCAAGTGCTGCCAAATTGCCTCAGCGTCTGTTCGATCATGTTCAATCTGTCATTGAGACAGGCTACGGCTGGGGTTTGAAGCCACTCAGTAGACCAAAGCGCACCAAACCACCGGCATAACCCCGGCGCATCAACCCTAACCCAAGCGCACCCCGGATCGTTCCCCAGCCACTGCGCAGCAAAGCCGGGATCCAACGCCAATCAAGGGCAGAGGCGATCACCTCATCCCAAAAAGGGGCCACCTGTTCTGACCAATCGGCCTGGCGAATTTGCGCAAACCCCACCTGTTGAGCCAAGTGAACGTACTCTGACAGGCTGATCACATAGGGCAGGCAGTAGACGTCGTAGATCTTTTGCAGCAGCTGCTGATCCTGCCGGCTTAGGGATCCTTCGCGGTGGCACCAGGTAACCAATACCAGCTGTCCGCCCGGTCGCAGAACCCGCCAACACTCCGCCAAAAACTGTTGTTTATCGGGCATGTGTTCGCCGCTTTCCAAAGACCACACCAGGTCGAAGGTGCCCGACTCAAACGGCATCTGTAGGGCATCCGCCACCTGAAACTGTACCTGCTGTCTCAATCCGGCGGCCTCGGCCCGTTCTTGGGCCCGTTTCGCCTGTACCGGACTCAAGGTAATGCCCATCACTTTGGCCCCGAAGCGTTGGGCCAGCTCCAAGCTACTCCCCCCAATGCCACAGCCCAGATCGAGAATGTGTTGGGGCGAGAAGGGATCCCCAAGCTTGCCCCACTGAATTACTTGCTCGATCAGGTCAATCTGGGCTTGTCGGCGCCCCTTGCCGGTCCGTCCCCCTTCGTAATAGCCATGGTGCATGTGTTCCCCCCACACCTGCTCCCACAGGCCGGAGGAGGCATCGTAAAACTTGCGAATGCGTTGGTTGAGGGTGGAGGTCATGGGTGGGCTCCTGGGCATCCGTACCGATTCTGAACGATTCTGCCATTTGGAGGTCTCCCGATACTCCGACTAAGGTGAGAAAGCAGACGCATCGAACCAGACTTGAACCCTCAATAACAGGATCCCTTGGCCACCTTGGAATTTGACTTGGAACAACTGCTGTTTACCCCGGCCACCCCGGATGCCGAGGCGGTACGGGTGGTCTATGCCTTTCCCAATACCTACTCCGTGGGCATTACCAGCCTGGGTTATCAGGTGATCTGGAGCCTGTTGGCCGGCCGTGCCGATGTGGCGGTATCGCGCTTGTTTACCGATCTGTCGGAGCCTTTGCCCCAGCAGCCGGAGCTTTTTGGCTTTTCGGTATCGTGGGAGCTGGATTACGTCAATATCCTGGCTCTGCTGGAGCAGCACGGGATCCCGATGGAGGCTCATGCCCGTGGCGAATCGGATCCCCTCATTTTTGGCGGCGGCCCTGTGTTGACGGCCAATCCTGAGCCTTTTGCCGAGTTTTTCGACCTGATTTTGTTGGGAGATGGGGAAGGCTTGCTGGAGGCACTGATTCAAGCCTATCAACAGGTGCGCCAGGGATCCCGTGCCCAAAAATTGCAGGCTCTGGCGCAAGTGCCGGGGATCTACGTGCCCAGCCTCTACGAACCCTGCTACCGCGATCCGACAGGCCCAGTCGAGAAGGTTATCCCCCGGGTATCGGGGATCCCGGACAGGATTCGCAAACACACCTTTCGCGGCAATACCCTTTCGGTCTCGACGGTGGTCACCCCCAAAGCCGCCTGGGAAAGCATCTACATGGTGGAGGTGGTGCGCAGTTGCCCGGAAATGTGCCGTTTTTGCCTGGCCAGCTACCTGACCTTGCCCTTTCGCGTTGCGGATGTGGAGGGGCATTTGATCCCGGCGGTGGAACGGGGGCTGCAGGTGACCCAGCGGATTGGGTTGCTGGGGGCTTCGGTCACCCAACACCCGCAGTTTGAGCAGCTGCTGGACTACCTGGCCCAGGATCGCTTTGAGCAAGTGCGCCTGAGTCTGGCCTCGGTACGGACGGGCACCGTTACCCCTCGCTTGGCACAAGTCTTGGCCAGTCGGGGCAGTAAATCCATCACGGTGGCCATCGAAAGTGGCTCGGAGCGGCTGCGGCAAATCGTCAACAAAAAGTTGACCAACTCTGAAATTTTGGCAGCAGCAGCCCATGCCCAATCCGGCGGATTAAGTGGCATTAAGTTCTACGGCATGACCGGGATCCCAGCGGAAACCCAGGCGGACTTGGAAGCAACAGTGGCCCTCTTCAAGGAGCTGAAACAGGTAGCCCCTAAGTTGCGCTTTACCTTTGGCTGTAGCACCTTTGTGCCCAAAGCCCACACGCCTTTTCAGTGGTACGGGGTGGATCCCAAAGCAGAAAAGAAACTGCAGTTTTTCCAGAAACAATTGCGCCCCTTGGGGATCGACTTTCGTCCAGAAAGCTACAGTTGGTCGGTGATTCAAGCCCTCATCTCACGGGGGGATCGCCGAGTGGGGAAAGTATTGACCTTAGCACGGGATTTTGGCGAATCTTTGGGGAGTTACAAACGCGCCTTTAAGGAGCTCAAGGGGCAACTGCCCCCTCTGGAGTACTACGTTCACAGCCATTGGCTCCCGGGGGATCCCTTGCCCTGGAACCACCTAGAAGGCCCCCTCACCCCAGAGCGACTGCTGCAACATCGGCAAGAGGCCCTTCCCGTTTAGGCAGGCCTCTTATCCGATTCAGGCTACCGTCGCAGGAGCCCCGCACTGTAGCGCTCTCGCTACGCGAGGTGCGGAGCACTATGACGTCAGCGTCGGGTAGTTTACGCTTAATCCTCTCCCGACTTGGACTGAGGTTTGGCCCGCCGTACCAACCAATAGCTGACCGAGAGTGCCAACGTGGCGGCCCCCAACCCAATCAAATCCAGGCCCCCCAGCTTTTCAAAATCGAAAATAATGATCTTTCGGGCCACGGCAATCAAGGAGGTGATGATTACCAGCTCCACCTGAACCACCTGCTTTTGCAGATAGGCGGTGATGTTCTCCAAAATCTCCAGCGCAATCAAAATATTCAAAAAGAGCCCGAAAATCTCGATCAGGGTGGTGGAAAAAAATCCGGTTGGCTCCATGAGCAAATCCGTCACCAAAAACCGGGCCAGATCCACCACTGCCACCAGGATCAAGCCGATCATCAACACTGAAAGCAACTTCGAGATCAGGCTTTCCAGGCGGGTGATGCCCCGCAAAAAGGGATCCTCCTCCGCCGTTTCGTGGGGATTGTGCAACAGCCACTTGAGAAACCGCATCGCCACCCCCCCGCTCGGCCCCTAGGCACAGGTCTTGATGCTGGTATTATCCATCCCAACGGTTTGGGTCGGAAGAACGCTGGGAAGGGCGATGATTGCGACAACGATTCGAACAGTACTTTACCTCGGGCCAGCAGTCGGCCCATTTCTTGCGCCAGGTGAAGGGTCTTTGGCAGGTGACACAAATTTTGCTAGGCAAATCCGATTTCTTCCGTTGGCGCGCCATGGTGTTCTGCAAAACAAAGGCCGACTCTGTAGTCAGCTTAACAATCCTGTCGGGAGGCTGACCGTTACCATCACGGCAGTGATCACGGCAGTGTTTGATCCGTGCCTTACCTTAGCAAAAGCTGAATTTTAAATCTTCTGGGAGGGAAATCGGGTAGGCTCTTGAAATCAAGTGAGGTTTCTGTACGTGAGATCTCTATGGATGAGTGCAGAGGTTCCCGATTGAGATTTGTATCATTGGGAATGGATATCTAGCTCGTCGTTTAAGGATAAGGAAGCTCTTTTGCCCGCTGTGGGGCTCTAAGTTGGTATGAAATCGAAATCGCAACAGGATGTGATGGATGTGGCTGTTCAGAGTTCTCCCACCGCACTGAAACGGGTTGAGGTACGGCTGCCGGAGAGCAAGACCCAGAACCGAGCCACTCAAGCCCCGCTTTCAGAAGACTCTGTGGGCATGTTTTTGCGGGAAATGGCTCGCTACCCACTCCTCAATTCTGAACAGGAGGTGAAGCTGGGGCGGCTGATCGCCGAGGGTGGGGCCTCTGGAGAAGAGGCGAAACGAGAGCTGGTGCGAGCCAATCTGCGCCTGGTGGTCTCTATTGCCAAAAAGTATCTGAATCGTGGTGTGCCGTTTCTGGATTTGATCCAGGAGGGCACCATTGGCCTGATCCGAGCCGCAGAGAAATTCGAGTACGAACGGGGCTACAAGTTCTCCACCTACGCCTACTGGTGGATTCGCCAGGGGATCACCCGCGCTGTGGCCAATCAAGCTCGTCTGGTGCGGATCCCGGTGCATATGGTGGAAAAGCTGAACCAGGTGAAGCGGGTGCGGCGGGAGCTAACCGAAGCCTTGAATCGGCGGCCTACCCAGGCGGAAATTGCCGAAGCCCTAGAGGTTTCCCCCGACAAGCTAGATGCCATTTTGGAAGCCGGTCGCCAAACCCTTTCGCTGCACGCACGGGTGGGCAAGGAGGAAGATACAGAGCTGATGCAGCTGATCGAGGCTCCTAGCGGCCCTACTCCCGAATCGCAAATGGATCTACACCTGCTGTCTGCCCGACTGGAAGAATTGCTTAAGCAGCTCAGCCCGCGGGAGCAGGAAATTCTTAGGTTGCGCTATGGTCTGAAAGATGGCCACCTGCACACCCTTTCGGAAATTGGGCAGCTTTTCGGCCTGTCTCGGGAGCGTGTTCGGCAAATTCAAGCACGGGCTATGCGCAAACTGCGCCATCCCCGCCGCCAAGAAACCCTAGAAGACTGGATGATCTCGCTGTGATTTCTTGCTGCTGCCCAGCTTAAGCCTTCCAGCCTGTCACCTCCAGCTCCAAGCCAGCTTTGCCAGCAGGATCCTTGGGGCTAGCCGTGCTCAGTTTGCCAGGGTTGAGCAAGTTATAGGGATCCATGCGCTGCTTAAAGGCTTGCTCTTCGGGATCCACTGTTTTGAAGCCGCTTTCTTCGATGAGATACGTGTGGCTGTTGCGCACATGCACGCCCTCTGCCTCCATATCCCGAATCACTTGAATCATGTGCTCATTGCTGACGAAATTGAAGACCGGGGATCCCTGCGCCATCACCCCTCGTCCATCCATGCGCTTCATTTCCAGGCAAAGGGGCCCCAAGGTTTGAAAGCGCCGCCAAACCCGCTCAATCGAACCCAGGAGATCCTGAGGGGGAAACAGCCCTAGCGCATAGGACAAAGCAATGCCCGCCTTGATCGCGTACAGACCTGTATGTCCCCAGGTGTACTCGTAAAGGGGGCCAAATTCGCCCAGTCCAGCGGCTTTGCAGTAGGTGATCTGCCCGCGATGATCCTCCGCCAGCCAACGCAGCGCCTCCTCATTTTCTGCCGCCACCATGGTCAACACGGTGGAGCGGTGGGCGGGAATATGGGCAGCCAACGGTTTGAAATAGCTAGGCACCGGCCATTCACAGAGGGAAATCACCTTTTTGGCGATGCCATCTGCCTGTCCCAACGCCACCGCAAACCCTGCCCCATCCATGAAGTGTTCAAAGCAGAGAATCACCTCCAACCACTCCTGCGCCGGGGCGAGGGGCAGTTCCACCTCCAGGATGATGCCGTTGGTGCCGTAGGCATGGTGCACCCAGTTCACGTGGCGACCACGGATTTCGTGAATGTGCGGCTCTTCCTCCACACTCAAGACCTTCAAGCCGAGAATGTTGCCGGGATCCCGCAAAATGCCGTAGGTCACCGCCCCAATGCCGGCATGGCCGCCCCCCACAAACCCCCCGACGGTGGCGGTACGCAAAGTAGAAGGATGAATGCGCAACTCCCCCCCCACGGCTTTGGCCGCGGTATCCAGAGATTCCAAAATGGCTCCTGCCTCCGCCCGCACCCGCCGACCCTGCACCCACAACACTCGCTTGAGCCCGGTCATATCCAAGATCACTCCGCCAAAGAGCGGGATCGCCTGGCCAAAATTGCCGGTGCCAGCCCCACGGGGCAGCAAGGGGATCCGACGGCGAGCACAAGCCGCTACCACCCGAATCACCTCCGCTTGGCTGCGGGGGGTGACCACCACTTCTGCCGATTTGCCCTGTAAGTCTTGCTTGAGGATCGGGCTGAAACTCAAGGTCATATCCCGGCTTTTGGCCCGCACCTGGCTGAGGTGGGTCGAGTAAGGGATCCCTTCTAGATCAACCAGCAGTGCAGTGATATCGTGCATCAATCCGGGATCCTCTTGAACAGACAGGCTTATTCTTCCCTGATGAGGATCTGCGGACTGGTATTCGTCAATACCAAAATACCAACTGGCCTATTGGTAGGTGTTGCAAGAGTTGCGCAAGTCGTAGCCGGAAACCAAAACCTCAGCTCGCCGATCCCCAAGGCCGATGTCGCAGCGCAAGGGATCCCCGTTGCTGATCACATAGGTATAGGCTTCGGTCATCCAACGAATGCCCGTCAAATTGAGATTGGGAGGCACGACTTCAGGAAGCCGATAGTTGGGGGCCTGCCAAGGGTCGTTCAAATAGCGATCTTCGTGAATACCACCGAATTCAATGTCTGTATAGTCGGAGGGATAAACGGTAAAATCCATGCGATAAACCTCCGAGCCACGGCTGATGGCGGTCAGGGCCGTTTGGGCTTCGGCAACCTTGGAGCGACGAATGTGGGTGAGCAGACTGGGAATGGCCACGGCGCTGAGAATGCCGACGATCACGATCACCACCAACAGTTCGATTAGCGTCATACCGTGGGAGGTTGCAGCGGCTCGCTGAAAGAGCATCTTCTTCAGGTAGGCTTCATGAATGGAAAGCTTCTTCATGATAAAGACAACCCCAACTTTTCCGCGATATTTTGCCGTGATAATTAGCCTTCTTCCTGGGCTTAGATTACCCTTCAAGACCGTGCTATTCTCTCCGTTAAATTGCGTAGGTTTCCAAATTGAGAGGCATTTGATGGGCGTGAATTTCATGAAATCGATCACAAATTAAGAAGAGATAAAGCTGAGTTCATAGTGGACAATTTCTGGCTTCATGAATTCCTCATCTGTGAATATTTGTTATGAGGCTGACTGTAGCAGTTCGGAGTAGATTACCCAAATGGTCGAGGGGTGGGTTTGCCTGATCCTATTTTTGGCCACCTTCACCCATGGGCTGTCGGGTTTTGGCTTGGCTCTGGTGGCGGTGCCGCTGTTGCAACTGGTGGTTGGCTTACGGGTTGCCACCCCCTTGATCTCTTTGGTCTCGGGCATGACGGTGGTGGCCATGGCTCTGTGCTACCGACGTGCCTTGGAGTGGCGATCCCTTATACGCCTGGCAGTTGGAGCTACCCTGACGATTCCTTTGGGAGTGTGGGCGGCAGCTCGTTGGGATGAATGCTGGATAACCCTAATTTTGGGGATCCTGCTGGTGTTGTATGCCGCTTATGGATTGATGGGCTTGCGGTTGCCAGAGTTGGGATCCCCCCACTGGGCCTGGTTGTTCGGCGGATTGTCGGGTTTTCTTTCCGGTATGGCCAACATTGGCGGCCCCCCAGCCATTGTTTACGCCAATTGTCGCCGTTGGGATCCAGAACAGTTTAAGGGCAATTTACAGGGTTTGTTTCTGAGCAATCTGGGCACCGTCATACTCAGCCATACGCTTCAGGGCAATTACACACCGCAAGTGTGGCAGCTGCTAGGGTTGGGGCTACCGGCGATTATCCTTGGTTTCCTCACCGGGATTTGGCTTGCCCGTTTTGTCAGCCCTGTACAGTTTCGTCGGTTGGTGCTGGTGTCGTTAGTGGGGATTGGGTTGATGCTCCTGTGGAGAGCCCTCTGGGCAACTTTTGGTGAGGGATGAGTAAGCCTCAAGTGTGTTGTTGCTCCCCTCAACCTTTGCAACCTATCGACTCATTCCTCACAAGGCTCACACATCCTGGACATTCTTGTAGCAACAGTGTAGTATGCTAGTCAGTCAGGGATCCTCCGGGTCGTAGAGGTGTTCCTTCCCTGCCTATCTTTGTTCCGATAGGAGTCAAAACTGTGTTTCATCCCGCCGTCCTACTACTGATGCCTTCTGGTCGCCCGTTTGGGTGGCTGGTGGATTCACTGCGGGCCGGTTTTGGCTTGCTCTATGGGGGTGACCTCTTCGATGTCGCTCAGCCCGCAATTTCTCAAGGCTCCCTGGCTGCTCTGCTGTCCGGCATTCGCCGTCGTAGTTCTGCAGCATTACCCATTCTCTTGATTGCACCCTCTAAAAACTCCACCCAGCAAGGGAGCCTCTCCGAAACCATTCATGGCATGTTCCATAACCACCGAAGCCGTCGGTATAGGGCCAGATTAGCTGTACCCCTCTGAGGAAACCTTCCTTCCACCGACCCCGCTTCAAACTCCAGAGGCGGGGTTTTTTAGTGCATCCATTTCCATTCTTGTCTTCATTCCTGGCCGCTGACTGCTCAATCCATTGCTCATCAAAGGGCTTATCTCATGTTGAAACTGATCTACGGCGATACCGGAGTGTATCTGGAACGGGTGGCTCAAACCCAAGAGGCTTGGCTGCAGCAACAACTGCACTTGGCGGCCTGCGCAGGAGAAACTCTGTGGCAAGAAATCGCCATCGGTACTTTGCTGCTGCCGCTTGACTGTGCTGGGCAACTGCCCCCGGAGCTGGATTGGATCCCTTGTGACGATGCCTGGCTGGAGGTGGAACTGACGGGCTTGTGGCTGGCCGCCAACTCACAGGTGGATACGGGCACCCTGGCCACCGAGCAGGAACCGGAATGGGAAGCGTTACTGTATCGCCTTTGGCAAGAACAAGAACGGATGCCACAGCCTCCAGAGCCGGTTTAACCCCCAAAAGCTGCGGCAAAACAGCCATTGACGAGACTATAATACAACTGTATTATTTATGTAGCATCGAAAGGAGTGAGGTCATGTTGTTAAGCCATTACTACGTCCGGTCAGAGGAGGTGCTGCGCCACAGTTGGCCTCGCGGTGAAATCGAAGCGGGGCCGAGTCAGTTGACCCAAGCAGCGGAAGATCTGGAACAGGAGATCCTAGCTATGGCTCACCGCATCGAGTTGGAACAGGCGAAACTGGCCCAAGAGCGCAGTCTACATCGTTGGGAGTACTGGATGCGCCGCCCTGGATTCTTGTGAGGCCCGATAAGGGCTCTGTTAAGGTCTGTAAAGCACCCCGCTGACGGAGAGCAGCGGCGTTGCAGATGACGGATTGGATCCCTTTGGGGCTTTCAAAAACTTCTCAAGCCAAATCCCCCGGCCGCCGTAACCCTAAAAAGGGATCCCCTGGACTGATTTTGTAACTCGGATAGGTGTTTTCTGCTGCTGCTGTGCTCTCAAGCCAGGTGGGATGCTCATCTGTCCAGAGGGGATGGCGAAAGATACGCATCTTTTTGGATCTGCCCTGCTTCAGGTAGCCAGTTAGGGATCCCAGTTGAACTGCTGTTTTGTAGCCCAACTGCCCCATCAGAGTGGGGATGGGAGCCTGGGATCCCTGCATCAGCCGCTGCCAGGGGTTAGTTCGGGATCCCCAAGGGGTTTGCAGGTCTAGGGGGTGCTGGGGATTGGCAAGCAGGTGAGCCATGTCGAGGGCTAATCGCCAATCCAACAGGCTGTGATAGGACAAGTTGATGTAGTCCCGCAGGCAGGCATTGCAGGAGCTATCGCACTGGGACTCGTGTCCGGGATCCAGCCACTGAGCTGCTAGGGTTTGGCTTTGGGTGGGATTCAACTGCTGCAAAAGCGTTGGAAAGATGTCTTCTTTGGCTAGGTGGGCACAGTAGCCAGCCCCGTTTTCCAAGCTATCTGCCAGAAAAGCTTGGCCAATGACTTGATGGGTCACAGGATCGATGGTGGTGCGAAATCCGGCTTGCAACTCTGAGGGATCGATATCGAGATAGACGGCAGCCGACAGACGCAGCCAAAAAGCTAATGAATACCAAGCGGCCCGGCCCGTGACGGTGGTGGGATCGGCAAAAACACCCTGGGGCCACTGCTGGATCCCAACCAAAAGCACATCTGTTTTGCGATGGGCAAGAAGAGCAATGCGATGGGTGGATCCCCGTGTGGTTAGGCCCTTGTCTTGATTATTTGTATTGTTTGAAGTTCTGAGTTCTGAGGCTACAACATAAGCTCCCTCAATAGATTTGCCATAGTATGAAACTTGAGTAGAAAAATCAAATCCGCCATCCCCACCATGATCGTTAATAGTGTAAATATCCTCAGATGGTGCTCCGATGATCGCAGCATTAGCGATCATCTTTGGGTTGGTCAAATGTTCACTCTTAAAACTGATGGTAGGACGAGTAGAGCGGGGTTGCCATTCAAAGTTGCCATCAAAATCTTCGGGGCTAAAGTTGGTCATAAACCCTTTGGGTTCACGGGCATCGGGGCAGCGGAGGCTTTTTTCTCGATGACAAACGGGACAGGTCTCTTTGGGTGGCTGCTTACCGGGTTGGGGTTTAGGAATGAGGGTGTGCGGGTAGACGACTGCTTGACAGTTTTCACAGATACCAATGGTTTGGTTGCCCTCTGTCAGGGGTGGGTAAAACCCTGGCTTGCTGATCCCTTGGGGTAGAAACTCAACGACTCCACAGGCTTTGTGCACAGCTTTATCTTTGACGATTTCCGATCCGGGTGCAAACTGGCTGATGGCTACATCGAGGTTGCGATCAATCGTGCCTGTCTCTGGAGGCCAACTCTTGGACCTAGAGGGTTTGCGGGTATACAACAGCCGCACCCGGGTTGGGAAACCAAACATCGGCAGCCACCCGGCATTGGCCATGCGCTCACTGAGAGAATCCTGAGTGTAGGTGGGATCCGACACAATTTGGTCAATAATACTAACCAATTCATTCTGAATAAAGTGGATCCAATCCCTTGACGGCAGATTTGTCTGAACTTGTAGAGCTTGCAAAATAGCCCTTATTTGACTTTGGCTCTGGGGATCCCCAATCCATTTTGCTAATTCAGGTTTGATCTGTGGCCAGTCCTTGACTTGACCGAATTCTCCATGGACATTGTCAACTGCAGCAAAGGCATCTTCTTTGAATTCCTCTCGGATAGATATAAAAGCTTGACGGAGAACTTCTTTGATAAAAACTCGCCGAAAAATAGCTTCTTGCCGCATATCCACATAGGGTGTCGGCGGGGGATCCCCGGTCATTTTTTCGGGATGCTGGAAGTAGTAATCATCGTGGCTGCGGCCCCGACAGAAGGTGACCGCCAAAGAAAGACTGGATCCCCGGCGCCCGGCGCGCCCCACACGTTGTTGATAGTTAAACCGACGGGGGGGCATATTCCCTAACATTACTGCCAAGAGGGATCCAATATCTACCCCTGCCTCCATGGTGGTGGTAACACTGAGCAAATCAATCCCTAAAACGTGTTGATCCTTTTTTTCCTTGGGCGCGAACCTCTCCTGAAACCAACGCTGCCTTTTGGTACGCTCATTTTTATCTGTTTGCCCAGTTAACTCAGCCGCATTCATGCGAAAGGGATCCCCGGATTGTTCAACTAGGTAGGAGTAGTAATCAAAGTCTGAGCTGACTTGGCTGGGCTTTAGGCGAGCACAGCATTCGGGGCAGTAACCGCCAGCAGGATGTAGGTAAAAGGCATTGCAGCGTTCACAGCGATAACCTGAGATTTGATTGTTTTCGGAATCTTTAAGCGGTAAGTTTAGGTATAAGAAGTTGGGATTAAGCGCCAGTCCGCTGCTAGATGGAATAAAAGCTTCAGCCTTCTCTAAAATATCTCTGATCTCCTGTTCTTTAATCTCAAGCTGGCTTAGATATTTTATATATTGTCTAAGGAGCTTATCATCCGTACCAGAAAAGAAAAACTTGCTGTAGTTGTAACGAAAACGAATGCCAAGCATACGAATGCCGGCATCAATCGCCTGAATAATTTGATCACGGATCCCGTTTTTAACTTTGCAGGTGACCCAACCTCGTCCAAGACTTTCTAAAGTTCTAACGGAGTGGGGAAAGAGGACGTACATAATCTCAGAGATCAGCTTATCTCTTAGTTTCTTGACATGATCTGCTTGTTCTTTAGCTTGGTTGTTGTCAGAGTGAGATGTTATGGGCATATTCTGCCATTCAAAGCATTCCCACCAATCATTTTGTCTTTCATTACCAATCCTAAACTTCAAGCTCGAATGCTCTGTACCACCAGGACAAATGCCCAAATTGAGCAATTTTTGAAAGGTTTCATCTCGCAGATAGCTAAGAGGGATCTGACCTGGATAGCGTTTTAGTAAATCTAGCCACTCTTCTCGAGCGGAGGCGTTAGCTACGGGTAGTCCTGCCATCCAGCTTTGTGCTTCTGTGACCAATTGAGAGTTTTGCCCACTGAAGCGTTGATAGGCTTCTAAATCAGCTTTATCATCCTGTTGGGCTTGAATCTGCTCAGCCAGTTGAGGATTGATCTCGGCGATACGCTCTATCAGGCTTGGAGTATTCTTATTCAAGACCCGTAAATATCCAATTAAGTTCTGCCAATAGGTTGTTAATGACTGCACCAAGAGTAGCCTGGTCATATCCCGATAGTGATCCCGCTCCATACCGGCTGCGAGTTTGGCGGCATCTTGACGGCTATCGGTAAATACAACCAGCTTGCGCTGAGACTTTCTCAAGTTGTTGCTAAAACTTCCAATCTCCCTAAGCAATCCACCTGCAATGACCTGGCATGATTTTTGAAAACCTGTGCGATGAATCCTCAAGGGAGTGTCGTAGGGGGGATCCCGCCTCGTATAGTCAGCATCACATCTTGGGCATTTGCTGGGCAAGGCTCGAATATTATCTGAACGAATATTATCTGAACTTGAAGCATCCACATGATAGAGCCATCCCAGAACCCCATTGGAGTCAGCAGCACTAGTTTCTTGCAGAACTCCATTGAGAGGATTGAGCTTTGCCCTTTTCCAGCTACGTTTGACTTTATCCTGAGTCCACTCTAGATCAACAGGTTGAGTTTGCCAGGGGCCATCATTTTTCGGTAAGGGCCAAAATACCCTGTAGTTTTCATATTTCTGCTGCACCACCACCTGATCCGGGATCCCTTCTAGTTCAGGCTGATCAGGAGTCATTATTATCATTTTCTCGTCTTTGGAAATGTATCCACCCAATAAAACCTCTCCACAAACCTCACAGACAATTAAATCCAACACTCGGGATCCACAGCTACAGGTTAGCCGACTGGTGGCATGTAGGGATCCAATCGGGACTTTGGCTCCCCCATTTTGACGAAGCTGTTGATTAATACTTTGATCCGTACAGTCAGGATTGGAACAAGTCCAGACATTCTGGAGATTATGAAAGAAGTAGTGCCCACGAATGGGCTGTAGAGCGCGATTTTGGTCATCTTTCGCCATGCCTAAAGCTAATAAATAGCCCCTTAATGCATCCGATACCGTCGGCTGAGAGTCTGTAGCTAAAGTAGGGAAGAAAATGGGGTCAAGCTTTTTAACAGATGTTGCTCGAATCTGTCCTTGATTGGCAATTTGGCAAGCCTCACGAATGGCATCCCCTGCATGGATCATGTTTAGGGCTTGCCCCAACTGCTGTGCGGGATCCCCTGCTTGGCTAGTTGGACTAATCTCTTGGGCAAGTTGACGCATAGCAACCTTTACCTTCTCATGTTCTGGATTGGGTGGCT
>JAUQVK010000075.1:0-19628 GCA_039794845.1 Thermostichus sp. DRC_bins_24
GTTACCGGGTGGGTTGAAGGAGATAGCCGGAGGGCTACTGAAGGGCTTTTGGAAAGCCCGCGACTGTGTAAGCCGTCAGCGTCGGGAAGACGTTACATGCTTGTCCAGATCTTTATCTGCACAAGCGGCGGTACAGCCCAAGCCGCCACCCGGAGAAAGCCTGTATCCTAGAAGAAGTACAGGGGCCTGATGAAAATAAGTCGGGCCATGCTTGTGCCATCCCTCCTTCTTTGGTTCCCTATGTTGATTTGGATCCCATGAGTGCGCTTCTCTTCCCGGCAACGGATTTGCTGGATGAGTTGCGAGGGATTTTCCCCTTTGAGCTGGATGAATTTCAGATCCGGGCCATTCAAATCCTGGCGGCAGGGGAATCGGTGGTGGTCTGTGCTCCAACGGGATCCGGCAAAACCTTGATTGGGGAATACGCCATCTATCGGGCTTTGGCCCATGGCAAGCGAGTTTTCTACACAACGCCCCTCAAGGCCCTTTCCAATCAAAAGTTCCGCGATTTTGGTCAGCAGTTTGGTCCCGAGCGAGTGGGCTTGCTCACCGGCGACATCTCCATCAACCGCGAAGCGCCGATTTTGGTGATGACCACCGAGATCTTTCGCAACATGCTCTACGGCACGCCGGTCTCCTTGGCGGTTTGTGCCGCTGGCTCGCTGGCGCGAATGGCCGATGAAGAGGTGGCGGAAGCGATGCTGGGGGATCCCCTGCAGGATGTGCAGGCGGTGATCCTGGATGAATGCCACTACATGAACGATCAACAACGGGGCACTGTTTGGGAAGAATCGATCATCTATTGCCCCTCCACCATTCAGCTCATCGCCCTTTCCGCCACCATTGCCAACAGCGACCAACTGACGGATTGGATGAACCATGTGCATGGCCCCACCCATTTGATCGACTCCGACCATCGCCCTGTTCCCCTGCAGTTCCACTTTGCCAATCACAAAGGGCTTTTTCCGTTACTGGAGCAAACCGAGTCGGGCCAATGGATCCGCAATCGTCGCCTGAGAGGCAAACGTCCCAACCCCCATGAGCATTCACGGGCCGGGGTGCCGGACATGACGCAGGTGTTGGAAAACTTGCGCCAGCGGGATATGTTGCCGGCCATCTATTTCATCTTCAGTCGCAAAGGCTGTGATGCAGCGGTGGCCAGTGTGGGTGCTCTGGATTTGATTGCGACCCCAGAAGAGCGGCAGCGATTGGCCCAACAGATCGACCAATTCTGTCAGGAAACTCCAGAAGCGGTTCGCCAAGATCACCTCAGTGCCCTCTATCGCGGCATTGCCGCCCACCATGCCGGAATGTTGCCCGCCTGGAAGGGGTTGGTAGAACACCTGTTTCAGCAGGGGTTGGTGAAGATCGTTTTTGCCACCGAAACCTTGGCTGCCGGGATCAACATGCCTGCCCGCACCACCGTCATCTCCTCCCTTTCCAAACGCACCGATACGGGCCATCGTCTCTTGACGGCGTCTGAGTTTATGCAAATGTCGGGGCGGGCGGGTCGGCGGGGTAAGGATGTGATCGGGCATGTGGTAACGGTGCAATCTCCCTTTGAAGGGGCCCAAGAGGCAGCGCGACTGGCCACATCGGGGGCGGATCCCTTGGTGAGCCAATTTACCCCCACCTATGGCATGGTGGTGAACCTGCTGCAGAAGCACTCTCTGGAGGCGGCGCGGGATTTGATCAACCGCAGCTTTGGCCAGTATTTGCTCTCGTTGCAAAAGTTGCCCGAGCAACACGAACTCCAGCACACTCGCGCCGAGCTAGAGGAGCTGGATCGCACCCTGGGGGATATTTCCAGTGAGGATGTCACCCGCTACGAGAAGATGCAGGCGCAACGACGAGAGGAACGACGCCTTCTGCGGTATTTGGTGAAACAACGGGAAGCGGAGCCGGATCCCACCCTGCGATTGCTGGCTTTTCCCCACATTCAGGCCCAAGAAGAGAAAATCCGCGCCCTAGAAACCCAAATTCGGGCCAATCCGGCTCACAAGGTGGGGAAAAAATTGTTGAGCTTGCAAGAAAAACGACAACGGCTGCTGAAACGCCTCGAGCACCTCGAACGACAAAGTGATTCGGTACAAGAGTTGCGCTGGCAGCAATTTATGGCTTTGGTGCAGGTGTTGCAGGATTTTGATTGTTTGGAAAACTCAGGGGATCCCCATGAGGGGCACCAACCCACCGCGAGTGGAGAAGTGGTGGCGGCTTTGCGGGGGGATAACGAGCTATGGCTGGCGTTGGCTTTGCTGTCTGGGGAATGCCAGGGCTGTGATCCGCATCACTTGGCGGGAGTGGTAGCGGCTTTGGTCACAGAACCGCCTCGTTCGGGTACCTACAGTCGGCTGCGCACTTCGGGGTTGGTGGAGGATGTGTTGCATGGGTTACGGGGCCTGCGGCGGCAACTGTTTCGCAGCCAACGGCAACATCAGGTGTTTCATATGCCGATTTGGTTTGAGCCCGGCCTGGCTGGAATTGTTGAACATTGGGCCCAAGGGATCCCTTGGGAAACCCTGGAAGCCAACACCAACCTGGATGCCGGAGACTTGGTTCGCTTAATTCGCCGTACCTTGGATTTGCTCTCGCAGATTCCCCATGTGCCCCACCTGCCGCAGGATCTGCGGGAGAATGCCCGTCAAGCCCAAAACATGTTGGATCGCTTCCCGATTAGCGAACTGATCTAGACCCTCTCGGCTGCCCAAAATTGGCCCTGAAGAATGACCTGAAGAATGCTCTACAGGGATCCCGGCAGCCTTTTGGCTTAGCCGTTTTCGGGGCAAGATACAGGATGTCTTTGCGTACTGAGGCTTGGCAGCTATAGTCCTTGTAATTAACGACATGACTTGTCAAGCCCTATCTGAGGCATCCCAGCCTAGAGGCCCTATCCGAAGCGGATCGTCTCGATGGGGCGTACAGGGATCGAACCTGTGTGAGGCAAATTATGAGTTTGCTGCCTGAACCGCTCGGCCAACGCCCCTGCTTTTCTCTACTCTACCGCCCTTGTTTCTCCTCGAATGGGGTGGAGGGCAGCCAGCCGAGAGGATAAGCTGCTTATCGGTGATTATCCACAGCAACAACATGGCGTCGTCGCATCCCTGGAAGGGTGAACTGGTTTTGAGCTTGGGGCTAGCCTCTTTGTCTTTGGTCATCTGTCTTGCTTTTTTGACCTTTGGACATCATTACCTACATTGGAGCGGGGGCTCCGGCTCCCTGGCTATTCAGGCACCCGCAGAAAACTTGGCTCCATCTCCCATTCCGGATACAGCGCTCCAGGCGGCGCAGCTACCCATTGGGCCCCCCTCTGCTGCTGACAGCCCCCCCGAGGGATCCCCATCCCCCTGGCTTGTAACCTTTTTAACTGTCTTTGTGGCGGAAATGGGAGATAAAACCCAACTGGCCACCCTGCTGATGAGCGCCCAATCGAGATCCCCTTGGGCAATCTTTTTCGGCTCCTCCAGCGCCCTGGTGACCGCCAGTTTGCTCAGCGTGTTGCTGGGGGGGGGTCTGGGGCAGGTGATCCCGGCAGGCTGGTTACAATGGTTGGCGGGTGCAGGATTTCTGGTGATCGGGAGCTACGTCCTGTGGCAAGAATGGCAAGGGGATGGCCTACCGGAGAGATAGCCGGCGGGTCTGAAGAACCGATGCAAACAGACAGGAGAAGATGGGGAGCAGCAGAAGGACGTGTTGAGCAACAACGACGATAGCCAGATTTCATCTTCCTTAACCCAGGCCGCTTGGCGGGTTGCCTTGGTGAGTTTCGCCTCAATTCTGTTGGCAGAAATGGGGGACAAAACCCAACTGGCCACCCTCCTCCTCAGTGCCCGCTCCCAAAACCCTGCGGTGATCTTTTTCGGGGCCGCTGCCGCCCTGGTTAGCACCAGTTTGATCGGGGTGTGGGCGGGAGCCTGGGTGGCGAGAATCTTTCCTCCCCGTTGGATCAAAACCCTGGCAGGACTGGGGTTTGTCTTGATTGGCCTTACCCTACTGTGGGGATCCCTGCCGACGGCCAGTTAGGTGGTTTCAGAAAAGCTCAAGCAAGCCATGCTAGCATTGGAAACGCTTGATTTTCACACCCCGCCGGGGCTCTTTCACTTTATACCGGACAGCCGGTTAGGAACACCAGCATGGCCAAAAAACGCAACCTAAAGCGAGAAAAAGCTGAGCGAAACCGCGAATACGCCAGACAGTTTCAAAAGAGCCGTGCTCGCAATGGTCGCCGCTTCCGTTCTACCCCCCGTGATAACGATGCCACTGCTGGTGAAGAGCAATAATAGCTGGCCGGGATCCTTGATGGATGCGCTGAACAGGGCTAGCTCAACAAACCTGCTATGGTATGCAGGGGTGGGCTGGAGCGGGTGAGCATGAGATACCGACGGATTCTGTTAAAGCTGAGTGGCGAAGCCCTGATGGGGGAGCGTTCCTATGGGATCGACCCCGAAATTCTGCAGTCCATTGCCAGTGAAGTGGCTTCCGTGGTGCGAGCCGATGTACAAGTGGCAATTGTGGTGGGGGGCGGTAACATTTGGCGGGGGCGCAAAGAAGCCGCTGCCCAAGGCATGGATCAGGCCTCTGCCGACTATGTGGGGATGTTGGCCACTGTCATCAATGCCCTCACCCTGCAGGATGCCATCGAACGAGCCGGGATCCCAACTCGGGTGCAAACCGCCATTGCCATGCAGGAGGTGGCAGAACCCTACATTCGTCGCCGCGCCATTCGTCACCTGGAAAAGGGGCGGGTGGTGATTTTTGGCGCAGGTTCTGGCAATCCGTTCTTTACCACTGACACCACCGCCGCGCTGCGCGCCGCCGAGATCGATGCGGAAGTGATTTTCAAAGCTACCAAGGTAGACGGGGTTTACGATGCCGATCCCAAAACCCATCCTCAAGCCCGCCGCTACGATGCCCTCAGTTATCAAGATGTGCTCACCCACGATTTGCGGGTGATGGACAGTACTGCCATCGCCCTGTGCAAAGAAAATCAACTGCCCATCGTGGTCTTTGATCTCACAACCCCTGGAAACATCTACCGGGTGGTCAAAGGGGAGCCCATCGGCACTTGGATCGGGCAACGGGCTGCCGAAAGCAACGGGATCCCTGCCGGCTTGGCTCAGGGGAATTGAAGTGGATCCCAAATGAAATGGGGTCAAGGCTAAAATGAGGCCGGCCTCAGGTTCCTGTTAGCAGCACCCGGGATTGTCCCTGGCCAGTGTTCGGCTCTGGGGATAACTTGGCTAGTGGGCATGCTTAGGCTATTCGGAGAGGAAAGTGATGACGGAAGATCATGTCCAGCATCCAGCCCAAAGGGATCCCAGCTTATCCAAGCGCTCTAGCGGCCATCGCTGGGGCCGGCGCCTTGTGCAAAGCCTAGTATTCTTGCTAGCTCTTGCAGTTGGGTTTGGTTACTGGCAGTGGCAGACTTGGCTACAGCCAGTTGGGGAGTCAGAACCCATCCAGGTGGTGATTGAGCCGGGGAGCAGCAGCCGCTTGATCGGGCAGAAACTCTACCAAGCGGGGGTGATCCGCTCCGACTTGGCCTGGAGACTGTGGAGCCGCACCTTTGGGCGTGATTGGGTGTTCCAGGCAGGCACCTACGCGCTGGATCCCGGTCAAGACATGGTGGCGGTGGCCCAACAGCTGCGACAGGGCAACGTCTTGCAGACACGGCTGACAATTCCAGAAGGTTGGCGCATCAAGCAGATGGCAGCGGCTTTGGCCGAGCGAAACTGGTTGGAGGCCGACGCCTTTATTGCCACGGCCCAGGTGATTCCACCCCTTGATTGGCTACCCGCCAACTTAAACTCTCTGGAGGGGTACCTGTTCCCAGATACCTATTTTTTCCCTGTCGAAAAAGTAGAGGGATCCCTGCCAGATCATGAAAAAGCCCAAACGGTGGTGAATGCCATGCTGCAGCGGTTCGTCTCAGTGGCTTTGCCCCTGTTTCGGCAACATTCCACCTCCTTATCCCTCCACGAGTGGGTCACCTTGGCCAGCATTGTCGAGCGGGAAGCCGTGGTGCCGGAAGAACGTGCCCTGATCGCGGGGGTATTTCTCAATCGACTTCGAAAAGGGATCCCGTTGGGGGCTGACCCGACCGTGGAGTATGCCCTCAACATCCGCCAGACCCCTGATCGCCGCCTTACCTTCGCCGAAGTGCGCACCCCTTCCCCCTACAACACTTACCTCAACCCGGGCTTACCCCCTGGCCCGATCGCCAGTCCGGGTTTGGCCAGCCTAGAGGCCGTCTTGGAACCGGAAGAGACCGATTTCCTCTATTTCGTTGCCCGTTACGATGGCACCCATGTGTTTAGTAAAACCCTAGCCGAGCATGAGGCTGCCCAGTTGCAGATCATCCAAGAGCGCCAAAATGCCGCAACTGGAGCCACCGTTAGCCCCTGAGGCAGAGTAAATGGTACACAAACCCTGGTTTAAGTTGCTGCAGCCGGATATTGTGGTCGCCGGTACCGTTTTGCGGCTACAACCGGAAAGCCTGCTGGAGTGGGGGGTGCGGGGCATCATCTTCGATGTTGACGATACGTTGGTGCCGATTCGGCAAGCGGTTGTGGATCCGGCGGTGGTGGCCTGGCTGGAAAAACTACGCCCCCACTTTCAAATTTGGCTGGTTAGCAACAACATCAACCGCAACCGCATTCGACAGATCGGTGAAAGTTTGGCGCTGCCCCATATTCACCGCGCCGGCAAACCTTCCCGGCGAGCCTTGCGGCGGGCGGTGGCCGAGATGGGCTTGCCGGTGGAGGCCGTAGCCATGGTGGGGGATCGGCTGCTCACCGATATTCTGGCGGGCAATCGTCTGGGTTTGGTGACGGTGTTGGTCAACTCCCTGTTGGCAGGGGTGATGGAGGAGAAGCCCTCCGCCCTGCTGGATCCCCGTTTGTAGCGGGGAACCCATCCGAGGGGCCGTACCCTTGTACCCTATGTTGCCGGGATCTGGTCCTGAGCGCCCACAGGCTCCGGGGGTTGCCACTTCAGCACCAAGGTGGAGAGCTGCGGCAGACAGAGATCCAGCGAGTAGGGCAGGTTGTGGTAGGCCCAGTCGTCCGTCCATTTGCCTCCCAAATTGCCCACCCCGCTGCCCCAAAACTCCACAGCGTCGCTATTGAGGACTTCCCGGTAAAAGCCGCGTGCCGGCACCCCAATGCGGTAGTTGGGCCAGACCACCGGCGTGAAGTTACAGACCACCACCACCCACTCGTTGGGATCCTCCCCATAGCGAATAAAGGAGACAATGCCACGGTGGTCACTACAGTCGATCCAGCGGAACCCCTCCGGTCTGATGTCTTGGATGTAAAGAGCCGGTTCCGAGCGCAACAATCGGTTCAAACTGCCCACATAGTTGCGCAACTTGGCATGAGGTTCAAACTGCAGTAGATCCCAATCCAGATCCGCCCAAACATTCCATTCGTTCCACTGACCAAACTCCATGCTCATGAACAGGGTTTTCTTGCCGGGGTGGGTGAACATATAGCCGTACAAAGCCCGCAAACTGGCAAATTTGTGCCACTGATCCCCGGGCATTTTGCCCAACATGTGGCTCTTGCCATGTACGACCTCATCATGGGAAAAGGCCAGCATGTAGTTTTCGCTAAAGGCGTACATGAGGCTGAAGGTCACCAAATTGGAATGGAACTGGCGAAACCAGGGATCCATATGGAAATAATCCAGCATGTCGTGCATCCAGCCCATGTTCCACTTTAGGTTGAAACCCAACCCCCCCACATGGGTGGGCCAGGTCACCATCGGCCAGGCAGTAGATTCTTCGGCAATAGAAAGGGCACCTGGATTGTATTTGAAAATAAGGGTATTCAATTGCCGGAAAAAGTCAATCGCCTCGATATGCTCCCGTCCGCCGTAGGGGTTGGGTAGCCATTCTTTGCGGTCGTAATCCAGATACAGCATCGAAGCCACCGCATCCACGCGGATCCCGTCGATGTGGTATTTCTCAAACCAAAAGAGGGCATTGGCCACCAGGTAATTGCGCACTTCATTGCGGCCATAGTTGAAGACCAACGTGCCCCAGCCCTTGTGTTCCCCTTTGCGAGAATCACCATACTCGTACAGATGGCTGCCGTCGAAAAAGGCCAGCCCATGCCCATCTTTGGGAAAATGGCCCGGTACCCAATCGACGATGACCCCAATCCCGGCTTGGTGGGCTTGATCCACAAAGTACATGAAGTCTTGCGGGGATCCATAGCGGGATGTGGCGGCATAATGGCCGATCACCTGATAGCCCCAGGATCCATCGAAGGGGTGCTCTGCCACCGGCAAAAGCTCGATGTGGGTAAAGCCCAGTTCCTTCACGTAGGGGATCAATTTATCCGCCAGCTCCCGATAGGTAAGGAAGCGGGTGTTGGGCTTCTGATCCACCGGTACACTCGGCCCCTGAGCGGGGGGATCCTCAGCCGAGCCATGCATCCAGGATCCCAAATGCACTTCGTAAACAGAAACCGGTGAGCGGAGGGGTTCGGTGGCGGCCCGCCGTTCCAGCCAGGCTTGGTCGCCCCAACTGTAGGTGTTCAAGTCCGTCACAATGGAGCCGGTTTTCGGACGCACCTCCTGCTGGAACCCATAGGGATCCGACTTTTCGTAGATGTCGCCCCAGGGGGTTTTCACCTCGTACTTGTAGATCGCCCCCAAGGGCACACCGGGGATGAACAAAGCCCAGATGCCACTCTCCCCCAGCACCTTCATCTGGTGTTGGCGGCCATCCCAGTGGTTGAAATCGCCGATAACGCTGACATTGCGGGCGTTAGGGGCCCAAACGGCAAAGTGCACCCCCGCTACCCCTTCAACGGTGAGGGGATGAGCGCCCAGCTTGTCGTAGATGCGGTGGTGGTTGCCCTCGCCGAACAGGTAGCGATCCACCTCCCCCACATGATCCACCTTCTCCGGTGGAAACCGATAGGGATCCTCCCACTCTTCCAGGCGTTGCCCATCGGGATCCCAGGTGCGCTGCGATCTCAAAAAATAATCCGGCAGGGGGGCGCCGGGGGCCAAGCGCAGTTCAAACAGGGTTTCCGGGTGCAGTGGCTGCATTGGATGGGCCTGGCCTGTGGCCCGTTCTACCACCCAAACCTGCCTGGCATTGGGCACAAGGGCACGAATCAGCCAATAGGACTCCCCGGCTTCTGCAATCTGCTGTGGCCCCAGAACGGCAAAGGGATCCTGCCACTGATTGGAGACAAACTGACCCACTTGTTCGGCAGACAAGAGAAATGCCATCGGGAGCCCTCAACAGACAACTGATCTCGACTGATCCCAGTGTAACGGCGGCTGAGTTCCCCTTTGGCCGATTAGCTCCAGGCCCGTCGCCAGGAGAAGAAGCCTTCTAAAAAGTTTTGCAGGCGGGTATTGGCGGCAAAGTTTTGTTTTTTGTGCTGCAGGGCGGCTTTGGCTGTCACCTCCGAGAGGGTGGGGTAAACGTGAATCCCTGTCAGGGCAGAGACGGGCAGTTTGTGGCTCATGGCCAAGACCACCTCATGAATCAGTTCCCCCGCATGGGCTCCCACCAGGTGCGCCCCCAAAAGTTGCCCGTTGCGCCGGCAGATCAACTTGGCAAACCCCAGTGTGGCGGCTTCCGCCTGCGCCCGATCTACTTCCGCAAACTCGTGCTTGAGTACCATCACATCGTTGCCGTAGTGTTGCTTGGCTTCGCGTTCGGTGAGGCCAACCCGGGCCAATTCCGGCTCGGTAAAAGTAGCCCAGGGAATGACCCGATAACTGGCTTTGCTCACGGGTAAAAACAGGGCATTCACCAGGGCCACCGCCGCTTCGTATCCCGCCACATGGGTAAATTGCGGCCCCCCGATCACGTCCCCACAGCCATAAATGCGCGGATTGCTGGTTTGCAGTTTGGCGTTCACCTGAATCCCTTGGGGGCCAACCTGCACGCCCGCGGCTTCCAACCCCAAGTCTTCCACGTTGGGCACCCGCCCTGCTGCCACCAAAATCGCTTCGACGCGCAGCACCTTGCTGCCGTTACCCGTGTTCCCGTCCACGTACAAAAGCTTTTCCCCCTGCTCTTGGCTGGCTGTCTGGGCTCGCACTTCTGTAAGAATGTGGATCCCTTCTTGGGCCAACTGCTGCTGCACCACCTGGGCTGCTTCTGGGTCTTCTTTGGGCAAAATACGGTCGCGGCTGGCAATCAGGGTGACCTCGGATCCCAAGCGAGCTAGGGCTTGTCCCAACTCACAGCCAATCGGCCCCGCTCCGATCACCGCCACCGACTTTGGCAAGCGCGTCAGGTCAAATACCGATTCGTTGGTGAGGCAACCCACTTCTGCTAACCCCGGCAAGGGAGGAATCCGGGGACGGGATCCCGTCGCCACCACAAAAGCCCGTGCCCGTACCCGCCGCCCTTCCACCTCAAAGGTGTGTTCATCCACAAAGCGGCCTTTGCCAAAGACGATCTCCACCCCCAGTCGGCGAAAGCGCTCCGGCGAGTCGGCGTGGTTGGCAATGAACTCCTGAGCGGAGCGAATGTGCTGGTACACCTTGAGATAGTCCACCTGGATCCCCGCCCCATGGATGGCAGAGACCAAGCCAGAAGCCGTAGCCTGGCGAATGTGATGGACAGTACGGGCCACGTGAATAAGGGATTTGCTCGGCACACAGCCATACCAAAGGCAGTCTCCACCGATGCGGTCGCTTCCTTCCACCAGCAGAACCTTGGCCTTCAGTTGCGCGGCGGCGCTGGCGACCACAAGGCCTGCTGAACCGGCGCCAATGACGACAACATCATAGGGAACGGTCATGGCTCTTTCCGAGGTAGGGTGAATCGAGCAATCAAAAGAGCAATCAAAATCAGACTCCCCAGAGGGATAGGACAATCCTACCGATCTCATCCTGAATGGGTTGTGGGTGAGATAGAGATATATGAAGTTCCTGAGAAGGCGTAGGCCAAAGGATCCCTTTCTGAATCGGAGAAGAACTTGCTAGAGTGAGACAAGCTGGCAGTTACCAACTTTTTTTCTGTTTCTTGGGTTTCGGGGATCTATGACTATTCTGCTACCGAGCGAACCTATCCTGGCCGTAAGCATTTTCGGCATGGGCCTGCCGGAACTGGCAGTGATTGGGGTAATCGCAGTGGTCGTGTTTGGTCCCAAGAAGCTACCGGAGTTGGGCAGCGCCGTCGGCAAAGCGTTGCGGGGCTTCAAGCAAGAGATGAACAATCCCAGCGGTGATGAAGAATCTGCCCCTGCTAAGGCCGAAAACACCGAAAAAGTGGTGGAGAAGGACGTCGCCTGAACCAAGGCTTCCTGAAGATGGGCAATCAATCGGCATCGGGTCGGCTTCCAGCCAAACAAACTCTAAGGGTAGTGTATATTTTGTAGGGATCTCTGCTTCTAACGCTAATGGCAGGGCTTAGTCGACTTGGGCCAAACGGAGTCTTATGGCTGAGCTGACCGATTCCGAGCTGATGCGCCAGATCCAGTCGCGGGATCGGCGTGGCCATTTCCTGCTGAAGGATCGCTATCAAAAGCGCCTGCTGGAGATTGCCTTGGCCACCCTTAAAAAACCCCACCAAGCGGAAGAGGTGGTGCGCCAGGTCTTTGAGTTTTGCTGGAAACGGGCAGATACATTCGATATCGAACGGGATCGCTCGGTGGCCCTGTGGCTCTACGAATTGACCGCCTTTCAAGCCAGAGAGCGGTTGCGGCGCTGGGCTTGGTTGCCGGCTCCCACCTCGATTCAAACGACGGTTTCGGTTTGGCCGCGACGCATCCTGCTGGGCCTCCTGGGGGTTCTGGGGGTTTACGCGACGGCCATGACGCTGGAGTACTGGCGGCTACGCTGGCGGTGGGGATCCCTGCTCCAAAGTGAATCCGTGGCGATTCAGCGGCTGTATCAGGACTGGCAACGACAACCCGATATCCAAAGGGCAACCCTACGGGATCCCAACTTTGGCAACCCAACGTTGGTGCAGGCCCTCTGGTCGCCGCGCGCCAAACAGGTGCTGTTGCTGGCCTCAGACATGGCCCCCGCTCCGCAGGGAAGCACCTATCAACTGTGGTTGCAGTCGGAACTGGAGGGAGGGGTACAGATGGTCGAAAATGCCGGCACATTCGCGGTGAACGGCGAGGGATCCCTGCAATGGCTGAGTCGGCCCACTCTTTCTCCCCAACCCTCTCGCCTAACCATCACCCTCGAACCCGCCGGGGGCAGTGAATCCCCCACCGGATCCCCCCTCTTGCAAAGCAGCTTTTTGATCCCGGCAGCTCAGCCGTGAGGGAGCAAATATCCAGCGACCCCCTTAAGAAGCTCGCGCCACCCCCGACCGCCGCTTCCCACGGGATCCCCGTAGACGCACCTTGAGGCGGTAGCGGACGGTCTCGTGCACCACCTTGTAAGAAGCATCCACCCCGTGGTTTTCCCGCAACCAGTCACGGATGTCGCTGTAGGTGCGAAATCGACCGGGCTGGTGTAGCTCCTGCTTAAGGGTTTCCAAAATCGGCTTGGGAATGAGGGGTTTGCGCCCTTGATTGCGAGGCACCGTCAACATGCCATCCAGCCCTGTGGTCTTGTATCGTTGAAACCACCGAAAGATCGTTGAGATATCCCGGCCCAGAATTTCAGCCAAGCCCGTAATGGTTTTGACTTTTCCAATTTTGAGAAGATAAAGAGCTTGAACCCGCTCTTTGCCCGTAGGAGTAGATTGCCTGCCGAGTAGCAATTTTAGCTCCTCGGCTGATTCCCGAATATCGAGCTTGAGAACTCCAGCCATGTTGGGATGCCGTAGGATCAACTGTGAACTCAAAATCTGGCAGGGAAAGCCGCAAAGACTTCACCTTCAGAAGAAAATCGGCTAAAGCCTGACCAAACTTAACCAAGGTAAGTAGGCGAGATCCCTAGCCAGAAAGCACCCCCAGCAGCCGAACGCGTCAGAGAAAATCTGCCTACGCACGGAGTGGGGTTGAACCCGCCACTTGGCTGTGAGTGTAGCACGGATACTTTAGTTTCTGGAAGCTGCCTCTGAAGTTTTTGTGGTCATTGCTTGACCTTTACAGAATCTGGATCTGAAAAAGCCACTGAACAAAGCTGCATCTACTTCAGGTCTTCATCTTTCATGCAGTCATTACAGCCCCTCTGCCAGTCACCTACAACAACTCCGTTGAGACCTACCTCCCGAATCCCTGCCGTAGAGAACCCGCGCAAGGGCTGTACCGGTGGGTTGGCTGGAGGGATCCCCTCCTTCGCGGCGGGTTGCGGCTATAGGATTGGGGGGCAAGCTTGCCGGTGGCGCACCATGATCCATAGACATTCGTCTTGGGAGGGGTTTCGTTGGTTTCGGTTGGCCCTACAGCTCCAGGGCTCTGTGGTGCCGGCCGTGCTTACCCGCACTTTGGTTTGCGGGTTGTTCGGGGTGCTGGTCTCGATTCTCTACGAGTTGGGGTTACCCCTGGCGCTTTCGGCGTTGGTGGCGTTCGTGCCGAATATCGTTTTGGGGTTGATGTTGGTGTTTCGCACAAACACGGCCTACGAGCGATTCTGGGAAGGGCGTAAAGCCTGGGGATCCCTGGTAAATGATGTGCGAAATTTAGCTCGGCTGATTTGGGTGGCGATTGAAGAACAGCAGTCCGGCGACCGGGAAGAGAAAATCAAAACTCTGTACCTGTTGCCCGCTTTCGCGGTGGCCATGAAGCAGCACTTGCGCCAAGAGCGCCTCCTTGACGAGATCCAGCCCTTAGTCAGCCCCCAACAGTTGCAACGCCTAAAAGATCTCAATCACCCCCCCCTGCAAATCGCCTTCTGGATAGGCGATTACCTGCAGCAGCAATACGAGACAGGCCGGGTTGAGGTGTATCAGCTAACGATCATGGTGGAGCGGCTCAACAGCATGGTGGATGCCTTGGGGGCTTGCGAGCGCATTTTGATGACCCCAATGCCCCTGGCTTATGCTCTCCACTTGAAGCAATTGTTGTTGCTCTATTGCTTGTCTTTGCCGTTCCAGATGGTGCAAGGATTGGGCTGGATGACCGGGCCTATCGTGGGGTTGTTGAGCTTTATGTTGTTTGGCATTGAAGAGATTGGCATCGAAATTGAGAATCCCTTTGGCCGGGATCCCAATGATTTGCCGCTCGATGGTATTTGCAACAAAATGCGCCACAACATCGCGGATTTGATTCATTCAACGCGAGGAAGCTGATCCTCAGGGCCTTAAGCCAGGGTTACAGCCCTTGTGCGGGTCTTCTACAGCAAGTTTTGCACTTCCTGTTCCTGATACGCGGGGTGCGGAGCACCATCCGGCTGGAAGAGGAAGTCTCGGCTTCCACGGTTCTAGGTGACCGGCGTTGCCCTATGGTGGGTGAACGCACTCGCGTGTCCTGGGCGTAAAGGGCTGTGAAGCGGCAGTGTCTACCGGTAGTGGTAATCCTCAGGGCCTAGTCGCAAATTTGCCGAAAGGGATCCCCATATCTGGGTGGCAGTGGGATTCCGTCTGCTAAACTGTGGACAATTTGCCTGGCATCTCTGGGTTATGGCCCGTTCAACCTGCACGTTTCTGCATCTGGCCGATGTGCATCTGGGCTACGACCGGTATGACAGCCCGGAGCGCAGCAAAGATTTCTTTTTGGCCTTTCGGGACGTGGTGCGGCGGTACGCCATTCAGAAGCCCGTGGATTTTGTCCTCATTGCGGGGGATCTGTTTGAGCACCGACAAATTCAACCGGGGGTACTCAACCAAGCCCAGATCGTCCTGCGGGAACTGAAACAGGCGGGGATCCCGGTTTTGGCCATTGAGGGCAACCACGACAATCGTCCCTATGGGGTGAAAACCAGTTGGCTGCGGTACTTGGCGGATCACGGGGAGTTGATTTTGCTCGAACCCGGCGAAGGAGATCAAGGACTGGAGTTACACCCTTGGTCAGGCCAACGGGGAGCTTATCTGGATTTGCCCTGTGGGGTGCGGGTGATCGGATCCCAGTGGTACGGGTCGGCAGCCCCCAAATCCATTGAGCAGTTGTCGACAGCGATTCGGCAGTTGCCCCCCGGCCCAGAGCGAGTGATCCTGCTGTTCCATCACGGCCTAGAAGGCCAAATTGCCCGTTATCAGGGGGCTTTGCGCTACAGTGAGTTGCTGCCCCTGAAGGAAGCCGGGGTGGGCTACCTGGCATTGGGCCATATTCACAAAAGCTATTGCGAAGGGGGTTGGGTTTTCAATCCCGGATCCCTGGAGGCCAACAGCACGGCAGAGTGGGATTTTCAGCGGGGTGCCTACCGGGTGGAGTGGGGAAATGGCGAACCGCAAGCCGAGTTGGTGCAGGATTACTATCAGCGACCCTGTCAGCGGTTACGTCTTGAGGCCAAAGGCAGAGAAACCCCCGAACAAATTGTGGCCGCAGCGATTGCCTTGGCAAAAGGAGCCCGACCTCAAGAAAACGGGCCAGGAAACCGGGTAGAACCCATTGTGGAGTTTCGTCTGGTGGGACAAGTGGGTTTTGCCAAACACGAACTGGATAGTCGCACCCTTCAACGACAGATTCAGCAAATTACGGGTGCTTTGATTGTCTTGTTCCGCTTCGAGGCCACACCCTTAGAGATCGGATCTGCTTCGGTGGCTTGGGAAGAAGCGGGCCAACGGCTACAAATCGAAGAACAAATCTATACGGATCTGTTGAGCAGTCATGCTCACTATCGCAAGCGCAGTGGGGAGCTGGCTCGTTTGCTGCTGGATCTCAAGGAGAGGGTTCTGGATGGGCAAGGGGAATCAGAGGTGTATGCTCATCTGGCTGAAACATTTTTAGGGGAGGAAGACTGAGTATGCGAATTCTTTCCCTAGCTCTGCAAAATTTTAAGTCTCATGTCGATCATATTTTTGAATTTGAGCCGGGTACCAACGCCATTTGTGGGGAAAATGGGGCCGGGAAAACCAGTATCCTGGAAGCCATTGCCTGGGCTTTGTTTGATCACTGTCCTTACAGCCAGGAGGAAATTATCCGCTCAGGAGCCAGTGATGCAGTGGTCACGGTGCAGTTCATCTCCCAATGGGATCAGCGCACCTATGACGTTCGCCGCAGTGTTACTCAAGGGTATCGCCTGTTCGACCCCCAACTGAAGCAGCGCCTGGACTATGAGCGAAAGGTGGATGTACTGCCCTGGTTAAGACAACATCTGGGCGTACCTGTGGGTACCGATCTGGCTCGGCTGTTTGCCACAACCATCGGGGTGCCCCAAGGAACCTTCACGGCAGACTTTCTCAAAACGGGTCGGGATCGTAAAGAAGTCTTTGACCGTATCTTGAGGGTAGAGGAATACCAAACGGTGGCTAAGGACTTGCTGGCAGTAGAAAGATTTAGTGAAGCGAAAGTTCAAGCCATCAAACATCAAATTGAACTCTTTAATCAACAGCTACAGGGCTGGGATCCGCTACAGGCAGAATGCATTCAGGTTGAGCAAGAATTAACCCATTGGCAAGAGCAGATCAGACAACATACCCATACTCTTGGGCAGGTGAAAACTCAAATTGAGAGCTTGGAAAATCTATCTCGGCAAATCCAGGGTCTTGAACAACAAATTACCCAACTGCAACAGCAGGGATCCCTGCTGGAAATGAGTGTAGAACAAGCTCAAAAGTTACTGGAGGAAGCCCAACAAGCGCAACTCCAACAGCAGCAATATCAAGAGGGATCCCAGCTTTTCTTGGCGGCAGAAGCCCAACTGCGAGAATTGGAAAAACAGCAACAGCAGCGGCTAGAGTTGCTCAAAAAACGAGATGCTTTGCTCTTGCAACGGCAGGAGGTTGAAACAGAATTAGCAAGACTTCAGGAGAAGCTCAACCAACTGCAACGCTGGAAACAAGAGCTAGAAGATCTGGCTCCCAAAATTCAAGCTCAGCAAAAACTTGAACATCAGCAGATCCAATGGACTCAACAGCTCAACACTTGGCAGCAACTGCAAAATGAACTGAAACACCTGCAGGCAGAATGGGCAACCCAGTCGCAGCGATGTCAACTTTTACAAAACCGAGTGGAAGAAGCAGAACAGGCGCAGGCCGTGTGTCAACAGCATCAACCTGCCCACGATCGTTATCTGGAATTGGAAACGCTGATCGCAGAGCAGGAAAGGCTGCGACGAACGCGGCAAACCCTAACCGGCCAGCGGGAAACGTTGCTGAATCAATATCATCAACTACAACTTCGAGAGGCAGAATATAAGCAGCGACTGTATGCCTTTCAACAAATTGAGCAGGAAATACTTAGCCTACAGCCTCTCTGCGAAAAACAGGGATCCCTAGAGCAGCACTATTCCCAACTCACCCAAAAATTGGCTCCCTTCCAAGCCCTTCGCCTCGAGCTCAAACAAAGAGAGACCGAGCAAGAACAAGGTCGGCAACAATTACATCAGCTAGAAGTAGCTCTTAAACAAAGACAAGCCAATTTAGAGCAAGTAGCTAAGATCCCAGCCTTGGAATCTCAACAAGAACGCCTGCAAACCCAGCTTAGCCGTATTGCTGCTGCTCGACAGTTTCAACAAGAACTAGAAACGATTTTTGAGCAAGGCTCCAATCAACTCGCTCTGCAAAATCAAAGCATCCAACAGCTTTTGGATGAAATCAAGATACTGCAACAAGACAATCCCCAGTTAAAATCCCTGTGGCAGCGGATCCCTTTAACCTTAACCCAATCTTCGGCGTTGAGTCAGCAATTGCTCCAATCCATTCAACGTATTTTACAGGATCTAGCTCCACAAACTTCGGAACCTCAACTTCGCTGGCAGCTAGCCGATCTGCGAAAACAACTGAAGACTTTACAACCTTTACTGGGTTTGACGACGCAGATCCCAGAATTAGAGACACAGATTCAGCAACTGTACCAATTACAAGCAGAACTACAAAGCAGAATTGACGATCTCAATTGGAGTCTTGAGGCGGAGCCAACCTATCTTCGACAACAACGGGAACTGAGCGAGGAATTACAAGCTTTAGGAGATCCAAGAGGGCAGATACAACGCCTAGAGAAAGACCTCGAAGATCGGGCCAAAACGGAGCAAGAATGGCAACAAATAGTGAAACACCTCCATCAGCTTCATCAAGGTCTTCAGGATTTGGAGCAGCAGCTTCAGCCTCTCTCGGATCTGGATGATAAAATTGCATCCCTCAGGGAAGAGCAGAAAACTCATCGCAACAGCTATGAAACCGTGATTGGCTCACAAGTTACTGCCCAAGGTCTGAGCCGAAGGCAGAAAGATCTCCAGGCCGCCCAATGGGATCTCGAGAGAATACAACAATCCGTCGAAGAGAAGCAAGCCCATATCAGCCAATGGGAAAAGGCACACGGGACAAAAGAGCAGTTGCAAACCCAGCTAGAACAGGCCGACGGAACTTTGAAGTCTTTGGGGGATCCCAGAAGCCAAGCTGAACGACTGAGGACTGAGCTGAAAGCTGAATCTCAGTATCTGCAACTGCAAGCACATTATTTAGGGCAACGTCAGCACCTTGAGGCAGAACTCAGCCAGATTCAAGAAGCTTTATCTCAGACCGATCACCTGGAAAGAGATCTGGGATCCCTACAACAACGACGAGATCAACATCGCCTTGCCCATGAGCGTTATCTTCAGGCAGAACCTATTGCAAAACTGCTGCCCCAACGAGAACAAGAGCTGGCAAAGTTGAACACTCAACAACAGGAGCTGCAAACTCAACTGTCCCAGCTTCGGGCGGCATGGGATCCCTTAGCCTCTCAATACCAACCTCAAGAACACGAACGCCTTAAAACCTTGTTACAAACCACCGAAATTCAAAAAACTGAGGCTCAAACACGTCTAGAAAGCCTTGCTCCTCAGCTGCTCAGAATTCAGGAAAAGTTGCAGCAACTAGAGCAGATTAAAGAAAATCTAAAGCAAGCTGAGGCAGAGCGAGTTGAAAGAGAAAGATTACATCGCTTTATCAAGTTTAGTCGAGAGGTTTACAAAAAAGCAGGTCCACAAATCACCCAACATTATCTTCAACAAATTAACCAAACAGCAGACCAGTTGTTTCGCGAAATCCTCAACAGGCCTGATGTCACCCTCACTTGGGAACCCGACTACGAAATCCGCATTCAAGAAGCGGGCAGCTCCAAACGACGCTTTGCTAGCCTTTCCGGTGGGGAACAAATGTCGGCGGCTCTGGCGGTACGATTGGCCCTGCTAAAGGTATTGGGACAGTTGGATATTGCCTTTTTTGATGAACCCACCACCAACATGGATGCACAACGGCGGCAACGGCTGGCGGAAGCCATTACCAATCTACGCTCTTTCCAGCAGTTGTTTGTGATCAGTCATGATGATACCTTCGAACGAGTCACCGAAAATATTATTCGAGTAGAAAGACGCTCCGAGCAAACGCAAAGGAGGGATCCCGCCTATGGTGCTTAGAACCGATCGGATCCTGACGGTATTGGATCAAAAACGTGAGGCCTTTACCACCTTTGACCAGAGGTTATCAGAGCGGAGAGAGTGGTATAGGCAAGCAATGGAGCAGTTGTGTAAGTGGTCAAGTTTAGAAATTGCCGAAAAAATAGCCCCCTTTGCTTTTCCAGGAGCTTTGCCTACGGCTGAATGGGATACTTATCGCAATTGGAAATTGCCTTTTCACCACGAATGGACTAACTATGAAGAAAGCTGTGAAT
>JAUQVK010000076.1:0-2501 GCA_039794845.1 Thermostichus sp. DRC_bins_24
CCACCCCCGCACCCTCCAGCGCACCATCCGACCAAGCCATGGCGGTGACAGCTCGCAACAGATTCATTTGTTTGGGGGTAATGCCGGGCGGGGGGGGAGTAGGCATGCATCCTCCTGGGGGATCATCTGCCAGTGTAGAAGGGGATCCCGGGTAGTGCTCATTAAATTTGGTATCCGGCGGATTTCGCTCTGGCACAGGAGGGGCATCTCGGCATAGGATAAATAGCCGACTGTATGGTCAGGGCCAACAATCGCATACGTTGTGCATCCTTACGTTGTGCATCCTTACGTTGTGCATCCTCATGCCTTGGAGAGGTGTCCGAGCGGTTTAAGGAAGCAGTCTTGAAAACTGTCGTGGTTCACGCCACCGTGGGTTCGAATCCCACCCTCTCCGTCAGCCAAAACCCAATATCCATAAGTAGGATCCAACGGCCGGGGCTATTTTGTCTACTGCCGCTAGTTGCCGTCAAAAAAGTAGAGTAATTCAGTCCAAGGACCAGCATTTACAGCCCTTACGCGGGTCTTCCAGGACAGGGCTTGTGCTTCCTGCTCCCGCTTTCGCGGGGCCCGGAGGGCTAGCCCTCCAGAGGTTAGAACTCAACAGTTGTTACACATGACTGGCGGTGCCCTATGGTGGGCGAACACGCCAGCGTGCCCTAGGCGTAAAGGGCTGTACAGCGATTCCAGACCAGAAATCCAGATCGGTGAAGAGATGTTGAAGCCCCTCTCCCACTTTGAGGTAGGGACAAGAGTTGCAAACTCAATTCCTCAATTCAAATCAAAGGACCATAGTCCGGAGGGGGAGAGGTGGAGCAAGAGCTCGCTAAGGCCAATGCTCAACTGAAGGCCGCCGGGATCCGGCGCGAATAAGGATCCCGATTGCACCTTTCATCCCGGATGACCGGATTGGCAGGGCTAGAATGCTGAGTGGCCTGCCCTCAAGGATCCTTAGCAATGATCGACTTTTACACCTGGCCCACTCCGAACGGCTATAAAGTCTCGATCATGCTCGAGGAGGTTGGGATCCCCTACAACGTCATTCCCATCAATATCGGCAAAGGGGATCAGTTCGACCCAGCGTTTCTCAAGATTAGCCCCAACAACAAAATACCCGCTATTGTAGATCCCGATGGACCAGGGGGCAAACCCTATTCGCTGTTCGAGTCGGGGGCGATTTTGATGTATCTGGCGGAGAAAAGTGGCCAGCTTATGCCTACAGAAAGGGGAGCCCGCTACCGAGTTATCCAATGGCTAATGTTCCAGATGGGGGGGATAGGGCCGATGATGGGCCAAGCCAACCACTTTCAGCACTACGCTCCGGAAAGGATCCCCTATGCCATCGACCGTTATGTCAAAGAAACCGGACGCCTATTTGGGGTGGTGGAACGGGTTTTGGCGGAGTCGGACTACCTGGCGGGTGAGTACTCCATTGCCGATATTGCCAGTTTCCCATGGATGCGGGGGTACGAGCGGCAGGGGCTGAACATCGAAGACTTTCCTCAAGTCAAGCGTTGGTTGGCGGCGATTGAGGCTCGTCCGGCGGTGCAACGAGGCTTGCAACTGCTGGCGGAGATGCGTCGTCCCGCCGATCAAACCATGAGCGAGCAAGAACGGCAAATCCTATTCGGTGACAGACAGTACCAGAGGCGCTGACGTCAAGGAAAGACAACCCTATCGCCGATCTCTGACACAAAACTTGACACTTTTTAACACTTGAGCCACATTGAAGATGTCACCCGTTGATGGAGTTGAAACCATGGAAAACCAAGAAGCTAAGTTCGGCTTTACCGCCTTTGCCGAGAAGTGGAACGGCCGTTTGGCGATGATGGGCTTTGTGATCGGCGTTGCCACCGAATTGCTGACTGGCCAAGGGATCCTCTCCCAGATCGGTCTGCTGTGACCCCGGCGGCAGGTTCGTCAGCATTATTTGGCTTGTGAGTGGCACAGCAGCAACTGTTTGGGATCGAAATGCCCACCTTCTGGACTCCTGTCGCTAATCGGTTTCATCGTTTGCTGCGATCTTCCGGCAACTTTGAACTGGATTCAGAGTTGAGCTGCACAAAGCGCTCCTTCTGATCCAGTTTTTTTATTGGGTGGACTGCAAACTTCACGGGGAACAGCCCTTCGAGTGCTTCACACTTTCTGACTGATCTGACTCCCCTCTCCCGCTCTGGGAGAGAAGCTGCGGCCGGTGCCACGTTGCGCGAAGGGGGTGAGAGCAGGTGTTGCAAGCTCAATTCAAAGAACCATATCTGGATGTAGCAGGGATCCCTTGTGGGATCCCTAATTTTTCAGGGGCTGGGGGAAGGATCCGGGCTAGGGAACCCATTGGGAGAAGGACTGGGGAAGGGACTGGGGGATCCCGTCGGGGAAGGGCTTGGAGAAGGAGATGGCGAAGGACTGGGACTGGGGGATCCCGTCGGGGAAGGGCTTGGAGAAGGAGATGGCGAAGGACTGGGACTGGGGGATCCCGTCGGGGAAGGGCTTGGAGAAGGAGATGG
>JAUQVK010000076.1:2511-6110 GCA_039794845.1 Thermostichus sp. DRC_bins_24
GGGGAGGGGGGGGGGGGGGGGATGGGGGTGGGGCGGGGGGAGGGAATGGGAGTGGGCAAGGGGGTTGGCGTAGCCACAATGCGGATCACCCGTTCGCCTGCAGAGTGAGGAAACTGAGTGGGGCTCACCAACAGCAGGGATCCAAACCCGGAAATTTGGTTGTCCTCTTGGCGGGTGCCACCGGGATCAATGCGAATCCGATCCCCAATTTGGAAGCCGACAATACTAGAGGTCGGCAGACGAGTGACCCCTGCCGGAATGGATTGGTTAATAAAGGTCTCTCCCGGAGAAGAAGGGGGTACCGTAACCGACCGGCTGCTGCTACCACATCCCACGACCCCCCACACTAAAAGGGCCCCCAGTACAAAGCTGAAGATCCAAGCTACCCAAGAGCGACGATGTTGCCGATTCATAACGCACCCACCTAAACGACACCACACACAGAACGCGCTATCACCGGCCCACCCCAGAGGCCTACCGAGACTCCAGGCCAAGCCAAGTAAATCTCTCCTGTCAAGCTAAGCAGTGTTGCTCCCCCTCACAAGGGTGATAAGCCCGGTCAGAATTGAGCTTGATGGTACTCGTTTTCTCGGCTTGATGCCGCTAAGTTTGCACGGGATCCCTGGCAAGAGTGGCAGGAAGATGAAACGCGGCGGTTGCGATCCACCCCGGATCCCTGCCCAGAACAGAATGGCGAATTCGGTAATATGTGAAGAAACCAGGGTGAGGATCCCGATCATGCAAAGCGCTGATTTACAAGGCACCGTCCTACTGGTGGATGACACCCTAGAGAACCTGGATGTGTTGGATGAGTTGCTCTCGGAGCAGGGCTACGAGGTGCGCCGAGCCATTAGTGGGCCTATGGCGCTGCGGGCGGTGGAAGCAGATCCGCCGGATTTGATCTTGCTGGATATCATGATGCCGGAGATGGATGGCTACCAAGTGTGTGAGCAAATCAAGAAAACAGAAGCCACCTGGGATATTCCGATTATTTTCATTAGCGCCCTCAGCGATGTGTTCGATAAAGTCAGAGCTTTTCAGGTAGGAGGTGTCGATTACCTCACCAAGCCCTTTCAGGCAGAAGAAGTGCTGGCCCGCGTGAGAACTCATCTCAACAACGCCTACTTACAAAAAGAACTGCAAATGCAAAAAGTGCGCTGGCAACAACGGGATGAAGAAGAGCAACAGCGCAGTGTTTCCCTCAAGCTGCAGCGGGATTTGGAGCGGAAACGGGCGGAACAATACTTGGAACGGATTATGGTGTTGGAGGATCGCTTACGTGAACTGGGGCTGGATCCCGAACATTTATGAGCAAAGCCACGGAAGGCCCGACTCCCAAACGACAGCTGCGGTTGATCTGGGTCTTGATGGTGCCCTTTACCGCCCTCACTGCCCTAACCACCGGCACTGTGGGATATTTGGCCTTTCGTTCTGGGCAAGAAGCTGCCAACAATTTGGCCGATAGCCTGCTCCAAAAAACCATCGACGACATCGAAGAAAACGTTAGAAGCTACCTGGAAATTCCCCATCGAGTCAATCAATTGGTGGCAGCGGGGGCTTACGAAGGGTGGATTCGCCCAGAAAATGAAGCGACCGAACGGTATTTTGTTCAGGTTCTTCAGCAGTACCCTACCCTCAGTTGGGCCTATTTTGGTCGGGCTGAAGATGGAGCCTTTGTGGGAGCAAGACGCCTTCCCAACCGCGCCATTCAACTGATGATCAGCGAAGCTTCCACCCAATTTACCCGCGGCTACTATGCGGTCGATCAACGAGGCCAGCGCTGGGGCAGTTTACAAACCACTTCCGATCCCTATGACGCCCGGTTGCGTCCTTGGTTTCAAAAGGCCCTTGCCTCAGGTTCTGCCGTTTGGACCGATGTGTATCCTTCTGCCACTACGGGAGAGCTGTTAATTACCGCCAGCTACCCGGTTTTCGGCCCCAATGGCTTTGTGGGAGTAGTGGGATCCGATCTCTCGTTGGCAGATATCAGCCAGTACCTAGAACAATTGCAAATTGGTAATTCCGGGGGAGCCTTTATTTTTGATCTGAACCAACAATTGGTTGCAGGTTCCGAAGGAGTCGTTTCCGGCCAAGCCTCCAGCCCTGGGAAGGATCAAATTCAAGTTTCGGTTTCTGCCGTCGAACAAATTTTGTCCCTCCTGCAAGCCCAAGGGATCCGATTCGGCGATTTTGAGGAGATCGATCGGGTGAGTTTGGAGTGGAATGGGCAGCGCTATGTGCTCGGTTTAAGTAGCCTTCGAGACAAGCGTGGCCTCGACTGGGTCACCGTAGTCATGCTCTCGGAACAGGAGATCTTTGGGTCAATTTGGGCGGGCCAGCGTCAGGCGCTAGGGCTGAGTCTACTTTTGGTCGCCCTTGCCATCGGGGTGGGCCTGTGGTTGAGCAAACGCATTAGCCAACCCATTCAACAGCTGAGCCAAGCCAGCGAAGCGGTTGCCCAAGGCAAATTAAAGTTGGTGCAGGAAAATAGCCCAATTGCTGAGCTCCGAACCCTGACCACATCGTTTAATCAAATGGCGGGCTACCTCCAAAGATCCTTCGCCGCCCTGCGAAAATTAAATACCGAACTGGAACAACGGGTACAAGCCCGTACCCGCGAACTGGCCGCCAGTGAGAGCACATTCAGGGCGATCTTCGAGAACTCACCCTTGGGCATTGTCTTAGAAGATATGGAGGGGAAACCCCTGAAGGTGAGCCCAGCCCTCAGCTCCATTTTGGGTTATACCCAGGAAGAGTTGCTCACCACCGTCACCTACCGTGACTATACCCATCCTGAATTTGTTCCCTTGGATGATCTGGAATGGATGGATTTAATTTCTGGTAAACACAATTCTTATGTATTGGAAAAGCAGTGCATTCGCAAAGATGGTGAGCTGATTTGGGTACAAGCTTTTGTCACCCTGATCCGAGATGAGGCCGGGATCCCGAAAATGGGCATGGCTCTCTTGGAAGACATTACCCAGAATAAACTGGCAGAACAGCGCATTCTGCTTCAAACCGAGTTTCTCAATCAGTTGATCGACACCCTGCCGGAGCTGATTGTGGTGCGAGATCATCAACACCGGACTCAACTGCTTAACCGCGCCTATGGCCATTTCTATTACGGCTCTGCGAATCGGGAGAGTTTATTGGGATCCGACGAATCGGTGCGCTTCCGGGAGTTTTGGGAGCAAATTGTAGCTGAAAACAATCGGGTATTAGAAAGTGGAGAAGAACTGCTGATCCCGCCTGCGATTCAAACCAACGAGCGAGGAGAAGATCGTTGGGTACAGTTTGTCAAACGTTCTTTGCTGTTGCCCGACGGAAACATTGGCGTGCTGCTGGTGGGGACAGATATTACCGAGCTGAAACAGGCCCAAGACAAAGCCGAATCTGCCAATCGGGCGAAAAGCACCTTCCTCGCCAACATGAGCCACGAGTTGCGCACACCCCTGAATGCGATTATTGGATTTAGCCAATTGTTGGCACGGGATCCGAAACTCACCGACAAACAACGAGAAACCATTGGAACGATCAACCGCAGTGGCGAACATCTTCTGGGCCTGATCAACGATGTTTTGGATATGGCCAAGATCGAG
>JAUQVK010000077.1:0-65798 GCA_039794845.1 Thermostichus sp. DRC_bins_24
GCCAACCCAAACCGCTCACGCCCATCAACGGTGGTGAGTGAAACTGTGCTCGCCCGGCTCCGGCGAGCCGTCCGGTCTTTTTCCCGAAACGAGAAAATGCGAGCGTCATAGGTAACAAAGCCTGTCTTGACCGCTTTGACCGGGCGATGCTTTTGTTTGGCCACTTTGCGAGAACCGGCCACTCCCCTGCAAACCTGTAAAGCCAAGTTGCTCGACAGGCCAAAGCGAGCGCGAATCTCGTGGTAGCAAAGGGATTGCAGCTTGAGGGCATTGACCATCTTTTTATTTCATCCCGCTGCCGGCGGTGCATTCCTCCCGACCCCCCCCTCGAAAGGGTAGGACGCGGGGCTCCTGCTGCCCTAGCTGAAATCACTTATGATACAGAGGCTGGCGCAGGGTGCCCGTGATGAACATTCTGATTAGCAACGACGATGGCATCCAGGCGGCGGGGGTGCGTTGTTTGGCGGCCACCTTGGCTCAGGCAGGCAACCAGATCACGGTGGTCTGTCCGGATCGGGAGCGCTCGGCCACCGGCCATGCCTTGACGCTGCACAAGCCTTTGCGGGCGGATCCGGTATTGGAGGGGTTTCCACCCCAGGTGCGGGCTTGGGCCTGTTCTGGCACACCCTCCGATTGTGTCAAGTTGGGCTTGGATGGGCTGCTGGAACAACCGCCTGATTGGGTGATCTCCGGCATCAACCAGGGAGCCAACCTCGGTACAGATGTGCTTTACTCCGGTACGGTGTCTGCGGCCATGGAGGGCTTGTTGGAAGGGATCCCCAGTTTGGCGGTGAGCCTGGCTAGCTTTACGGCCCGGGATTTTCAACCGGCGGCGACTGTGGTGCTGACCCTACTCGAAAAATTGAGTCTAAAACCTCTGGCCCAGCCGATGCTTCTCAATGTGAACGTTCCGGCAGTGCCCACCCAGGACATTCGCGGCATGGTGCTGGCTCCGTTGGGTTGGCGCAAGTACACGGATATTTACGAGAAGCGAGTGGATCCCCGCGGTAAAACCTATTACTGGCTGGCGGGCGAAGTGGTGGAAGATGGGGTGGATCCCCGCTCGGATGTACAGGCGGTGTTGGAGCGCTACGTATCAATTACGCCATTACAGCCCGATCTGACGGCTCATACCGTCTTTGATAGGCTCCAGCAGTGGGGGATCCCGGCGTTTGGCTCCTCCTGAGTCATTCCGGGTTTAGGTGGGTTGGTCGGGGGGGGAACCGAATAACTTCAGCCCCTCCAGTGCGGGGTCAAAATCGATGGGGAAGCGGGTGTTGGAGCTGTAGATTGCCCCTTCCAGAAAAGCGCCGTTCAGGCTGGCCAGGGAGAGGTTGGCCCCGCTCAGATCCGCCCCGCTCAGATCCGCCCCACTCAGATCGGTACCGCGCAAGTTGGCCCCACTCAGGTTCGCCTCGCTCAGGGCGGATCCCATCAAATCGGCCTCGCGGATGTCGGCAAAGGTGAGGTCACACCGGCTAAGGTCGGCCGTCCAAAGGTTGGCACCACTGAGGCTGGCCCCCCGCAGGTTGGTGTTCGCCAGTTGACAGGCCCGCAGTTTTGCCCCCCACAATTTGGCATCCTGCAGGTTGGATCCCTCCAGCCGCGCCTGCTCCATCAAGACGCCGCTGAGGCGAGCCCCTTCCAGGTTGGCCCCTGTTAAATTCGCCCGGATCAAGACCGACTCCCAGAGGTTGGCCTCCCGCAAATTCGTGCCGATTAGCTCGGCTTCCATCAGGTCGGCGCCGCGCAACTTGGCCCAGCTGAGATTGGCGCCGGAGAGCTTGGCCCGGATGAGGTTGGCCCCGCTCAGATTGGCCTCTTGCAGGTTGGCCCCGCTCAAGTTGGCCCCGCTCAAGTTGGCCCCGCTCAGGTCGGATCCCTGCATCAGCGCCCCGGTCAGGTTGGTGCTGCGCAAATCCGCCTTGCTGAAGTTGCCGGCGTAGAGGTTGGCCTGGCTGAGATTGGCGCCACTCAAGTTGGCGGAGCTGAAGTAGGCGGCCAAGAGGTCGGCACCGCTTAAATCGGCATCTTTAAGATTGGCCTTGCTGCAGTTGGCCCCACTCAGACGGGCCTGGCTGAGATCGATGCCGATCAGGTGAACCTCCATGAGGTTGGCCCCAGAGAGATTAAGGCTACGGAAATAGCGATCTCCAGCCGCATAGCGACTGAGCAGCTCTGCTACCTCCATGGATTCCCCGGATTCCCCAGAGTTGGCTAGTGGCATATTGAACAGCCCTGCGCGGTTATCAAATGCAAATGTCAAATGCAAATGTGAATGCAAATGGGAACACAGCCTTCCCTCAGACTTCCCGTAGAAGGTTCAATCCGCTCAGCCCATCTCCTTCCTCATCATCATAGAGGCTGGTTGGGAACAGTCGTTAGGGTCAGCAGGCGTTCTGCAACGGCCTCGGCAACCGGTATTACCGACAGTCGCGTGCCCCGCCGCACCACCTCCAGTTCCTCCGGGGTAAAGGTGTTTCGCAGTTCTGCCAGAGAAATCAACCGTTCAAAGGCCGCCACGAATTGCACCCGCACCGTATACCAGCGGGGATCCGCCGGGGTCGATTGGGGATCGTAGTAGGGGCTGGCGGTGTCAAATTGGCTGGGATCCACCACCTGGGTTTCCAGGATCTCCATCAAACCGGCAATTCCCGGTGGGTCGGCATTCGAATGGTAGAAAAAGGCGCGATCCCCTGGCCGCATTGCTTTGAGGTAGTTACGGGCTTGGTAGTTGCGCACCCCATCCCACAGGGTTTGCCCCTCCCGTTGCAGATCCCAGAGGCTGTAGACGCTTGGTTCGGATTTCATCAGCCAGTAGTTCATGGGCAGGTCAGGTGCTTTGGGCGGAGACAAAGCTGGGCAAGGGATCCCGTGTGGCAACAAACTCAACAAAGTTTTGCAGCATCTTCAGCCCCTGCAGGCCAGACTTTTCTGGGTGAAATTGGGTAGCAAATAGGGTTCCGCGGGCGATGGCCGCCACCGCGGTTTGTGTGCCATGTTGGACGGTCGCCGCCACCCAGGTTGGATCGCTGGGCACAACGTGATAGGAATGCACAAAATAAGCCCAGGCCCTATCGGGGATCCCCGACCACAGGGGGGAGTTGGGCTGGGTGAGCTGCAGTTGATTCCAGCCCATGTGGGGAATGCGGAGGCCCACTTCTGAACGAAAGCGCTGCACCTGACCGGGCACAATCCCCAACCCCGGTTCCACCCCTTCTTCGCTGCTTTCAAACAACACCTGCAAGCCAATGCAGATACCCAAAAATGGCTGGCCCCGCTTGATGGCTTCCCGAATAGGATCGACAAAACCCCGCGCTCGCAACTGCTGCAGGGCTGGATCGAAGGCTCCATCTCCCGGCAGCACCACGCCATCAAACCCCTCTAGGCCCACGGGACTCTCGATCAGGTACACAGACGCGCCGGCATGTTCCAACCCTTTGCAGGCGGAGTGCAGGTTTCCGGCATCGTAGTCGATCACCGCCAGTCGCACGGCTCCCATGGGATCCCTCTTGGGGTCAGCTTTACCAGTGTACTGGAGGGGCAATCCTCAGCGGAGTTAGGGGCGAGATAGATCGCCCCTCCTATTTTGGTTTGGAAAGGGATCCCAGCGTTGGCCCTGACCCTCTTGCCACCTGCTAGGCTGTGGTTTGAGCTTAGCTGTTTGGATCTATGGCGGTTTCCATTGCTTCTCAAGCCCTGCCGGTTCCCACTCTCCCGGATGGGCCTGAGGCAGCCTATTTGCACATCCCCTTTTGTCGTCAGCGCTGCTATTACTGCGATTTTGCAACGGGGTTGGGCACACGGGAGTTGATCGAAACCTATGTGCAAATGTTGTGTGAGGAAATCCGCACGCTCGCTCGTAGCCAAGATTCCCTCGCGCCGAAACCACTGAACCCCCTGACCAGCGTTTTCTTCGGGGGTGGCACCCCGTCTTTGTTAACGGTTGAGCAACTGGCCCGCCTTCTCAACGCCTTAAGAGAAGGGATCCCTTTTCATCCGGATTGTGAAATTTCTTTGGAGGCCAACCCCGGCACGATGACTCGAGAGCAACTGGCGGGCTATCGGGCACTGGGGGTGAACCGCATTAGCTTGGGAGTACAGGCCTTTCAACCGGAACTGTTGGCCGTCTGTGGCCGATTACATGGGGTGGAAGACGTGTACGAAGCGGTGGCTGATCTGCGGGCGGTGGGGTTAAACAACTTTAATTTGGATTTGATCTTTGGGTTGCCCCACCAAACCCTGAACCAGTGGCAGGAGTCTTTGCAGGCGCTCCTCGAAATCAATCCCCCCCATGTCTCGGTTTACGATTTGACGATCGAAGCGGGCACCCGGTTTGGGCGGCTCTACCAACCCGGCGATGCCCCTTTACCCAGTGAAGCCACCACGGTTGAAATGTACCTCATGGCGCGAAACTGGCTCACCCAAGCGGGCTACACCCACTACGAGATCTCCAACTTCGCCCGCCCTGGCTACTCCTGTCGCCACAACCGAGTCTATTGGGAAAACCGCCCCTACTACGGATTGGGCATGGGAGCCGTTGGCTACGAGGGCGGCCGGCGTATTCATCAACCGAAAACCCTCCATGGCTACTTCCAACAGGTGAAATCCGGGATCCGACCCACTGCCCCCCTCACCTCACCGGAAGAAGCTTGGATGGATACCTTGATGCTGGGGTTGCGCCTCCAGGAAGGCTTAGACTTGGCTCGGTTGCAAGAGCAGTTTGGGGCAGCCAAAGTCCAAGAGGCCATGGCCAGGTTGGATCCCTATTTTGCAAAGGGCTGGGCCAGTGCTGCAGAGGGACGACTGCGATTGATCCCGCCCTACGGCTGGTTGTTCTCCAATGAGATTCTCACCGATTTGTTTCAGTGAGTGCTTGATTTCTTCAAGGCCAGCGTAAGTCCATCCCCGATCGGCACCATAGAAACCACCACACGGGGATCCTCTCGCACCTTTTGGTTGAACTGGCGGATCGCTTCCGTATCTGGGCTGTGATCCTGCGGGTCAATCACTCGGCCCGACCAAAGCACATTGTCAACCGCGATCAGCCCACCCGCTCGTAGCAGTTGCAACGCCCGTTCAAAGTAGCCCCAATAATTCCCCTTGTCGGCATCAATGAAGGCAAAATCGAAGGTTCCGGCTTGGCCACTCTCTAAGAGGTGATCCAGGGTTTCCAGGGCTGGGGCAATGTGCAGCTGAATTTTGTCGGTCACTCCTGCCGCTTGCCAATAGCGCCGGGCAGTTTGGGTGTATTCTTCGCTGATGTCGCAAGCGATGAGTTTGCCATCTGCGGGCAAGGCTAAGGCCACCGAAAGAGAGCTGTAGCCCGTAAACACGCCAACTTCTAGCGTTTTCTTCGCCCCCATTAGCCGGATCAACAGGGCCATGAATCGTCCCTGTTCAGGACAAATCTGCATGCGCCCCTGGGGGTGTTGAGCAGTTTCTTCCCGCAATCGGGCCAGTAGCTCCGGCTCCGGTGCCGTTACCGACAGCAGGTATTGGCGCAGGGGTTCTTCCAGACCGATGGAGCGCGTAGACATAACCTGTAGACATAACCCAAGGGAAACGGATGGGCGGCATCCTAGCAGACCGGGAAGGTTCTCTATCCTACCCCTGTCCAAAACCTGAACTTATCGATAGTTAACAAATTGCAGCGCCACTGGGTAATCCTCCTGCTTAAGCATTTGGATCACCGCCTGCAGGTCATCTTTGTCTTTGGCAGAAACCCGCACCAGATCCCCTTGAATAGAAGGCTGCACTTTCTTAAAAGCATCGCGAATCTGCTTAGAGATCTGTTTGGCCAGCGTGGCATCAATGCCTTTTTTGAGTTGAACCACCTGACGCACGCGGTTGCCGCTGGCGCTCTCCGGGGGTTGAAAGTCGAAGATCTTTAGAGACAAACCCCGTTTGGCTGCTTTAGTGGAGAGAATATCCTGAATGGCTCTAAGGGCCATCTCGTTGGCAGTGGTGATGGTCAGGGATCCCTCCCCAAGCTCAATTTCCGTTTGAGTATCCTTGAGGTCGTAGCGCTGTTTGATCTCCCGCTGGGCCTGATCCACAGCGTTGACCAACTCCTGCCGGTCAAAATCGCTGACGATATCAAATGAGTAGCTGGATGCCATAAACCCGATCTTCGCTGCCGTTCAGTATCATAAGCCCTCACCCCCACTCAGGGATCCCTGAGCGTCGGAGAGGTTACAACAAACAAAGTAAAGCCTTCAAAGTAAAGCCTTGCGGAGAAACAGTATGGCCGATGTTGTCTTGATTACGGGAGCTTCTGAGGGCATCGGCAGAGCCACCGCTTTTGTGTTTGCCCGTGGAGGCTACCGATTGGCCTTGGCCGCTCGTACCACTGAAACCCTGAAGCAAACCGCCATCGACCTAGAGCAAAGCCTGAATGCGGAGGTGTTGGCTATTCCCACCGATGTCACCCAGCCGGAACAGGTGCAAAGCCTGGTGCAGGCCACCCTAGAACGCTATGGCCGCATCGATTGCCTGATCAACAACGCCGGTATTTGCCTGAGTGGCCCTTTCCTGCAAACCACTCCAGAACACTGGCAGAGGTTGATGGCCGTCAATTTTTGGGGCTACCTGCACATGATCCGGGCGGTGCTCCCCGATATGCAGAAACGCAAGCAGGGCCAGATCATCAACGTCGGTTCCATTGGCGGCAAAATGCCCCTTCCCCAGATGAGCGCCTACTGCGCCAGCAAGTATGCTGTCAGTGGACTGACGGAGGCCTTGCGGTTGGAATTGAAACCCCAAGGGATCCAGGTGATCGGGGTGCATCCGGGCCTTGTCAGCAGCGATTTTCTCAAACGGGCCGTTTTCCTGGATGAGGTCGAGCCAGACGCCTCTCCCAATGGCAAGCCCCAAAGCGCAGGGGGGCAGGCGCGGGAGCAAATGCAACAGGCCCTGGAGAGTTTCTGGGTTAGCCGGCCAGAGGAAGTGGCCGAAGCCATTTGGGAAGCGGCTCGTCAGTCGAAGTCGGAGGTGGTGGTGGGCATGGCACAATGGGCAGTAGGGGCCTACACCCTCTTTCCTGGGTTGGTTAGCCCGATGCTTCAGGATCCCCCTCGCTAGTGCATTTTAGGAGCTGGATGGGTGATTCTGCAGGCGCAACAATGGCGGGAAGAGGGCTAAAGTTAGGTATAGTGTGCTGCATGGATCGATGACTAAGCCCGAGATTAGGTATCGTCTCAGAGGGTTTTGCGGCTCGATTCGGTTTTGAACTGTTTCCCCGTTCCTTTTGTTAGACACCGGCACTTGCAACGGAATTATGGTCGATTCTGTGCCTTCTCCCCATAGCGCTTACCAGCACATCTTGATCGTGGAAGACCGAGATGGCCGCCGCAGCCAGGTGCTGGGATCCTCGAAATATTTCATCGGTCGGGACTTGGCCAACGATATTTGTTTGAACTCCCAGTTTGCCTCCCGATATCATGCCATGTTGTTGCGTGTCCCCGCCGACCAAGAGGGGGAGTACTGCTACCGCATTCTGGATGGGGATTTGGAGGGCAAGCCCAGCACCAATGGTCTGTTGATCAACGGACAAAAGTTGACCGCTCACCAGCTCAAGCCAGGGGATGTGATCACCTTTGGCCCCGATGCCAAGGCAACTTATAAAATCGCCAAAGTGCCCTGATCCATACCCTTAACCCGTCTTGGCTAATCGGGCCGAGTTGGCCTAGACCAGGGCTTCAGTTCCCAGCAAATCAGTGCCAGCAAAGCCAGCACCAAAGCCACCTCCGACAGCAACGTGGCCCAGGCCGCCCCCCGCCAACCCCACATCGGGATCCAAACCCCGTTCAAAACCCCATTCAACCCTAGGGCCAGCAGTTGTAAGCGGCTACGGGGTTTCTGCAACCCTGCCCCCGTGAGCAAGTGGGAAAGCAAGAGGTGGCTCCCTTCTAGCAAAATCACCGGGCTGAGCCAGCGCAAAATCAGGGCCGTTTCCTGGTAGGCGGATCCCAGCACCCAAGGGATCCCGTAGGAGGCCAATGCCAACCCCAGGGTCGCCAAACTGCCGTACCCCATCACCCAAGGGGAAAGGCCCCAGGCATAACGCCAACCGGGGCGCAGCCCTTTTTGCCCTTGCCGACAGATCTCCGCAAAGTGGCTGGTGAGCAGAGCAATCATCGGCGTTTGCGAGAAGTTGATCACCCGATAGGCAGCACTGTACAGTCCCCCGGCGGTCGCAGAGGCCAGGCGCGGCAACAGCAACTTGTCCAAATCGGTGAAGGTTTTCACCGCCGCCAACCCCACGGCAAAATCCCAACCCGCCGTCAGCCGTTCCCGCAGATCCCGCCAATTCAGGGCTTTGGGTACTGTTTGGGAATGCCCACTCCACCGTCTCATCCCCCAGGCGGTTGCAACCAGCACCCCCAGCACCATCAACCCGTACAGCACGGCCCAACCCAGCAGGGATCCCCAACCCAAGGCCACCGCCAACAACACCGCACTGACTCGCCCCAGCGCCATGCCGGTATCGATGAGGGCCACCCCGCCCATCTGTTCTTGCCCGATCAATAACCCCTTGTGCACCTCTTGCAAACCGATAAAGAGCAAGTCGCTCAGCAGCAGCAGCCCCACCACCGCTGGCGGAGTCCCTGCCAACCAAGCACTCAAAAGAGGCCACAACAGCAGTGCCGTCACCCCACAACCCCACCCCGCCAGCCACAAACTGGGGCCCGCCCCATCCCTGGCAGAGGGAAAACTCTTCCCCTCAGAGGCATGGGATCCCTGCTGGCTAAAGCGCTGAATCAACAGCTCCGATTGCCCCAGGTAGCCGAAAGGGGCGGCCAGATTGCTACAGGCCAAAATGGCCGAGACAACCCCAAAGGCTTCCGGCCCCAACAATCGCGCCAACAGGACGAAATAGGCCCCGGACAACCCCAGGCGCAAGCCATTGCCCGCCATCAACCAGGAAGCCTGTTGCAGCCGTCGTCGCCCTGCCCTATCCATACCCCCACCCCTGGACGGCCCTGACCACAACATGGATACTGAGACTACCTGCCCAAAGGCGGGGATCCGGTGCTGCTTGCTTTGTGTATTGGTATTGCTTACAGGTTCTCATGGCCAAACTTTACCCTGCCAGCGACCCGAAAACCCTGTTCTCTCCCCATTCCAGCCCGCGTGCCTCGCGCCACGTGCTCCCGCCCCCGCCCCCAGATACCGGCAGCTCCCGTTGGATGGGATCCCCGCAGACCAAAACCGTCGGGCAGAGCTATCGGGCCATTGTCTTGTTGCTGTTGACCAGTCTGTTGCTTCTGGCCGGACTGGGATCCCGTTTGGCCTACATTCAGCTGGTGCAAACCCAGTACTTTCGCCAGCTCGCCGATACCAATCGCATTCGCCTGCTGCCACAACCGCCGGAGCGAGGCCGCATCGTCGATCGCAATGGGGTGCTGTTGGCAGGCAGTCAATTGTCCCACTCGGTCTTTCTCTGGCCCCTGGTGCAGTCGCGGCAGCGCTGGCAGGAGATGATCCCCACTCTGGCCCGATACCTGCAAATTGCCCCCGAAGAGATCACCCAGAAACTTGAGCAGGCGGGATATCGCTCTCCTTTTCCGGTTCGTATCCTGCGCAATGCCAGCCCTCAGGTGGTGATTCAACTGGAGGAGATGAGCCGGGAGCTGCCAGGGGTGATGGTGGAAGCCGAAACCGTACGCTTCTATCCCCATGGCGACTTGGCCGCCCATCTGCTTGGCTACACCGGCGAGATCCCTCAGGAAAAACTGCGAGCCAACCCCGACTACCGCCTGGGAGATATTGTCGGCCTCATGGGGGCGGAGGAGTTGTTTGAGGCCCATCTGCGCGGCCAGTGGGGGGGGCGACAGGTGGAAGTGGATGCGATGGGAGAAGTGCTGCGGGTGCTAGGGGAACAGGCGCCCCAACCGGGAAGAACCCTGCAGTTGACCCTAGATGTCCGTCTCCAACAGGTGGCGGAGCGCGCCCTGGCCAATCGCAAGGGAGCCGTCATCGCCATGGATCCCCGTGATGGGTCGATCCTGGCCATGGCCAGCTACCCTAACTTTGATCCCAACCTCTTTTCCAGCCGCATCACCCAAGCCCAGTGGGATTCCCTGCAACAGCAGGACTTTCCCTTCCTGAACCGCGGTATACGCGCCTATGCCCCTGCCAGCACTTTCAAGATCATCACCACCGCCGCCGGGATCGAGTCGGGCGCTTTTCCGCCGGGCACCGTGCTGCAAACCACTCCCTACGTCCAGGTGGGGGGGTGGCGCTTTTGGGATTGGAACCGGGCCGGGTTTGGGCGGCTCAATTACCGGCAGGCGATGGCCTACAGCAGCGACACCTTCTTCTATCAAATCGCCCTCGGCACCAGAGCCGGCCCCATACAGGAATGGTCGCGCCGGTTCGGGCTGGGACAACCAACGGGGATTGGCCTGAAGGGGGAAGCCCTGGGCTTGGTTCCTGATGCAGATTGGAAGCAGCGACACTGGCGTGAGCCCTGGTATGTGGGGGATACGGTGAACATGTCCATCGGCCAGGGGTTTGTCACGGCCACCCCTTTACAAATGGCAGTGGTAACCGCAGCCGTGGCCAATGGGGGATGGCGGGTGCGCCCCTTGCTCTCGCAACAGGTGATCCCCGACAACCCGGTGCCGATGCGCCAATCGGTGGGAATGTCCGCAGCAACGCTGCAAATTCTGCAGCAGGGCCTGCGGGATGTGGTGGTCTTCGGCACCGGCGGCAACGCCAATCTAGGGCCAGGATTTCCCCCGACGGCAGGCAAAACCGGTACTGCAGAGGATCCTCCTCGGCGCTCCCACGCTTGGTATGTCGGTTACGCCCCCTATGACCAACCTGAACTGGTGGTGGTGGTGTTTCTGGAAAACAGTGGCGGTGGCGGCGGCGCTCGGGCGGCCCCTGTGTTTCGGGAGGTGATGCAAGCCTATTTCCGGCCAGAGTCGTGATCCCCACTTTGGCGACGGGATCTGTGCCGGTTGGGTGAAAAAACCGTTAGCCAATGTCTCTTTTTCAACCAAAACCACATTAAGATCCTCGAAAACCCTGCCCCCATGAGGCTTTTGCCCTAACTTGGCTGTAGAATATGTCAGTGATTTGGAGCCAAACTGCCATAATCCTGCCAGTTGCAGGGCAGGAACTGCTCCCACAGACCGATAGCGCGAGCGTGCCGCAAGGCAATAGCGCTCTGCGTTGTTCGGAGGACGATCCAACCCTAATTGCCTAACCCATGAGGAGATCAGGATGAACAAGGCAGAGCTTGTTGATGCCGTCGCTCATCGCGCCAATGTGACCAAAAAGGAAGCCGATGCTGTCATTTCGGCGGCACTGGAGATCATCGTCGAAGAGGTCGCGTCCCGCGATGAAAGCGGTGAGCCCAAGGGGAAGGTGACCCTGGTGGGCTTCGGCTCCTTTGAGGCCCGCAAGCGCAAAGAGCGGGAGGGTCGCAACCCGAAAACCAACCAAAAGATGTTGATCCCAGAAAGCATCGTCCCGGCCTTTACGGCGGGCAAGTCCTTCCGCGATGCGGTAGCGGGCCAGAAGTCTTAAATCCTCAACTTCTCAACCTCAACATTGACTTTGCGGTTAGGGAAAGCTCAGTTTGGAGAGGGATCTGCTCAGGGCGTGGATCGTCCTTTGGGTGGCGTGAAGCACCACTGGCCTCAGCATGGCGGTAATCGAGCTTGGGGAGCAGCAGTAGCGGGCTGCTCCCCTGCTGAAATCCTTGACTTCTCCGCTAGCCTGAACCCCCTTGGCCCTCCTGAGTCTGTCCTGCATGCCCTGCGTCAGGCTTTGTCCGCATCGGATCCGGCTGCCATTAGCCGCTACCCCGATCCTGACTACCGGGAGCTACGCATCTGCCTGGCAAAGCACTGGGCGGTCGATCCGGAGTGGGTTTTTGTGGGCAATGGGGCTGCTGAATTGCTCACCTGGGCGGCCCGAGATGCGCAAGGGCAGGAGGTGTGGCTGCCCAAGCCGGCCTTTGGAGAGTATGAGCGGGCCCTCCGTGCAGTCGGTGCAACGATCAGGCCGCTGTACTTTGTGTCCGGTCAGGGATCCTATGGCTCCGCCCTCAAGGGTCTGTGGGAACAGAGCCCAGTCTCGGGCAGGGCGAATCGGGTGCTTTGGCTGAACAATCCCCATAATCCTACGGGCTGGCTAGCCTCGCGGCAGGAGATTTTGGCGCTGCTACCCCGGTTTCGGCAGGTGGTGGTGGATGAAGCTTTCATGGACTTCCTGCCGGGGGATGATCCTCGGGATCCGCCTGCGCCTGAGGGCTCCATCGTGGGTATGGGGCAACTCCGGAGCCAAACTCTGATCCCCTACCTGGTGGCCCACCCCAATACGGTGGTGATTCGCTCTTTAACTAAGTTTTTTACCCTGCCCGGTTTGCGCATTGGCTTTGCCGTCGGGCACCCGGATCATTGGCGGCGGTGGCAGCGCTGGCGGGATCCCTGGAGCGTCAATGGATTGGCGGCGGTGGCAGTGGCGGTGGCTTTGGCCGATGTAAGCTTTCGCCAACGTACATTAGCCTGGCTACCCGTGGCCCGAGACCACCTGCTGAGGGGGCTACAAGCTCTGCCGGGTTGGGATCCCTGGCCTAGTCAAGCCAATTTTGTGTTGGTGCGCTGCCCAGGCTCCGCCACGCAAATTCAACAGGCACTGCTGCAACGGCATCGAATTTTGCTGCGGGATTGCCTGAGTTTTCCAGAGCTGGGGGATCGCTATCTGCGCATTGGCTTGCGAACCTTGCCAGAACAGGAACAGTTGCTATCCGCCTGTCGAGAAATACCGGAGAATATCTAGGAGCATTCCCCTAAGAAAACCCCATCTCCTGAAACAAGGGATCCCCATGCCTGACGCTGTTGCTATTTGGCCTGAGTGTGGTGCTTCGATTGTGCGGGGTGTGGCCCATTACAGCGATCTGGAATTGCTCAGGGCCTTTCAACAGCAGCCCGAGATCGCCCGCTACTTCATCAGCCTTTTTTGCCGCTACTGTACCTGGGTGGACGGGATCATTTCTGGCTCTGTGCCCCCCGAGCAACAGGCGGCCTGTCGAGAGCAGGTTTGGTTGCGGCTTTACCCTCGCCTGCAGCGCTTGGATGGCCATAGCCTCTTGACGGGGGACGGTGGGGAAGGGGATCCCGTGCTCCAACCCTGGCTAGCCGAGCAAACCCGCGAGTTGGCACAGTCTTTTGCCGGCATAACCTCTGAGGAGGAAGCCCCGACCCCTAAGACCTATCTTTCACCGGCACTGGCTTGTTATTTGACCACTGGACTGGATACCCTGCCGGGAGATATGCGCTTCATTCTACTGCTGCGGGATCGGTTTGGCTGGTCACCCGCCCGTATTGCCGCCCAACTCAAAGCCGACGGATACCACCTAGCTCCCGAAGAGGTGGATGCCATTGTCGTCTCTGCCCGCCAAATCCTGTTTCAGTACCTACCGGCGGATGTGCGCGCCCTCTATCTTGCGGCGAAGCCCTAGAAGAGGGCTAGGGGTCTATGGCATGGTGAGGAGGGGGCCAATGCCTCTTGTTCCCAAGATTGATTCTGCTGTTAAGCTGTTTCCGGCTGCAGCAGACCGGCGTTGCTTGCTGTCAGCGTTTTCCATCTACCGAGTGTGGGCTGTTTATGAGTCCTTCTCCCCTTCCCCCGGACGCTACCCGACCCCTGCCCATGGCACAGCAGGCCCGGCCGATGCCTCATCCTACTCTTCAGGAGGCCCTAGGCCATTTGCACCTGGATGTGCTGCACGAATTGGAGCGGTTTCACCTCTGGCAACGGTTGCAGCGAACGTCAACCCATCTCTCTCCGAGTCCGATGCTTTCTCAGACCCCTTCTGATCCCGATGGATTGCAGCGTGTGGGCCAGCCCCAGAATGGCACCTCTGTGCAGCGCTCCGTGCCTGTGCTGATTCAAGAGGTGGTTGAAGATTTGGAAGTGGAAGAAACCCAGCAGTCCGCCGGTGTGTTCTCGCCTCTGCTGGTTTTGCTGCTCTGGGCCCTTTCCTGCGCAGGGATTGGCTTCGGGGTACGGTGGTTGATTTGGCCGGAAGAGCTGTCGCTGCCCCAGACCGGTAGCCTGTCTGCCCCGACAGAAGCAAGCATCCCCACCCAGGTGAATCTGGCCCAGTTGCCTTTGATCCCGTTGGGCCCTGTGGAAGCCCAAGTGGGGGAAGAGTTCTATTCCGGCAGTTTGGATCCCAGTCAGTTGGCGCTGGGGCTGTTTACCCCTCCGGATTTGGAGGATCTGCGGATCGATCCCCTGGAAGACACCCCCAACCTGTTGGATAGCTTGCAAACCGATTTGGCCCTGGCTTCAGAGGAGCCCTCTCCCACCAGTCTGAGAACGGTTGAGCAATTGGTGGCCAGTCTAGAGCGCCCTCCCCAACCCGTAGAATCTGCCGTTGCTCCACCTCAATCTCAGCTCACCAGCTACAGCGATCTGGATGCCCTAGGGCCGAACCAGGGCGAAGGAACCTTCTTGGTGTTGACCACCTATCTGGGGGATGAGAGTTTGGCACGGGCTCGCCAGGTTGCCGATGGAGCCTTTGTAAAAGAGGTGGGTGGCCAGAAGTTTGTGCAGTTGGCGGCTTTTGAGCAGCTAGAGTATGCCCGCTTCCATGCTGAGACCCTGAAAAACCAGGGGTTTAACGTCACGATTACCGAGCAGTAGCTTGATTAGTCCTGTACTCCCAGTTGGGTACACTGAGCTCTGGATTAAACTCCCAATGACAGCTTTCTCCGACTTTACGGGAGCCTTATGACCTAAGGTCTGGGGCCTCCTAGGTCTAGTCACTCCAAACAAGAACGATACACTTCCTCACTTCCCTCTCCTGCCTTGGGAGAGGGGCTACAGCCGGTGCTACGCTGCGCGCAGGGGGTAAGGGAGCCGTTTAGCCTCAATGGCAATGACTATGGCAATGACTATAGAACTGTATCCGAACTGCATCCCTGTCGGGCAAATGGTGGTACCTCGCACCTTGTGTAAAACTTGGTGTAAAACTTGCGTAAAAAAATTAAGGATCCCTTAGGCAGGGATCCGCTTGGCTCATCTGGGCTCAAGCTAGGCTCAAGCAGTGTAAAAGGCAGTGCCCTTGTTGACAAAGTCAAGGGTGTAGGCCGCTCGGTAGTTGATGGTGGGCTCAAACACACCCGCCACCGTCATGCTGTCGAAGAAATCCTGCCAGCGCTCGTGGGTCATGGCGCCAATCCCCTTTTCTAGGGCATCGCCAGATTTGATGATGCCGTACTCTTGCAACTTCTCGAAGCTGTAGGCCAGCTGCTCATCAGTCATCTCTGGGTTGTCCCGCTTGATCAAGCCATAGGCTGGACGGGGATCCTCCAGGAAGCTGTACCAGCCTTTGATCGAGGCATCCACAAAGCGTTCCACCAAGTCAGGATTGTTTTCCACCAGCTGGCGGCGGGTTTCAATCGTGGTGGAGTAGGGGCTGTAACCCAAATCGGCCAAGAGGAACACCACTGGCTCAAACCCCCCTTCCCGCTGAATGGCAAAGGGCTCGGAGGTGAGGTACCCCTGTTGGGCCGAAGTGGGATCCGCCAAAAAGGGCCCAGGGTTGAAGTTGTAGGGGCGAGTTTGCTCATCGGTGAAGCCAAACCGGGATTTGAGGAAGGGCCAGTAACCGGCGAAAGCACCCCGCGAGACAAAGATCGGCCGACCCTTGAGATCTTCAAAGCGCTCGGTGCCCGGGTGGGCCATGATGATCTGCGGGTCTTTCTGAAACATCGCCGCCACGCATATCAAAGGGATCCCTTCGCTAACGGCGTTGATCACCCCTGCGCTTCCGCCCATGGCGAATTCAGCCGCACCGCCTGCCAAAACCTGGGCGATGTTGATGCCGGGTCCCCCCATCTGTATGGTCACATCCAACCCATGCTCGCGGTAGATGCCGGTGGCCACCGCCTGATAAAAGCCGCCATGCTCCGCTTGGGCATACCAGTTGGTGGCATAGCTCACCCGGTCTAGACCGGATCCCTGAGCCACGATCAGGGTGGGAGAAGGTTTGCGCTGCGCTCGGGCGCCACCGGCAGCCAACAGACTCCCCCCAAGGGCGGCAGCCCCTACTTTCAGGAGCTGACGACGGCTCAGAGCGCTGCTGCTTGGTGACCATTCAGATGGACGAGACGGGATCATGACAAACTCTCCTTAACCCAATCGCTAACAAACGGTGAAGCGGTTATCGGCAACACCATCAAACCGGAGATCCCGGAGGGAAGCGGTATCTGCTGTTACTAACTGCTGCAGACGGGCGGCGGCCCCATCCAGTTCCACCGAACGGGGCTGGGGATCCCGGGGGTTTTGACCGCTCTAGGCTTGATAGGCAGCTGGCCCTTTGTTGATGAAATCGAGGGTATAGGCCTTTTGATAGGGTAGGGTGGGCGGGTACACACCGGCTACGGTCATGGTGTCGAAGAAGGTTTGCCAGCGTTCGTGGGTCATGGCGCCGATCCCCTTCTCCAAAGCATCACCCGACTTGATGATGCCGTATTCCTGCAGTTTCTCGTGGCTGTAAGCCAGCTGGGCATCGGACATATTCGGGTTGTCTTGCTGAATCAACCGGAAAGCCGGGCGGGGATCCTCCAGGAAGCTGTACCAGCCTTTGATCGAGGCATCTACAAAGCGTTGCAGGCGATCGGGGTGAGTTTCCACAAGGCGGCGCGTGGTCTCAATGGTGCAGGAGTAGGGGTTGTAGCCATAGTCGGCCAAGAGGAACACCCGCGGCTTAAAGCCCGACTCCTGTTCAATGGCAAAGGGCTCGGAGGTGAGAAAGCCCTGCTGAGCTGAGGTGGGATCCGCCAGGAAGGGGCCGGGGTTGAAGTTGTAAGGGCGGATTTGGTCGTTGGTGAAGTTGTATTGGGCCACCAAAAACGGCCAGTAGGTGATCTGTGCCCCGCGCGAGATGAAAATGGGCCGTCCGCGCAGATCCTGAAAGCGCTCCACATCGGGATGGGCAAGAATGATTTGCGGATTTTTTTGAAACATCGCTGCAACGGTGATCGTCGGGATCCCTTGCTCCACCGCGCTCAAGGCCGTTCCGCTGGCCCCCATCACGGTATCAACCGCTCCCCCCACCAACAGCTGCGTCACATTGATACCGGGGCCACCCATCTGAATCGTCACATCCAGGCCATGCTCGCGGTAGATGCCGGTGGCCAGTGCCTGATAGAAGCCCCCGTGCTCGGCCTGGGCATACCAGTTGGTGCCAAAGCTGATCTTTTCCAGGGATCCCTGGGCCACCATCAGGGTAGGAGAGGGTTTTCGCTGGGCTTGAGCCCTACCGGCAGCCAAAAGACCTCCCCCAAGCGCTGCTGCTCCGTACTGCAACAGCTGACGACGACCCAGCCGACCAATTTGGGACGACTTTTCGTTAGACCAAGGCATATCAGGCGCTCCTCTATAGGGTTTGCGGTGGTTGACGAAGGTGAAAGGTTGCGCCTGATCAAACCGGAGATCCCTCGGTTCTGTCGTATCCGGGATTACCAACCTCCTGAATGGTCGACCAAGGCCGAATGTTGAGTCAGGATCCCTTGTAGAGTGAGGGGGGATAGGCGAGGCTGCGATGACCATTCGCTTGGTGGTGTTCGATATGGCCGGTACCACGGTTAAAGATAACGACGATGTCAGCAAAGCCTTGATCGCCGCCTTCGCACAGGTGGGGATCCCGATTGGGCTAACGGAGACCAATCCTGTCATGGGCTATCCCAAACCCGTCGCTGTGCGCCGATTACTGCAGGAGCACTGGCCCCAACCCGAAGCGGTTAGCGATGATCTGGTGGACAAAGTCCATACCCTTTACCTGCAAGCGATGATTCGCTTTTACCAGACGGATCCGGATGTTCAAGAAGCTGCCGGAGCCTCAGAAACCTTTACGGCCTTAAAAAAACAAGGGATCCACGTTGCCCTGGATACCGGGTTTGACCGGGCCACAGCCGATGTGTTGTTGAACCGGCTGGGCTGGCAAAAACATGGGTTGATCGACACCAGCGTAACCAGCGATGAAGTGCAGCAGGGCCGCCCCTATCCCGACATGATCTTCGAGGCGATGCGCCGTACCGGGGTGAAACAGGTGGCTCAGGTGGCCAAAGTGGGCGATACCCCTTCCGATTTACAACAGGGATCCTGTGCCGGCTGTCGCTATGTAATCGGGGTAACCAGTGGATCCCATTCTGCGGCTGCCCTAGCCCAGGAACCCCACACCCACTTAATTGAGCATCTACCGGAGTTGCTGGCAATCCTCACTTCAGAAAACTGAGCTTGGTTTTCCCATTTAGACGGGCGTGTTGAGAACCTGCCAGCACTTTTTCAGCCAAGAGCTCCGCTGCGTGTTGCTTTGCTCTGTGGGTTTGGGTTCAGGTGGCTGAGGTTCAGAGTTCGGTATTCCCATGAAGGCCATCAAGGGTGGGCGCTGAGGGCGATGGGGCTCCGGATCTAAGGGGGCTGGGGTGGGGGAATGAGTTGGATGGGCCGGAGGTGTTGGGATCCCGGCAGCCTGTGCCCTAGAACGGAATCCCTGAGGAGCAGGGCTGGAGCGTGGGGATCCCGCGGATCCGAGGGAGCGCTTCAGGGTTTCTACATCGGGGCTGGGCAAGCCCAACCGACCCAACACGTACACCAAAGATGGGAGCAGCTCCGGTACCGAGGGCTTCAAGGCTGGAATGATGTCGGCAGCCCCTTGAGAAGTGGCCCAGCGTTTTTCTCCCTCTGCGATAGCCCGGTTCACCGCATGGGTGAGAATGAGCGGCAACTGCGGATACTCTGCCCGACAATTGCGGCAAAATTCGTAGGGGTTGAACTGAGTGACCCCCATATCTTGAATCAGCAAATGGGGGCGGTACTGTTTCACCTGCCCCAACAGATCCTTAGCTGCATCTGCCAGGATCACCTGCACCCCTTGGGAGCCGAGGGCTAGCTGCCAGAGCTTGGCTTGAAAAGGATCGGACTGGCTGAGCAACACCCGCCGTACTGCTGCAGTGGGGTTAGAGGTTTTGACTGCCCCAGGACGCGTCTGAGATTGCATAACGCGGTTGGGGGAAGGCTGGGTTTGAGTCTTGCGGATGGGAGTAGGGGCACCGGTACATTGGGGCGGTTTGGTAGGGGCCTGGGTCTTGTGGGTGGGGGCTTTCTCCGCAGGTACTGTGTCAAGCTTCACAGGTATCGGAGGAGCAGGGTTGAGAATCTTCTGCAATTCCGAAAGGTCAATGTGCTCCAGATCTCGAATTGGCATCCATACCAGCTCTTCTGGGTTTGAGGCAAAGCAGGCGGCTAGATTCTGGTAAAGCTGCTTCACCCGCAGAACTTCATTGCGATAGCGACAGAGCAGTGTGAAGTCACAGCCTCGGTAACGGACATAAGCGTTAATGCCAATCGGCATTCCTCGTAGGGCGCTTGTCATAGTCTCTAAAAAGGGTGAGGTCGTGTAACTACGGGACAAGACTGTATCCGATTGCATTGATGGTAATCGATCTTCTGGGAAATCACGTAGGAAGTTCTGCTGAGAAAATCTCCGTCAAATTGCGGAGTTCCGATGGCAAAAGCAAGGAATCTCGCCTCCTGTAGCGATCGGCCGGGGCAGCACCCGGGGGAGCCTACCGGTGTTTGATTTTTTACGAATTCTTAAGTGAAGATCGTAAGGTTAGAAAGAAGACCCTGGCTGTTGCAGAAACTCCAGCTCTTCAGGCGTAGAGGGGCGACCGAGAATGGCATTGCGATGGGGGAAGCGGCCAAACTGCTCGATGATCTCCAAATGGCGGCGAGCATAGTCGATGGCGTTGTGGCTGGCGGGATCCGACTCGAGCTGCCGAAAAAGCTGTAGCGATTGCTGCTGATCCGCCAAATTTTCGCTGTGTTCGAAGGGCAAATAGACAAACCAGCGCTGTACGGGCAACAGTTGGCGATCAAAGCCCTGGGCCACTGCCTGTCGTGCTGCCCGCAAAGCCAAGGGATCCGTTGCAAAAGCGCGTGGGGTGTTCCGGAACATATTGCGGGGGAACTGATCCAACACCACAATCAGGGCCAAACATGTTGATGGGGATCCCTGCCAGGGTTCCAGTTGCCCGGCTGCCGCCTGCTCATACAGGGGCAAAAAGAGGTTCTCGATCCTTCGGTCAAAGGCCGGATCCTTTTTGAACCACTCCGGGCGTGGCTGCCCATACTCTGGCTCTGCAGGATCCCCAAACCAGAACCTTAAGATCTCTTCCGGGGTGTTGGCGGCTACGGTCACACGCAGAACCTCCGAACTTGGGCCTTGGGATCTGGAGCACCTTTGACTCCACCAGTCTATCGGGGGTCGAGGGTACGCTAACGTGAGGAAAGAATAACCACCACAAGCCCCATCCTGGCAGCCTGCCGAGCACACGGGATCCCTATGTTGCGCCTGTTGCGGATCGAGAACTTTGCCCTGATCGAGCGACTGGAGATCCCTTTTCAGCCGGGGTTGAACGTTTTGACCGGAGAAACCGGGGCTGGAAAATCGATCATCCTCGAGGCTTTGGATGTTGCCCTGGGGGGAACGGCTCGGGCTTTGCGTAGCGGCAGCGAACGGGGGTTGGTGGAAGCGATTTTTCACCTCAACCACGAGTTGCAAGCCTGGTTGGAACAGGAACAAATTGACCCCCTGGAAGAGGGCTTGGTTTGTAGCCGCGAACTGGTGTTGCGGGAGGGCAATGGCAAACTCACCAGTCGCTCGCGGGTGAATGGAGTATTGGTCAACAAAGCCCAGATGCTCAGCCTGCGGGCCAAATTGGTGGAGATCACCGCCCAAGGACAAACCGTGCAAATTCAATCTGCCCAGACGCAGCGCCGTTGGCTAGACGATTTTGGCGGTGAGGAGTTGTTGCGAACACGGGCCGAGGTCGGTGCTCTTTACCAAACTTGGCAGCAGCTCAAGACCCAAATTGAATCCCGGCAGCAGGATCAGCAACTGCGGCTACAGCGGCTGGACATGCTGGAGTTCCAGGCTCAAGAGCTGGCCGCACTGCGGTTGGAAGATCCAGAAGAACTGGGCCGATTGGAACGGGAACGGGATCGCCTCGCCCACAGTGTGGAGCTGCGAAAACAAAGCTATGAAGCGCATCAACTGCTTTACCAAAACGACAGCGGTTCCCCGGCGATTGCCGATCTTTTAGGCCAAGCAGAACGTCTGCTCCAGTCCATGGCTCAGGTGGATCCCGACCTCACCTCTTTGGCGGAAATGGTGAGCAGCGCCCTGATCCAGGTGGAAGAGGCCGGACGAGAACTGATCCGCTACGGAGAAACCCTGGAGGCCAATCCCAACCGCCTCAACAAGATCGAACGCCGCCTAGCGCAACTGAAACAAGCCTGTCGCAAATATGGCCCCACCTTGGCTCACGTCATCGCTCATGCCGAGCAGGTACAAGCAGAGTTGGCGGAAATTCAGGGGGATGGCACCAACCTAGAAGAGCTACAGGCCCAGCTCCACCAAGCCGCTCAAAGGCTAGAGCACCGGTGCCAAGTCCTCTCGCAACTGCGCCAACGGGCCGCCCGTCAACTGGAAAAGGTTTTGGTGCAAGAATTACAACCTCTGGGCATGAGTGCGGTGCAATTTCAGGTGCAGCTCCAGGCCGGATCCCCGACGGCGGAAGGCTGGGATCAGGTGAGCTTTTGGATTAGCCCCAACCCCGGTGAGCCTCTGCAGCCGCTGGCCAGCATTGCTTCGGGGGGAGAGATGAGCCGCTTTTTGTTGGCCCTGAAGGTAGTGTTCAGCCGCATCGATCCGGTAGCCACCATGGTGTTCGACGAGATCGACACCGGGGTTTCTGGCAAAGTGGCTCAAGCCATCGCCACCAAGTTGCACAGCATTGCCCAGGATCACCAGATTCTCTGTGTTACCCATCAACCTTTGATCGCCGCCTTAGCGGATCACCATATGCGCGTTCACAAGGTGGTGTACAAAAAACGAACCTCGGTACGGGTGGATCCCTTGGGAGAGGGCGAACGCCGCGAAGAATTGGCTCAACTCACCGCCGGTCACTCGGCCCAAGAGGCGATGACGTTTGTGGAAGCCCTCCTGAACCAAGCGGCTCAAATGCGCAAACAACAACTGGCCAGCTCCGCATGACAAGTCGGCTCTACCAGCAGTGTTTTCTAGCTCACCGTTTCCAGCCAAGCCGTCAAATCCCTCAGGGATCCAAAATCTGCTGAGGCCTCAAAACACCTTACAGGACCAGTTAGGAGCAGCCGCGGCGGGATGGCGTTGCGCTTTTTCAGGCCCCCGGTAGTGGAAAATAGTTGTCGGTTGCCTTCACCCGTTGACACCAGGCTTGAATGTTTGGGAAGGGCTGCAGATCAAAGCCCCCTTGTTCGGCCACATGGGTATAGGTGAACAGAGCCACATCGGCAATGGTGTATCGCCCGCCCACAAAGAAGGATTTCCCTTCCAGATGGGCATCCATAATGCGCAGGGCATCGGTGCCGAACTTGAGGTTCTGCTCGATCAGGCTGGCATTGGCCTCTGCCTTGCCGGCCCGCACCAGAAAACGAGTGGTGGCGATGTAGCGGGCAATACGGGTTTGCTCGAAAAACAGCCATTTCAGAATCTCAGCCCGTTCCAGCTTGGTTTGGCCATACATCGGGGTATCTTCGGCCAAGTAGACCAGAATCGCGGCGGACTCCGCCAGGACGGTTCCGGTTTCCAACTCCAAGGCCGGAATTTGCCCAAATGGGTTCTTGGCCAGATACTCGGGCAGACGGTTCTCTCCCTCTCTGGAGTTGACTTGCACCGGCTCGTAAGGGATCCCCAATTGTGTGAGGAGCAACTCCACTTTGTAGCAATTCCCGGAAGTCGGGATCCCGTACAGTCGCAATGTCATCGGTTACATCTCCCAAAGCTCGCCATGGGTACCGGTACCCTGCCCCAACACTGTATGCCGCTTTGCCCTCCGGAGGGATCCGCTACTCCTGCATCTGGCGGCGATATTCCCGTCCAAAGGCTTGGATTAACCCCTCCGCATGGGAGAGCGGCCCCGCTTCGTAGGCACGGGATCCCACCCCTTGTTGGGTAAGCTCGCACAGGTGCCAATCTTGGCGGTTGGTCAGATCCCACAGTTGGATCACATCACTGGGATCAAAGGATTCTTGGGCGAGGGTTTCGGGTTCAAACAGCCAATCGCACACCAGGTGCGTCCGATCCGGCCCTTGGGGCCAAAGGGTATGGGTCATCACATAATCGGGCTGCAAACTCAGGAATAGGTTGGGCATGAGGGTGTAGTAGTAGGCCCGCCGTTGGTTCTCACCCCGTACGGTGGAGATGAGGGGCAAGCTGCGTTGGCCGCTCATGTTGAGGCTGGTGACCTCCGGGTTCAGCAGCATGTAGCCCCCCAAAAAGGGGCCTTCCATAAGGTCATTCCGTCCGCTGCGGGCCGGAGAAAGCCGCGCCAATTCCGGGTGGATCAGGGGGCAGTGGTAACACTCAGAATAGTTCTCAAACAGCAACTTCCAATTGGCCCGAATGTCGTATTCGATGCGGTGCCCTCGCCGCAAAACGGACAGATTCCACTCTCGAAAACGCCCCTGCAACACAGCAAATGCCTGCGCAAAGGGTTGAGGATCCCGGCTGAGGTTTACCCACACAAATCCTTCCCACTCCGCCAGAGCAGCTTCGTGCAGCGGGTAGTCTTCGCGGCGAAAATCCTCCACCTCTTGCATCTGTGGAGCCGCCAGCAATTGCCCATCCAAGCCGTAGCGCCAAGCGTGGTAAGGACAAGGGATCCCGTCCGCGAAACGGCCCTGGGGTTCACTGCATAGCCGGGTACCTCGATGGCGACAGTGATTGAAAAAAGCACGGGCTTGCCCGCCGGGATCCCGCACCAGGAGCAGGCTTTCTCCCAGCACCTGCACCTGCAAGAAATCTCCCGGTTGGGCCAGATCGGTGCTGCGTCCCACACAAAACCATTGCCGATAAAAAATCTGTTCGATCTCCGCCTCAAAACGGCTGGAAGAGACATAGTAGTGGCCGGGCAGGGTGCGGGCACCGGCTTGAACCGTAGCGCGATAGAAAGCGGTCATGGCAGGGGTCGCGAAAAAAAAGGAGTAGATAAGGATCTGTTGCCAATCCAACCTAGCCCAGGGATCCCATCCAGTATTATCAAACCTGTATTGCGCTGGTGATGGCAGTTATGGCCCAGACTCTCACCCCTCTTTCCTCGATTGAGCCGATCGATTGGTTCGCCCGTTGGCGGGAGCGGGTGGAAGCGCGGGAAGCCCAAAATGTGCGTTGGCAGAGTCCGCGCATGGGGGATTTGGGGTTTTGGGCTATGGCGGCCCCCCGTTTTGCTCGCATGACCCGCGCTCTACCGGCAACAGATCCCTTTGTGGAGGCGATGCGTGCCCGCGTGCAACCCGGCGATGTGATTTTGGATGTTGGGGCCGGGGCCGGGCGTTATAGCTTACCCATTGCTCCCCGGGTTAAGCAGGTGATCGCCTTGGATCCTTCCCCGGAGATGCTGCAGCAGTTGCAGTTGATCGCCGGTGAGCAAGGGGTGAAAAACATTCAAACCGTTCAGGGATCCTGGCCCGAAGCGTTGGCGGATCTGCCCCCGGTGGATGGGGTGATCTGTGCCCATGCTTTCTACTGGGTGAGCGATCTGGAACCCTATTTGCAAGCTTTGAAAACAGCAACGGGCCGCTTTTGTCTGATGCAGATCCGCACCCACCAGATCGATGCCTTTTTGGATCCCTTGTTTTGCCGTCTGCATGGAGAGGCGCGCTCCCCGGAGCCGGTGCTGATCGACCTGTACGGTGCCCTCACCCAAGTGGGCATTTGGGCGGATGTGCAGATCGCCAAGGGATCCAGCCGTTCCTACAGCGAAGTGGAGGAGCTGACGGAGTTTGCCACCGCCCTGCTCTGCTGGCGGCCAGAGTTGGCCTCGGTACTGAGTCGGGAGGAGATCCACGCCTACCTAGAGGGCATCCTCGAGTACCGGGAGGGCCGTTACTGGTTGGATGACCAGGCCAATCAGATGGCGATGGTAAGCTGGCAGCAGGGCTAAGGGTCAGGTTTCGGCTCGATAGCCCAGATCGCCAAGGGTCCGCTCCGAGCGCCGCCAATGGGGACGCACCTTGACGAAGAGTTCCAGGTACACCTTGCCCAAGATCAACTTTTGAATTTGTAGGCGGGCAGCCTGGCCAATCTGCTTGAGCATTTCCCCCCTTTTGCCGATGAGGATCCTTTTTTGGGAATCGCGTTCCACCAAGAGGGTGGCCAAGATGCGGGTAAGGCTGGGGGTCTCCTCTACTCGGTCGATAGTCACCGCCACCGAATGGGGTACCTCCTCGCGGGTATGCAGCAACACCTGTTCCCGAATCAGCTCCCCCATGATGAACCGTTCCGGCTGATCGGTGACCAAATCGGGCGGGTAGTAATAGGGGCCGGTGGGCAGTAAGTCAATCGTGGCTTGGATCAGGGGATCCAAACTGCCGGGATCCAGCCCAGACACCCACATCACAGGTGCTCCCGGCCGCAGGGCCTGGTAGCTCTCCTGGTGGGCCTGCCGAGTCTGGGCATCACCAGGGGCGAGATCCGCCTTGTTACAGACAATTACACAGGGGGATCCAGCCGGGATCCGCTCGGCAATAAAAGCATCCCCACGACCGGCGGGGACTGAGCCATCCACCACGAAGAGGATCCCATCCACAGCTGCGATGGCCGCCTGGGCATTGTGAACCAGAATTTCCCCCAAGCGATGGTGGGGCTTGTGAATGCCGGGGGTATCTACCCAGATGATCTGGGCCTCCGGCAACGAGAGGATCCCTTGTAGGCGGTTGCGGGTGGTTTGGGCAACGGGGGAGGTGATGGCGATTTTCTGGCCCACCAGGGCATTGAGCAGAGTGGACTTCCCTACATTGGGCCGCCCGATCAGCGCCACAAAGCCCGACTTAAACCCCGGCGGGGCAGTAGGAATTCGGTAGGGCTCTGTTTCGTCTTGGACATGGGGCAACGACTTCTCTTGAGCCTGAAGGCCATCCTCAATACCCAGTTCCAGCGGCTCCTCAGCCATGGACTCCATCCCTAGCCATCCGAACTGGCTACAGACGTGGCAGGCAACTGCAAAGACAGGGATCCCAGCGGAGCCAAGGTGGTGCCGGGGTAGTAAAAATCGAGGATCTGCGCCGGGCTGAACCCCTGCCGCGCCAAGGTGTAGGAGCCGTACTGGCTGAGACCCACCCCATGACCAAAGCCGCCACCGACAAACTGGTAGCCCGTTAACTGATCCGCCTGCTTCAGGGGCTCTATCCGGAACATGGTGCTGTACAAGCGGGGAAAAGCCAATCGCACCTGGTCTTTGTGCAAGGTAATCGAGTGGGATCCTTCCGCCGTTTGCAAATCCAGCTGCATCGCCTGCACCCGACCACTGGCGGAGCGCTCCAGAATGTTCATGCCCTTGATACTGGTCCACGGGGGCATGAGAATCCCCAGGTAGTCTTGGGCGGCCCGCAATTGCGTGTTCAGCTCATTCAAGGACTGAGAAAACTCCCAGCGGAACAGGCGCGATACCCCCACTTCGTTAAAGCCTTCCCGTTGTGCCAAAAAAGCTCGGAAGCTGCTCTCCTGCCGCAAATCCAAGGTTTTGCCCGGTTGGTGGGCAATATCCGCCTGTGGGCGCAGGTAGGGGCGCGGATCCCCATCCCAGACATCTTCGAAGGCCGCCGATACGCCGCCGTTGGTGGAGGAATAGACGGCATCCACCAGTTCGCCGTTGTAGGTGAGCACTTGGCCGCTGGTTTGTCGAATTGCTTCGTCGGTACGGGGGTGGGTTCCGGTTAAGCCCCTATACACCTGACAGTGGGTATTGGCGCAAAGGTGGTAATCGTCGATTTGAAAGCGATGCAGGTTCTTGAGGGCGTAGGTGCGGGCCAAAATGGCCTGAGCGGCCATGGCGGCAAAGGGCGCCCCTGCTCCCACCTCATGGGGTACCACCCCACGCAGATAGGTTTCCAAGGGCACAGCATTGACGACGGTATAGCTGCCGTAGGCATTGGGCTGAATCGTCAGGGATCCGGCGTAGTAGCGGTCGTTTACCCGCAGATAACCGGCATCGGAGGTCACCGCCAGGCGGGTGCGATGGTAGCGAAAATGCTCGTGTACCCAGCTCAGCTCCGCCCGTTCTGGCCGCTCTTGCACCTGTAGGCGCACATTCGGGATCCCTTCTTCCTGGGCGTAGAGTTGGATCTGGGTGAGTTGTTGGGGGGTATAGGTGCGGTTGGCCCACACCTGCCATTCTTCCGGCTGGGCGATCTCGGTGCTGATGCCCAAAGACTGCCAGTGGTTGGCGCTGGCTTCGGCACTCTCGAAACTTTTGTGGCTACTCAGGATCAGCCGATGCACCGTTTCCGGGGTGGTGAGGGCGCGATTGACAATGCCGATGGTGACTTGGGCGGTGCGTTGGGTTTGAAGGGTGCCGTCTGCCTGCTCAAATTGCAGGGTGAGCATAGAACCCGCGGGGGCTGCAAGCTCCACTTCATCCGTATCGGAGCGACCAAAGCGCTGTAGGATGCCCACCTGTAGGATTGGGTTTTGCGGGGTGGCCGCAGTAGCCAAAGCCTCCTCGTTAAAGGGATCCCCTGTTCCGGTCGCGTCAGCGATGCCCAATACCAAGGTTGTAAGCAGCAAGCCTATGCTGGAGACGAGCGTACTTTGGATGACCCGACGGGTTTTCCCAGTGAGGGGCTTGGAATTGGGCATAGCCGCTTTATCCTGACAACACACCCTGTTGATTTTACTCGCATCTTTTCCGGCATACCCCCAGCGATGGATCCTTTTCCCCTCGAAGCCTTGGTCCACACCCACCGGGTCCGACCCCCCCTGCTCAAGGGATCCGGCTGGCGGCTGGGCTGGGATCCCGCCGGACAACCTTTCGTCGCATTGGTGGGGGGAGAAACCTGGGCGCTGGAACTGACCCAAGAGGAATGGCAAACTTTTGTGAAGGGCTTGCAGCGCTTGCAGCAGGATATGGAGGCGATGGGATCCCAGTTGATGGCGGAGGAGGGCATTACGCTGGAGCAGGCTTTCCCCAGTCTGACCTTGGTCGCCACCGGCAGTGCTGCCGCCTGGAGCCTTTATTTGCAATTGCATCAGGGGCGTCGCGGGGAGGGTTTTTGGCCTGCGGATGCTGTTCCTGAGTTGTGCCAGGCGGTCGCCCAATGGGTGGATGGGGAAAGAGATTGAGCCCAAACACCGAAACGGGATCCCTTCCCAAGGCTTTGTCATAGAATGCAACAATCCCTGTTGACCCCAGCGATGGATCTGCACAACCTGGACACCTATATTCGCCCCCAACAGCTTGAGGATCTGCCCCCTTGGGATCCCGGCTGGAGCTGGTTGGCCGGAGGGACTTGGCTCTTTTCGCAGCCGCAACCCCACCTGCGGGGATTGGTGGATTTGCAACCCCTAGGTTGGGATGAGCTGGAGATTCGTCCAGAGGGGTTGACCCTAGGGGCTACCTGCACCTTCGAGCGTTTGCTCCGACAAGCGTGGCCACCCGATTGGCCGGGGATCCGTGCCCTATGTGAGGGAATCGCTTCGCTGGCCTCCTTTAAGGTGGCCCATTGTGCGACGGTAGGGGGCAATGTCTGTCTGGCCCTGACGGTGGGGGTGATGGCCCCAATCTTGATTGCCCTCGAGGCCACTTATGAGCTGATCCGTCCTCAGGGATCCCGGCAAGCCCTGCGCCAAATCCCAGCCAGTCACTTTCAAACCGGCCCCCAACAGACCCTCTTGCAACCGGGGGAGGCCTTACGGCGAATCCACATTCCGGCCCACCGCTTGCAGGGTCCCAGCTCTTTTCAGCGCCTGGGTCTGGCCCAAACAGATCCGGCGGTGGTGATCGTGGTGGGCACTCGGGATCCCCGTTCTGGGGAATACATCTTCGGTCTCAATGGGGCGGTCGCCGTCCCCCAAGCTCTGCGGATCCCATCCCTTGAGGATCCCACCCTTATTCCACAACTTCTGCAGGAGCAGATTCACGGCTGGATCGAGGATTTTCGTGCCAGCCGCCTCTACCGCCAACGCATGAGCGAGGTACTGATCCGGCGGTGCCTGGCAGATTTGGGTTAGTCAGGGTGTTGACCCATTCCCGCTGGGGGTTGGGAGCGCCGTACCCATCCTGCCACCGCCAGCAAGGTAAGCAAATAGGGCAGTGCCAGCAGAAAATCTCTGGGCAGAGGCAGGGTTAGGGCTTGGGCTTGCAGTTGCAAAGCCTGAGCCGCCCCAAAACAGAGGGCCGCAGCCAGGGTACCCAAAGGGTGCCAATTGCCGCAGATCAACGCTGCCAATGCGATGAACCCACGCCCTGCCGTCATCTGCTGCACAAACATCGAAAGTTCCCCGATGGAGAGGTAGGCTCCCCCCCAGCCCGCCAAAACCCCGGCCACCAACAGGGCAATGTAGCGGTAACGCTCAACGGGCACCCCGGCACTGGCGGCAGCTCGAGGATGTTCCCCCACCGCCAAGGCCCTCAGCCCCCAGCGGGTTTGGTAGAAAAAAACCTGCACCCCCAACACCAGCAGCCCGGCCAGCGGCACCAATAGGTTCAGCCCACCCGCCAAGGTTGGCAACTTGGGTACCATCGGTGAGGTTCCTGCCACTCCCCAAATGCTCTGCAGGAGGAAATTGGGCAAACTCAGGGCCAACAGGTTCAACCCAGCCCCCGCCACAATCGCATCCGCCCGCAAGCCCACACACCAAATCGCGTGTAATGCCGCCGCCAACATCCCACACAATCCCCCTGCCAGCAGCCCCCAGTAGGGATTCTGGCTGAGGTGGCTGCCCCAGGCCGCTCCAAAAGCCCCCAGCAGTATGTAACCCTCTAGGGCAATGTTCATGATGCCCACACGCTCCGAGAGCAAGCCCGCCATCCCTGCCCAAATCAGGGGAGTGGCCATGCGCATCGTCGCCAGCAAAAAGGGAAAAAACAGCACGGGATCCCGCCAATGATGGTTCCAGAGTTACCGCAGGGATCCCGCCGCAAAAAGTGACAAAAACAACCGTTTGCCAAAGTTGCTAAAGGAATAATTCAATATCAACTTTTGCATCTGCAACGTGAACCTATGCGTCGCCCACAGCTGTTTTCCCGATGGATCCAAGTGACTTCTGCTCTGCTTAGCCTGCTGTTGATGGGGGTCTTCCTGCAACCCGGGCTGGCCCAAGCACCCACTGGCGCAATTACCGTCACCATGGTTACCGACCAAGCCGGCTTGGGAGATCAAGGCTTTAACGATCTGGCCTGGGCTGGGCTGCAGAAGGCAGCGGCAGAACTGGGGGTGGAAGCCAAGTTCATCGAGTCGCGGGAGTTTGCCCAGTATGTGCCCAACTTAAGTGCTGCCGCCCGCACCAGTGAGCTGACGGTGGGGGTGGGGTTTTTGCTCACGGATGCCATCGCTGAGGTGGCCAAGCAAAACCCGGATCGCAAGTTTGCCCTGATCGATGCGGTGGCCGAAGAGGGGGTCGACAACATTGCCTCGGTGGTGTTTCGGGAGCAGGAGGCATCCTTTCTGGCGGGGGTGGCTGCGGGCTTAATGAGCAAAAGTGGCAAGGTGGGGGCGATTGGTGGCATCGAAATTCCGCCGGTGGTGCGTTGGATCTCGGGTTTTCAGGCGGGGGTGAAAACCGCCAACCCCGAGGCGGAGGTGCTGGTGGGCTATGTGGGCAGCTTTGCCGATCCGGCCCAAGGAAAGGGCTTGGCCGAAGCCCAGATCGCCCAGGGGGCGGATATTTTGTTTGAAGTGGGGGGGTTGAGCGGCACGGGTGTGTTTGAGGCCGTCCGGGAGCGGGGGGCTGGCCTGTGGGTGATCGCCTCCGACAAAGACAAAAGCCAGTTGGCCCCAGACCATCAACTGGCGGCGGTGGCTAAGGCGGTGGACGTGGCGGTCTTCAGCCAGGTGGAAGCGGTTGCCAAAGGCACCTTTCAGGGGGGGATCCTCGACTTGGGCCTCAAAGAAGGGGGGATGGCCCTACTGACGCCCGGTAACAAAATTCCGGCAGCGGTGATGCAGCAGGTGCAAACCTACGAAGCTCAGATCGAGGCGGGAACCTTAGTCCCTCCCACCACCGCCGAAGAACTGGCCGCTTTCCAACTGCCTTGATCTGGATAAAGACCCGTTTGGAAGGCCCCCATGCGGCAAGGGATCCCGGCTGCCGTTGAGATGAGCGGTATTGTCAAGCGCTTTGGCCCGGTGGTGGCCAATGCAGGCATTGATTTGCGGGTGGAAGCGGGGGAGATCCACGCCCTGTTGGGGGAGAACGGGGCCGGTAAGTCGACCCTGATGGCCATTCTCTACGGCTTGGTGTCTCCCGATGCGGGCTCCATCCGGATCGATGGGATCCCGGTGCGCTTTCGCAACCCCCGCGATGCCGTGGCCGCCGGGCTGGGCATGGTACATCAGCATTTCATGTTGATCCCGCGATTTAGCGTGGCAGAAAACATCATTCTCGGCGCTGAGCCCCAAACAGGGATTCACCTCAATCGCCGTCAGGTTGTGGCCCAGGTGGAAGCGCTGATGCGCCAACAGGGGCTGTGGGTGGATCCCTGGGCGAAGGTGGAGGATCTGCCGGTGGGGATGCAACAGCGGGTGGAGTTGCTCAAGGCACTTTATCGGGGTAGCCGCATTTTGATTTTGGATGAGCCGACAGCTCTGTTAGCCCCAACCGAAGTGGAGGAGTTTTACCAAATCCTGCGTCGCCTACAGGCCAACGGCCAAACCATCCTCTTCATCACCCACAAGCTACAGGAAGTGCTCACGGTGAGCGATCGGCTGACGGTGATTCGCCAGGGCCGAACCGTCGGCAGTTGTGCCAGTGCCGAGGCTACCCCCACCCAACTGGCGGAGATGATGGTGGGGCGCAGTGTTTCCCTGGGGGGGATGGTTGCTCCTGCCGCTGTCGGAGATCCCTTGCTTGAGGTGGAGCAGCTTTTGCTCAGATCTCAACCCACTCCAGAATCCGATACTGGGTACACCAAGCTAGGGATCCAATTGCAGGTGCGCGCTGGCGAGATCGTCGGCATTTGCGGGGTGGAGGGCAACGGCCAAACCGAGTTGCTGGAGTTGCTCATGGGCCTCAGGCGCAGTCCTGTCGGCACCGTCAAGCTGCGAGGACAAGACATCAGCCGTGCTTCTCTTCTGGAAAGACGTCGGTTGGGGTTACGGACCATTCCGCCGGATCGACACCGGCAGGGGTTGGTACTGAATTTTTCCCTGTTGGAAAACCTGTTGCTCACCCATAGCGAAGATCCGCCGCTAGCCCGTCGGGTTCGCCTCAATTACGCCCTTGCCCAGACCGTAGCCCAAGAGCTGCTGCACCGGTTTGATGTGCGCGCCTCCTCAACCCGCCCACCCGCCCGCACCCTTTCCGGCGGCAACCAACAAAAGTGGATCATTGCCCGGGAACTCTGGGGGGATCCCTGCCTGTTGCTAGCGGCCCAACCCACCCGGGGGCTGGATATTGGGGCGACGGAGTTTGTCCACGCCCGTTTACAGGAAACTCGGGATCGGGGCTGTGGTATCTTGCTGATTTCCTTCGATCTCGACGAAATTCTCGCCCTCAGCGACCGCCTCTTGGTGCTGTTTCAAGGACAGATTGCAGGATCTTTTTCCCGGGGACAAGTTTCACGCCAAACCCTGGGCTTTCTCATGAGCGGGGGCCAGCCATGAAGGGAACACACTCGGCAGTCTTTCGGGATCCGCGGGTTTGGCTGCTGGCCACCTTCGCCGGAGCCTTCGGGATCGGGGCATTGCTGATCGCCTCTACCGGAGGGGATCCCTGGCTAGCCTATCAGGCCCTGGTGCAAGGGGCTTTCGGTAGTGGGGTGGCCCTCAGTGAAACCTTGGTCAACGCTACTCCTCTGATTTTTGGGGGATTAGCCTTTGCTTTGGCTGCACGGGGAGGGCTGTTCAACATCGGCATCGAAGGGCAATTGGTGCTGGGTGGGTTGGTGGCTGGGTGGATCGGATCCCTGCCCTTGGGTTGGCCACCTTTTTTGCATGTGCCTTTGAGCCTTGGGCTGGCCGCTCTGGCGGGAGGACTATGGGGTCTCTTGCCTGGGATCCTTAAAGCCCGCAATGGCACCCACGAGGTGATCACCACCATCATGCTCAACTACCTCAGTTTCCGCCTCACGGCCTATCTGGTGGGGCCGAGTGGGCCCCTGCGTTCGGGGCCGCTCCCGGCTACCGCTCCTCTGGTGGCGGCGGCGCGGTTGGATCCCTTGTGGTCGGGCACGCGCCTTAGTGGGGGATTGCTCTTGGCCTTGGGTTTGGCGGCTTGGGTTGGGTTCGGCCTGTTTCGCACCCGTGCCGGTTTTCGCCTGCGAACCGTGGGATCCAGTCCGGGGGCTGCACAGTATGCGGGAATTTCGGTGTCCAAGGTTTGGATCGGGGCGATGGTGCTCAGCGGGGCCGTGGCGGGCATCGGCGGGGCCATTGAAGTCTTGGGGCTGCACTATCGCTACTATGACCAGTTCTCTCCTGGCTACGGCTTTACGGCAATTGCCGTTGGCTTGGTGGGGAACAACCATCCCTGGGGGGTGGTGCTGGCGGGGCTCCTGTTTGGCGCTTTGAACAACGGAGCAACGGCAATGCAAACCCTAGCCAATACCCCCAAAGATCTGGTGCAGATTTTGCAGGCTTTGGTGATTTTCTCGGTGGCGGCAGTAGCGGGGCTAACCCGTGAACGAGGAGGAAAGTGACGGCCTAATCTCCTCCCGATGCTAACCTTAACCCCACAGAGCTTGGAGAGGTCATACCGCCCTACTCCTTAGTTACTCATCAGTTACTCATCCAGAGTTACTCATCCAGTAGCATACACACTTGTTATGAGTTTGTTACGAACTCGTTCCGAATGAGCTGAGCAGTTCTATGGTCACTCCAATCAAGAGCGATGCACTTTCCGGATCCCCTTTCCCAGAGCGGGAGAGGGGATCCGGCCGGTGCCACGCTGGGCGAAGGGGGTGAGGGAGCTGTTTCAGCAATCTGGAATTCGGCCAAGAGAATACACCGGCGGTTCGGGCTATTTCCCCTTCTATTTCCGCTTCAGATTGCGGGCCATATTGCGGAAGGTATCCATGTCTGAACCCGCCTGACGGCGTGGGCTTGCTCCGCTGCTGCTACTACTTGAGGAAGAGGATCCCTGTTCAGAAGTAGCCACAGAAGTTTTGATTTCTTCTGTGCTAACCTTAACTTTCCCAAGGGAAGAAACTTGCTCTACAACCTCCACCTTTTCTGTGGCACCAAAATCCAGGAAAGTGTGCTTCACCGTTCTTGGGGTTCGCATGTAGTCGATATTGCCAAGGGTTTTCGCCTCATCCGGATCAAGGAAGAAGCTGTTGTCTTTCGACTTGGCTGCCTTAGAAGGAGAATTCTGTGTCGGTGAGGACTCTGCTCCGCCACGAGAGCCGAAAAGACGCCTGAAAATACCCACCATTGTCCTATTACCTGCAATGCGAAAGATGGATAAAGCTGAGTTAGACCGTTGGACACTGGACCGTCTGCCTCCGACATGGGATCCAAAGGCTGCGCCCGGTCATGAAATAATGTTAAGCCAATTTTGACCTACATGCCCCTTGCGTCTAAGGAGGCTTTCCTTCCCAGTCCCGCCTTCTCCTGTTGAGAACCATCTGGGAGGGATCGATCCCGATTCTCAACCTTTTGCAGACGATGGGGCCGCAGGTTCTCAGGGCTATTCAGCGAATTTGGGGAGCCTAGCCTCCCTTATCCATACATCTCCTCGGCCAGAAAATCCGTACAGACTCGCTTTTTTCAGCGTAGTTTGACACTTCATCATTCAGGGTAGAGGGTGGCATTTGACCCGGGAGGAGCCATGACCATTCGATTGATTGTCGAGGAGATACTACAAACCCGCTGCTTCACTTCGCAGCATGACGACTTGATCCACCGTTTGTTATGCGACCGTTGCTTTGATGATGCCGACTTAAGAGCCCTGGGCTACCTGACCGAGATGATGATTCAGGGAGCCATTGGCCGGTAAACCTGCCCTCAACAACTTCAAAAGTCCAAAAGTCCTCTGGTGGCCGTACGGGAGGTTCCCAATGTCAACCACCTGATAGCCCCAGCGGAGCAGGATGAGGCAGAGAGCTCCCTCCACCAGGTTTCTGGGGGAGCCCAAAAGTTCAAGCATGATGACTCAAGCAAGCAAACTCCGGCAAATGGCCCAAGCTGCTCACCTATGCCCCTGGGGAGCATAATGCACCTCGATTTTAAGGGGGCTACCTAAACTCAAAGCCGCGCCGATACAGCGAGCCAAGATCTGAATCTCAAGCTGCAGGCTGAGCTGCCGATCCGCAGATTCTAGGTACTTTTTGTCTGCGTCTGTCAGGGGTAAAGGTTGTGCACTCATCACTTATCTTTATCAAAGCCTAGGTTTAATCGGAGACCGCTAGTCCGCCCTAATCTGGAGGGGCGTGGTGGGAAAAGGTTTTGATATCAACCTCAAGCTCAGACTAGAACACTCTACTCCTCGTTCGCGTCGGTGAGCTTACTGATTTAGCTGGCAGAAGGCCAACGGTTTCGTCAGGGCTGCTTGGCTTTTCATCAGGGATCCCACGGATAACGGGTAACGAACCTAGGTCAGGGTTTTGAGGGATGGGGGAGGCCCGATGGGGAAAGAGGTTATCCTCCTACGACCTTCGGCGGAGCCGCTGCCCGTCGGGTGCCCTTCCAGGGGGATTTCTCCCAGAGCACAAGGATCCCAAGCCTTTTTCCCCCCTTTGGTCTACCATGGTTTCATGGGCTAAATCTCCCCTGCGTTTACCTGCTTAACTTGGTGTTCTTCACTGTGAGCCGAAGGCAGCCAAGCCACAGCCCTAGGGGTAATTGTTGTCAAGTTTTGAGAGGAATCCATGTCTCCAGTCCTAAGCCTAGTGAAGCGCCTCCAGCTCATCCTCCTCAGCCTTGTTGTTGTGGTGGGAGCTGTGGTGTTTTTGTCTAACCCTGCTGCTGCCGAAACCTACACCGTCAAGATGGGATCCGACAAAGCTCAGCTGATTTTCGATCCGCCTTCTCTCACCATCAACCAAGGAGATACCGTTCAGTGGGTGAACAACAAGGTCTACCCCCACAACGTCGTCTTCGATAAGGTGCCTGGTGGTGACGCGGCTTTGGCGGCCAAGCTCTCCCACAAAGCGCTGCTCACCGCTCCCAAGCAAGCGGTTGAATCTGTGTTTGCGGATGTTCCTCCGGGTGAGTACACCTACTACTGCACCCCCCACCGCGGTGCTGGCATGGTGGGCAAGATTATTGTGAACGGCTAGTCCCCCACTCTGGCAGCTGAACCTCGGAGATCCCGGCCTTACCTTGATGCCTGTAAAGTCCTACCTTTAGGATGAAGGGTGACCCTCTCAGTGATGGGAGGGTTTTTTTGCGAATAAACCTCTGACTGTAGTACCCCGAACGAGTTCCCCATGACCACCAGCATCAAAGGCTACTTGCTCCTGGCTGTTTCCTGCCTCAGCGCCATTGCCGCCGTCGGTTCTGTTTTTGAACTGGCCTCAGGTGAGCCGGATTTCGGCGTCGGTACCACCAGCATCATCTTGGTTGTCGCAGCTCCCTTGGCGGTTTGGCTGTTTCAGGCTGCAGTTGGGGCGGCACGGGCCAGCAACGCTAAGGCTGCTGGAAAGGGGGGCAAGAATAAGAAAAAATAGTTTGGAAAGGCTTGGTGTTTACAGCCCTTCCGCCAGTTACCCACAGCTGACCGGAAAATCGGGGAGCGTGGGAGGTGCGACGCAAGCCCCTACGCTTTAGATACGGGGTTGGTTGCACCCCTCGTCAATGCTTGATGAGCAACGCGAATCCTTGTTAAGTTAAAACCCTCCAAACGTAGATGATACAATCACTTCTACTTCTATGCTCGATAGCAGAATGTTCGCCACTTGCGCTCTGAGTAGCTGGAATACTTGACAAGTCGGTATTTCGGGGAAGACGAGGTGAAGGGCAATCAGCGAAGTGATAGGAGGTAGCGTCTTCCCGACGCTGACGGCTTACACAGTCGCGGGCTTTCCAAAAGCCCTTCAGTAGCCCTCCGGCTATCTCCTTCAACCCACAGGATAACCAGGAGCCTCCAGGCCGTATTACCGACAGCCCGATTATTTTGATAGGGTTGGCCCCGTTAAAAGCCCCATCCCCCTGCCAACCCCAATGCCCACACCCAAACCGCTTACCCCTCCGATAGAACTTATCGACATCCGGGTGAATACGCAGACATCGGTGGCACGTTTGACCGGTGTAGGCCGGATTGACCGCAACAACCTTCACACCCGCCCTCAAAGCCTTGTACTCAATGAACCCCCTCAACCGGTGGAACGCCCAACTGTTCAGCATTCCCCGTTGGTAATTGCCGATGGCCAACCCAAACCGCTCACGCCCATCAACGGTGGTGAGTGAAACTGTGCTCGCCCGGCTCCGGCGAGCCGTCCGGTCTTTTTCCCGAAACGAGAAAATCCGACTTGACCGCTTTGACCGGGCGATGCTTTTGTTTGGCCACCTTCCGAGGACCGGCCACTCGCCTGCAAACCTGTTGGGCCAAGTTGCTCGACAGGCCAAAGTGAGCGCGAATCTCGTGGTAGCAAAGGGAAAGTATAGTCACTCCAAATACGACCAAATAAGAACGATACACTTTCTGACTCTCCTCCCCCTCCCTTTGGGAGAGCGGCCATGGCCGCTGCCATGTTGGGCGAAGGGGGTGAGGGTAGGTGTTGCAAACTCAATTCATGGTGCTCCGCACCTTGCATAGCAAGATGGTGCTCCGCTATAGGTAACAGGGAGGAATTCCCTGGCTTCCGGCCACAGAGAGTTGCCAAGACTCTAGAATTGGAGCAGAATTGGAGCCTCAACCTCTCTGCCCTTAGCGGGTTTGCTTCAAAGAAACTTCCGATTCCATCTCGGGTTGGGCCAAGTGATGAAACTCCGGCAATAGCTCCCGCTTCTGCACCGTTCCAAGGGCCGACTCCAGCTCTGTGGTGGTTAAGGTGCAACTGGGGCCAGAGCCATTCAACACGGTCTCGGTAATTTGTCCGTTTTTGTCGATTCGATATTCCACTTTGACGTACTCGGACATCCGCACTCCACTCTCAATTGCTCAACAACCCGTTTCTCCTCATTCTAGTGCCCCCCTCACCCTTCCTTCGGCAGATCCTTGCTATGTCCCCCTATGGCTTCCGTTCCCTCCTCCTCCCCCCAGGCCGTCAAACGGGATCCCAAAATCCAGCGAGATCTCGGCTTGGGTGTAGGGGTGCTGGGATCCGTCGTGCTGATCGGCACCCTTTGGTATCACTGGGTGGAGCAGTGGCCCTGGGTAGAAGCTCTCTACATGACGGTCATCACCCTGACTACGGTTGGCTTCATGGAGGTAGAGCCGCTGGGGAATCGAGGGCGATTGTTTACGGTGGCCCTGATCCTGATGGGGGTGTTGAGCATCGGGTTTATGGTGAATCGCTTTACGGAAACCTTGATCCAGGGGCATTTTCAGGAGGGGATCCGACGGCGCAAGCGGAGAAAGCAAATGGAAGCACTGGCCAATCACTACCTGATCTGCGGTTTCGGTCGCATTGGGCGACAGGTGGCTCAGGAATTTCAGTCGGAAGGGATCCCGTTTTTGGTGATCGATCAGGCTGCTGACCCGGTTCACGCCGCCCAAGAACTGGGGTATGTGGCTCTGCAGGCGGATATTACCCTGGATGCCACCCTGCTCGAGGCGCGGGTGCAACAGGCAGAGGGGTTGATCGCCGCCCTACCTTCGGATGCGGAGAATTTGTATGTGGTCTTGTCTGCCCGTACCCTGAATCCTCGCATTCGCACCATTGCCCGCGCCAACACGGAAGAGGCTCTGCAAAAATTACAACGAGCGGGTGTCACCCATGCCATTTCTCCCTACATTACCGGGGGCAAACGCATGGCCGCTGCTGCTTTACGTCCGCGGGCGGTGGATTTTGTCGATGGCATCCTTTCCGGTCGGGATCGCACCTTTTATCTGGAGGAGTATGAGCTGGCGGCGCAGGAATGTCCTTATGTGGGCCAAACCTTGCAGAAAGCGGACCTGCGGGCTCGCTCTGGGGCGTTGGTGGTGGCGATTCGGCGAGCGGATGGCCAGTTAATCGGTGGCCCCAGCGGCGAAACCCTGCTGCAACCGGGGGATCTGCTGCTGTGTATGGGCACCTCCGATCAATTGCGGCGGCTGGGCCAGTTGCTTTACCCTCGCCCCTGAGGGATCCCGGTTTTCCCCGCTACGGTTAATTTCTATTCCTGCATGGTTCCTGAACTGCTCACCAGCCCCAAAAACCCCTGGATCCGGCAGTTGCGCCAGCTTCACCGCAGCAAAGGTCGGCAAGAACAGGGCTCCTTTTTGGTGGAGGGATCCCATTTGATCGAAGCAGCCCTGCAGACCGGCTGGCCCCTCCAGGCCCTCTGCTACACCCCCGATTGGGCCAAACGCCATCCCCACTTGCTGGCGAATTTACCCGAAACGCTGCGTCAACAACCGGTTAGCCCGGAGGTGATGGCGGCGCTCTGTACCACCGAAACCCCAGAAGGCGGAGTTGCCGTGGCTGCCAGCCAAGGGATCCCCCCCCTTACGCCGGCTGGGGTGCGTCTGGGCCTTGTGCTCGAAACGGTGCAGGATCCGGGCAATTTGGGATCCCTGATTCGGGTGGTGGCTGCCAGCGGTGCCGATGGGCTGTGGCTGAGCGAAGACAGTGTGGATCCCCAAAATCCGAAGGTGCTACGGGCCTCGGCAGGCCAGTGGTTTCGTCGTCCGCCCCAGGTACTGCCGGATTTACCCGCCTGGATCCAATCCTGTCGTCGTCAGGGGATCCGTGTGTTGGCCGCCACCCTCTCTCAAACCGGCACTTGTTACTGGGATCACGACCTCACCCAGCCGACGCTATTCCTCTTGGGCAATGAGGGGGCTGGCCTCAGCCGGGAGGTGATCCAACAGGCGGATGCGCAGGTGTGGATCCCGATGGTCGCCGGAGTGGAATCTTTGAATGTAGCCATGACCGGAGGTCTGCTCCTCTACGAAGCCCTCAGGCAACGGCGAGCGCAAGCAGCAGCCGTTTAGCTCAAAACTCCTCATCCTCAAAAGTTGTGATGCTGTTGTCCTCCTCGTCCCCATCTTCCATGGGGGCAGGTTGATTGGCAGAAACCGCCACTCCCGAAGACAGTTTTTCCCGCACAGCCCCTTCTACCTCCGCCAAAATCTCGGCATTCTCCTTCAGGTAAGCAACCAGATTGTCCCGACCTTGGGCGACATTTTCATCTTTGTAGCTGTACCACGAGCCGCGCCGTTTGAGGATGCCCATCTCCTCCGCCAGATCGATAATGCAGCCGATGTTGGAGATGCCTTGACCGAAGATGATGTCGAATTCTGCCCGCCGGAAGGGGGGAGCAACCTTGTTTTTCACCACCTTCACCCGTGCCCGGATCCCGTACTCATCCGTGCCTTTTTTCAGGGTTTGAACGCGACGAATATCCAACCGCACCGACGCATAAAACTTAAGGGCATTGCCACCGGTGGTGGTCTCTTGAGGACCATAGCCTATCCCGCCAATTTTGGAGCGCAGTTGGTTTAGGAAAACCACGATACACCCGGTTTTGCTGACATTCCCGGCGATCTTGCGCAACGCTTGGCTCATGAGGCGGGCCTGCAACCCCACATGGGCATCCCCCATGTCCCCCTCGATTTCAGCGCGGGGAACCAGCGCCGCCACCGAATCCACCACCACGATATCCACCGCAGCAGAGCGCACCAGCTGATCGACAATTTCCAGCCCAGCCTCTCCCGTATCCGGCTGCGAGATCAACAGGTTTTGGATATCTACCCCCAAGGCTGCCGCGTAGGTGGGATCCAAGGCATGTTCCGCATCCACAAAAGCGGCTGTTCCCCCCTGTTTTTGCACCTCGGCAATCGCGTGTAGCGCAATCGAGGTTTTCCCGGAAGATTCTGGCCCAAACACTTCGATGATTCGCCCTTTCGGGTACCCGCCGCCCAGGGCCAAATCCAGGGTGATGGCCCCACTGGGTACGGTCTCCACCCGCATCTGAGCGGCGTCCCCCAGGCGCATGATCGCCCCTTTGCCGAAGTTGCGCTCGATCTGGCCCAGTACCTGTTCTAGGGCTTTGCGTTTCTCGGACTTCAACTTGTCGGGGTCGTCGGTGGTATTCACGGCAGCGGCTTTGCCTCGGGCCATAACCGGCATCCTGGGGTAGGGGTGACAAAAAATCGAGCTTGCATTCTAACATTGTCATCTACGGGTGAGCGGATCCCGGTCGTTCCCCTCAGTTTGCTTTTATAGTCACTCCAAATAAGAACGATACACTTTTTGACTCCCCTCTCCTGCTCTGGGAGAGGGGCTGGGGTTGAAGGAGCTGTTTCAGCCCCAATTGCAATGACTATAGGACTGTAGAGAAAGGCGCTTACAAAAGGGATGGGTTGGGTTCATCGGAGGATAGAGTGAGCTAGAAGGGCCTGTTCAGGATTGGTGCTGTGTTCATAACTTTGGTGTTGCGCTCCCCTGGCCCGATTGTGTTCTCTTGGGGGCCCTTGAGCCTGCGTTGGTATGGCGCGTTGATTGGCCTGGCGATAGTGCTGGGTTTGCTGCTGGCCCGCCATTTGGCGGCTCGGCGTGGCATTTCACCCGATTACATGCTGGATTTGCTGGGGTGGTTGGTGGTTGGATCCCTGCCTTTGGCCCGCCTTTACTATGTGGTGTTTGAATGGGATCGCTACCGAGATGGCCCTTGGTGGCAGATCCTCGCCCTTTGGCAGGGGGGCCTTGCCATTCATGGGGCCTTGATCGGGGGCAGTGTGGCCCTCTACCTTTTTGTGCGGCGACATCGACTGAACTTTTGGTCGTTGGCAGACTGCCTTGTTCCTTCTGTTATCCTCGGTCAGGCGATCGGGCGCTGGGGCAACTTTTTCAACAACGAAGCCTATGGAGAGGTTTTGGGCCCGAACAGTCCCTTGTGGATCCAACTGCAACTTCCTGATGGATCCCGCGTTCACCCCACCTTTTTGTACGAATCACTCTGGAACTTCGGCCTTTTCGGGATTTTGATCTTCCTGAGTTATCGGCGCAATCCCCCGCCGGGTAGTCTGTTGGGCCTTTACTTGCTGGGATACAGCCTGGGGCGTTTCTGGATTGAAGGGCTGCGTACCGATAGCCTCATGCTCGGGCCCTTGCGAGTGGCTCAAGCGGTGAGTTTGTTGTTGATCGGGGTGGGTGGGCTGCTGCTGGTGGGATCCCTCAAGCGCACCGCTGATCCCCCTGCACCCCTTCCTTTGAAGGATCCTGGCGAGTTCCCAACCGAGGCTGACCATGCCGAGTGAAGCCGTTTGGGCTGAGGCATCTTCTTTGGTGTTGCCCTCTGCTGCGGCTACCCAATCGCTGGCGGCTCTGATCGGGCAAAGGGCAGAGCCGGGCTTGGTGATTCTTTTGGAAGGCAATCTGGGCAGTGGCAAAACCACCTTTGTGCAGGGGTTGGGGCAGGGCTTAGGGATCCCCGAGCCGATTGACAGCCCCACCTTTGTCCTGGTGCAGGAATATCACACGGGTCGGATCCCTCTTTTTCACTGCGATCTCTACCGTCTCGAGTCTGCTGCCACCGAAGATCTGGGCCTGGAAGAACTCTGGAACAGGGATGGGATCACCGCCATCGAGTGGTCCCAATATCTCTCGGATTTGCCTACTGCTTATCTTTGGCTCCACCTAAAGCCGCATCCTCACCCTGAGGGATCCCGTCTATTGCAGGTCAGGGGTCAGGGATCCCAACCCGCCCAACTTTGGCAACAAGTGCTCTCCCAATTGGCTCGGCAAAATCCCCCGGAAAAGGGGATCCGATTGATTTCCTAAAATAGGGGCTTCGGATCGGATCCCGAGTTTTCAAGTTTTCATGGGCTGGCAGTCAACTGACATCCTCCCCGCACATGAATGAGGGGGGCCTGAACTGCCATTGTTTGAGTTTGTCCGTCCATAGGGTAAGAGAATCTCCCTGTATACCCGCTAGGGTTGCTGGGAGAGGATGTCAAATTCAAAGGGTCTCCCCTGCAGTTAGAGTAGTCAAAACAGCCTCTAGGGCGAGGCGCCCATGGCAAAGGTGGGTTCCCCCCTGCAAATAGACCGTGTAGGGATCCCGCATCGGCCCATCGGCAGAAAGCTCGGCACTGCTCCCGGCAATAAAGGTGCCTGCTGCCATCACCACGGGGTCGGCATAACCGGGCATCACCTCAGGAATCGGGGTGAGATAAGCCTCCACAGGGGAACTCCGTTGAATGGCCCGGCAGAAGGCTTCTAACTTTTGAGGGGATCCCAGCTGAATGGCTTGAATGATGTCGGTACGGGGAGTTTGCGGCAAAGGAGAGACAGGGTAGCCCAAATCTTGAAACACCTGGGCAGCCAAGTGGGCGATTTTGACCGCTTCAGCCACCATTTGTGGGGCCAAAAATAACCCCTGGAACAGGAGCCGATTGAGATCAAAGGTTGCCCCCCCTTCAGAGCCAATGCCCGGAGCCGTTAACCGACAGGCCGCCTGCTCCACCAGCTCCGCCCGCCCTGCCACATACCCCCCGGCAGGAACGAGGGTACCGCCTGGGTTTTTGATCAGGGATCCGGCGATCAGATCGGCACCCACATGGGTTGGCTCTTGGGATTCCACAAATTCGCCATAACAGTTATCGACAAAAACCACCACCTCTGGGTTTTGAGCTTTGACGATTTGGATCATCTCGGCAATTTGGGCAACCGAAAAGCTGGGGCGCCAATCGTAGCCACAAGAGCGCTGAATATGCACCAGACGGGTTTGCGGCTGTAGAGCAGTTTTTAGCCCTTGCCAATCCACCGCACCCTCTTGTAAGTCCAACTGGCGATAGGCAATGCCAAACTCCCGCAGGGATCCCCGTCCAGACCCCCGCAAGCCGATCACCTCCTCGAGGGTGTCGTAGGGGGGGCCGGTAATCGCCAGCATCTCATCCCCCGGGCGCAGCACCCCAAACAGGGCACAGGCAATAGCATGGGTTCCAGAAACCATCTGCACCCGCACCGCCGCCGCCTCACAGCCCATAATCTGAGCAAATACCCGATCCAACACCTGCCGCCCCAAGTCGTCGTGGCCATAGCCAGAAACCCCGGCAAAGTGATGGGATCCCACCTGTTGGGCACGAAAGGCCGCCAACACCCGCGCCAAGTTCTGCCGTAAGGTCTCCTCGACCCCGCGAAAGCGCTCCTGCAGGGCAGCTTCTGCCTTGTCCAAATACTCCACCGGCTTCAATGAGGATCCCTCCGCGCCAAAAATCCACCCCATCTTTCCCACACAAAGCTGGTTTTTGAAGGTAGCACTTCTGCCATCCCAAATGAGGTCAAAAACAGACTTGTCAGACCTACAGCCGCAAGCGATAATACCCTTCAAATCGGGATCTCTCTTCTTGATAAAAACCTTAATTTAACTCAATACTCCTACACTTTTCCTACTGAGCGCTACCCGCATCGGGTATAGCTGAGCTGTATAATGGTATCAAGATAACATCAAGATCTATGGGGAACTAAGGAGAAGATCAGGTCGTTTGAGCTGTGGATAGTTGGCTATAAATTCAGTTATTCTCTATACCTCAGAGCTGTATTGAGCAGAATAGGTCTGCCTATATTTTTGATGATTAATTTGCTTTTTTGGGTCAATCTTTGGGTATTGAATCTATAGCCCTAAATCTAGGGGAACCTTTTGCAACAAGGAGGTTGCACCAATTCAAGACCTCCTAAAGGTTAAGACAGCCTAAAGTTATCCTTAATCTCCAGCAGGGATCCCTGGGAGAGATGTTAATTTAGATTTAACCCAAGAGGTTAGTGTCACTCCAACAAGTCGATCTTCTCACTATGTGACCTCGTTTTTCGCAAGTTGCAGGGCTGAGATTGCCCATGAACTGGGGTCGTTCTCCAGATCCAGAGGGATCCCTTGTGGGGGTGAAGCGCTAACTCAGGTGTAAACCGATATGACTGGGAGAGTCCCCATGACTAAGCTTGTGATCCAAGGGAAAAACGTCGATATCACCGACTCCATCCGGAGCTACGTTCAGGAAAAGATCGACCGTGCCGTCAGTCATTTTGCCCAGATCACCAGTGAAGTTGATGTCAACTTGTCTGTAGCCCGCAACCCCCGTATCAGTGCCAGCCAATCTGCCGAAGTCACCCTCTACGCCAATGGCACGGTCATTCGGGCAGAGGAAAGCAGCGAAAATCTCTACGCCAGCATCGATCGCGTCGCCGACAAGCTGGCTCGCAAGTTGCGCAAGTACAAAGAGCGCAATGGTGTACATCGCACCCGCCACACCCCCAAAACCTCTGTGGCGGTGGCCCAACAGCCCGTTACTGACCCTTTGAATACCGAGCGGCAGGCAGAGTTGCCCTCGGAAGTGGTGCGCACCAAGTATTTCGCCATGCCTCCCATGACGGTTCAGGAAGCCCTGCATCAGTTGGAGTTGGTGGATCACGATTTCTTTGTTTTCCGCAATAGCGAAAACGACGAGATCAACGTCATCTATGTGCGCAACCACGGTGGTTTTGGCCTGATCCGCCCCCACCGTTGAAGATGCCCGGCAAGCCAACCGGGGCCAGCGGCGCCTTTTACCTGCTGCTGCAACTTACCGATTCTGCCTTGCCGATTGGGGCCTATTCCCACTCTTGGGGCTTGGAAACTGCTGTGCAGGCAGGATGGCTTCGGGATCGGGCGGAGGTGCAGCAGTACCTGCTGGGGGTTTTGCACATGAGCTTGGCTCCCTTTGAGGGTAGAGCCTGTGGCTTGGCCTATCGTCTCGCGCAATCGGGATCCCCGCTGGGACTCAGGGAACTGCACCAGCACATGCAAGCGACCCGGTGGGCTGCCGAACCGCGCCAGGCCAGTTTGGATCTGGGCAAACGCCTGGCTCAGCTGGCAGGACGCACCTGGGGGATCCCGGTTCCTAACCCCGATGGAGAGCCGCTGCATCATCCTTTGGTGTTCGGCTGGATCGGTGCCCATGGGGGAATGGGGTTGGAAGATACCCTGCGCGCCTACCTGTTCTCCTCCCTAACAGGGTGGGTATCGGCGGCGGTGCGCTTGGTGCCTCTGGGGCATACGGAGGGGCAGAGCCTGCTGGCTCAGTTGCACGCGCCTATCGAGGCAGCACTGCAACAAGAGATTCTGCCCAAAATGGGGGATCCCTTCAGTTCTCCCGCTCTGGCCAGCTTTGCCCCCCTGCAAGAGCGAGATGCTCAGGCCCATCAACAGCTGTATTCCCGTCTCTTTCAATCCTGAGCCTTAACTTTTCCATACTTAGACTTATTTGACTTACAGCCCTTACGCGGGTTTTCTACGGCAGGGCTTGTGCTTCTTTAGCCCTAGGGGGTGGACCTCAACTTCCACGGTTGTTGGATGTGATTGTGTTGGATGTGATTGGCACAAGGGCTGTATCTACCCGGTTATGGGCTCCACAAATTACCCCCACAGATAGTCAAACCATCATGTCGATGAGCCAATGCCCTGACCAGCCGGCCAAGCTGGAGTAAGGAATGATGTGAAATGAGTGCTGCTGGGATCCCCTCCCATGGGCAAGCTAATGTTAAAGAATGTAACAGAGGGGGATCAAGAGGGGGATCATGGTTAAGCGTGTGAGGCTGGATCCAATTGCCCAGGTGTCCGAGATCGAAACCAACAGCAATCTGCTCTCGGTGCTCCTGCAGGAAGAGCTGAATGTCCTGAAAGAATGTGGTGGGCGTGGCCTTTGTGCCACCTGCCATGTGTATGTGAAGGAGGGAATGGGATCCCTGTCTGCCGTGAGCAAGCGTGAACAACGCACCCTGGAGGTGATCACCACCTGCAAGCCCAATTCTCGACTGGCCTGCCAAGCCCGTGTGCTGGGGGAGGGGGTGGTGGTGGAACTGCCTGCAGGGATGTATATCAATGCCTTTAAGGATATTGAAGCGTTGATCGGTCGGCGAGCTGAACAACCGCTGTTGCACCCTGTTACCGGCGTAACCCTGGTGCAGGAAGGTAAGCTGATTACACGCTCGGTGCTGGAATCGGTAAAAGGACTGGATTTCGATATTCAACAAACCCTTGCCCAGAGCAGTCAGGAGTTTTGAGCGCCTCTCCTTATGACCGTTCGTGTTAGCGGGACGAAGTCCTTTGTGTTTCTCGGTATCGACTTGGGCACCTCCGGCATGCGGGTGGTGGCCCTCTCGGAACAGGGGGAGAGGGTAGGCAAAGCAGAGCGCCCCTGGGATCCTCCTGAGACCAATCCCGGCCGCTGGTTACGCACCCTGAAAGCTCTTTTGGGGCAACTGACCTCGCAACTGGGGGATGGGTACTCCATCGCTGCCCTGAGCGCCTGTAGCACCTCCGGCACCGTTCTACCTGTGGATGGTCGCGGCATGCCCTTAGAACAGGCGTGGCTGTATTCCGACCCGAGGGGGCAGGCACAAGCCAAACAATTGGGGATCCCCAGCAGTTGGGGCCTCAGCCGTTGGTTGTGGTGGGCAGAATCCTATCCTGAGCGTTACCGAGAAAGTTACCTGGCCCATCCGGCGGATTTTTTGCTGGGGCAATTGGGGGGGCGCAAAGGGGTGACGGATCACACCCATGCCCTGAAAAGTGGCTTTGATCTGGAAACCTACACCTGGCCCAAAGCATGGTTGTCGCAGCAGGGCTTAAATCCAAAGCATTTCCCCGAGGTGGTGGCACCGGGAACGGTTTTGGGAACGGTGGGATCCGAGTGGGGCTTGGGGCCAGAGGTGCTGATCGCGGCTGGGATCACCGATGGCTGTGCCGGACAATTGGCGGCAGGGGCTACCCGCTTGGGGCAGGTTTCCACCAGTTTGGGCACAACATTAATTTTCAAGGCCAACAGCCCTGATTCCGTTCAAACCCAGAATATTTACTCCCATCTGCACCCCGATAAAACCGGTTGGTGGCCGGGGGCGGCTTCCTTTTGCGGGGGCGGGGTTTTGCCCCACTATTTTCCGGTCGGCGACTTTCAGGCCTTGGATCACCAGGCGCAGGCCCACCTTCCCACTGGGCTGGTCAGTTATCCCCTTTGGCAACCCGGAGAGCGGTTTCCCATCGTCGATGCCCGGTTTGCCGGGTTCTTGCCCGAGGCCGACGTGGGATCCCCTCGTTTTTACGCCGCCCTGCTGGAGGGGGTCGCCATGGTGGAACGGCTGGGCCTAGAAACCTTGCTTGCCCAAGGGATCCCGCTGCAAGAGCCAATTTTCACAACCGGTGGCGGCAGCAAAAGCCCCCTCTGGTTACGCCTACGCGCCAGCATTCTTCGTCGCCCCCTCGCCTTGGTAAAATACCCCGAACCGGCTATAGGGGCAGCTATTTTGGCGGCATCTGCCCACTGGTGCTGTTCTGTCCAACAAGCGGCAGAGCGACTGGTGCAAGTTGAGCGCTCCATTCAACCTGAACCGGAATGGGTGGAACCTTACGCAGAGTCCTACGCAGCCTTTCAAGCCCGCCTTAAAAGCCTATCTTACAGCCCTTTACGCCCAGGGCACACCGGCGTGTCCGCCGGTCACGTGTAAAAACTAACGTGTAAAAACTAAAGTGTATCGCCCTTGCTTGGAATGACAATAAGCCGGGCAATCTTCTCAGCCTGACGTCGAGCGCTATACTCAAGGCCTGGGATCCCAGGAAGCATTAAGTATGTCAGATCCGAATCAGGAGATCAAAGACCTCATCCTGGCCTTAGACAAAAAGCTGGATGGACTCGATCGTAAGTTTGAAAATCAGATTACAGAAGTTAAGAGCGAGATCCGCCTCGTTAAGACCGAGCTCCACGGTGAGATCAACCTGGCCCGAGCCGAGCTCGAGGCCAAAATTGACCTTACCCGGAATGAGCTCGAGGCCAAAATTGACCTTACCCGGAATGAGCTCGAGGCCAAAATTGACCTTACCCGGAATGAGCTCGAGGGCAAGATTGACCTTACCCGGAATGAGCTCGAGGGCAAGATTGACCTTACCCGGAATGAGCTCGAGGCCAAAATTGACTTGGCCCAGAGCGGCCTAGAGGGCAAAATCGCCGAGCTGAGCGGCAAAATGGATGGCTACGGCAAACGGCTAGACCAGCAGGAGTTTGTTAGCCGAGGTGCCATCGTTGCGCTTGTGGTGGGGGTGGCCTCTGGTTTTATCAAGTATCTGTTTTTCTCCTCTTGAGCGGCTGGCTCGGTTTTGCAGCTGGATTCGGCTGTGAATGAGCGGTTCTGTTGCGGCAGGGATCCCTAGACTTTGCCCCTGTGTGTTCTAGTCTGGATCCCGAACGCAATTGCGAGTGCTTCATGCTAGACGGGATCCCGTTGGCCGGTTTCGACCTTAATCTCTGCCCTCATCTCCTGGCTACCCTGGCGGAATCCGAGGCACTGGATACGCTGGAGTCGGAGGTGATCAAAACCAACCTGGAGCGGTTTCTGCTGGTGCTGACCGTTTCCTTGAGTGTAGCCACCTTACCGCAGGTGTTCCGTTGGGTGCGGCAAATCCCCTACACCCTGCTGCTGGTGATCGTGGGTGCGGCCTTGGCGCTGGTGGATGTGCGGTTGGTGAATCTTTCGCCGGAGCTGATCCTGACGATTTTCCTGCCTCCATTGTTGTTTGAGGCGGCCTGGAACCTGAAGTGGGGAGATCTGCGGCGGGATCTGTTCCCCATTACCCTATTCGCGGTGGTGGGGGTGATCATCTCGGTGCTGGGCATTGGGCTGGGGTTGTGGCATTGGGCTGGGATCCCGTTGTCGCTGGCGCTGTTGATTGGAGCTAGCTTATCTGCTACCGATCCGGTTTCGGTAATCGCCCTGTTTCGGGAACTGGGTGTAGGGGAACGCATCAAAACCCTGATGGAAGGGGAAAGCCTGTTCAACGATGGCGTGGCGGTGGTGGCTTTTGGCCTGTTGGTCGGGATCCCTTTGGGCATTGAAACCTTCGATCTACAGGTGACGGTGCTGCGGGTCTTTACCGTGGTGGGGATCGGCGTCGGCATGGGGGCGCTGGTGGGGTTTGGCATTTCCTACTTGACCCAGCGTTTTGATCTGCCTTTGGTGGAACAATCCCTGACCTTAATTGCTGCCTATGGCACCTATTTGGTGGTGGAGGAATTGGGAGGGTCAGGAGTTATCGGGGTGGTGACAACGGGGTTAATTTTGGGCAACTTTGGATCCCGAATTGGTATGAATCCTCGTACTCGTTTGATTGTCAGCGAGTTTTGGGAATTCCTTGCATTTTTTGTCAATTCCATTGTGTTTTTGTTAATCGGTGATCAGATTCAATACAGCATCCTAGGAGAGAACTTGATCCCCATTGGGGTAGCGATTGTGGCGATGGTGGGATCCCGCGCCCTTTCTACCTATGGGTTAAGCAGTTTTTGCAATCTCACGGTCTTATCTGCAAAAGGGCTGTCTGCATCTGAGGGAAAGGGATCCCAGTCCGCCAGAGTCATTGGCTGGAAAGAGCAGACGGTGCTGTGGTGGGGAGGGTTGCGCGGATCCGTCTCCATTGCCTTGGCCTTGAGCGTGCCCGAATCCTTGCCCGGTCGAGAGGCGATCATCGCCACTGTATTTGGGGTGGTTCTTTTCACCCTCTTGGTGCAGGGGCTGACGGTGAAACCTCTCCTAGTGGCCTTAGACCTTTTGGGAGATCAACCCCTTAAACAGGAGTACATGGAAAAGGTGGCTCGCCGCGCCGCTCTACAACGGGTTTTGGAACATTTGATCCGGATTGATGGGCGTGTAGCAGTGGAGGCGGATTTTTACCAGTACCAAAAAGCATTGGTAGAAGGCGGGATCCGCGATTTGGAAGAAGAAATCAGCACTCTGCAAAGTCAACATCCACAACTCAAAGACTTCGCTGCCGAACAACTGCGGGAAGAACTCCTTGCCATCGAAGCGGATACCTATGCCGAATATGTCCGTTCTGGGCAACTGAATCAAGAATTAGCCCCGTTCCTGCAGGAGGTGCTGCGACAAGCCTGAGCTTCATCTGCAATTGAACATTGCCCATCCTCTGCTGCAGACATCCCCAAATACAGCCCTTGCGCGGGTTTTCTGCAGCAAGGATTGTGCTTCCTCAGCCTTCTAGAGAGAGGATCCTAACTCCCACAGTTGTTATACGTGACTAGCGAAAGGGCTGTACCTAACACAGGCCCTTTTGGCAGTTGGGTGCATTGCATGGCGTTGTTAAGCGGTTGTGCATTCAAATCGCATTTACGGCCCTTGCGCGGGTCTTCTACAGCAGGGCTGTAGAGCGAACCACCTTGGGCTGCATTGAAGAACCTGTCATTGGACTTTACACTTTGCTCCCTGCATTGATGGTCATTCAGGATAATTTGTTGAACTGTTGAACGCACTCAATTCACAAGACCTATTGGGAAGTCGTGTGTTGCTGTTCGTGCCCTCCTGTGCCCGTTGGGCCGCCTGGGGCGAACAGGGGAGTATAGCTCTTACGGTGCCTTGATGCAGAGCTGCTGAACTCGTTGGCAAAAGAAACAGGGGTGAAATGGAATTGATAGCCCTCTGCCACAGCAGGCTGGATCCCATCACTGGGGGCACTGGAAACCAGCCCACTTAACCCCAACACCAGATCTCGCAAGCCCCGCCGAAATTGGGGATCCCCGGTCAGCTCATCGATATCCGCCGTGATTTTCTGGGTGTTTTGAAAGGTGACGCGGGCAGAATCGAGGGTTTGGCGCAGGGTGGCCATGGTGCCCGGATCGTTAAGATTGGCAGATAGTTGCCGCAGATCGTCGGTGGCCTGAGCCACATTCCCAGAGGCGATACGCACATCCGCCACAATCTGCTGCACATCTGCGTGCAATTGGGGATCCGTTATCAAGGGGCGCACTGCGCTGGAGATAGCCTGTAGGTCCTCGCTGACCTGTTGCACATTTTCCACAGAAGCATTGAGGGAAGTGCGGTTTTGTTCCACAAGAGCGGTTAGCTCATCGGCAGCCGATTGAAAGCTTTGGGCCGTTTGCCGAACAGAACCGGCAGCCTCTTGGATGGCGGTGGCAGCGGCGGTGAACTGGGACAGATCGAGATCTTCGGTGCGAATGGCGGAGACGCGATCTTCTACGGTTTCGGAGAGATCGGCCACGCTGTTGGCCACGCGGGTGATCCCTTCTAGGGTGGAGTTGAGGTTATTGAACAGCTGGTCGTCGTTGACCCGCGTGATGAGCCGATCCATCTGGATGAGCAACTGGCCAAAATCTACGCCAGGGGTTCCTTCCACCACATCCCCATCACAGACGATTTGGTTGCTGTTGCAATCTTCCGCCAAAGGGGATCCCGTCAGGGCCTGCTCGCCACCAGCATTGCGGGGCAAAATATCCATCACGGTTTCCCCCACCAACCCCGTTTGGCTGGTGAAGAAGATGGCATCGCGGGGAATGGCCAAGGGCTGATCGACGGCCACCTGTACCTCCACCAGGGCAAGCTGGGGCAAAATGCGCTCTACCCTGCCCACATTCACCCCCCGCAGCCGCACGCTGGAGCCCTCGGCAAGTCCGGCCACGTTCGTGTAGGTGACGGTAAACCGAAAGCCCTGGCTGCCAAAGCGCAAATTGTAAATCCACAGGAATAGGCCCGCAAAGCCCAAGGCTCCCGCCAGGATCAAGAGCCCCACCGCCCCTTCTCGTACTGCCCGTGAACGCATCACACCTGCCCCGCCACTTGAATTGGCCCATCCACACTACCGCTGAAGAACTGCCGCACAAAGGGATTGTCGCAGGTTTCAATCTGCTGTACGGATCCCTGCCATTGCACCTGCCCTTGCGCCAACAGCACGATGCGATCGGTGGCTCGCCAAATGGTGCTGTGCTGGTGCGTGACGACGATATAGCTCTCGCAGGCCTTTTTCACCCGTTGCAGATCGCGGATCAGATCTTCAATCACCGTGGAGGCAATCGGATCCAAGCCTGCGGTAGGTTCGTCGTAGAGCAACAGTTGCGGCTCATCCTGAGGTAAGGAGGGATCCTCCATAATGGCGCGGGCAAAACTGGCCCGTTTGCGCATCCCCCCGGAGAGTTCTTCTGGCAATTGCTGCTCCTTGCCCGCCAACCCCACCGCCTCTAGCTTAGCGGCCACCAATTCTCGAATGCGAGAGCGGGACAAACGCGAGTGTTCGTAGAGCAAGAAGCCGACATTTTCCTCCACCGTTAGGGAGTCGAACAGGGCCGCCTGCTGAAACACCATGCCCACCCGTAGGGGAGGGGTTTGATGTTGGGCTTGAATCTCTGGCAGAGGGATCCCGCACCAAAACACTTCTCCAGAGTCCGGTTCTGTCAGGCCCGCAATAATGCGCAGCAGGGTCGATTTACCGGTTCCGGAAGGCCCCACCAAGCCCAGCGCTTCGCCGCGATGCACCTTCAAATCCACCTTGTCGAACACCACCGTCGAGCCAAAGCGTTTGGAAACCTGGCGCAACTCCACCAAAGGAACAGTCCCCGCAGCTTGTTCTGAGGGCTGCAGGTTTTCCACCGTCGAGGAATGGATGGGTTGGCTGCGACCGTTCATCCTGTTGTGCTTTGCCCAGCGCTTTTACCGTCAGGATGCCTCCCTTACCCGCCAGTCTAGGGATCCCTGGGGAGCAATGCAACGCGGAATTGGGCAGAGATCCCCGGGTAAGGGGCTAGTCCGGCTGTAGCTCTGGGGTGGGGTCTCGGTCGGAAACCGGGCCAAACCCAGAAGGGATTCGCCCCTCCGGGTGCAGCTCGTTCGCGCCAGCGGTGCGGAGCCCATTGAGGGTGGGCACCGGCATCTCCAATTGTTCATCCTCCTCTTGTTCATTCTCCTCCGGATCGGACGGATCGGATCCCATGCGCCGCGAAAATCCCCAAACAAACAGGGGAATCACCGCGAGCATTACCCCCCACTCGGGGATCTCAATCTGCGGGAAAAACACCTCAAACAGCATCGTGCCCCCCACTAGGGCGATGATGGCAAACGCGGCATCTTCTAGGCGAGAAAACTCATCCAGCCAGCGCAAAAACAACGAGGCCATGTAGCGCATGAGGGTAATGCCGAGAATGCCCCCGAGGATGATCACCCAAGCCTTGCGAGAGACGGCGACGGAAGCGGCGATGCTATCGAAAGAAAACACCAAATCCGTCAACTCCACCATGATCAGGGTTTGCCAAAAATTGGCATGGCGGGTGATGTCCTGTTCTTCCCCTTCTTCTTCCCCACGAAAGTGTTGCCAAGCTAGCCAAAGCAGATAGCAAGCCCCAAAAAACTGGGCAGGCGGATACTCCACCAACCAAACTGCTGCAAAGATGATGGCGATGCGAAAGCCATAGGCCCCGACAATACCCCAGCGCAGGGCGCGGTTCTGTTGTTGGGGGGTGGGCAAATGCTTAACCAACGCGGCGAGGGCAACGGCATTATCGGCAGACAGGGCTGCCTCCAAAAACACCAAAGCCCCCACCAAAAAGACATCTGTCCAGGTAAAAGTGTGAACGATCCCTTGGACAAAAGCCACCATCGCATCCATTGACATATCAGCGCGTTTTATCCATCACAGTCGGTCGAAAAACGGGCGCCCTCCCCCCGGCCCCTCTCCAAAAGAAGGCAACCGCAACGAGGTACCCCACATCATGCCACCTCAAAGCCCGCAGGGGGTAGTTGAAGTGGGCCAGAGCCTGGCCCACGAAGATGTAAAAATCCCTCAGCTCCGCCAACGCGAACACCCCAAGGGATAGAGAAGAGGCCATGGGAACGGGAGATATGGCCCGAGTATAACCTGTCCGGCTCAGAATTGATTTACATTACTTAACCTTTGCCGGAATCTTTGCTGGGGCCAGATGGATGCAGTCGCGCCGCTAGGTGTTGCCCACAGCGCAGGATCTGTCCCGCCAGAATCGCTGCCCCAAACCCATTGTCGATGTTCACCACCCCTACCCCTGCTGCACAGGAGTTGAGCATGGTGAGTAGGGCGGCCAACCCCTGAAAGCTGGCCCCGTAACCAATGCTGGTGGGTACAGCGATCACCGGACAGTCTGCTAAGCCCGCCACCACACTGGCCAAGGCTCCCTCCATGCCCGCCACCACGATTAGCACATCCGCCTGCAGAGCCGCTCGGTTTTGCAACAGGCGATGGATTCCCGCTACCCCCACATCCCAAAGGCGCTTCACCTGAAACCCGGAGAGCTCTGCGGTGAGGGCCGCTTCTTCCGCCACCGGCAGATCGGCGGTTCCGGCGGAGATCACACTCAATTGGCCGGGGTGGGCGATGGCCTCCGGGCGTGGGATCCAACAGAGACGGGCCATGGGAGAATACTGCACCTGCGGCAGCTGTTGGGCGATCTGGGCGTGTACTGAGGCTTCGATGCGGGTGGCCAAGGCCAGGGATCCCCGTTGGTGCAAATGCTCCAGGATTTGGGCGATCTGCTCTGGGGTTTTGCCCGGCCCCCATACCGCCTCGGGAAAGCCTGTGCGCAGAGAACGGTGGTGATCCACATGGGCGAAGTCTCCCACCGGCTCGAAGGGCAAGAAGCGATAGGCTTGCAGGGCTTGGTCTGGGGAAAGCTCCCCTTGAGCCACCGCCTGCAGCAGCTCCCGCAGCGCTTTGGGAGAAGTGGGGTTCATGGAGGGTTCGTTCAAGCTGCTACCTGCTACCCCACCTATTTGGCCAAGGCCCCGCGGGGGAAAAACAACACCGGATGCCAACTCCGCCGCAGGATGTCGCCGGTCAAGCTGCGGACCGACCACTCCCAAAAGCTGCCCACATTGGGAGAGGCGGTGGCAATGGCGGTCATATCTTCGTCGGCTGCGGTGGCCAAGATCTCTTTCAAAGGGGATCCCACCCGCACCAAGAGGCGTAACTGCACAGGATGAACCTGTTTGAGCAGCGGTTGAATCACCTGGGCCAGATCCGCCTCGGCTTTGCGCTTGAGCACTTCCACATCGGATCCCTGGTTGCGGCGGGCGCTGGGATCGATGACGTAAAGCAGAGTAACCGTCTGGCACTGGGAGGTATTGGGCAGCAGATGGCTGAGATGCTTCAGCAGTTGTTGGCGTGGCTCTTCAAAGTCAAAGGGCACCAAAATGCAGCGAAACAGGTGGCGGCTACGCAGGCGCAATTCTTCGAGGGTAAAGGTGGCGATCAACTGCGGGCGCATCACCATCACCGGGATCTTCAGCCGCGGCAACAGGCCAATGGTGGTACTGCCAAACAGTTTTTCCGCCAGCAAGTTGTGGGTATCCATGCCCGTGATCAGCAGATCAGAGCCGTATTGTTGGATCCCTTTCAGGATCAAATCTACCGGCTTGCTCACCTGTACCAACGCCTTAACGTCCAACCCCGCCGGAATGTCGCTCAGCAGCTCCTGTAACTCTGCCTGTTGAGCCTGTATCTCAGGAGTAATGTCCTCAGGAATGCCGATGCTGTCATCCTGCCAGGCAACGCTGTGGACAAAGGCGATCCGCTCGATGCCGCTGCTGTGTAGATCTTCCAAGCACTTGCCGAAACGCTGTAAGCCATCCTGGCGATCGGTAGCGATTAACAGGTTCTTGAACATAGGTAGGAAAGAGGCGGCAGCAGGCCGCTGCGGTTGCATACGGCTAGGCTAACATCTGGCGGGGCTGCCCCCAGCTTGAAAACGGGGTCGGGATCCGCCTCTGAATGGGCCTCTTATCGGTTGGGCTCCGCCAAATTGCGAAATTGGGTGTATTGGTTTTCAAACAGCAGCCGCACGGTACCGGTGGGGCCATTGCGGTGTTTGGCCACGATTACCTCAGCAATGCCGCGATCATGGGTGTTGGGGTCGTAGTATTCCGGGCGATAGAGCATCATCACCAGGTCGGCATCCTGCTCAATGCTGTTGTGAACCAGCAGGCCATTGGCGACAAAGTTGTGGTGGCGGGGCATTTCGATGTCGTAAACCGGCTGTGGATCCCCCAGGTCGCTGATGGAAACCACCGGATCCCAAACCAGCTCCTCCTGCAGCACCACCGCCACCTCTTCCTCCAGTTGCAGATCGTCGAGGGTTTTCCAGCCCTGCTGTGTAAGAAAGGGATGATTGCCTGTAGCCTGGATGGTGAGATTAAGGCGGGTTTTCAAGGTACAGGTGGGTTGCTCGCCGCTGCAGAACACTTTCACGGGCTTTTGGGGTACCAGGCGTCCCCGCCCATTCATGCTGAGCAGACGGGGTAGCTCTTCTGCCTCCGGCAGAGCCGCCAGCTGATCAAGCCGCCAGATTTTGCCCCGATCCACATCCAGCACCTGGGTCTCTCCAGCCAAACAACCCGATTCCCGCAGATCCGCCAGCTGTGGTCGTTTGTCGGCGCGAGACTCCACCGCCCGACTGAGTTGGGAAAGCACCACCACCGGCACCATCAGCTCTTTGGCCAAAGCCTTTAGCCCGCGGGTAATGCGCGACAGCTCCTGCACCCGGTTGTCGGAGCCGGATCCCTGCATCAGTTGCAAATAGTCGATCAATACCATTCCCAGGCTTCCCCCCTGCTCCGCTTGCAGGCGACGGGCTTTGGAACGAATTTCCGTAACGGTGCAATCGGGGGTGTCGTCGATGAAAAGGGGCAGCTGCGACAAAAAACCGATTGCCTGTCCCAGTCGTTGCCACTCGTTTTCGCTAATGCGCCCAGACCGTAGGCGGCTGCTGTCGATGCGGGCTTCACTGGCCAAAAGACGCTGCACCAGTTGTTCCCGCGACATCTCCAAACTGAAGACGGCCACCGGCTGCTTGGAATAAGCGGCCACATTTTGGGCAACGTTGAGGGCAAGGCTGGTTTTGCCCATCGAGGGGCGCCCCGCCAAGATGAGAAGATCGGATCGTTGTAGGCCCTGGGTGAGGTTGTCGAGGTCGATGAACTTGGTCGGGATCCCGGGGATCTGCGCCCCGCTTTGGAACTTCTCTTCCAAGTCCGAGAAGATATTGACCAAGACCTCGGAGGCGGGGATGAGACTGCGCTGCACCCGCTCTTGGGTAAGGCCAAACACCTGCTGCTCAGCTTGATCCATCACCTGGGACAAAGGTTGGCTGGTGTCGTAGGCCAAACGAGCCAGGGTATTGCTCACCTGGATCAACTGGCGGCGCATGTATTTGTCCAGCACCAGACGGGCGTACTGGTCGATGTTGATGCTGCTGACGGTTTGCTCCAGCAGGCGGCGGAGGGCTCCCGTTCCCCCCACCCGCTCGAGGAGGTGGTGATCCGCCAACCAGGCGGAGACGGTCATCAGGTCGGTGGGTTGACCTTGGCCGTGCAGTTGTAGGGCAGCGCGATAAATCTCCTGGTGGGCAGAAGTGTAGAACATTTCCGGTCGCAGCAGCTCTGCAACCCGGACCAGTGCATCTGGATCGAGGAGGATTCCGCCCAGGATCTCCTCCTCGGCCTCCACATTCTGGGGAGGCAGTCGATCCCCCCCGGTTAGGTCGTAATCGTTGATCACCGCAAGCCAGGATAGAAGAAGGAACCCAGCCACAGGCCAACCCTGCCCCGCATGACCCGGAGGACCGTCGTGTTGTACACACGACTTGAAGGATGGCGCACAGCCTATCGGCCGAGCCTCTCAGCTCAGCGGGTAGGGCCCTAGGCTGAGCATACCCACTTGTTCCCTGAGACGGAAACCGTACCCACCGCAAGCCTGGAATCCCCTGGTAGCAGAAGACTCAATCGGGAGTGACCTGAATGCGCAGGGTGGCGGTGACTTCCGGGTGGAGCTTCACCTGCACCGGGTAAACTCCCGTTTTTCTGATCTCTTCTGGGAGAAAGATGTTGCGGCGATCGATATCCAGCCCGCTGGTGGCCAAGACCACTTCGGCAATGTCGCTGCTGGTTACCTGCCCAAACAGCAGATCGTTTTCCCCCACCTTTTGACGAATCACGAAGCGGCCGATGGTTTCCAGGGCGGTTTTGTAGCTTTCTGCCTGCTGCTTTTCCGCCAGTTTGCGGGCGGCTTCTTGATCGAGGCGCATCTGGTGCTCTTTCAACAGGCCGGGGGTCACCCGTACCGCCATCTGCCGGGGGAAAAGATAGTTGCGGGCGTAACCAGGTTTGACGTTCACCAGCTCGCCGGGCTTGCCCAGTCCGGGGATTGGCTGCCGCAGGACAACCTGCACATCACGTTTCGACATGGGGGAAGGCGCTTATTTTCTCGACAGCCTTCCATTGTAGAGGTCTTGTGGGTGTGTCGTCAGCCCAGAATCCTGACAAAGAGCGGCTCGGCACCTCAGCCATCTGGTTGTAAGGGATCCCCCTGGATCCCTTCCCAGCAAAATAGGTCATTTTGGGGCTACCCCGCCCTCAAGGTTCTAAACTCCAGCAACAGCTTAACAAGCCCATTTTTTTCTAGATAAAAATACGGAAGTAGGATGTTTCCCAATATATTCTTGGCCAAAAATAGACAGTTTTGCCCTCAAAGGGATCCCTGAAAAACCTGCGACATTTGGCGGATTTTCCCGGTCATAACCTAGATTTAATGTTACCTTAACCAAGCATGGCCAGCCTTACGTTACATTAACGACGTGGGCAAGGTTGAACGATCAAGACTTAAGGGTTTCCGCATCGTCGATAGCTCTAATGGGTAGGGCTTTTCCTGTCGGTGTTGGGTGGACTGAGGTGAGCTTGAGTCCCATGGGTTTCAGATTATTGGGGTTGTTGCAAGAGAAATTATTTAAGTTGCTGTTATCGCTTGATTTCTATTCCTGAGATCAGACTCAGACTTGTTTTTTGTCGGAGGTTTCTATGGTACTGGCATACTCCTTGAACCGTCGTTCTTTTCTGAAGTCTTTGTCTGCAACTGCTGCTGGCTTTGTCGCTAGTCAGGCCGATTGGCATCAAGTCTTTGCCCAGCAGGTCGTCAACTTAAATGGTGCTGGAGCGACTTTCCCAGCCCCAATTTATCAAACTTGGGCACAAGAGTTTGGCAAACTCAATCCCAATATTCAGGTGAACTACCAATCGGTGGGAAGTGGTGCTGGTCGGCGGCAGTTTGTTGCTCGTACGGTAGATTTTGGTGCCAGCGATAGCGTGCCCCGTCCTGAGGAAATTGCTCAAGTCGAAGGTGAGGCACAACCTCCCAAAGGCATGGTTTCCATTCCGATGGTGGCAGGAGCGTTGGTAGCTGCCTACAACATTCCCGGTGTGAATTCAGAAATTCGCCTTTCTCGGCAGGTGCTGGCCAACATCTTCTTGGGCAAGCTAAATCGTTGGAATGATCCCTTAATTACAGCCTTGAATCCGCGTGTGACTTTCCCCAATTTGCCGATTACCGTCGTACACCGTTCCGACGGCAGTGGTACCACCGAGATCTTTACCAACCATCTCAACGCCATCAGCACCGAATGGCAACAACGGGTGGGGCGTGGCTCTTCCGTCAACTGGCCAACTGGGGTTGGAGCCCGTGGCAACGAGGGAGTCTCTGAACAAATCAAGCAAATTCCTGGTTCCATTGGCTATGTGGAATTTGGCTTTGCCAAGCTCAACAATCTGGCTGTGGCCCGACTGGAAAACCGTGCTGGTAAGTTCGTCACTCCAACGGTGGAATCGGAACAGGCGGGACTCTCTCAAATTCAACTAAATGAACGCTTGCTGGGGATTGATCCGGATCCGATTGGAGAGGAGTCTTATCCGATTGTGGGCTATACCTGGATTTTGGCCTATAAAACCTATGCCAATGCCCAAACTTCCCAAGCGCTGAAAGAGTTTCTTCGCTACGCTCTTTCAGATGGTCAGGCTTTTGCTGAGCCCCTGGGCTACGTGCCTTTGCCGGCAGAGGTGCTGCAGAAATCTTTGGCTGCTGTCGAGACGATAACGCCTTGAGTTTGCCCCAGAATGGGGGCACTTTTACCTTCAACTGAGTCTGTTGTCTACGGTGTTGTTCAACTGGTTTTTCAGGGATCCCTTGGGTTATGACCGCCACTGCTTCTGATGCCCATCCAGTTTTCCGCCCTAGAGCGGTTTTTCAACGGCGACGGGATCAGATCTTTGTTTGGGCGACTCGCATTGCGGTTTTCTTCTCCGCGTTCTTGTTGTTGTGGATCGCCGTTGAGATCGCCCGCCAAGCTCTACCCGCCATTGGGAAGTTTGGCCTCGGGTTCCTCTGGAATACCACCTGGGATCCGGTGGAAGACAACTATGGCGCTTGGCCGCAGATTTACGGAACTTTGGTGAGCTCCTTGATTGCCCTAATTGTAGGGATCCCGTTTAGCTTCGGCATTGCAATCTTCTTGAGTGAAGATTTCTTGCCCAAGCCCCTGCGTCTGACGTTGATCATCGTGGTGGAGTTGCTGGCGGCCATCCCCAGTGTGGTTTTTGGCATTTGGGGCCTGTTTGTGTTTATTCCCTTCTTCCGTCCCGTTCAAATGGTGTTGTTTGAGCGGTTGAACTGGATCCCGATCTTCAGCACACCACCGATTGGCCCCGGCATGCTCACGGCAGGGGTTGTGCTGGGGATCATGATCATCCCGATCATCACGGCGATTGCGCGGGAAGTGTTGACAGCGGTGCCTCCGGAACTGCGGGCGGCGGCCTATTCCATGGGGGCAACCCGTTGGGAAGCAATTTTTGGAGTGGTTTTGCCGGCAGCGATTGGGGGCATGTTGGGGGCGGTGGTGTTGGGTTTGGGGCGCGCCATGGGAGAAACGATGGCAGTGGCGATGCTGATCGGCAACTCCCGCAACATCAGCATTTCCATCCTGGCTCCGGCCAGCAATATCCCGGCTCTGTTGGCCAATGAGTTTGGCGAGGCCAGTGATCAGCAGATTTCGGCTTTGATGTACGCTGCCCTGATTTTGTTGTTGGTGACGCTGCTGGTGAACGTTGTTGCCGAGTGGTTGGTGCGCCGTGTCAAGTTTGCGCTAACGGCTTCTCAAGGGTGAGGGAACATGGCAACTCAAGTGGCGGGCAAAACCAATCTGTTCAGGCGCAAGGCGCGTTCTCGGCGGGCAGCATTCGACTGGGGCATGACCGCTCTCACTTGTGTTTCCAGCATCTTCGCCATTTTTGTCCTGGGGTTGATTCTCTATTACGTCTTTATCAACGGGATTGAGCGCTTCAACTGGCAAAGCCTGACCCAATTGCCGCCGCCACCGGGAGATCAGGTGGGAGGGTTCGGCAATGCGGTGTTGGGCACCATCCTCGTGGTCTCGATCGCCATTACCATCTCTTTTCCGATCGGGCTGCTGGCCGCCATCTACCTTTCGGAGTTCGGCCAGAATAGCCCTACCGCCTCAGCTTTGCGCTTCATCATCAAGGTGTTGACGGGGGTGCCTTCCATCATCGCTGGGGTATTTGCCTACGGCGTGCTGGTGCTGACCACCAAGACCTTCTCTGCCCTCTCGGGGGGGGTAGCTCTGTCAGTGCTGACCCTGCCGATCATCATTCTCTCCAGCGAAGAAGCTCTGCGCTTGGTGCCTCAAGAGGTGCGGGATGCTGCCTACGCCTTGGGGGCTTCGAAGGTGCAGACGGTATTTCGCGTGGTTCTGCCGGCGGCGCTGCCGGTGATTTTGACGGGGGTCACTTTGGCCATTTCCCGAGCGGCTGGAGAAACGGCACCGCTGATTTTTACCGCCCTGTTCAGTTTTCTGTGGCCGAGTGGCATGCTCAGGCCGGTGGCCTCTTTGGCGGTGCTGATCTACAACTTCGCCATTGTGCCCTTCGAGAACCAGCAGAAGATTGCCTGGGGAGGGGCCTTGGCTTTGGTGGTTTTGGTGTTGATCACCACCGTGACCTTCCGCTTGCTGATCAGCCGGCGGGAAGAAAACATCACCATCTAAAGGGGATCCCATCCCGTTCAGAGGCTTGTTGCTTTTGTCCTTCTACTGCGTTCTTTGCCGGTGCTGATTATGCATTCTCCTTCTTCCCGGACCTCAGATTCTCAGAAAAAGCCCACCCGTTTGGCGGTTGAAATGGAGACGAAGGAGGTGAGTGTCTATTACGGATCCCATTTGGCAGTGCGCCAAGTTTCCCTTAAAATCCCCAAAAACCAAATCACCGCTTTTATTGGCCCTTCTGGTTGTGGCAAGAGCACCCTGCTGCGCTGCTTTAACCGCATGAACGATCTGATCCCTTCCGCCCGAGTGGAGGGATCCGTGATTTTCCACCAACAAAACATCTACGACCGCGAGGTGGATCCTTCCGAGGTGCGACGACGGATTGGCTTGGTGTTTCAAAAGCCCAACCCCTTTCCAAAATCCATCTACGACAACATCGCCTTTGGGCCACGCATCAATGGCTATCAAGGAGATTTGGATGAACTGGTGGAGCGCACCTTACGCCAGGCTGCCCTTTGGGATGAGGTGAAAGACAAGCTGAAGCTAAGTGGGCTTTCCCTTTCGGGGGGGCAGCAGCAGCGCCTGTGTATTGCCCGTACCCTGGCCATTCAGCCGGAGGTGATCCTGATGGATGAGCCCTGTGCTTCCTTGGATCCGATCTCCACCCTGCGCATTGAGGAGCTGCTCAAGGAACTGGGCCGACGCTACACGATCATCATCGTCACCCACAACATGCAGCAAGCGGCACGGGTCTCTGACTTTACCGCCTTCTACAACACTGAGATCGATGACCAAGGGATCCGCTACGGGCGACTGGTGGAATTTAACCGCACCGAGAAGATTTTCAATGCCCCAGCCCATCGAGAAACCGAAGAATACGTGAGCGGACGGTTCGGCTAGCCTGCTGACTGGGTTCGTTACCATAGAGCTTGTGGGTTTTCCTCGCCTTGGGATCCCGTCGGTGGTGCGGCATAGGCAAGATGGCAAATCGGGTGCGCTTGGATAGCTGGCTGGTGGAGCGGGGATACTTTGCGTCCCGGCAGCAGGCGCAGCGTTCCATTTTGGCCGGGGAAGTTTTTTTGGATGGGATGCGGGCGGAAAAAACCGGCACTTGGGTGAGTGGGGATCCGACGGTGCAGATCCAGTCCAAACCGGCCTTTGTCTCGCGGGGGGGAGAAAAACTGCGGGGGGCGCTGGCAACCTTTCCGGTGCAGGTGCAGGGTCGCATTTGTTTGGATGCGGGCATTTCCACCGGCGGCTTTACCGATTGCCTGCTGCAACGGGGGGCCCGGCAAGTGTACGGGGTGGATGTGGGCTATGGGCAGTTGGCTTGGTCTTTGCGTACCGACGGGCGGGTGATCCTGAAAGAACGGGCCAATCTTCGCCACCTGCAGCCAGTGGAGCTGTACGGAACCGATTTGCCCACTCAGAGCTGGCCGGATTTGGCGGTGGTGGATCTGTCCTTTATTTCGTTGGTTAAGGTGCTGGATCCCCTCTGGAACCTGTTGCGTTCCCCCCGTGAGGCGCTGCTGCTGGTGAAGCCACAATTTGAAGCTGGACGGGAGCAGGTGGGCAAAAAGGGGGTGGTACGGGATCCGGCCATTCATGCCCAGGTGATCGAGGCGGTGATGCAAGAGGCCCTGGCCCAAGGCTGGCAGGTGCAAGGGTACACTTGGTCGCCCATTACGGGCCCAGCCGGAAATATCGAATACTGGCTTTGGTTATCCGAAGAGAAAGGGATCCCTGTTCCCAACCGCAGTGCGCTACAACAGATGAGCGAGCAGGCAAGAAAAAGATTAACTGCATAGTTTAACAATTCTGTCAATACGCTATTGTGCGCAATCTCGGAATATGAGCCAAGAAATTGAAGAATTATTTCAGCAATGTATTCGACGCTACGAGTCTGGGGAAACGGCTAGGGCGCTCATTCCCTCCTTTCGGCTGATCTGTCGGGAAGCTCCGAAGGCAGCGGCAGCGTGGACCTGTCTGTCTTGGCTGTATCTTCTGGAGGGGCAGGCGGAAAAAGCCCTGAAAGCTGCCCAAACTGCCGTAAAGCTGGATCCGGTGGATGCCCAGCCGCGTGTGAATTTGACCCTAGCCATGCTGGAACTGAAAAAAGCAGGGGTACGCCAACAGGTAGAAGTGATCAAGCAAATCCTGTCGCGGGATCCCGAGCAGATCGATGGCCTCAAATCCAACTTGGGGGAAGGGGAGAATCGTCGCCCCACCTGGCCCCACTTGAGCAAGATCTCTACTTGGCTTTTTGAAGAAGATTAAGCAGCTTTGGCCACCATATCGCAACAAGATTTTAGAAAAAACTAAGAGTCGTAATGACACCCCATAACTCTTAACAAGAGACTCATGGGGTCGGTGCTAGACTTCATTTACCGAATCGCTAGATGGAATCCATTCATCTCCATTCATCGTTATGGGTTGGGTTTCATCGCTTCTCTGAACTCAATTTACTTGACTGGGTTGGGAGCTCATGCGAGAGGTTTAATGGCCGTTGCATTTTTTGTGTTGCATTGCTGTTTTTGTTTTGAACCTCACCTTTTCGACCCCAGATTGGAGGAACTTTAAGATGAACCGTCAAACTGTTTGGCTCAAGGGCGAGACCCGTAATCACCAGGGGCATTTCGTCCCTCAGTCTGAGTACACCTTGGTCGATGCCGACCAGAATGGCTGGGCGTTGATTTGTGTTGACAATGCCCGCTGCTACTATGTGGATCCTGAAGCGCTCCGATTTGAGGCAGGATAGAACCTAATTGCCACGTAGTCCAGTTCTACGCCAAGCTTCTCAATACAAGCTTCTCAATATCTGTGGTCAAATCTCTTTTTAAGACTTCAATCAATACTTTAATCAATACTTTTTACAAATGGCCAAGTGAGGAGCTAAACGCTAGCTCCTCTTCTTTATGGGTGATTTTACAGCCCTTTACGCCTAGGGCACGCTGGCGCGTTCGCCCACCATAGGGCACCGCTAGTCATGTGTAACAACTATGGAAGTTGAGTTCTAACCTCTGGAGGGCTA
>JAUQVK010000078.1:0-9403 GCA_039794845.1 Thermostichus sp. DRC_bins_24
AATTGCAAGCGGTAAAAACTGAGCGGGTATACGGCTTTGACTACTACGGGTTGGTAAACCCTGGTAGCCTGGAAAAAATCAAAATGGCCTGTGAGCAGTTGGCCGCTGTGTTTTCCAATTAACCTCTTGGCCATCGAGAAATTCTTGCTTTACTAAGCAAGGTTGGGCTGATACCTGTGCAGCCCCTGCCAAAAATCCAATACCTTCAAGCTGACCAAACTTGGGAAAAAATAATGGAAAAAGTGCCGTCCTCCTGGACAAGACCAAATTTGATCCCCCGGCTTCAAGTTGTTTTCCCACCTTTCTAGGGAAATAGGATCCACAATGGGGTCATCCTTACTACCACAAACCAACATGGGCACCAACACCTTCTGTGTCGGAACCGCCATCACCTGAAACAGGGAGTGAGGTACTGGAGAAGTATCCAGATCCTTGGCCAAAGCACAAGACAAAGAACGCACCCGCCAATGTTCTGAAGGAACCAAAAGCGTCAGAGCGGTACGAGCCAAAAGTTGCTCACGACTACAGGGGAGCATTTGTCGCTGCACATAAAAATGAGTGTGCCAAGTGGCGGCAGGTTGCCCTCCTACTGCCAACAAGGTGAGAGAACGTACTCGCTGTGGATAGCGACAGGTAAAAAGATAAGCAACCATCCCACTCAAACCATGGCCAATCAGGTGAACAGGATGATCCCAAACTTTAAGATAGTCATACAGCAACGTGATCACCATCTCCAGACTGCAAGGTTCATCTTGGGTTTGGTGATATTCCCAGTAAGCCATACGAAAACATTTTCCCAGGGATCCCAACAGAGGTTGGTCAAAGAGCTTCAAGCTAGGGGAAATACCCAGATAAAGCGCTTCGAATGTGGATGTAGAGGCGGAACTTAAGCTCATCTTAACTACCCAAAGAAATTACGGTTTTCCAGAAAATTTTGGCTTTGGATCTTATGTCGCTAGTTCAATAATTTATCTATGAACATGACTGTTACAGCCCTTGCGCGGGTTTTCTACAGCAGGGATTGTGCTTCCTACTCCCGCTTTCGCGGGGCCCGGAGGGCTCTCCTTCTGGAGAGCGGATCCTAACTCCCACAGTTGTTATACGTGACTAGCGAAAGGGCTGTAACGAGAAGAAGCTGGAAATATTAACTCTGCCCACTAAGTTCAGAAGATTCTTTAGGGGAGAGAGCATCGAAGATCTGGTCAGGATAAATGCGCGGCAAAAGGTGATCCACCATACGGCCAATCGAAGCCGTTCCACTGCCTTGGTGCCAAAAGGGATCCACCTCAAATACCTGATGGCTTTGTACAGCCCGCAACTGCCGCCATTCCGGCAGCTTCACCAGTTGTTGGGTGATGGGCGGTTGCCGCCAAGGGCCAAGAGGATAGCTCTGCACAAAGATGACATCGGGGTTGACCTGTAAAATCTGGCGCAAACTAGCAGCGCCGATACCGGACTCAGAACCTGTTGCAGCCCTCCAAGGATAGTAGGCCAAATCCTTGAGAACACTGCCCAGAGCACCGGCTTCCGTCTCAATGATCAGGCGGCGGTTCAAGACATTCAGCCAAGAACCGCCCATCATCAAAACCGTGGGTTTGGGCAAGGGGGCCAACTGAATGGAGTAGCGTTTGATTCCCCCACGCAGCCGGTCAATCGCCCGTTGGGCCTGGTCAACTCGTCCCGTGAGCTGGGCAATCTCCATCAGGTTTTGGCAAGCAGTCTCCAGCCCCCCTATGGCCAGCAGATAAACGGGAGCCAAACGCTGTAACCGCCATAGCCAAGCGCGATGAGGAAACGCACAGGCCAGAATCAGATCCGGTTTCACTTGAGCGATAGCCCGAAAATCGGGAAAGAAGTAGGATCCCGTGCCTGGAGGCAGCAGAGGGGTTAGCCCCAGTTCCGCCAGAATGTCAAATCCTGTTGGGGTCAGAGAAACCAGCCGTTCAGCCAGTTGCGGGATCCGGATAGAGGAGAGGGGTTGGTGAGCTAAGGGCATAAATCAGGATCCTCTATTTGTTCAAAGTGCCCCAGATGCTGGGGCACCTTTATCTCCAAACTCATTCAAAGCCCCGGCAAAACCTGGGCAAACACCTCTACGCTGCTCAGGAGCATGTAAGCAAACAGCACACCCCCGACACCTCCCACCAAGAAGCCGCCAGCAAATTGGCTCCAACCGCCACGGGTGCGCAGATTTTCTGGCAGCTCATCCGATCCGGCAGGAACACGAATGGGCTGAGGGGATCCGCTCGACTCCGCCATCAGTTGTACCCCCGGTGTCGGGTAACTAACCGATCCATAGGGGGTATTGGCCACTGCCACTAGCCGAGATTTCGGGAAGGACACCTGCCCGTAGATGGACAAACAAACCGTGAGGATCAGCACCAAGCCAATCGCCCCCAGCGTGCCCGCCGTCAAAGCCACCTCTGAATCCCGCAGCGGCCCCAACTTGTAAAACGGCCCCAACAACAAGTAACCATGGGCCATTCCCACCTCCAGCCCCCGCACCATCGGCGACAGCCCTTCGCGGTAAATGGGCAAATTCTGCAGCAGCAGTAGCGTCAGATCGCTGCCATTAATAGGAGTATCGAAGTTACCCAATTGGGGATCGGTGGCGCGTACCCAGCCTCCCCGCTGAAAATCAAAACCTGTGGCAGCAGCCCGTGCCCGGATGGCGTGCCAAATGTGCCCTGCCAAAAACAGGATCCCCAAAACAAAGTGAGCCGTTGCCAGCCATGTGCGGCTGGTGGCTACACCCATCTCATCGGTTCCTAGCCCCACCGGCCCGTAGAAGGACACCGGATAGACGGTGTCATTGACGCTGACAAAGTAGGCCGCCAGGATCCCCATATAGGCCAGAGCACCCAGGCTGTAGGACAAATAAGCCTCCCCAGAGTAGATCAACACCCGCTTGGCCCAGGCAAAAGGGCGCGTCGCCATGTGCCAAAATCCCCCCAGCACACAGATCAACCCCACATAAACATGGCCCCCCACCACATCTTCTAGGTTGTTCACCCCAGCCATCCCCCGCTCACCCATCAAAGGGGTGAGGTAAGCAAAGATCCGCACCGGATTCAGGGTGGGATCCGTAATCAAGCGCACCTTGCCCAGCACAGGATCGTACAGTCCGCCCCAAAACAGGGCTTTGGCCACCAACAACCAGGCTCCTAACCCCAACAGCACCAGGTGAATGCCGATGATGCTGGTCATCTTCTTGTCATCTTCCCAGTCGTAGCCAAAAAAGCCAGCGAAGTTCTCCCCTTTGGCCAGCACCTCCGGCCCCAGCAGGGCGTGATACACCCCGCCAGCCCCCAGCACCGCCGAGGCGATCAGGTGCAACACCCCCACCACAAAAAAAGGATAGGGATCCGTCACCAACCCTTCCGCCCCTACCCCGATTCCCAAACTGGCCAGATGGGGCAGCAGAATCAATCCCTGGCCATACATCGGCTGGCTCGGATCCCAGTGGGCCAACTCAAACAGGGTCATCCCCCCTGCCCAGAGCAGAATTAACCCCGCGTGAGCCACATGGGCCCCCAACAACTTCCCTGACAAATCCACAAAACGGGCATTGCCAGCCAACCAACCCACCTGAGGGGATCCCTCAGAAGAAGCCGACGACGGTGAGACAACAGCAGTGGTCATGACAAAGCTCCCAAACGCCACAAAGTATTTTTCAGGTGAACCATCAATTCAACATCAACTTCATCTGCAATTGACGTGCAATTGATGCAAGTGAGTTTCCAGACAAAGACCTTCTAGGCAGAAAATCAACTTCTTCTCTACCGTCTCACTCTCCAATTCGCAGCAAACAGAGGCGGTAGATCTCTCGCCAAGGGGGTAGCGCGTAAAGAAAACGAACTTACAAATTAAAAAGGGTCTTAAGTTTAGCCGTCCATTCCTTGACCCGTTTTTCCGTCAGTTCCGACTGATTGTCTTCATCCAAAGCCAACCCCACAAACTGACCATGCACCACTCCTCTCGACTCGTTGAACTCATAGCCATCAATGGGCCAAGATCCAACATTTTTCCCACCTCGCTCGGCAATTTTTTCCGCCAGGATCCCCATCGCATCCTGAAAGTTATCAGGATAGCCAAACTGATCCCCAACCCCAAAGTAGGCTACTGTTTTACCGGAGAAATCCATCTCATCCAAGTTGGGGAAAAAACCATCCCAATCGGACTGTAGCTCTCCGATATTCCAAGTGGGGCAACCAATGATCAGGTAGTTGTATTTATCAAAATCTTCGATGCTGGCCTCCGAGATATCAATTAAATCCACATTCTCTTCACCCAACTCTTTTTGGATCAGCTCAGCAGCCGTTTCGGTATTGCCCGTCTGAGTGCCAAAAAACAAACCCACCTTTGCCATTACTTCTGCTCCAAAACTGAAAAATGAACCTCAACACTCCACTCCAAACTCTCTCAGGCCATCTCCTCACGGGTATTCAACTTGCCAGTACGGAAGTTAAATCCTCGTGCTTTGAGAGCATGAAAAAGATGCCCCTGCAGGAAGAAAAAGGCCAACCAAAAATGCGCATTGGCCAGCCATACTCGCGAGGTCAGTTCCCCTCCCTGCTCAAACAAGGGGTAGCGATCCAACCCCACCCGCAACAGTGGGCCGTAGAACACCTCCGGGTACACCACCGAATTCACCGAAACAAAATAGGCAGCGATAAACCCCATCAAGGCCAAAGCACCCAAGCTGTAGGAAAGATAGGCTTCCCCAGACCAAACAAAGATCCGCTCTGCCCAGCCGAAGGGCTGGGTGGCAATGTGCCAAACTCCGCCGGCCACCAACAACAGCCCCACCCAGATATGGCCACCCACTACATCCTCCAGACTGTCCACCCCCGCGATCCAGTGCCGCCCTTCTGTGCCCAACAGATGGCCAAAGGGGTTGAGATTGGGAAGAATGGAGCGCAACTCCCCCAACCCAGGATCAAACAATCCCCCAAAGACCATCGCCTTCAACACCAGCAACCATGCCCCCAGCCCCAGCAACACCAGATGGATCCCTAGGATTGTGGTCATCTTGTTTTTGTCCTGCCAGTCGTAGCTAAACAGGGGAAACCTTTTGGCCTCCAATACCGCCGGCCCCCGTAGAGCGTGGAAGATGCCGCCAAACCCCAAAAAGGCCGAGCTGATCAGATGCACCACCCCTACCGCAAAGTAGGTGTCGGTCTCCAGCACTTCTCCGCCGGATCCCACCCCCAATCCCAAACTGGCCAGGTGAGGCAACAGAATTAACCCTTGCTCATACATGGGTTGGCTGGGATCAAAATTGGCCAACTCAATTAGGGTCATCACCCCCGTCCAGAGCACGATCAACCCCGCATGGGCCACATGCGCCCCCAGTAGCCGACCGGAAAGATCCGTCAAACGGGCATTGCCCGCCCACCAAGGGATCCGCTCTTGCAACTCAGACTCATTAACTTGCGCCGATAGCATTGCCGTCATATCCAGCTACTCCAAACTTTGAAGTAAGGGCCAGAACTCCTACCCCAGCAGAGGCTCTGGCCCGATGGACACATCCTTTTGAAACCAGCGAACGCTAATGAGATTAAATCTCATTAGCTATGCCTTGCCCTACCCTAGAGCTCCTGAAAGTGAATAGCAATAGGTAAATAGTTAATTTTTGTGAAGAAGAGAAGGATAGGGAAGAGAGATTTCCCGTGAAAAACCTCTCTCGTCTAGGAAACGTGATTGGAGAGCCGCAAGGGATTTGCAAAAGCTCGATCTTTAATTAAAACTAACTCTCAATAGCTGAACTACAATGCAGTCCATAATGCAGTCCATCAGGATTGAACTTGGAGTGGAAGGATATGTCCGCGCATCTCAAGCTCTGGACAGGGATCGGGCTTTACGTTTTGGTCGGTGGGGCCGGGATTGCTCAGGCTGAAGGGGTTGCACAGCCAGTAGGCAATCCCCGTGAGGTCTCGGGGTGGGAAACCTCTTGGTTAGTGGCCCAAGTCAATCCCGATTGTCGGCCCATTGCCGTGGAGGGGGGTGGCGAAGGCGGTGAAGGGGGTGAAGGTGGAGAGGGATCCGGCCCTTCCATTCCGGTTATTACCCTGGCACCGGAGCAGCACTTCCAGGATCCACAGATTATTCTTGATTTTGTGGATCAGGTGGTGATCCCCAACTATGAGCAACTGGCCGCCGAAACCCAGGATCTTTCTGCAGCAGTTCAAGCCTTCGTAGAAACTCCCGATGAGACGAAGCTAGAGGCGGCCCGCCAAACCTGGTCTACCGCCCGCATCACCTGGGAAGAAAGTGAGGCCTTTGCCTTCGGCCCAGCGGCATCTCTGGGGCTGGATGCAGATTTAGACGAATGGCCTCTCAACGAAGTGGATGTGCTGGAGGTATTAGAAAGCGGGGATCCGCTGACCCCAGAAGCGGTCGCCGAACTGGAGAGCGGGCAGAAGGGCTTTCATGCTATAGGCTTTCTGCTCTTTGGCCTGGATAACAACAAGTTGCTGGCAGATTTTACACACCGCGACTTCGAGTATTTGGCCGCTGTCGCCCCGGTTTTGGCGGATACCGCCGATGAACTGCTTAAAAGTTGGACAGAGGGGGTGCAGGGATTTCCCCCCTTTCGAGAGGAATGGGTGAGGGCAGGAGAAAGTAGCAACAGTTACCTTACCCTGCAGGCCGCTGCCGAAGAAATCGCCCAAGGGATCCTAGGTTTGTTGGATGAATTGGGCAACGTCAAAATTGGGGAAGCCTTCGCCGCCCAGAATCCTTTTCTACTGGAAAGCCGCTTTGCCCATCATTCCCTGCCAGAGTTTGAGGCCAATCTTCGCGGTGCGCAATATGCCTACTTGGGGGGCTTCCGAGATCGACAAGGGCGTGGGCTGAGGGAATTTGTCAAAAGCGTTGACCCCGCCTTGGATACCCAAATCCAATCCGAGTTGGCGGCAGCCGCCGCCGCCTTGGCCCAGATTCCGTCTCCGATTGAAAAAAGTCTCTGTGATCCCAGTGCCCGCTCGCAAATTACCACCGCCAGAGATCAAGTGCTGCGTGCCCGTGACACGTTTGCCCAGCGGGTGATTCCCCTGTTACAGCAATAAAATGGGCCATCTTCATGCAAGTTGGTTTTGGTGCCCAAGATACAGCCCTTCCGCTAGTCACCTACAACTGTAGAAGCCGAGACTTCCCTTTCTAGCCAGATGGTGCTCCGCACCCCGCGTAGCGGGAACAGGAAACGCAAGTCCTGTCATGGAAAACTCACGCAAAGGCTGTACTGGCTGACTACAGGCAAACAATATCTTCAACATTACTCGGTTTATGCGTCGTATTCTACGGATCCTCATGGTGGTAGTCGGATCCCTGCTAGCGGGGGGATTTCTCTCCCTGTACGGTGGCTCCCAACCCTTGCCTCCCCAAGCAGGCGGCGAAACAACCCTCTGGAACCGTACTTCCAGTGCCTACGAACAACCTGCCCCTAACCTGGATCCCTACTGGGAAAGACTCCACACCCTTGGTGACGGCACTTTTGAGGCTGTTTTTGTAACCGCTCCAGCAGCGGTAAATCCTGGCTTGGGGCCGCTGTTCAACAACAATTCTTGTGCCGGTTGCCATATTAAAAATGGCCGGGGTTTTCCTGAAAAGGGTCAGCGGGTGGTGCGAGTGAGTCAGCTCAACCCTCCAGAAACCTGGGATCCCCCTGCCTGGGGGTGGGAAGCCATTGCCCCCCACAGCACTACACCTCCTGTGGCAGGAATTGGAACTCAGGTGCAGGAGAAGGCCATCCGCGGTTATCAGCCGGAGGCCAAGGTGGAACTGGTTTGGCAGGAGCAAAATGGCCATTACGCAGATGGAACGCCCTACACATTGCGGTTTCCTCAAGTCAGCCTGCGAAGCCTGGAGGGGATCCCGCTGACGGAGGTAGCTCTGTCTTTACGGATCCCGCAGCCCGTCTTTGGGGCCGGTTTATTGGAGGCCATCTCAGAGTCTTTGCTGTTGCAAGTGGCCGATCCTGAGGATGCCGATGGGGATGGAATCTCTGGGCGGCCCAACTATGTCTGGGATGCTGTGCACCAACAAATCTCCATGGGCCGATTTGGCTGGAAGGCCAATACCCCCAACCTCCTGCAACAAACTGCGGCTGCCTATGTCAACGATATGGGGGTAACCAATCCTCTGTTTCCGGCCTTGGATGGTAGCCAAGATATTGACGAGGCCATCCTGAGGGCAACGACGGTGTATGTGCAAACCTTGGCTGTGCCCGCCCGTACCCTCTGGCGGGATCCCACAGTGCAACGGGGGGAAAGGCTCTTTGCCCAAGCGCAATGTGCTGCTTGTCATCTGCCGGAACTTCGCACCGGGATCCATGAAATAGCCGCTTTACAAAACCAAGTTATCCATCCCTACACGGATTTGCTGCTACACGACATGGGAGCAGAGCTGGCGGATCATCGCCCCGACTTTCAAGCCACCGGTAACGAATGGCGCACTCCCCCTCTGTGGGGTATAGGTCTATCTCAAACGGTTTTGCCCTATTCTGGATACCTGCACGATGGTCGCGCCCGCACGTTGGAGGAAGCTATCCTTTGGCATGGGGGAGAGGCAGAAAGTTCCAGACAACAATTTCGAGAGATGACTTCAGAGGACCGAGCAGCTTTGATTCTTTTTCTGCGCTCCCTTTAGCCACACTCTAAAGATCCGCCCACTTTCTTAACAAATTAGCATAGGTTTTAGAGAGTAAATCAAAATTACGGGTTTTGCCGGATTCTTGGAACAGTTGTTGGCGAACCGTTTCCAAATCAAAAAGAATCTCCCGTTTCTGGGGATCCCTCACCAAACTTTGAATCCAACTGACTGCGGCTAGGCGGCTCCCCTGGGTAACGGTTTCCACACGATGGAGGGTTGAAGAAGGATAGAGGATCATGGCCCCGGCGGGCAGTTTATAGGCTCGTTCTCCTTCACTACTTTCTATGGTTAACTCTCCCCCCTCGTAGTCTTTGGGATCACTCAAAAATAATGTAAAGGAGATATCTGAACGCATCACCTGCTGTTGAGTCACCATTAGGGCATCATCCGTATGGATCCCGTAGGACATACCCCTCTCATAACGGCTGACCAAAATGGGATGAATCATTTTGGGTCGAGCTGCCAATTGGAATAGCGGGTTATTGGCCAGAGCCGCTGTGATCATTTCTTGGATCCTTTGTCCTTGAAGGGATCCTTCGGGCAGTTGAGTGTTGTTTTTTACCAATTTAGCATTCCAGCCCGCCGTTATCTTTCCATCTACAAAGTCTGCTTGACTCAACAGCTCAATAATCTCGTTTAAGTCTGTCGAGCTGAGAACACCTGCAATACACAAAATCATGACCAACCCTACTGAAAACAAAGACGTGAAACCAATTTGACAAGATCTGGTTACAGCCCTTGCGCAGGTTTT
>JAUQVK010000078.1:9413-12757 GCA_039794845.1 Thermostichus sp. DRC_bins_24
GGGATTGCGCTTCCTGGGCCCTCCAGAGCTTAGAACTCAACCTCCATAGTTGTTACACGTGACTAGCGAAAGGGCTGTAACCACCAAGAAAACCAAAATAGTCTGTTTTATAATGATTGACAATAGGTTTTGTCTTCCTTCTCACTCCAAATCATGCAACCACTACAAGGGATCCGACAAAAATAGCTTTGTCACCAATTGAGCTTAGATTACAAAACTGTTGCTGCCACCGCCAAAGGGATGGGCCTAAGCACCCATGACTATCTTCAGCAGCAGACCGGCTGGATCCTCAAAAATGAATTGTATTACCCTCCGGGCACAACATTTGCTTCATCAGATGCACAAACTGAAACACTGCCATCGCCCTCAAGTTTGTTGACTCACACATCCAGAAGGCCCCGAGATATCCTTTCTCTTCTTCTTGTGCTTCTTATTCTAATGTTGTCGGTCTTGCTGGCCAATCGTCTCGATTCTGAAACCCTGCGAGAGTCCATCGCCAGCTTGGGTCTTCTGGCTCCGATTGCCCTGATGGGGTTGCGTTCTATTAGCATTGTCATCCCAGCCATACTCAGCACAGTTTATTCCATCTTAGCAGGAGCACTCTTTGGTTTTGGAGCAGGTATTCTTTATGTATCGGTTGCTGATTTTCTGGCTTGTATGCTTAATTTTTATTTGGCCAAGCGATTTGGAAGAACCTTGGTTCAGCGAATGGTCGGGCAAAAATTTATGTATAAAGTGGATGCGCTCTCAACCAACTATCTGGAGAATAATATTTTTCTTACTTCAAGGTTTTTAATGACGAGCCTGTTTGATTTTGTTGCTTATGCGGTGGGCCTAACCCAAATGAAATGGCAGAACTTTATCCTGGCTTTGTTCTCGATATTGCCGTCTCTACTCCCCCAGTGGTAGCCCTAGGCGCAGGGATCCTAGAGCAGGGAAGGTGGCTCTTGGGTTTGGCTTTGTTGGGGATGTTTGCTCTGGCTGTGTTGACAGGGTGGCTGAATCGAAAGCGGGGATCGCAAGTCCTTCATCGCTAGCGTTAAACTCTACCCATCGAATCCCATCTCCTTGATTTTCTCAACATGAATCAGCAAAGTACGATTCTTAAAGCGGCGCAGTAGTTTCGCTTGTTCATAAAGACGGAAGAGTCTTGTTACTGTTACCCTAGTGGTTCCAATGATCTCACTGAGGTCTTGATGGGTGAGGGTAGGATCCAGCCGATAACTCTCATCTTCAGCTGTTCCGAATCTCTGGGCGATCCAAACCAACAGATGCAATAATTTTGGATAAATCTTTCTGCATTGCAAGATGCGAATCATTTCTTGGCAACGCCGTATATGTTGCAGGGTTGCCCCCGGGATCCAGCTTTGTTCCTGCTGACAAAAACATTGCAGTTGTTCTGCGGGTAAAAGTCTGGCCTCTACTCGGGATAAACACTCCGCCCTCACCTCTGGCATTAGATTTTGTTCCCATCCAACCACATCCCCTTTCCCCCACAAACCAAGAGTCAGTAATTCCCCCTCGGATCCGGGAATGATGGTGCGCAGCATCCCCGCCTCGATCTGCCACAGTGTCCCCCCGACCAGCGGTAAAGGATCCCCTCGCTTGAAGGTTCTGGTCTCGGTAGTTATAGAAGAGGGCAGAGGCAGAAAGGGCAGGGCAATGGGTTGAAGGGAACTCATCAACGTTCCTGTAGGGTTCAAATGGCTGAACCAAAGGCATCTCTGGGCAATGCAAGTTGATCAATGGCCTGATTCACCGCTTGCTTGAGGGTACTTGCATCGGGAAACTCTTCGGCAGACCCAAGGGCATCGTGTAAAACTTTGCCCTCTTCGGGGTTGGCACGACCGAAGGTATCTCCCGCCGCCAACCAGGCCCCCCGCAGCGACCACTGGGCGGCTAAGGCCGTATCGCCACCGGCTGCCACCGCAGCATCCAAATCCGCCACCCGATCCAAAAACAGCAACAGAGCTGCCACATCCAAAGCCTCCTGCACAGAGGTTGCCTCCGTCTCTGGCCAGCGTTTTTCCAGCAAAGCCGGTTGCCCTGCTGCCAACGGTTGGGTCACCCTTTGGGTGGGATGTTCCGGCAGTCCAAAACGATTGCTAATGCGGCTCATCTCCTCGTGGAGGGAGTTTCGCCCTTCTACCCCATACCAAAAGGCAAACAGCTCGCTCCAGTTTTTCGGGGATCCATTGGCCAAGCTCCAGTTGTCGTTTTGCGGGCCGCGAATGGAAGCCTCCGTCAGCTCCAGCCGACACCAATTCAAAACAGTGGCCAATATCCCCGACTGAATGGCGGCGATGCGAGCGGCATCTGGCAGGGAACGCCGTTGGTTTTGCCCCGAAAACGCTCCGGTACCCATCAGGGCGGACGTTAAAAATTGATGCTGAAAGGTAGGATCCCATCCCAAAGCCATGGCGCCGGGCAAGGTGCGGGGCATTCTACCCTGGTAGTCATCGGCAAAAAATGCCAGCGAGTGGGAGCTATCCCGCCAGTTGAAATATCGTCCAAAGGCATACCGTTGCAAAGCAGCTGAATAATCCGGCGGAAAAGCGGTCAGAGCGGCATTAATCTCGGCAATATCCAAACTCAGGCGATTGTGGGGCCGCACATCGGCAGCCGTCGTGAACCCCTCCGCTGACAGGGCAAAGGAAGGCACCTCCGCCCCCACCGGATTCCCACTGCTCAAACCCACCCCGAGCAGCAACAAACTGGTCAACAGTGCTTTGTGGATCCCACCTCTTTGTTGCCATTGGCCATGAGTTGATGAGAGCACTTGAACTCGGTGAACTGGTGAGTGCTTCAAGGATGATTGGGCGTGAAAAGTGGACATACCTTTGATCTCCTAGCAGATAAGTGGGCATGAGACAGTACCGACCTAGGATCCTGAGGCCGTCTTCTACTTGAGACTGATTCTTAATAAGTTATCCCACGAATAGCGTTTGCTCGCAAGCCTTTGACGGGGATAGAGAAATGGTGCTGGAGCTGCCAAGGGGAAGAAGCTCGAAAGCAAAAGCTAGCCTTTGTTGAGCAACAGGATTAGTCTAGGTAAAGACTTGTAGTGGGCTAGACCTTGGGTAGGAGGTAGGAGCTCTGATCTAGAGAGTTAAGCCCCTTCTTTCCCCCTTAACTCCGTGTACCTGCGTTCCCTGCATCTGCGGCACTTTCGCAACTACGACGATCAAGGGATCCAACTGGGTTCGCCCAAGACGATGCTTTCGGGGCATCACCCGTCTGGGGCTGGGGAATCAACCCAATTTGGAGCAAATTGTGGCGCTCCAACCGGATTGGGTGGTGGGGGCCGGCGGCTTCCACAATGCCCTGGCCGAACGGTTGCAAGA
>JAUQVK010000079.1:0-38710 GCA_039794845.1 Thermostichus sp. DRC_bins_24
ACAGCAACAGGCCGGACCAGCCGATGAAGACAAATCTGTCGCGTTTGAGCCAGTCATCGACGATGTCGAACCATCCTCGCTCCTGACGCACGCGTCCTACCGCTATGGTCATCTGGACTACTCCTGAAAACATCTAAATGATGAGGACGTTAATGAAAGTACAAAGTCCACTTTCTCTAAGCAAGAGCAGACCTAAGTATAAAGACTTAACTCAAGGGTCTCTTGCCTCAGTATCTTTGCACCCATCCCTCGGTGGAACCGAACGAGAACTCCCTGCAACAGGAGTTTTCAGTCACTCAGCCCCTCACCGGTAGGGCAACCCAGACCTTGTAACAGCCTAGGAAGCCACCCAGGGGGTAATGGGCAAGCTTTACAACCGTAGGCATTACAATTTAGCCTATGCCAGTAAAGACTTGTAAATTGCTTTCATTATAGGGGGCAGTTGCCGGATTCCATCAACCCCAAGACAGAGGTAGTTCTTTCTTCTTGGGGTTTGGGTTTGGGGTACTACACCACTGCTGCGAAGGCACAAGACACAAGATCCGATATTCTGAGAAGACGATCCAACCCAATTGCTCCTTTAGAGGAACCCATGGCCAGCGAGATCTTCACCATTGCCGGACTTTGTATTGTGCTCACCCTGCTGGGCTTGGCGCTTGGATACGGGATCCTCCGGGTAACCCAAGGCGGCGAGGAGTAGGGATCCCTCGGGTGAAACAAAGCGTGCCGCCCCCTAGGACGGTTGTCTGTTTCTGGCGCCGAATGCTGGATGCGGCCCAGGAGATGATGGCGTTATGAAGATTTGTTATGAAGATTTGTATTGTTGGTGCCGGAGCTGTGGGGGGCTACTTGGCCCTATGTCTGGCTCGGGCCGGTTTCCCGGTGAGTGTGGTGGCGCGGGGATCCCATTTGCAGGCGATCCGCAGCCAGGGGTTAAAGCTGATCCGCCACGGGGATCCGCCACAGACTTGGGTGGAATCCTTAACGGCCACCGATGATCTGGCTACCCTTGGCCCGCAGGATTTGTTGATTGTTACCGTCAAGGCCCATAGCTTGCCGGAGCTTGCCCCCCGGTTGGCCTCCCTGGGTGGCCCGGAGACACCGATTGTGATCGCCCAAAATGGCATTCCTTGGTGGTATTTCCGTCGGCACGGGGGAGAATTTGAAGGGCATTCCCTAGCAGCGGTGGATCCCAATGGGGTGATCGCTGCCCATTTGCCGATCGAGCGCATCATCGGCTGTGTGGTGTATATCGCCGTGCAGGTGGTGGAGCCAGGGGTGCTCTTGCATACGGGTGGGGGGCGCTACATTCTCGGTGAGCCGGATGGATCCCTGTCGGCCCGCCTGCAAACCGTGGCCCAAGTGTTTGAGCAGGCGGAGCTTCACACCACCCTCACCTCACAAATTCGCACCGAGATCTGGCAGAAGCTCTGGGGCAATGCTGCCTTTAACCCGATCAGCGCCCTCACCCGCGCTGCTCAAGATGAGATGGCCCACTACCCCCCCACCCGCAACCTGATCCGGGCCGTCATGCAAGAAACAGAGGCTGTGGCACAAGCCCTCGGGATCCGCTTGCCCATGACCTTGGATGAGCGGTTGGAAAACGCCACCCGGGTGGGATCCCATCGCACTTCCATGCTGCAGGATATTGAGCGGGGGCGACCGACGGAGATCGAGACGATTGTGGGGGCAATCACGGAACTGGGCCGTTTGGTACGAGTGCCTACTCCCCATTTGGATACCCTGTATGCCTGTGTGAAGTTGCTGGAGCGTTCCCGTTACACAGAGCTTCCTTAAGCCAGAGGGGATCGGATCCCTTCTCATTAAGATTGGCGGTGTGGTTGCTTTTCGAGGACTCATGATCCCAAACCCCGTTGTGCTGATTACCGGAGCCAGTAGCGGTATCGGGGCAGCCTGTGCCACCCTCTTTGCCCGCTCTGGAGCCAGACTGATCCTGGCGGCGCGTCGTCAAGATCGGCTACAGGAATTGGCGCTGGATTTGCAGCAGGCGTATGGCACTCAACCCTACCTATTGGCTTTGGATGTGCGGGATAGGGCCGAAGTGCAACGGGCCATACAGGCTTTGCCGCCCCAGTGGGCTGCCATCGACATCTTGATCAACAATGCGGGCCTCAGCCGCGGTTTGGACAAGCTCTATACCGGCGATTTGCAAGACTGGGAAGAGATGATCGACACCAACCTCAAGGGGTTGCTTTACGTTACCCGTACGGTTCTGCCCGGTATGGTGGAGCGAGGTCGGGGTCATGTGGTGAATATCGGTTCCATCGCCGGTCGGCAAACCTATCCTGGCGGCAATGTTTACTGTGCTTCCAAGGCAGCGGTGCGAGCCCTTTCCGAAGGGCTGAAACTGGATTTGCTGGGCACCCCCATTCGCGTCACCGAGATCCAGCCGGGCATGGTGGAAACCGAGTTTAGCGAAGTCCGCTTCCATGGGGATCACGCTCGTGCAGCGGCGGTGTATCAGGGCCTCACCCCCCTGACAGCAATGGATGTAGCGGAGGTGGTGGTGTTTGCGGCAACCCGCCCCCCCCACGTGAATATCAGCGAGGTTTTGCTCCTGCCCACCGACCAAGCCAGCACCACGTTGGTGCATCGTCGGTAAAAAGAGGATTTTCCTGCAAAAGCGATCGGTGCCCATTGACTGGGCGACAATGGCGGCACAGGGTGTGGGTAGGAATGGATTGGAAACCGGGATCCTGATCGGGTTGGGAGTCGGGCTGTTGTGCGCTCTGGTTCTGCTGTGGCAAAGTCGGCGCCGCTTCAGACGCGAATTGCAACGGCTGGGATCCCTGGTGCATCTGGCTATGCCCCTCCGCTCCCCAGAACAGATGCTCAGCCTGCTCAGCCGCCACCTTCGTCAACAGGAACTGGATTGGGCCGGCCAAAAACAGCAACTGCAAGATTGGCAATATCTCAGCCAGCGCCTGCCCTGGGGGTATCTGCGGGTGGATGAAAACAACGTGGTGCTGGAGTGTAACCCTGCCGCCCAGCGTCTGTTGCGCATCGGCCAATGGCAACCGGGCATTAAGCTGTTGCTGGAATGGGTGCGCTCCTACGAATTGGATCAGCTGATCGAGGCCACCCGTCGACAGGAAGTCGCCACCCTCACCGAAAGCTGTGAATGGATTTTTTACCCTTCTGGGGGGGATGGCAAACCGATTCCGCTACGGGGTTGGGGGCTGCCGCTGCCGCAGGGGCATGTGGCCATCTTTCTGGAGGATCGGTTGGAGGCAAAAATGCTGGCGCAACAACGGGATCGCTGGGCTTCTGATGTGGCCCATGAGCTCAAAACCCCGCTTACCTCCATTCGCTTGCTGGCAGAAACCCTACAGAGCCGAGTTGATGCAGCTCAAGCCGTTTGGGTGGAACGATTGCTCAACGAAACACTGCGCCTGAGCCATTTGGTTCAGGATTTACTAGAACTCAGTGCCCTTAATTTGGGAGCGGGATCCCGTTTGCAACTGCGTTCGGTGGATCTGGCCATTTTGGTGCGAGAAGCCTGGCAAAGTCTGGAGCCACTGGCTAAGCTCCGCCATCAAGAATTGCACCTGAGTGGAGCGCGGCAAGCCTATCTTTGGGGAGATGAACAACGTCTGTACCGTCTGATCTTGAACTTGTTGGACAACGCCATCAAGTATGGCAAGCCCGACTCCCCTATCCATGTGGTGCTATCGGAGGGCGGATCCCAAGTGGGGTTAGAGGTGTACGATCACGGCCCTGGCCTGCCAGAAGATCAATTTGAGTCGGTATTTCAGCCCTTTTACCGCACCGATACCGCACGGGCTCGCAGCAAAGGGGGAACGGGCTTGGGTTTGGCAATTGTGCGACAAATTGTTGAGGCCCATGGGGGCACGGTGCAACTGCGCAATCACCCGCAGACGGGTGGGCTTTGGATTCAGGTGGAACTCCCCCAAAAGCGATTGGATCCCACCTGAACCGGTCAGCCCAGCCCTCTGAACGGGAGTCCATCCCGAATCCGCCCGGGATCTTCCCCTTTCAGGGCTATCCATCTCGCGAGGGATCCCCTAAAATTGGACTAGGTAATCCTTACAATCCACCCTACAGGCATCCGGAATGGGCACCCACTATCATTCCGCTGATTTGTTGTCGGAACGCGAATTGCAGGTCATCGAGTTAATCGCGGCAGGCATGACCAATCAAGACATCGCGGAACACTTGGAGATTAGCAAGCGCACCGTCGACAACCACATCAGCAACATTTTGAGTAAAACCCGAACCACAAATCGAGTTGCCCTAGTCCGCTGGGCTTTGCAATGGGGCAAAGTCTGTTTGGATGAAGTGAACTGTTGTACTTTGGCCAACGATAGAATTGCCTAATTCCGATTGTAATCCCGACTGTATTTCGTCAATCGCTAGCATTATTCTCTGGGCCTTCCTACGCTTACCAACCCGGAAACTTTGTGAGTTAGGTTGATTGGATTGCCACCCGTGAACCTCTCTGAATTGAAATGTTATGCTGTGCGTTACGATGCTATGCCCCTGATGGTTTACCGGGAGTTAGCTGCTCATTTGGAATGCATTGCAGGTGTAAGGACTGAACTGGAATGGAACAAAAGCTCCATCTTCCGCTACTCGGACAGCCAAATTGAAGCTCTGCGAATTTGTCAAGATCCTGATGCGGATGTAGAGCAGGTTAAGCGTATTCTTGACCATTACGGAGCATGGCAATATAGCCCTCTCGAGAGCTAGCTCTCTGCATTACAGCCCTTTACGCCTAGGGCACGCTGGCGCGTTCGCCCACCATAGGGCACCGCGAGTCATGTGTAACAACTATGGAAGTTGAGTTCTAACCTCTGGGGGGCTAGCCCTCCGGGCCCCGCGAAAGCGGGAGCAGGAAGCACAAGCCCTGTCCTGGAAGACCCGCGTAAGGGCTGTACTCCTCACTAAAGCTTTGGCGCTGACTCAAGTAACGGATTTCCTGCAAAAGAATATTGAAGCGTTGATCTGATTCTTCTTGACGTTGTAAAAACTGTTCCAGTCGCCGTTCATATTCCAGTTGTCTTTAGCCTGCTGAGCTTGTGTTGAGGCTAACCTTTCTAGGATCTGCTCCTGACACTCTTGACCTGCCGCAATAGACCGCAATACAGCATCTTGCCCTTCCAAAATCTCTTGCTGTCTGGTCTGCACAATTTGGAGCTGTTGGATTGATGTGGTTACCACTCCTGCCCGCTTCCTGCCCGCTCAGCAAAATGAACCAGGTCGAGTCTCGCTCACCACCTGACGCAGCGTGTCCAATCCTTGAGTCAGTTGACCAAATCGCCGATTCAGTTTCTCATCTGTCATCTGATCCATCTCCACAAGGCTCCTGTATGTTACCTTAACGGTCTCAGTCATATGCCTGATCCTGATATCCAAAGCCGGATTGTCAGCAGAGCCGGGAAAATATATATAGATCTCCATAAAAGTAAGGATCCCCGCAGAAGAGGATCCCTCAATTGTTTTCTCTGAAATTTCTGAAATAAAAGCAGCTCAATCAGTTCAGCGAACGGCTTGAGCTTGATCCGGCAGGTGTAACTTACGGGCCAAGCCCAATCGTGCCAATACCCAAATGACCCAGTAGGTCATATCGATTTCCCACCAGCGCAAGCCCGCTTTCACACATTTCGGATCGGCATGATGATTGTTGTGCCAACCTTCACCGTAGGTGAGAATGGCAGCCCACCATAGGTTACGGGCATTGTCGTCGCTTTCAAAGGTACGGTAACCCCAGAAGTGGCTCGCAGAGTTGATCAGCCAGGTGCAGTGCAGCAGCACCACCGACCGTACAAAGATGCCGTAGATCACAAATGACCACCCGCCCATCAGGTAAAGCACCGCCGCCAGAGGTAGCTGCAAGAGTAGGGCATACCGATCGAGCCAGCGGTAGAAGGGATCCCGAGCCAAATCCGGGGCAAATGCGGCGTATTTCTCAGGGTTAAAGAACTCCTCGCGATGGTAGATTAGCCAGAGTATGTGGCTCCACCAAAAGCCCTTACGGGCAGAATAGGGATCCTTTCGCTCATCTTCCGTAAAAGCGTGATGCTGGCGATGGCCACCAACCCAAAAGATCGGCCCCCCCTGAATGGCCAGAGCACCCAAAATGGCAAAGACATACTCTAACCATTTGGGCACTTGAAAACTGCGATGGCTAAGGAGGCGGTGATAACCCAGGCAAATGCCCAAGCTGCCAAAACACCAGTGGAGAAATAGGGCTAACCCCAGAGCAGACCAAGAGAAACAGGCAATTCCTCCCACCAAGGCCACCCCATGAAAGATGGCAAAAAAGAGGAAATGTTCCCACGCAAACCGCAGCTCCTCCTGCGGCTGGGGCTGAGCCAAGGGAGCGGAATTATTCAGCAATTTCGGAGGAGGGTAAACGGCCATGAACCAACAGAACCTCAGAAGAAAAGGAAGTTAGAACCAAGTTGCTCAGCAAAGAGTGCTGAATCGCGGTGACTCAGCACACAACACCGAAGGCACTGACAGAGACCACGGTGCCTCGCCACAGCGCGCCCCAGTGAGGAAATGAGCCAGAAAGAAAGCAGAAAACAGCAAACAGAGTTCTGCTAGCGTGATCTTGCTTGACATTCAGCCTAACGATATTCCACCGTCAATGCAAGCGTTACTTGCAGCTTGTCGCCTTTCTTTTTAGAGTCCTTTCTTTTTAGAGTTTTTTCTCCCATGGCTCATTTATCTTCTCGGCAACGGCTGCTCAATGCAGCCCGTGAGCTGTTCGTCCGCCAGGGTATTACCCAGACCACCACCCGCCAGATTGCGGATTTGGCTGGGGTGAATGAAGTCACCCTGTTTCGGCACTTCGGCACCAAGCAGGGGTTGCTGTTGGCGGTGTTTGGAGAACTGGGGGTGTTTTCCGGTATTGCCGATCTTCCGCTGGCGGCGGATCCCTCCACGGCGCAAACCTCTGGACTGCAGGCCATCTTGATGAACTACGTCCACAACTGTTTTCGGGCTTTGGCGGAGAATCCGGAGCTGGTGCGCTCGCTGGTTGGGGAGGCCGGTCTTTACTCTGAAGAACATCGTCGCGCCCTACGGCAGGGGTTTTCCCAAGCGCAGGAACAGTTGACGGCGTATTTGCGGCAATTTCCCAACTCAGAAATACGGGAGACGGATCCCCATCGCCTGCGCTCTGCCGTCGGGGTATTACACCTGATGATCTTGGGGGCAGCGGTATTGGCGGTAACTGCCAAGCTGCCCTCTGACCTCGGGGATCCCTCGGCACCATCCGCTGAAGAAGACAGAGGGATCCCACCCCTGTTGCGGGCTTGTGTAGAGCTGTGGATGACAGGTATGACAGGTATGCAGTGAGCTCCGCCACTGCCTGTGGCGGTAGAAGGAAGACGAAGAAAAAAAGAGGATAATGAAAAAAAATAAAGAAAAGAAGGGAGGTTGTAAGCCGGGTTCTGTAATGCGGGAAGAACTCCGCCCTTTTCAGCCCTTTTCAAAGGATGCCAGGGCAAGTCCCCTTCGCATTGGCGATCATCTATCTGGGAGCGATGTTACCATCACCCTCTTTTGACCCATACTCTGGATCAGCTTGCGGCGCACCATCACCGAGAACACCCTTCCCCAACTGGGTACCGTGATCTCGGTGCAGCCAACAGCGGCGAAGAACAGCCCTAATCCTGTCGGCTGCGGCCTTGCTTTCCACCGGGGTTTACCGAGCCAACGCCTCTCGACGCTGCTGGTGGGCTCTTACCCCACCTTTGCACCCTTACCTGTGCTGGGATCCCAGCCATCGGCGGTATGTTTCTGTGGCACTGTCCTCACGGTTGCCCGCACTGGGAGTTTCCCCAGCGGTGTGTTCTTCTGAAAGCCCGGACTTTCCTCATCCTGCTGTCTGGTGGCGACAGCCAAGACGCGACCGCCTGCCCCTCCCCTCTCTTCAGGTTGATCCTACTCCATCCCGATTGCCTCTGAGGGTGGTCGAGCTCCCAGACGGAGGCAAGAGCTTGTGAGAGGCAATCGGAGATGATGAAGAAACATCTGCCAGGCCCTTGACCTTGCAAGCCATGGATCCGACCGCGCCCCTAGCCGATACGATTGTGGCCATTGCCACCGCAGTGGTACCCGAACAGGGCAGTGTTGGGATCGTACGCCTTTCGGGATCCCGAGCATTGCCGATTGCCCAAGCCCTGTTTCGCCCCGCTCGCCCCCAGCACCCCTGGAGCAGCCATCAGATGATCTATGGCTGGATCCAGGACGAAAAGGGGCAAACCCTGGACGAAGCTCTGGTGGTATGGATGCAAGCACCCCGCTCCTACACCCGCGAGGATGTGGTGGAGTTCCATTGTCATGGGGGAATCATGGTGGTGCAAGCAGTACTGCAGCAGTGTTTGCGCCAGGGATCCCGTCTGGCCCAACCGGGAGAGTTTAGCCTACGCGCCTTTTTGAATGGGCGGATTGATCTCACCCAAGCCGAAAGTGTGGCGGATCTGGTGGCGGCTCGGTCTCCACAGGCGGCCCAAATGGCTCTGGCGGGGCTGCAGGGCAAGTTGGCGGGGGCCATTCGTTCGCTGCGGCAGGAGTTGCTGAGTTTGTTGGCAGAGATTGAGGCCCGCATCGACTTTGAAGAGGATCTGCCCCCTTTGGATATCCCCACCTGGCAGGGCCAACTGCAAGCGGCCCAGGCTCAGATCCAAACCCTGCTGGCCACGGCAGAACGGGGGCAGCTGTTGCGAACCGGCCTGAAAATTGCCATTATCGGACGACCCAATGTGGGCAAATCCAGCCTGCTCAACGCCTGGTCAGGTCAGGATCGGGCCATCGTCACCGAGCTACCGGGCACAACCCGCGATGTGGTGGAGTCCCATTTAGTGGTGCGAGGGATCCCGGTGCAACTGCTGGATACGGCTGGCATCCGGGATACCGAGGATCCGGTGGAACGGCTGGGGGTAGAGCGCTCCACCCGTCTGGCCCAAGCAGCCGATGTGTTGGTGTTGGTGATCGATGCGCAAGCGGGTTGGACAGAGGCAGATGCGGCCATCTACCATTCCGTTCGCCATCGCCCCCTGATCCTGGTGGTTAACAAAACCGATCTTGCTCCCCTCGAAGGGATCCCGCTGCCCCCTGAAATTACCCATCGCATTCCGGCCATTGCCGCTCGAGGGGAAGGGATCCCTGCCCTGGAAGCCGCTGTCGAACAGCTCGCCGGCCAAGGTCGCCCCCAGCCCAACCTGGAGGTGAGCCTCAACCAACGGCAAGCCGCCGCTCTTCTCCAAGCCCAAGCCAGCCTCGAACAGGTGCAGCAGGCCATCCAAGATCAGCTCCCCCTGGACTTCTGGACGATCGACCTGCGTGCCGCTCTGCGCGCCCTCGGACAAATCACCGGCGAAGAACTCTCAGAATCGGTGTTGGATCAGATCTTCAGCCGCTTCTGTATCGGCAAATAGAGTCCTTAGGCTACAACTCATACTCATTATGAGTTTGTGCTATGATGTTTTTAAATCGAGATTGGTAGGCTAAACCCCACAGAGGGTGGCTCCCGAAGCCGATGTTCGATATTCGATAATGGAAACCGATAGCTAGGAGGTTATTGATGTTAACCACTGAGAAGGCCCGTCTGTACGCCACCCACATCGATTTGCCCCAAGATCGGCGCACCGAGCTGGTGGCCCTGCTCAATCAGGCGCTGGCGGACACGCTGGATCTGAAAACCCAGGTGAAGCAGGCCCACTGGAATGTCAAAGGGATGAACTTTATTGCCCTACACGAGATGTTCGACACCTTCGCCGGCACTCTGGAAGAATACATCGACATGCTGGCGGAACGGGTCACGGCGCTGGGGGGAGTGGCCCGAGGAACGGCTCGTATTGTCGCCCAAACCTCCGCCCTGCCGGAGTACGATCTGGCGGCTGAAGAAGGTCGGGATCACCTGCAAGCCCTAGCGGCCCGCTATGGTCAGTACGCAGCCTCCACCCGCGGCAACATCGATCGCGCTACTGAGCTGGGGGATGCAGACACCGCCGATTTGTTCACGGAAATCTCCCGCCAGATTGACAAAGATCTCTGGTTCATCGAGGCTCACCTACAGGCGTAATTCTGGGCAGGCACCATGGGCATCAGTGCTCCACTTCTTTATTTGTCTGGGCTGACCAGCATTCTTGGGGTAGCGGGTTTTTTCGTCCTGAGAGAGGTGCGGCGGGTACGGGCACAGGAAAAAGTGCTCAATCGGTTGCAACCGCGGCTCACCAAAGACAAAGGTTCCCCACAGGAGCATTACGAGCTGGGGAGCGTTTACCTGCAGAAGCGCCTCTACGACCAGGCGATTGCCCAGATGAAAAAGGCCCTGGATGTGGCGGGGGAAGACATTCCCCCCGTTTGCAATGCCCTTGGTTTCGCCTACTTCAGCCAGGGACAATACGATCTGGCCATCCGCTACTACAAAGATGCCGTGGCTGCCGATCCGGAATATGTGATCGCCTGGAATAATTTGGCCCACGCCTATGAAAAGAAAAATCTCTATGGTCCAAGCCTAGAGGCCTACGAGACTGCTCTGAAACTGGATCCGAAGAATGCCATCGCCAAGCGCCGTTCGGATTCCCTGCGCAAACGTCTGCAACCCACGGTCTGAGGGATTGTCTGAGAGTTGAATCCTCTCTTCGGTAGGAATACTCTTGACCCAGAAACCCGGGGCTCTCTCTAGTCGGAACAAATCCTCGTCAAAGTCATCACAATTGGCGCTTTTCCCCTCAAGAGAGGGCTTGGATCTTGAGTGCAAATACGGGGATCCGGTATCGTATTGCCGGGGCTGGTATCATGTGTTGAATAATAATGAGAGGCCATTTCATGGACGCGCAATCGGTGGCACCTGTAGTTTTGGTGATCCTGGATGGCTGGGGTCATCGGGATGCCCTCGATGGCAACGCGGTACTGGGCGCTGAGACCCCTGTCCTGGATAGCCTCTGGGCCGCTTACCCCCACACCCTTTTGGAAGCCTCTGGACGAGCCGTGGGTCTGCCCGCCGGACAAATGGGCAACTCCGAAGTCGGGCATCTCACCTTGGGGGCGGGTCGAGTGGTACCTCAAGAGCTGGTGCGCATCAGTGATGCTGTAGAAACGGGATCCCTGTTCCAGGAGCCATTGTTGGTAGAGCTCTGTCGCAGCCTTAAGAAGCGGGGGGGACGCCTTCATCTGATGGGACTCTGCTCCAAAGGGGGCGTGCATTCTCACATTGATCATCTCTATGGCTTGCTGAAGCTGGCGGCCCAAGCGGGCGTTCCTGCTTATGTTCATGCCATTACTGACGGCCGCGATACTCTGCCCCGTGAGGGGGCTACTGTTTTGGCTGCCTTGCAAAAGGAGCTGGATCTGTTGGGCAACGGCGTCATCGCCACCCTGAGCGGACGTTACTACGCCATGGATCGGGATCGCCGCTGGGATCGGGTGCAAAAGGCCTACGAAGTCATGATCCAAGATGGCCCCGGCCAAGGGCGCAGTGCCGCCGAGGTGATGGAGGAGTTTTACAGCCAAGGGCTGACAGATGAGTTTATCCCCCCTACTCGCCTTGCTCCTGGAGCCATTCGGGCTGGAGATGCGGCGATTTTCTTCAACTTCCGCCCCGACCGTGCTCGCCAACTGACCCAAGCCTTTGTCTCCCCTGACTTTTCCGGCTTCGAGCGCACCCTGCTGCCCGACTTGACGTTTGTCACCATGACCCAGTACGAGGCGGATTTGCCGGTTGAGGTACTGTTCAAACCGCAAAACCTGGATCATCTGTTGGGTCAGGTGGTGAGCGAATCCAACCTGAAGCAACTGCGCATCGCCGAAACCGAAAAGTACGCTCATGTCACTTACTTCTTTAACGGGGGCATCGAGCAACCCTTTCCGGGGGAAGATCGCATTTTGGTGCAAAGCCCCATGGTCACCACCTACGATCAAGCTCCGGAAATGTCCGCCAGGGAAGTAACCGAAAAAGTGGTAGAGGCCATCGCCCGCCGCGAGTACAGCCTGGTGGTGCTGAACTATGCCAATCCCGATATGGTCGGCCACACGGGTAACTACGAAGCGACGGTACGGGCCCTGGAAACGGTGGATCAGTGTATTGGCAAACTGCTGACTGCGGTGGTGAAGGCCGGCGGAACGACCCTAATCTTGGCGGATCACGGCAATGCCGAGGTGATGTGGGACGAAGACCACAACCCCTGGACTGCCCACACCACCAATCCAGTGCCCTGCATCTTGATAGAAGGGGAAGGTCGCAAAATCCCCGGCCATGGCACGGATGTGAAGTTGCGCTCTGGAGGCAGCTTGGCAGATGTGGCCCCCACCCTCCTGGAAATTCTGGGCTTGCCCCAACCCGAGGAAATGACGGGTCGCTCCCTGTTGCAGCCGGCGGAATACTCGGTGCAGCGGCGCCCGGCGCCAGTGGTGCGCTGAAGGGATCCCGCGACAGACTGAGCTGACCCTGAACAGGATCTTCACCGGATCTTCTATCTATCTTCTAATCGAGATTCTCAACTTCCTCCACCACAGGGATCCCCACCTGTTCGAGCCACGCCTTCAACTCCGCCCATTGGCCATAGGTGGCAAGGATTTTCGACCGGTCGGGATGATAGGGAGCCGTCAACCGCTCTAGGCGCACAAACCGGGCTGTGGGGGCAATCACCGCCTCATCGGGATTACTGGGAGTAGCACGCATCAAAGAGCTGCTGAAGCCGCGATAGATCAACACCAGGTCGGATCCTGCCTCCCCCTCCAGTTGCACCTGCAAAACCTCCTCCGGGTGAGCTTGGCTGTAGCGTTCCAAAGCCAGCGGCCAAGGCAAAGCACTCATGTCTCCGTGCCCCCATCCGCAGCTGCACCGGGCCGCAACCGCCATACGAAATACACGCTATAGAGCAGATAGACCACCAGGCCAAAAGCCCCCACACCCCCCAACAGCTCCACCGGTACCTTCGGGTGAAAGATCTCTCGAAATCCCATGGGTGGCTCAAACCAAGCTCGGCAAGCCTCCGACAGGGATCCGCGGAAGGCACAAGGCACGAACGCTCCCGAAAAGAGGATCCCTGCTCCCATGTACCCGGTTAGGCTCCAACGCCACAGTAGAAACACCCGCGCCGCCCACGTCCTCGACTGCTGCAGGGCCGCACTCCAATCCCTCCAAAACCAAACACAGACCAAGATCAACAGCCGCGCCATCGCCCCCGTCAAAAAACTCACCGGCAGGCCGCCGATCATCAAATACACCGTCACCGCCAGCAGGCTGGATACCCGCCAGTAGACGATCAACAGTTGGATCAAGGGGCGCAACCCCACCCCGAAAGCCCAGGCCAGCAGGATCAGGGGCAGCACCACCGTCAGAGCCACCGCCAATCCGTAGTCCAGCCAGATCGCCTCCGTCAGCCAACTCTGTGGGATCATCCTCACTTCCGCTGCCTCTGTCCCCCAGTATAAAAGTGGCGGAATCACGGAATATTACAATTTCCCCTTAGCACAGGTAAAAGTTTGCAAGGTGTGACCCTCAGAAAGTTTTTCGATTTCTGCGGTTGCGGATCCGCGAAAGTGGTAGATTCTTAGAGGAACATCTGAGCGCATCAGAAGGCTAGCTGCCGTTCTGGGTCGCAACCAGAGGTTTCATTGGGCCTTTACCCAGCTTAATTTCATTAAGTATTGTTACTTAATCGTGTTATCTTGGGTTACGGCCAAGCCCCAGAGGTGTGACCTCCTTCTCATGGCACGTTCCCCCAGACTCCTCTCCCATAGCTTTAGCCGTTGGAAGGCGACTCAGTGGAAGCCCACCCCGCTGCCTCCCCTGTCCGAGGTGTCTGTTCGTCTTGAGGGGAAAACGGGCTCCGAGTCGCAAGCTTCCCTTGGTTGGGTTCGGTCCGAGTCTGAGGCAAGTCCACCCAAAGCCATAGCCTCTGGTTCAGGTAGCTACGAAAAGCTGCAGCTGTGGCTGGTAGTGGTTACTCTCGGGGTCAGTTTGGCCATCGCCCTTTGTGTGGCCTTGGTTTACTCTGTCGGGATTGCCGCCAACTATTTGCTCGGGGCAGTGGTTGGCTTGGTCTACCTGCGCATGCTGGGCCGCGGTGTGGCAGAACTGGGCAAAAGCCGCAATCGCTTGGGAGTGACTCGCTTGGCTCTGTTTGTCGGGCTGATTGTCTTGGCTACCCAAGTGGAGTCTTTGCAAGTTTTGCCCGTCTTTCTGGGGTTCATCACCTACAAGGTCACCCTGTTGATTCACATCGTCCAGACTTTGACACGTTCATCCTCTTCTACGTGATACCCATGAACCTGTCCTTGTTTCCTCACCCGCTGCTGGCAGAATTAGAGGTCGGCCATCACCTCTACTGGCACCTTGGCAAATTCACCGTTCACGGGCAGGTTTTGATCGCCAGCTGGATTGCCATTGCCCTGATCCTGACGGTGGTGGTGTTGGGCACTCGCCAACTGCAACGGGAGCCCGGCGGTCTGCAGAACTTTGTTGAGTATGCTCTGGAATTTGTACAGGGCATTGCTCGCGCCCAGATCGGCGAGAAAAACTTCCGCCCCTGGGTGCCCTACGTTGGCACTCTGTTCCTGTTCATCTTTGTCTCCAACTGGATGGGCAACCTTTTCCCCTGGAAGTTGATTGAGCTGCCGGAAGGGGAGCTGGCCTCCCCCACCAACGACATCAACACCACCGCCGGGTTGGCCCTGCTGACCAGCGTCATGTATTTTGTGGCGGGCATTAGCAAGCGGGGGCTGTCTTACTTCAAGAAGTACATCGAGCCGACCCCGATCCTGCTGCCGATCAACGTTCTGGAGGACTTCACCAAGCCCCTCTCCCTCAGCTTCCGACTGTTTGGCAATATCTTGGCGGAAGAGCTGGTGATCGCGGTGCTGGTGTTGCTGGTGCCCCTGTTCATCCCGGTGCCGGTGATGATTCTGTTCTTGTTCACGGGGGCGATTCAAGCTTTGATCTTCTCGACCCTCTCTGCTGCTTACATCGGAGAGGCACTTGAAGGTCATGGGGGCGGGGAACACCACGATGACCCCTTGGGGGAGCACGATTGAGATGAGTTCCGCTTTTGGGTCATCATCGGGGATCCCTTCTCTGGTAAGGTTTGTTGGGGCTGACAGGTTGGTTCTGAAGGCCGCTGACAAAGAAGTGATTTGAGGCTGAGGCATCGTTTCAGGCCAGATCACCTCAAGTTCGAAAGACGCTGTCACTCGTTTTGTCAATTACTAAGGAGCATCTGAACTATGGATCCGTTAACCTCTGCTGCTTCCGTCCTGGCTGCTGCTCTGGCCATCGGTCTGGGATCCCTGGGCCCTGGGATCGGTCAGGGGAACGCTGCCGCCGCCGCTATGGAAGGGGTAGCCCGTCAACCGGAAGCAGAAGACAAAATCCGCGGTAACCTGCTGGTCAGTCTTGCCTTCATGGAAGCTTTGACCATCTATGGTTTGGTGGTGGCTTTGGTGCTCTTGTTCGCCAACCCCTTCGCTTAGGGTGTGTTTGGGGGGGCGGGCTGTGTCGAGGGTTCTGTCGACCGCCATCGTCCCCTTACAGCCCTTTAGGCCCAGGGCACACCGGCGTGACCGCCAGTCACATGTAACAACCGTGGAAGTTGAGATCCACTCCCCAGGGCTTAGGAATCACAATCCCTGCTGTAGAAAACCCGCACAAGGGCTGTACTCTGCTTGATGTCAGACTGGAGACGTTCCTGTTGGGGCCGTAGTATCCATGATCTTTCCAACCCTATTGGCTGTCGAAGCTGCTGAGAAAGGCGGGCTATTCGATTTCGATGCCACCCTACCTCTGGTCGCCATTCAGTTTTTGCTGCTGGTGGCGGTGCTTAACGCTCTGTTTTATGAGCCTGTGACCCGCGCCATGGATGACCGCAGCAACTACCTCCGCACCACTCAAGCGGAAGCCCAAGAGCGGTTGGACAAGGTGGTGGCCCTGACCCGCCAGTACGAGTCTGAGATCAGCCAGGCTCGCTTGCAGGCCCAGCAGATCATTGCTGAGGCCGAAGCGTCAGCAGCTCGGATTCGGTCTGAGAGGCTGGCTGCTGTACAAGCGGAGCTCCAGGAAAAACTGGAAGCCGCACGGTTGCAGGTGGAGGAAGAGAAACGGGCGGCCCTTAGCCAACTGCAACAGCAAGTGGACGCCATTGCCGCCCAAATTACCCAGAAGCTGTTGGGCAGCGCTCGCTAATTGCCGATTTGGAAGTGCTTTTTGGAGTGGAGCATGATATCCAGCCTGATGCCCAGTTGGATCTTTGCCGTTGCCGAGCCAGTTGCAGAAGCAATGGAGCTTCTCGAAGACTCTGAAGAAGGGGATCTGTTCGCCAAGATTCTCGACAGCAACCTGGTGAACATTGCCATCATCCTCACCCTGCTCTTTATCCTGGGCCGCAAAGTGGTGGGCGAAGCCTTGACCAAACGGCGGGAGGCAATTGTGGAAGAATTGCAGCAGGCGGAGCAGCGCAAGCAAGAGGCAATCGAGAAGCTGGCGGATCAGCAGCAGAAGCTCGCCCAGGCCCAGCAAGAGGCGGAGCGCATTCGTCAGCAGGCGGAAGCCAACGCCGAAGCCCGCCGACGGGAGTTGCTAGAACAGGCAGATCGGGAAATTGAACGGCTACGGGCCAGCGCGGAGAAGGATGTTTCCACTGAGCAAGAGCGGGTTTTGCAGGAGTTGCGCCTGCAGATTGTGCGCCAGGCCCTGATCAAGGTGGAGCAGGAATTGCCCCGGCATCTGAACGACCAGGTGCAACAGCGCTTGATCGAGCAAGGGATCCAGATGATTGCCCGCTAACCCAGTCAGTGAGAGAAAAGGGGAAGGTATGATCAGCAGCACAATCGCCCAGCAGGTGGTGGATCCCTACGCAGAGGCCCTGATTTCCCTTGGATCCGGCCAGGGATTACTGGATACCTTTGCCGCCGACATCCGCTTTGTTGCCGCTGCCCTGCAGGCTACGCCCGAACTAGGGCGGTTTCTCGCCAACCCGGTGATCAAAGCCGAAGCCAAGAAGAACCTGTTGCAGCAGGTGTTTGCGGATCAGATTCATCCCTTGCTGCTGAACGCGCTCAAGTTGCTAACCGACCGTCGCCGCATTATGTTCCTTGGGAGTGTCTGTCGTCGCTTTTTGGAGCTGCAACGGAAGCTGCAAAACATCGCTTTGGCGGAGGTGACCACCGCTGTTCCCCTGACAGAAGCTCAGCAACAGTCGATCCGCGAGCGGGTGATGGACTTTACTCAGGCCAGCAGCGTGGAGTTGCAAACCACTCAGGATCCGGCCCTGATCGGTGGCGTGATCATCAAGGTTGGATCCCAGGTGATTGACCTGAGTTTGCGCGGTCAGTTGCGCCGGCTTACCCTGCAGCTAACCTAAGTTTGCCTTTGTTTCTTTGGATCCCTTCCGAATCATATTGAGAGGACTGCCATGGCTACCATTCGCCCAGACGAGATCAGCACCATCATCAAGCAGCAGATTGAACAGTACAACCAGGAGATGCAGGTCTCCAATGTTGGGACTGTCTTGCAGGTGGGGGATGGCATTGCCCGCATCTACGGCCTGGATAAGGTGATGGCCAGCGAGCTGCTGGAGTTTGAGGATGGCACCACCGGCATCGCCCTCAACCTGGAAGAAGACAACATCGGTGCAGTGCTGATCGGCTCGGGACGCAACATTCAAGAGGGATCCACCGTCAAATCCACCGGCAAGATTGCCAGCATTCCTGTCGGTGAAGCGCTCCTAGGCCGCGTTGTGGATCCCCTTTGCAACCCCATCGACGGCAAAGGGCCTGTCAATTGCACCGACTCTCGTTTGATCGAATCTCCAGCGCCGGGCATTATCGACCGCCGCTCGGTGTACGAGCCCCTGCAAACCGGCATCACCGCCATCGATGCTCTTATCCCCATCGGTCGCGGCCAACGGGAGCTGATCATCGGTGACCGCCAAACAGGTAAAACCACCGTGGCCGTAGACACCATCCTGAATCAGAAAGGGCAGGATGTGATTTGCATTTACGTGGCCATTGGCCAGAAGCAGAGCACTGTGGCTCAGGTGGTGGGTACCCTGGCCGAGCGGGGTGCCCTTGAATACAGCATTGTGGTGGCCGCGGGTGCCGACAGCCCCGCTCCGCTGCAGTGGTTGGCTCCCTATTGCGGGGCCACCATCGCCGAGTACTTCATGTACCAGGGTAAGCACACCTTGGTGGTCTACGATGACCTCTCCAAACAAGCAGTAGCCTATCGGCAAATGTCCTTGCTGTTGCGCCGTCCCCCGGGTCGGGAAGCCTATCCCGGCGATGTGTTCTACTTGCACTCCCGTCTGTTGGAGCGGGCCGCCAAGTTGAGCACTGAGTTGGGAGAGGGATCCATGACCGCGCTGCCGATTGTGGAAACTCAGGCCAACGACGTATCTGCCTACATTCCCACCAACGTCATCTCCATCACCGATGGGCAGATCTTTCTAGAGTCTGACCTGTTCAACGCCGGTATTCGCCCGGCCATCAACGTCGGCATTTCCGTTAGCCGCGTCGGCTCTGCTGCCCAAACCAAAGCGATGAAAAAAGTGGCCGGTTCCATCAAGGTGGAATTGGCCCAGTTTCGCGATTTGGAGGCTTTTGCTCAGTTCGCCTCTGACTTGGACGAGGCTACTCAGCAGCAACTGGCTCGTGGCCAGCGTCTCCAGGAGGTTCTAAAGCAGCCGCAGTACTCTCCCCTGTCGTTGGATCAACAGGTGGCGGTAATCTACTCCGGTACCCGTGGCTACCTAGACGATATCCCGGTGGAGAAGGTAGCCAGCTTTAAGCAAGGTTTGCTCACCTACTTAAACAGCACCCATGCCAAGTTCGGCGAGATCGTCCGTTCCACAAAGCAGCTGACGGAAGAAGCGGAAGGGATTCTCAAAACCGCCATCACTGAGTTCAAGCAGAGCTTCTTGGCGAAAACCGCCTGAGATCACTCGCACATCGTTGGGGATCCCCTGCAGATTCATTTTCTAAGAGGATCCCCACCAGACTCACCACAGCACAGGGGATAGGTTATGGCAAACCTGAAGGGCATCCGCGATCGGATCAAGTCAGTCAAAAATACCCGCAAGATCACCGAAGCGATGCGTTTGGTGGCAGCGGCGCGGGTACGGCGCGCCCAAGAGCAAGTGAATGCCACCCGCCCCTTTGCGGATCGACTGGCACAGGTCTTCTATCGTCTGCAAACGCGGCTGCGCCTGGAAGATGTCAATTTACCCCTTCTCCAGCAACGTCCCATCCAAACGGTGGGTCTGTTGGTGGTTTCTGGGGATCGGGGCCTGTGTGGAGCCTACAACTCCAACGTGATCAAGCGCACCGAAGAACGCATCCGGGAAGTGCAGGAGGCGGGAGGTCAGGTTGAGCTTTACTTAATCGGTCGCAAGGCGGTGCAGTACTTCCAGCGGCGTTCGGCTCCCATTGCCAAAACCTACGTGAACTTGTCCCAGATCCCTTCCGCTGCAGAGGCGGCCCAAATCGGGGATCAACTGCTCTCGGCTTTCCTCTCGGAGAAGGTGGATAAAGTTGAGCTGATCTATACCCGCTTTGTCTCCCTGATCAGTTCCCGCCCGGTGGTTCAGTCGATTCTGCCTTTGGATCCCTCGCGGCTGGCCACTCAGGATGACGAGATTTTCAACCTGTTGGTGCGCGGCGGAGAGTTTACCGTCGAACGCAGCAAAGTCATCGCCACCGTTTCAGCGCCTCCCCAAGACATGATTTTCGAGCAGGATCCCGTACAAATTTTGGATGCTCTGTTGCCGTTGTATTTGAACAACCAGTTGCTGCGGGCCTTACAAGAATCGGCGGCAAGCGAGCTGGCAGCCCGCATGACGGCTATGAACAACGCCAGCGACAACGCCAGTGAGTTAATCCGTTCTTTGGGCCTCTCTTACAACAAAGCCCGTCAGGCGGCCATTACCCAAGAGATTCTGGAAGTGGTGGCAGGCGCTCAAGCGCTGTAGGTAAGTTTTTGGGTTCTTTCAACGGCAAGGGATCCCCAAGTAAGCCCACTTTCTGCCTGGCCCCACGCGCAGGTAGTGCCTATAGAGTATAAAAATTTCCCAACCGCAATTTCCCTTAGGATCAACCTCTTGAGGTTCATCCGGTTCGTGATTAATGAGAGGCCCGACAACTTGCAGCCCTTCCGCTAGTCACCTACAACTGTAGAAGCTGAGATGAGACTTCTTCCTCCAGCCGAATGGTGCTCCGCACTCCGCGTAGCGGGAACAGGAAGCGCAAAAATCCTGTTATGGAAACCCGCGCAAAGGCTGTACCTCTAAAAAAGCTATACCTCTAAAAATGTGTTTCTGAGAATGTGTAGAACCTAGGGCTTAAAGTTCATTCATCTCTATCTCCCAGACAAGCCAAAAAAGGGATCCGCTGCAGCGGATCCCTAATGCGATTATGAACTTGATGAACTTGTGAACTTGCTCAGAAAGTCAACTCATCAGAAGTTGAACACAGCCCGCAGAGCACCCGCACCAATGGTGGGATCGTTGTCGCCCGGCAGACCGCCGTTGGGGTTGCTCACAAAGTAAGCAGCAGGAGTGAGTGTCAGGAACTCGTTCACCGGGAAGCTGTAGTACACATCCACGATGAAGGGACGACTATCCCAAACTCCCTCGTTCTTGGTAGTCACGATCGGCTGACCGAACACAACACCACCCTGTGCCCCTTCGATAAACAGATCCGGGAAGGCAAAGCCAAACAGCCAGCCGTTGAAGTCTTCATCACCGGGATCGATGGTGCCAGCCGGAACCACGTTGGGCAGGTTGTAGTCCACGTTGCCGGTGGTGAACCAACCGGAAAGGATCACGCGGGGGCTGAGCTCCCAGTTTGCGGCCACAGAGAAGGCATTCACACGGGCAGTGTGAGAAACATCGGTCACACTCAAAGGCCCACGGAAAAGGCTAGCGCCGTTGGCTAGGAAGCTTGGATCACCGTTCTGCAAGTAGGTGCTGGCAAACTGCAGATACAGCTCCAAGGTGTCGGTCGGCAAGAAGCCCAGCTCAACGGCATGGGCGCTGTTGCCACCGGTCAAACCAGAGTCGCCAAAGCCACTGCCAAGGCGAGCACCGTTGTTGGTGCTGTAGCTGTAGGCCAAGCGGAACTGATCCCCAGGACGGAAGCGGAACCCAAACATGGTTCCACCCGGCACATCAGCAGTGGAATTGGGAGCATCGGCGAAGTCGGAGAGGGCATCGAAAGGAGTGCCATAGTTGAAGACGTCGAACACACCCGAGCCAGAAATACCGGCGTAGATGGTGGCAGCGCGATTAAAGGCGGGGAACTGATAAATCAACTTGGACAGGGTGAAGGTGCCGCCACCACCACCGCTGAACCCAGGACCCGGATCGCCATCAAAGAACTCAGTCACGGCATCACGGGCCTGCAAGCGAATCCGCAAGCGATCCCGACCGGTGAAGGAAGCATCGAAGTTCAAACGCACCCGGTAGGGCAGGGTCATATTGGCTTGGTCTTGTTCGGCAACAGTTACGCCATTCACAATGCGGTCGTCAGTGAGGGCACTGCCGTAAATGGCGGTGATCACCTGAGCGTTCAACTTGGTGACGGGGTTGAAGACTTTCCCTTTCAGGTCCGTCACATCAGCTTCCAGGGCATCCACCCGTCCGCGCAGGGCGGCCAGCTCAGCAGCAAATTCTTCCTGCAGGCGCTGCAGAGTGGCCAAATCTTCCCGAGACACCTTATCGGCCAAACCCGCAGCGATCAGCTCGTTGATGCGATCCAAACAGGCATTCATACCCGCGGCAAACTCGAAGCGGGTCATGGCCCGGTTGCCACGGAAGGTACGGTCAGGATAACCAGCGATACAGCCGTAGCGCTCTACCAAAGATTGCAGAGCTTGGAATGCCCAATCGGTTGGCTGTACGTCAGACAGCTCAGAAATAGCAGTGACCGGGCCAGAGGCTTGGGCATAAGCCATTCCGGGGGTCAGAACTGCCGCCGCACCCAGAGTGCCAGCCAGCAGAGTCTTCCAGTAGTTCGCGTGTTTCGCGGGCATGTTTCTCTCCTTGTTCTTTTCCTCACACCTGTTTGGCTGTAGCGATGCTTCCCGAGGGCAACAAGTTAACCAGCTCAAGAACGAGCCTGGCAATTGCGGATCCTGGAAAGACATGATACAGCCATAATCCACATCGTCTACCACTTTACACACTTTCTGCGTGAGACTCAATGCGAGACTCAACAGCGGTAGATGATCCAGGCCCAATACTCATTACTTTACCTCAGGGATCCGGCTCTGGCTAGCAGACGGGCTTCCTACGAGATACTTACGTGCCCCAGCAGCCACCCCAGCGTTGCCACCACCTAAGGGTATCGGGCCTCATCTTGTATTTGTATGCAGTAGCACTCTACTTAGCCGTCTTGGCTTGTGCAGATGCTCGACACCGACCCGGCAACTCAGGAGGCCCCTAACCCAGGAGCTCCAAATCCAAATGCTTTAAGGATCAAAGGCTCAAGATGGGCGGTACTGGACTTGAACCAGTGACATCCTGCTTGTAAGGCAGGCGCTCTACCGCTGAGCTAACCGCCCAGTTGGGAACCTTAGCCCAATGAGTCTAGCATTGCTGTGAGGCTATTTCCCCATACCCAGGCTTTGGGCCTTCTGGTAAACCTTGCCTTCTGTCAGGAGTGAGGGGGCAATGCAGATATCCACCTGCTGCATTTCCCTAAGGTTGGCGACACCGAGGGTCGCCATGCTGGTGCGCAATGCCCCCAAGAGGTTGTGGGTGCCATCGTCCAGACGGGCGGGGCCACGTAAGATCTCTTCCAGGGTGCCGGTGGATCCCACTTGAATGCGGGTGCCACGGGGCAGCACAGGGCTGGGAGTGGCCATTCCCCAGTGAAAACCGCGCCCGGGAGCTTCTTTGGCACGGGCCAAGGGCGATCCGATCATCACTGCATCGGCACCACAGGCAATGGCTTTGCAGATATCCCCGCCGGTCACCAGCCCACCGTCGGCGATCACCGGCACATAAGTTCCCGTCTGGGCCAGAAACTGATCTCGCGCGGCGGCACAATCGGCTACAGCCGTGGCTTGCGGTACGCCTACCCCCAAGACTCCACGGGAAGTACAAGCAGCACCAGGGCCAATTCCCACCAGTACCCCTGCAGCTCCCGCTTGCATCAGCTCGAGGGTGACATCGTAGGTGACGCAGTTGCCCACCACCACCGGAATGGGCATGGATTGACAAAACTGGGCCAGATCCAGCAAGTCTATTCCCTCTGGGGCCTTGTGGTGAACGGAAACCACCGTGGCTTGTACAAAAAACAGATCCCCCCCCGCTTCGGCGACCAAAGGGCCGTACTGAGCGGCATTGGCGGGCACACTGCTGGCAGCCGCAATTCCGCCACCGGCTTTGATTTGCTGGATGCGCTCTTGAATCAGAGCCGGTTTGACGGGTTCACTGTAGAGGCGCTGCATCAGGGGTACAAATTCGTCCTTGCCCACGGCGGCGATCTCGTCCAATACCTCGTCCGGATCCGCATAGCGGGTTTGGATCCCGTCTAGGTTGAGCACCCCAAAAGCTCCCAGTTCCGAGAGCAGAATGGCCATTTTGACATCCACCACGCCATCCATGGCGCTGGCGATAATTGGGATTTGCCGTTGGATCCCTGCCAATGTGAAGTGGGTATCCACCAAACTGGGATCCAGTGTCCGTCTGCCTGGAGCCAGGGCAATCTCATCCAGCCCATAGGCCCGTCTAACCTGCCGATTGCGGCCCAATTGAATGTCCATTGCTGTCCTGTTTCACGGATCCCTTTTTTCATGATGCCGTTAAGGGGTAACCCAACGCCAGTGCCGAACTGCCGGGGCTGAGCACAACACAGCATGGGATCCCATAAACTTTGTCGGGAAGCAGCTTACAGCCCTTGCGCGGGTTTTCTACGACAGGGATTATGTTTCCTAGCTCCCGCTTTCGCGGGGCCGGGAGGGCCAGCCCTCCAGAGGGTAGATCTCAACTTGTTACACGTGCCCCCTGTCGAGGATCACATTGAGCTCTTCTAGGCTGAGATCGAACTTGAGCCATCCAAAGGGCGAAACTCTGTAGCCTCCAGCGACACTAGCCAGGGATCCCTCTGATCATCGATTTGCACCAGCCAACGGCCGGTCCAGGCATGACGGCCTTTGCCCACCTCTGAACAACACTCTTTGCCCAACACATAACCCTGGTAACCCTTCAAATGGGGTGGAGACAAAATCTCCACCCGCACCTGCACCAAAGCGGATTCGTTACCTGGATTGGGTTCGGGCTCCAGCCTTTTCAAGGGTCTTGCTCCTCCGGTGCTATCCCCAGTGCTTTGCGGCTGCGCTTCAGGGCTTTCCAGTGCTGGCGAATTTGACCGTAGGCTTCCTGAGGAGTAAGCTTGCCGTTGCGGGCGAGATTGCTGATGTAGCCGACGCGCTGGCTAAACTCCTGCAAATTGGCATCAAACACCAAGTTGGCCGGGGTAAATGGGCCGTAGTAGGAGTGGCGCGGATAAAGAAACCCATGCTGATCGGTCATGACATACCCCCTCCAACAACTTCTTCTTTGAATTTAATCTTCTCTTAACCTAAAGAGAGAGGATGTTTATCATTCTTGTTCTCAGGGATCCGGCACAGCTGCTGGCCCACTCGCAAGGCTGTTCAACAAAGGTGCATATATGAGCTAAGTCCCCGATGGTTCTGGGGGGCGAAGAGCAGGGATCCCGAATTGAACTGGCGTTTTGCCCGACCATTCGCGGACATGGGTCGGCAGGGATTCGAACCCTGGACCAATCGGTTAAAAGCCGAGTGCTCTACCGCTGAGCTACCGACCCAAATTTTCAGCTTTACCATCATAGCAAAGTTGCTTTACCATGTCCCAAAAAATTTTGCTATGCTGGAACCAAGTCAACCCTGGGGCTGTAACGGTTTCGACGGGGTGGCGAACAAGGGTTCATGATGCAGGTCGGGATTGAGCTTATCCCGTTATCACCAGGCTCAAAAAAGTACGTGCGAACAACGTCGTACCCTTTGCTCGTAAAGCTGCCGTTCTGGCTGCCTAAGGCTCAGTAACCTAAAAATTGAGCTCGAGGATCCCCTCACGACCCCGTTAAGTGGGCGGATCAAACCCCCAACGGGTGCAGCTCTCTTCTTTGGCTCCGTCGAGAGGGAGACCAAGATCAGACGGAGAAATCCCATCACCGGGATCCAAACGGTGATCCCTGCCTCTGGGGTAAAAGGGGCTAAGCCTGTGAATGAATGATCCCCCATTACCCATCTCGGACACGGGTTCGACTCCCGTCAGCTCCATTCCTCCCCACAACTTTCCCGCAACTTTAGGGACATAGAAACGTAGGAGATGGCGCAATTTGAGGCGCTGTCTTGGTTCCTTCATGTTCGGCCTGATTGGGCCTGAGAGGGGAGATGGTGGGTCAGGATTCGGCGCCAGCAGCCCTTGCACTGCGTAGAGATGTAGGGGTTCCGCTTTTCCCTCTAGGAATGGGATCCCAAATCTTCCCTCGGCACCTGATCGCGCACCAGGTGGTAGACCGCCTCGGAGATGAGAATATCCCGCTTGGGTCAGGCTTTCGATGCGCGCTGCCACGTTTACCGAAAGTCAGCCTAAAGCCGGAGGCTTTACGCTGGTTCCTGGTAAGCTCAAACCACTGTGATGGGGAGCACAAAATCTGTGGATATTCTGGAGCAACGCATCCAGGTGGGGGAGCTGGATTGGTTCTTCCGCGAAGTGGATCCTGATCGGGGCAACCGTGCTTCGCACAGTGCGGAGCGCCAACTGCCGCCGGTGCTACTGCTGCATGGGCTGGTCTCTCAAAGTTATGGTTGGCTACCCCTCCTGAACGCTTTGGGTGAGCAGGGGTTCCGCGCCTTGGCCCCGGACTGGATTGGCTCGGGGTTTTCCGCCAAACCGGAACGCTGGCAGTTCGACTACCGCCCGCAAACGATGCAGAAGGCCCTGGCAGCGTGGATCGAAGCCCAATCTTTGGAGCGTTTTTCGCTGGTGGTGCAGGGCTTTCTCGGCTCCGTCGGGCTGCAATATGCCCTCAAAAACCCGGAGCGCATCGAACGGCTGATCATCCTCAATACCCCGATTGGCCGAGGGGCAAAGTTACCCTGGTCAATTCGGGCCTTCGGGATCCCATTGGTGGGGGATATGCTCACTCAAGATCCGCTGCTGGTGGATCGCACCCTGGAGACCGGTGGTATTTACCGGGTGAAAGACAAAGATCTGGATGTGTATCGCCGCCCTTTTCTGACCACCTCCGCCAGCGGACGCGCCCTCTTGGCAACGGTGCAAAACTTGAGCCTGCCGCAGGTGATGCAGGAGTTAGAGGTAGGCTTCGCCACCTGGAGTCGCCCCACCCTGATCGCGTGGGGCATGCAAGATCGCTGGCTACCCTTTGAGTTGGTGACGCAACTGTGCCGACGGATCCCAAAGGCCCAGGTGGTGAAATTGGAGCAAGTGGGCCATTACCCCCAGCACGATTGGCCCGAGAAAGTGCAGGAGGCGGTGATCCCGTTTTTGCGTCAGCTGATTGTTTGAGGGCGTGGTCAAGGTATGGCAGAGCTACTGTGGCTGGATCCCCAGCGTTACCGACTGATGTTTGCGGGGGCTGAGGTGAGCCTATCCGGCCCGTTTGCAGAGCTGATTCTCAAGGCCTTGCTGAGCATGTTGCCCGCCGAGAAAATGGAGATGATGCGCCCCACCACCACCCGCGCCTATACCCTCAGCCAGATTTCCCAAGCAGATTACGACCGGCTGGTGGCTACCCTCGCCCAGATCAACCAAGCCCTTGGCCAGGAGGTTTTGCGTACGAATTTCCGCCCCCGCGCCGAGGGAGAACCCCTACAAGCCAAGATCCTGTTGGGGGAGAAAACCTTGGTGAAAGGGGTAGAGTTGACGGCAGGTGGGTGAGTTCCTAGCCTGTGTCTATGCCCATTCTGATTATCAGCGGTGTCTCCGGCTCTGGGAAAACCACCGTTGGCTCCCTGTTGGCGCAGGAGTTGGGTTGGATCTTCTTGGATGCGGATGACTTTCACCCCCCAGAATCAATGCGAATTCGATGGCAGCGAACCCACTCCTCTACCTGTCACTGTGCCACCTGCGGTAAGCGCTTTGCGGGCGGAAAACGGGTTCGTCACCTGTTTAGCGATGGAGGATGGGATCTCGGCCCCATTTGCCCGGAGTGTTGTGCCCTTTCCCCCCAACACCTGCGAGAACAGATCCGCCGCTATGCCTATTTGATTCACTTGAATCGCCTGCGTCATCCTGGCTCCAGAGAGCATGCCCGTCATCTGGAACAGGTGGCCAAGGAGCGCTCCATTCGTTATCCCGGTTTGTGGGGGTGGCTGCGGCAATGGCGACACAAGTAGGGATTGATGCAGGAGAATCAGGAGAAGTTGCCCATGGGATCCCTAGAGCGGCTCCCGATTTTCCAGACCCATTGATGAGGAAGCCCGATGTATAACCTGGACAGCCTGCCAGAACCCGTAGCAGATGCCCTGATCAAAAGCCTGCTCACCGACGTGGAAAACTTGATCAACCAGCATGGCCTATCCGAGATCCTGGTGGGTTTGGCCATGTATTGCAATGTGCAGTCCAAGGCCAAGTTTGCCAAGCCCAATCGCACCGAGAAAGATGAGGAGTTGGGGTTTTATTTTCGGGATGCCGCCAAAGCCCTAGAGGTGGCTGCCAGCCTTACCTATCGCACCATGGATCGTTCCCAACCTGGGGGTTAGCCCATGGAGCCCCATGGATTCCCTTGCCCTGACGGGGTGGCAAAGGATCCCCTTCGGTTCGTATGCTGGTGGGCGACAAGCACCGATTGAGGCTAAGCGTGAGGATCGTCTGGGAGCGCAGCATTTACGGCGGCAATGGCCGAGTCCCCTGCATCATCTGTGGTGGATGGGCCAACCCTGTCCAGAAGAAAGGGCACCAAGTGCTGTTGGCAGTGGTCTACAACGATCGCGGGCAAATCTACGGGGAAGCCTGTCGCAGCTGTGTCAATTTGGGGGCCAAGGGCATTAAGGAATGCCTACAGGAGCGGATTACCCGTCTACGTAACCAACTTCAAGATCTCCAGGAGCTGGAGCAGGGAGAAGTGCAATTGCCCAGCCTGGAACAGGAGCTGAGCGCCTACCTGGATTGAGCTTGGATTAAGGTGGTTCGTAAACGACCCGACGCAATGCCTAGGGCAGGCTCACACCGACACCTTACGGGTAGAGTGCGGGGCTCCTGCGAGTTAAGCTGAATCGATTCTCGCTCACCCTTTGGGTTCACCCTGGCGTTCGATCGGTACCTGCAGCCAACGGCTCAGCTCCGAGGCCAACCATTCCAGCTCCGGTTCTTGCAAAGGGATCTCGGCTCCCAGCTCGTACTTGCGGTTGCCCGCCCAGATGTTCAACTGCGGCTTTACCTCCACCCGATCCCCATCGGCATCTCGTTGAGTATGGCGGGGCACCAACTCTAGCCGGTCAATATCCCGTCGCCAACTGAGGGGCACTTTGCGAAAGCGCAGCCCAAACACTTCATGGGTAAGGCCAATTCGGTCTTTGTCGATGTGCAGGTGAGCTTTGCCGAATAAACCGTAGAGGATCCCGCCCACCATCCCCAACCCCACCGTCCAGAAGGGCAGCGTGAACAGGCCAAACACCACATTGACCGGGAAAGGGGTAAACCCAACCGACATGAGGGTGAAAAAGGTGATGAAGGAGTTCCAGACAATGGCAAAAGGCAGCAAAACCAGAGCACCCGGCTGGTTGGCCGGGATCACCACCTGAAAGGTCTGTTCTGATTTGTTCAGTCGAATGGTGCTGCCTGCCGGTTGCCGAGTGGGGACTGTCGCGGCTTCCATGCGAGCCAAAGCCGGACGATGCTCCAAATGCTTCAGTGCTTCCAGGGCTTGCTGGGCCGAAGCCGGACGATCCGCCACCAAAGGCTCTGTCATCCAACGCAACCAATCCCGAAAGGGCACGCTCAGTTGTACCACCTGCTCGAACAGGATCTGGGATCCCTCCTGGGGCAGATCCGCCGGATGTTGGCTGGTGAGCAAATGAATCAGGGTGGCTCCCAAGCTGTACAAATCGGATGCGGGCACCGTTCTGCCGCCAAATTGCTCTAGGGGCATGTAGCCATAGCTGCCCACCACGGTGTAGGATCCCTGCTCCCGCGGGGCCGCCGCTTGAACGGAGCCAAAATCCACCAGATAAACCTGTTGGTCGGATCCCAAGAGAATGTTGCTGGGCTTGAGATCCCGGTGAATCACGGGGGGATGCAGCCCGTGGAGGTAGGTGAGAATGCCGAGCAAATCTTGGGCCAAAGCCCGCACCTCTTGTTCGGTAAAGCGCCGCCCCTGAGCAATCCAATCTTGCAAGGAAGGAGCTTCGATGTAGGTTTGCACCAGTACCAACCCCTGCCCGTCTTCGAAGGCGATCTCAAAGTGATCGCGGTATTGGGGAATGGCCGGATGGGAGAGGGTTTGCAGAATCTGGGCCTCCCGCCGGAACAGTTTGAGGTCTGCCCAGTCAAACTCGGGCCCGAACCGCAGCAGCTTAATCACAACCCGCTCTGAAGTGGTGAGATCCTGTGCCAGGTAGGTTTGTCTGCCACTGCGCCGACTCAGTTGCCGCTCAAGCCGATACCGTTGCTTCCAAACGGGGTGATCTGAGGTCATACCCCCTCCTTGGGATCCCTTCTCGTTCAGCGTATCCCTGCCCCCCTCATGTCGTACCCTGTGGCCCTGGTTTTCCTGGGAGGGGCTTCCTCGAGCCTCTCAAAAACCGATTACAGTGAAAAGGGGTTCGATGTCGTCCGTTTTCCCTCTCCATGACAACTTCCACTCTCAACGCCGCCGCCATTCTAGAAGCGTTACGGCCCGTCCAGGATCCGGAGCTTCGCCGCAGCTTGGTGGAGCTGAACATGATTCGGGATATTCGGGTGGAGGCAGAACGGGTGGCCTTCACCCTGGTGTTGACCACACCCGCCTGTCCTTTGCGGGAGTTTATCGTCGATGAATGCAAGGCAGCCATCCGGCAATTGGCCCCGATTGAAACCATTGATGTCACGGTGACGGCGGAAACCCCCCGCTCCCCTTCGCTACCGGATCGGCAAGGGATCCCTGGCGTGCGCAACATCGTCGCCATTTCCAGTGGCAAAGGGGGGGTGGGCAAAACCTCGGTATCGGTGAATGTGGCGATTGCCTTGGCCCAGAGTGGGGCGCGCGTGGGGCTGCTGGATGCCGATATCTATGGCCCCAATGTGCCCTTAATGCTGGGGCTACAGGATCAGTCTTTGCTGGTGCAAAAGCGCGAGGATGGCGGCGAGGATATCTTTCCGCTGGAAAATTACGGCGTAAAAATGGTGTCGATGGGCCTGTTGATCGGGCGGGATCAGCCGGTGATCTGGCGGGGGCCGATGCTGAATGGGGTGATCCGGCAATTTCTCTATCAGGTGCAGTGGGGAGAGTTGGACTACTTGATGGTGGATATGCCCCCTGGCACGGGCGATGCCCAGCTCACCCTGACCCAGGCGGTGCCCTTAGCAGGGGCGGTGATCGTGACCACGCCGCAATCGGTGGCCCTATTGGATAGCCGCAAGGGCTTGAATATGTTCCGGCAGTTGCAGGTGCCGATTTTGGGCATTGTCGAGAACATGAGCTACTTCATTCCCCCCGATCTGCCGGATCGCCAGTACGACATTTTCGGTTCAGAAGGGGGAGAAACCACCGCCCGCGAGTTGGGGATCCCGTTGTTGGGGCGGATCCCGTTGGAAATTGCCCTACGCCAAGGGGGAGATGTGGGCAAGCCGATTGTGGTTGGCCATCCCGAGTCTGCTTCAGCCCAAGCCCTGACCCAGATCGCCAAAACCCTGGCGGGCCGCGTTTCCATGTTGGCCCTGGGGGCGGGTTAGTACCGCTCCGCCTCCACCAAAGAAACCCCGAAGGTGCGTCCTCCCACCGTGATGCCCTCTTGGGCCTTACCGCGCACGGTAACAGTGCTGTTCATGGCCGGGATCCCTTTGTCGGTGATCACCCAAATGGAGCCGCTGCTGTCCTGCAGTTGATAGACTCCCTGCCCAAAAACACCCACCTGGTTCACCACTTGGCCGCGGATCACCACATTCGTGTGTCGGGTGGGATTTTGAGCCACGGTAGCAATCGGGGTCGTGCCAATGCCCAAGCGGGCCAGTTGCCCGCATCCGGTGGCTCCTGTCAAGGCCAAACCCAACACCAGCAGGAACACTAGGGATCCGCTGCGGAGGGGTTGGTGGAGTCGCTGCTTCATGGGCTGCTTCATGGGTTGTGCTCCATCATTAGCACCTGCTCCCACCATAGCAAGGAGAAGGGGAACCGGAAGAGGAAGGGCAAGGCTAGAACTTCTCGCCAATGCTGAAGTGCAGCTGACCCTGGCCCGCATCCCCCTGGCCAACGCCGTAGTCGATGCGCAGCGGCCCCAACGGCGATTGAATGCGAATGCCAGCCCCTATCCCCAGGCCACTGCCAGGTTTGTTGCGGGCCAAGGCAGGGTTGCCGATCACCGCCGCCCCACTGCCCAAATCGGTGCCATAGTCGGCAAAGACCACTGCTCCCACGGGGTCGAAAATCGGGAAGCGCAACTCGGCGGTGGCGGTGGCAAAGCTGCGACCGGAGCCCACCCCCCCCTCAAAGAAGCCGCGCACAGAGTTGCCCCCCCCAATGCCGAAGGCATCGTAGGGGGCCAAGTCGCCGATGGTTGTACCCGCCCGCACATCAAAAGCCAACACCTGGGGCCGGTCGCTGCGGGTTTCAAACAGCTCGACAGGAATGAACTGGCTGTAGCTGGCCTCGAGACGATTGGCATTGAGGCCATTTTGGAACAGACGCACCGATTGCTCGGTAGAGATGCGAAAGACGGATCCCTGGCTGGGGGCGTTGCTGTTGTCGCGGGTATCGTTCACCAGACCGAAGCGCAGGGTGGTGTAGCTGTCTTGGCCACTCTCGCTGAAGGTGATTGGGTTGCCTAACACATCGAAGCGCTGCTGCTCGCCGTTGCTATCGCGGGCTTCCACAAACTGCACCCGAGTGCCCAAGCTGGCCCGCCAATTTTCCCCAATTGGGCGAGAGAAGGTCACCCCACCCCCAAGACGGTTGATGCGCACGGGATCCCCGTTGGGCAGGGTGAACCCCTCGTTGAAGACAAAACTGGAAGCCTGTTGATTGGCCACGTTGACGTTGTAGGACGTGGGGATGTCCATCGTGGCAATTTGCGGATCCGTAAAGTTGAGGTCAAAGAGGGTTTCGGTGGTGCCCACCTGCACGTTGAAGCTGGCGCTTTGGTTGTTGCCCCCCAGGTTTTGTTCCGAGAGGTTGAGGCCGGCAAACACCCCTGTGGCAGAGCTAACCCCCAAGGTGCCGCCCAGGGTGCCGGTGCGCCGCTCCTCCACATTGACCACCACCACCACCTTGTCAGGATCCTGGCCGGGGTTGAGGCCAACATTTACATCCTGAAACAGGTTCAGGTCGAAAACCGCCTGCAGATCTTCTTGAATTTGGTTGCGGTTAAAGACATCCCCCGGTTTGGACTGCAGCTCGCGGGTGATGATGAAGTCGCGGGTTTTGCTGTTGCCCTGGACGCGAATGTCTTCGATCTCCCCTTCGGCGATTTCTAGGATGATGGTGCCGTCTTCTGAGGAGCGCACATCCGTAACCTTGGCCAGCACGTAGCCGTTGTCGGCGTACCACTGCTCGATATCCGCCACCCCAATTTGCAAATCGCCGAAATTGAGCACCCGGCCCTCTTGCTCCGCAAAGGCCTCGCGCAACACCTCGGGATCCAAAACCTTTGCCCCTTCCGTCCGCACCGCCCGCACCACCGGATTGGGCTGGACTTCAAACGTGACCCGTACCCCCAAAGGTGTATCGGAAGGGATCGCCCGCACATCGGCAAAAAAGCCGGTGGCAAACACCGCATTGATGTCCTCCCGCAGTTGCGTCCGGGTGGAGATCTCGCCAGCACGGGTGCGAATGACGCTGTAAACCCGGTCGATCAGTTCCGGGTCTTCCGTGCCCTGAACCACCACTTCCGCCACCAAAACCTCCGGTTCGCCGGGCACGGGAGCGGTTGGGGAGGGTTGGGCGGGGGTATCGCCGCCGGTGCGCAGATCGAGGGTGCCCGGTTCGGGGGCCGATTGCGCCCAAGTGGGGGATCCCATCAGTAGGCTGATCCCACAGGTGAGAGCCGGAGCTAGCCAAAGGCAAAGTTGCCTGGAACGATTCATGGGGATCCCTCGCACACCACTGGAATTGCAGAACTGGGTTAAAACGGGCGGCCGCCCACTAGGCGGACAATTGCTCTGAATTATATCAACCCAGATCCGGCCATTGGCCCCGACGGGATTGCGGACTTGGGCAGTCTTGAGTGCAAAAAGCGGCCTCCTCATCCATACTTTAGGGCAACCTCAGGGATCCCCTACAGTGGCCTCGACAAGGCTCGGGCAGCGGTTCTTGGGTTTCGTTAACGATGATGATCAGGATTGGAGTAGGGGAAGGCGTGGGACGAGAAGAGCGGCTGCCACTGAGGCCCCAACTGCCCGAACGACGCGGCGCGGGTGCACTGGGCACAATCACAATATTGTTTTGAATGGTGGTGGCATTGCCAGGGCCGGTATTCACGGTGGTGGCGCTGCTGTCCAGGATCACCGTCTGCTGGGGAGGAGGGGTCTGGGCTAGAGCGGCTGGGGCAAACCCCAAGGCAAGCAGAGCCACTATCCCAGAGAGGGGTTTGGCGGGCAAGAACATCGGGCATTCTCCAAAACCGGCGGGATCCCCTAACCCTAGCCCCTGCAGCCGGAAAAGGCCCCTCGAATCACCGCAAATGCAGCTGCGCGACAGGGATCCCGCTCTGTCGAGTCTCTCAAAAATTTTGCAGGTGTTGCCCACCCCCAAGATCGGTACTGAATCAGTAATGCTGGGATCCCACAGCAGTTTCCGCAGATCCACGTAGGGGATCCCTGGATTTCTCCGCTATTTCTCTCTGTTTTCACGAGAGAAAATCGGGTTTGATTTAACTAAGCCAAGATGTCAAGCCTGACAGGCAGAACGATGCACCCGTGTCAGGGGGGGTGTCTTGGGTCTGACATCCTGTGCACGCTTATGTCCCAATCTCTAGACAACGCCTCTCCCCCAGGTGTTGCTCCTTGTCTATTCAAATCAAAAGCCCTGCTCTATGACCATGACCGCCTCCCCTATGGATACCCAACTGAAGGAGCTACAGAAAACCTTGTCGGTGAGGTTAGCTCCTCTCAAGGCTCGTGTGGTGCGAAAAGCGGCTGATCTGCATGTGTTGATCGAGTATCCCGGCGATCCCATTCCACCACGTTCTCAGCTGGTGCAGCAGGTGGCGAGTTGCTTGGTAGCAGAGCGCCCAGCTGAGATCGAGCGGCTAATCCTCTACGGACGGCAGGTAGGGCAAACCCAGGCGGAATGGCGCAAGGTGCTGCGGTTTTCGCGGCAGGGATCCGAGTCTGAGCAAACAGAGTTGGGGAGCAAGGAACTGCCCCCAGCCGAAATGGCTTCAGATCCGGCAGCAGCCGAAACAGCCCCGCCGGACTCCCCCGCCCCAGACCCCACCGAACCCGTTCTAGAGGGATCCCTTCCGAAGGCGCCGTCAAACCCAGAGCATCCCAGCCAGCCCCCTTTGGAAAAGCTCAGTGCGCTCTGGCATCGGCTACCCCAGCCCCAAGTCCTTAACCATCGGGGTGTACAACTGGCCTTAGGCGCGATCCTGCTGGGATCCCTGTTGGGGCTGGGGGCAACCTACAAAATCTCCCGGGATGGGGAGTTGGCGGAACAAGGCTATCAACGGGGGTTGCAACTGGCCCAGGCGGAACGGTGGCAACAGGCGCTCGAGCAGTACGAGCTTGGATTGCGCCATCGCCCACGGGATCCCCGTCTACAGGCGGCGCTGCTGCATGCCCAAACCCGCCTCGACCAAGTCAGCAATCGCATTTCCCAGGCCCAAACCCAACTGGCCGCCGATCCGGGCAATACCGCCGTGCGCCTTGATTTGGCCAAGGCTTTCTACCAACAAGGTAACCTCAGTGCTGCCGCCAGCGAGTTGAGCACGCTGCTGTCTTTCGACCCGAACCATGCCCCCGCTCAGTTCCTACTGGCAGAAATCCACGCTGCTCAGGGCAACCCAGCCGCAGCCATCGAGCAGTACCGTGCTGCTCTAGCCGCCGATCCCCAACTTCCCGGTGCCCAGCGCCAATTGGGCATTGCCCTCCTACGCCAGGGCCAAACGGAAGCGGCCATCACCGCCCTGCAAACGGCCATTGCCCAAAACCCCAACGATGCCGAAGCCCACTTTCAACTGGGATCCGCCTACGCTCAGCAGGAAAATTGGGATCCGGCCCTGCGCCACTACCTGCAAGCGGCTCAACTGGACCCCGCCCATGTGGCTGCCCAAACACGACTGGGGCAATGGTTCTCAGCCCGGGGGTATGGCGAGGCTGCCCTCAGCTCCTTACGGGCGGCCGTACAGGCGGATCCCGACAATCCCCAGTTGCACTTGCAGTTGGGCAAGGCTCAGCAGGCTGCAGGAGATCTACGGGCTGCCCGCAGTAGCTACGAACGGGCCCTAGCCTTAGAGAGCAACCTCACCGAGGCTCGCTTCCAACTGGCCCAAGTTCAGTTGGCCCAAGATAACCCCGACGCCGCCATTCCCTTGCTCGAGCAGATCCTGCAGGTGGATCCCAATCATTGGCAAGCCCGGTCAGCGTTGGGCATGGCTTTGGCCGAACAAGCGCTGCAACAGGGGGGATCCCTGGATGCCGCCATTCAGCACCTGCAACAGGCCAGCCAGCAACAACCCACCCATGCCCTCACCCGCCGCTACCTGGGGCTGACCTTGGAACAAGCGGGCCGCCGAGAGGAAGCCATTGCCCAATTGCAAGAAGCCGTACGGTTGGATCCCAACGATGCCCAAGCCCAACGCCATCTGGGGCTTCTCCTGGCGCAGCAGGGGCAAACCCAAGCCGCTCTTGACCAACTGGAACGCTCCCTTGACCAGGATCCCACCAACCCCTCTGCCGTCGGATCCCGGGCGGTACTGCAAGTGAGTGTTGGGGGCCAGGCAGAACGGGAAAAACAGATCGCGGCCACCCTGGCCCGTCAATCCACCCCTAACCCCTCTCGTCTGAGTGCGGCCACAGAAACTCAAGCGGCCCGACAATTGAGACTGCAGATTCCCCTCAGTCGCTTGCAACCCTCCCCGGCCAGTCCTGCTGCGAACCCTCAGCCCCCTCAAACTCAGGATCAACCCGCTGCGCCCCAGCAAGCCCAGGTGCCGCCTGCCCCCACCAGTGCCACCAGCGCTGCTACCCCTACCTACAGTCCCGGCGAAACAGTACCTCTACCCGGAGGATGGTTGGCTTGGATAACGGGAGGATTGTTGGGGATCCCGAGCCTGCTCAGCCTCACCTGGTTGGCCGGACGGCAACTGCGTCGTCGGAACTCAGGTGCTGCCGCTGCCATTGGACAAACCCCGAAAGACCAAGCCAGCCGCCACTACAGCCGTGCCCTTAAGCTGATCGACGGGGGGCAATTGAGCCAAGCCATTGGGGCTTTGCAACAAACCTTAAGTGTTAATCCCAATATGGCCCCTGCCCATCTGCGACTGGGACAACTGCTCATCCAAACGGGGCAGCTGCAAAACGGGCTGGAGCACCTCTGGTCGGCGCGCAAGCTGGATCCCCGTCAACCGGATATCGATATGCATTTGGTCAAGGCTTTACTCACCCAGTCGCAACAGCTGCTATCCCAACGGCAACCGGGGTTAGCCTTGGATTCCCTCAAGCTGGCCCTAACTCTGGACATTAAAGCTCCGAGGTTGCAGGCCCAAATTCACCAACTGCGGGGAGAAGCCCTAGCTCTGCAGAGCGAGGGAGCAGCGGCCCTAGAAGCCCTGACTCAAGCCCAGCGCCTAGCTCCCAAACAAGCAGAGATTCACATCAGCATGGCCAAGGTGAAAATCCTGCAGAAGCAGTACCAAGCTGCCATCGATCATTGCTGGGAAGCCCTAGCCCTTAATGATGCCCTGCCAGACGCACATCACCAAATGGGCCTTGCCCTCTACCGGCTCGGACAACTGAAAGCAGCCATTGCCGCCTACCGCACCGCCCAGGCTCTCAATCCCGTGGCCTCACCCCAGCTCCTAACAGACTACGGTCTGGCACTCATCCAAGCGGGCAATCTTGCTGAGGCCGGACAACAGTTTTCACAAGCATTGGTGCAGAATCCGAGCTTTGCCCCAGCTATTTACGGCATGGGTGCCATCCTCATGGCCCAAGAACACTTTTCAGAGGCCGAACGGCGTTTTCAACAGGCCCTCGAGCTAGACCCAGAGCTACAGGTTGCCACCGCCGCTTTGGGGCTTCTACAACTGTCGCAGAAACAATCGGATAATTTCGGCAAACGCTTCATTAACTCCCGGCAAGCAGAGGCGGCAGCCCGCTACTTTGAGAGTGCTCTGCGTAAGGATCCCGATTTACCAGAAGCTCACTTCGGCCTCGGAGAATTGCAACGGGTGAAAGGAAACCTGATTTTCGCGGCCCAACGGTATCAAGAAGCCCTGGAGGTCAATAACAGCTATGTGGCAGCCCATTACCGTCTTGGTTCTGTGCAAGCTCGGTTGGGCAAGTTGGATCTGGCGATTGAGGAGTTCCGTCGGGCTTTGGAGTTGAACCCGAACTTGCCTGAGGCCCAGAAGTCCTTACACAAGTTGCTCTCTCGGCAGCCGGAAGATGTCCACACCGATATTCTATTCTGACGAGCTAAGACGTGTGGTGATGCTCAAGAAATAAAAACGATACACTTTCTGACTCCCCTCTCCCACTCTAGGAGAGGGGCTACGGCTAGTGCCACGCTGCACAAAGGGGGTGAGGGCAGGTGTTGCAAACTCAATTCAAAGGGCTACATCTCAAAAGTAGCTAGGCAATTCAACCGCTCCCCCCACCGCCTCAGGGAGCTACCTACCCTACACAGGATTCAAGAAACCCAGCGGTTCAACCTAGCCAGCCATCTCGGCTATTCATCACCCTGCGGGGCCAAGAGGCAATCTGAACTCTTTCACCCGAGCAAATCCTAGTCCTGACTTCAATATATTGCAAGTGCGCTGCAACACACTGAGTCAATCTTTAGATTTGCCGCTGTGATGTGCTGCATCAAGACTTAGTTTGAAGAAGAAGTATTTAAGGGGTGGCTCCCTCCAGCCAGGAGGTGAGGTCAGCCAAGGTCTCAAACTCTAGCAAAGCTAGGCCCAATGCTTCTAAGCGTTCCACCGGCAACGAGCGAATCTGAGCCTCCAATGCGTCGGGCAGGGATCCCACTTTTTGCCTGAGTTGCCGGAGCGTGAGATGAGCGGCTTCTTGTTGGATCCCTTGGGTCAGCCCTTGTTGGATCCCTTGGGTGAGACCCTGTTGGATCCCCTCTTGGATCCCTCGGAGGAGCCCCCGTTGCTCACTTTCGGCCACCAACGCCTGATAGGTCACCGACTCCCGCATCACATCCTCCCGCAACAGCTGCCGCATCAGCTCTTTGTTAAAGCGTAATCCACCCAGCAGATAGGTGTAAGTGGCCAAGTGGGCCTGCTCCTGGGCGTTGGAGATGTTCTGGATCCCTGTCGCCACTTGCCGCAACAGCTCCTCTGGTTGCTCGGCCTTGGCCAACA
>JAUQVK010000080.1:0-11980 GCA_039794845.1 Thermostichus sp. DRC_bins_24
CAATCGGGGCGCTTGTAAACCGCCCTGGAGGTTCCTGGTTGTCTTGCGAGATAACTGGAGGGCTGCTGAAAGCCCGCGCTGTACTGCTTAGCGGTCGGAGTCGGGTAGTTTACATGGGAGCAGCAACTGGCTCACTCTCTCCCAACCACTCCGATAAAGAAACCGCCCGAGCTTGCAGCCCAAAGACTTCGCAAAAGGACTCCACCAACACCGGAGCAACCGCTTCCATCGTCACTTGCGGGCAAAATTGCGCCAGGGATCCCACAGGGCGGTCGGGGATCCCACAGGGTACAATCGCCTCAAAAGCCGTCAAGTCTGGGCAAACATTCAAGGCAAAGCCGTGATAGGTCACCCACCGCGAAACCTTGATGCCGATGGCGGCCAATTTGTGGCCCTCCACCCAAACCCCCGTCAAGCCAGGGATCCGCTCGCCCTTCAGGCCGAAATAAGCCAGGCATTCAATTAACACCTGTTCCAACTGGCGCAAGTACCCATGCAGATCCGGTTGGTGGCGCTTGAGGTTCAGGAGCGGATAGCCCACCCATTGCCCGGGGCCATGATAAGTAACTTCTCCTCCCCGCTCCACCCGCAAGACTTCTATCACTTGCTCGGAGGCCGCTTCTTGTTCGCATGAGCGGTGCGGAGCACCGGGGGATCCAATCGGTTGAGCAAGGCCGCTAAGAAACTTGGGGTCGGCTCCGGCCCCCAGGGTATAGACCGCCGGATGGGTGAGCAGCAATAACCCATCGGGCAGTTGGGGATCCCGGATCATCTGAGCCAACCGGGCCTGTTGCCAAGCCCAAGCGGTGCGGTAAGGAATCTCGCCGGGTTGATGCAGCAGCAGATAAGGACGGGTTTGCACCACAGGGATCCCTCGGCTAGGGGCCTGTAAAGACAATATCGAAGGCGATGCTGATGCGGGGCTCAGTCCCAACAAATGGAATGGTGCGATGCCAGAGGTGAGAGGGGAACAACACCAGCAAACCCGGCTGCGGCTGAATTTTCTGCACCAAAGGATGGCTTGGCTCTTGGACAAACGGAAAGCGCTCGGGGTAAGTGCCGAACTCCAGCCACCCACTGGGATCCGCAGCGTCAACCCCCAAAGAGGCGGGCACTTGCACGTAGTACACCCCACTCAGGCTGGCGGAAGGATGCACATGGGGAATTTGGTGCCCCTGGGACTGCATCACCACCGCCCACAGATCCCGCACCTGAAACGGCCCTTGAATGCGCTCTCGCCAGGGATGATCGGGAGGCAACTGAGGCAGGATCTGTTCAAGATAAAAGGGCACAGTTGTAGCAATACGGGATCCCAGGTGGTACAGCGGATGATCTGGGTCGGCGGGGTTGAGAAGGGACTCCGTCCCGCAATCGGCCAACAAGTTGCCGCTGTGGTAACCCGACCGGGTGGCATTGCGGGTGCGCTCCCAGATCAGGCTGGGGTGGGCCAAGATCATCTCTGCCAAGCGTGGATTGAGACGGGCGGTTTCTTCCGGCTGGGGACTGGGAAAGGTTTGCACAAAGGTTCGGGGATCCGCCAAATGCAGAGCTTCCGTCCAATGCTGCTGTTCCGCCTGAGCGATGGTTTGCAACGCCAATGCCAGCGGATGGGCCGGATGAAGTTCCAGAGCCCGTTGACAAGCGGTTGTGGCTGCTTGGGGATCCCCTTTCATCAGCAACAAATTGGCCAAATTCAGCTGCCCTTCCAAAAAGTAGGGATCCGTAAGCACCGCCCGTTGACAACAGTGCAACCCCTGCTCCAGCTGGCCCAGCTGGCCAAAGGCATCCCCCAAATTGCTCAGGGCTTCGGCATATCCCGAACGGGCCAAAATCGCCTGTTGGTAACACTGCACCGCCTTTTCCAGTTGCCCTTGCTCTTCGTAGAGGGTGCCCAGGTTGTTGTGGGCTTCGGCAAGGTTGGGTTTGAGCTGGAGAGCCCGACGATAAGCCCCCTCAGCGGCCGCCTCATCTCCTTTGGCTTTCAGGGCATTGGCTAAGTTGTTGTAGGCTTCGGCATAGTCAGGTTGCAGTTGAATCGCCTGTTCATAGGCCTGGATCGCTTGCGGCAGGGATCCCATTTCTTTTAACAAAATGCCGAGATCGTTGTGGGCTTGGGCCGATTGAGGCTGTAACCGCACCACTTCTTGGTACTCCTGAACCGCCTCTCGGTAAAGCTGAGCAGAACGCAACAACTGGGCGAAATTCACCCGGGCTTCCAGATGATCGGGATCCAACAGCAGCGCTTGCCGGTAGTGGGGAACCGCTTCCGCCAGGGATCCCTGACTGTGGAGCAAGAAAGCCAAGTTGTAGTGGGCATCGGCCTCTGCGGGCTGTAGGGTTACCACTTTTTGCAAGTAGGCCAGGGCCTCCTGAGGCTGCCCTTGCTGATGGGCGATCATCCCCAGGATTTGTAAGGATCCCGGGTGATTGGGCTCCACTGTGAGGATCTCTTGCGCCAACTGGGTTGCTTGCGGAATTTGCCCTTGCTGCCAACGGGCGACACACTCGGCAAAGCGACGCTCCAGATCCAGGGGCACTTTTTGGGGAAATGGGGGCATAAGACTGGGCAAGAACCACCAGCTCAGATCTTAATGCCCTCGACCCCGAACTCACATCAGACCAGCATCCTTAACCCACGGGCAGGTTAACCCGCGCTTGCAACCGTTCCAGCAAAGCCCGCGGCTGTAACAAACCTTCGATCCGGTCGATCGGCTGCCCATCCTTGAACAGAATCAGGGTCGGCAGGGCTTGGATCCCCCAGCGGGCGGCAATGTTCGGGTACTTTTCGGTATCCACCTTAATAAACGAAACCGCATCCCCCACTTGAGGCTTCACTTGCTCCAACACATTGGCCATCAGCCGACAGGGGCCACACCAAGAGGCATAAAAATCCACCAAAATCGGAGTTTGGGATCCCCGAACCATATCATCAAAACTCTTGAACTGTTGCTTGTGAGCCATAGAACCCTCCGAGGCCAGTCGAGTAAAAAGAGAAAAAGTTTGGGTGCAACCTATTTATAGGTTAACTATTTAACGAGGAGATTTAACAGTTGGGAATTCCGTTACAGCCCTTTACGCCCGGGGCACACCGGCGTGTCCGCCGGTCACGCGTAACAACTGTGGGAGTTAGGATCCGCTCTCTAGAAGGCTAGTGCTCCGCACCTCGCAGAGCGCGAGAAAAGGAAGCACAATCCCTGCTCTAGCAAACCCGCCCAAGGGCTGTACTGCCGGTTTCAGTTTCCCGGTAGGATGTCTAGGGTTTGCAGAGGTGTAGTTGTAGTCTAGGTCGCCCCCTTCCGGAGTGAGGCAGACTTTACCGGGGTTTAACGATTCGGCTTAACGATTCTGAAGGAGTGGGATCCCAATGGCAAAAGGCAGTAGCAGCATGGTGAACCGAGGGGTATTGGGGTTGGTGCTGGCCGGGGCTGGGCTGAGTCTTTGGGGGGCAGGGCGTTGGGCCTGGGATCCCACCCAAGCTTGGGCAGGGCTGACTCAACTGATTGCGGGGCTGCTGTTGATCCTGGGTACCTTGCTCTACTGGCTGAAAACCCGGCCTGCCGATCAACTGTGGGTGGAGCCGCTGCAGTGGACCCTAGCCCGAGAAACCCCGCAGCAGTGGCGCATTCGAGCGGAATTTGTCGCCCGCAACCTCAACCCCCTTCTGGAGGTGACCCTTGCTCAAGTCAATCCGCGGCTGCATCTGCTCAGTGCCGGCTCTTTGGAAGGGATCCACAGCCTGATGCGCTTGCGCTCTCGCCATGAGGATCTACCCCCCCGCCACGACAACTATTGGCAAGCCTATATCCTCAGCCCCCAAGGCCAGACCGGTCTGGAACTGGAGATCGAGCTGACAGGGGAAGGGCTTTCCGATTTGCGCTCCGCCTGGATCGAGCTGGACTACATCCAGTACGGGCGGCAACAACGCACCCTCAAAACCAGCCATTTGATCCTGCCGCTCCAGGAAGTGGATCCCCTGCCGGAGCTGAACTGGCAAAAACAAGAGCACCTCAGCTGGGCGCCTATTCCCACTCATTTGCTCACCCCCAGCGATGAGTGGCCGGCGGTGATCGAGCGCTACATTCGCCCCCATGCCCAACCGGGAGACATTGTCGCCATTTCCGAAACAGCTGCAGCAATTGTACAAGGCCATTTCCGCCATCCTCTCCAGGTAGAACCCGGTTTTTTAGCCCGCACCCTATGCTACTTTTTCCCCTCCAAAACCAGCCTTTCCAGCCGCTATGGGTTGCAAACCCTGATCGATTGTTCTGGCCCTTGGCGGGTGTTGTGGGCTTTTGGGATCGGATCTTTGGCCAAGCTGTTGCGGATCCCGGGGGTGTTTTATGCCTTGGCGGGAGACCAAGCCGCTCTCATTGACGATGTCACCGGAACATTGCCTCCGTACGATCAATTTATTGTCTTGGGGCCTAAGGATCCCGCTCACTTGGTACAGCAGATTAAAACCCAGACGGGCTATGAAATCGCTATTGTCGATGCCAACGACCTGGGAGAAGTGAAGATCTTGGCTGCTACCTCCGGAGTCAAGGGATCCCTGGTGGAACAGGCGCTCAAGAAAAATCCGGCAGGAAACTCTGCTGAACAAACGCCCGTTGTGCTCATTCGCGCTCAGTGAAGGTTGTGGCTTTGAGCTCGTGCGCTTCTAAGGCTTGCATCGCCTGATGGGTGGACAAGAATAGGTGATCGGTTCCAATTTTCTCCACAAAATGAATCGCCTTAAGCCGATCCATCACCGGCCCTTTCACCTCCGCCATGTGAAACTGTACCCCCGCTTGCCAGAGCTTCTCCATTAGCCGCAGCAAAGATTCCAAGGCACTGCCATCGATAAAATTGACCGCGCTACAAATCAACAGCACGTGCTGCACCTCGGGCCGTTCCGCCACCTGTCTGAGCAAATACTCCTCCAAATAAGCGGCATTGGCAAAAAACAAACTTTCATCCACCCGTACCGCCAAAATCCGGGGATCCGTGAGCACCTCATGGCGGAGTACATTGCGATAGTGCTCTGTGCCCGGCACCCGTCCGACGATGGCAATATGGGGGCGGCTACTGCGCCAGAGAAACAACGCAATGGAGGCAATCACCCCCAGCCCGATCCCCGGCTCGATCCCGACCAGCAAAACGCTGGCAAAGGTTACCACCCACACCCCGGCATCCCCCCGGTCGTAGTGCCAACTGTGCAGCAACGGGCGAAAATCCACCAACCCCAGCACTGCCACCAAAATGGTTGCCGCTAGGGTGGTTTGGGGCAAAAAGAAAAACAGCGGCATCAGCAGCAACACCGTCAGGGCGATCAACCCCGCCGTAATCAAAGAAGCCAAGCCAGAATTGGCCCCCGCTTGAAAATTCACCACCGAGCGGCTGATCCCCCCTGTCACCGGGTAGCCCCCCGTCAACGCAGCAGCCAGATTGGCCGCCCCCAACCCCAGCAAATCCTGGTCGGGATCCACCTTCTGGCGTTTTTTGCTGGCCAAGGACTGCCCCACGGCGTAGCTCTCGGTAAAACCCACCAAGCTAATGGCCAAAGCCGTGGGCAACAGGGATCCCCATTGCTCCGGGCTCAGCCAAGGAAAGGTCAGGGGTGGCAACCCCGCCGGAATGGCTCCCACCACCGCCACCCCGGAGCCCTGCGACAGACCCAACCCCCACACCAGCAAGGTGGTTAGGATCACCACCCCCAAGGGGGCCCCTTTACTGAGGGGCAACACCCAAGCCTGGGGGATCCCCCACCGACGCAACTGAGCCGGCCATTTTTGTTGGGCATAAAGGAGCAGGGCAATCGCCAACAGCCCCAAGCCAAACGTGACCCCATTCACCCCCTCCAGACTGAGCCACAACTGTTGCAGCAGGCGGATCAAGGACTCCGTGTTGGGGATCCGTACCCCCAACAGGTGCTTGAGCTGGCTAAAAGCAATGATCAAGGCCGCCGCACTGGTAAAGGCAGAAATCACCGAGTGGCTGAGGAAATTTACCAAAAACCCCAGCCGCAGCACCCCCATCCCCGCCTGGATCAACCCCACCCAGAGGGCAATCCCTAAGGCCAACTGCCCGTACTCCGGGCTACCCGGTTCTGCCAAGGGTTCCAACCCCGCCGCCACCAGCAAGGACACGATCGCCACCGGCCCCACCGATAACACCCGGCTGGATCCCAGCAGGGCATAAACGGCCAGGGGCAAGATGCTGGCATACAACCCCGTCTGGGGAGGCAACCCGGCCAACAGGGCATAGGCCATGCTCTGGGGCACCAACATAATGGCTGCGATCACCCCGGCAATCACATCCCCCGGCAAATCCGCAGGAGAGTAGTGCCACAACCACTCGGTAAAAGGCAAGTAACGGTGCAGGATCCGGGAATCGGTGGATGGAGAAGGGGGATCCTGCACCCTAGGGATCCCTTGGCTCATAGAGACTGGCCTCGATTCCAGGGCATCCGCGCCAACAACAGGGCCATGCCACAGGTGTTGGTGACGCCGGCGAACACCAGACCCGACCCGACAAAGCCACTCAACAACAGCCACCAAGGGCTGACGAAGGCCCCCAAGAGTGTGCCCAGCACCACCAGGGATCCGGCAGCAATCTGCACCTGACGCATCAGAGAAATGGGGGCATTTGGGGTACGGGTCACCGGCAATCGCGCCGCTTTCCAAGCCTCAATTCCCCCTTTGAGGTTGAGCACCTCCGGCCAGCCCCTTTCCAAGAGCTGACAACTGGCCCGGATCGAGCGGCTGCCCATGCGGCACTGCATCACCACCGGCTGTTCGGGCGTAGAGGCGGGTACCTGCGCCGGGTCAAATTGGGATAAGGGCATATTGATCGCCCCCGGGATCCGTTCCTCAGCATATTCCGAGGGTTCTCGTACATCGATCAGCTGAACTCGCCCCTGATCCAGCCATTGCTTCAACGTCAGGACATCAATTTCCTTAAGACGGGGATCCCGATCCTGTTGGGATTGGGGTTGAGGGTTTTGTGCGAGGGTCATGATGTTCTCCTAGATTTTGTGAAAGGTTAAGGTTGGGTTGAGAGTGAAGGGGAAAAACTTGGCTTACGCCTCCTCTTGCAGTAAATCGCTGGGTTCGCCGGGATAAAACTGCTCATCCAGAATCTGCTCTAACGCATAGGGACACTCCCTTGGGAAGACTTTCTTGGGGAGGTTAGTCTCGTTACTCACAAGTTCAGATGCTTTTAAGTAGCTTCGCTCTAGGGTCTCTTGCAAATGAGCTTTTAGACTTGGGTTATCTAATAGCAAGTCGGCAACTTCAATCCGCTGAATCCGTAAAGTTGAAAACCAACTTCGAGATCGGCATTCCGGCTGATATTCCCACTTCAGCAGATGTCCAATCAAAATAGAAAATCGATTCCGCAGTTCCTGCCGCTGCTGCTTACCCAAAGATTCGATCTCCTCAATCAAATTGGGCAAATCTAACTGATTCCAGGCCTGATCCCGCAGAAGCTGGGCCTGCTCCTGTGTCCAAGCATAGAAATCGGTGTCGTAGGCCGTTTTTGCCATATCCTTAGTCCATAAAGTTGCTAAGAAAGATTAACTGATCTTGCACATCCTCGGGAGAGTAAAGCTCTTGAATCAGGAGGATTCCCTTAAGCAACTCTCCAACTGAGTACTGTTGCTGCTTAACCAAAATCAAGCCTGCATGATGCTTCCCTGCCTGAAGCCATTGGCTATGAAGTCTACAGAAGTCGGCAATGTTTGAGGAGTACAGCACCCGGCCTTCTTGAGTTGCCCAAGCAAGCTGTTCATTACCGGAACATGCCAGTTGATCCACATCCTTAGCAGTGACCACATCCACCTGTTGCTGCCATAAAGCAGTGACTAGAGATTGGCTCATTGAGTCTTCATCAATGTAAGAAGGATCATGATTTGGCATTCAGTTTAGCCCTATATTCAGCCTCCAAGCGATCGGCTTCAGCTGCTTGAAAAGCAATATCCGCATCAATCATTTCCTGGTTGGCAAAATAGAAGGCTAGTGCTGCGTACACTTGGGTTTTGGTGAGATGAGGAATCTCGGCCAAAATATCCTCTGGACTACAGCCATGATTGTAGTCACTAGCAATCCGCCGAACCGTAATACCTGTGCCTGCAATGATTGGAACGCCCTGATGGATACGAGGATGAGTGGTGATCATCGTGCCAATATCTACGGCATTGGGCATGGTTGGAGTTGGCATTGATCTTCCTAGAACACTGCTTCTCTTAAGCTAAACAGTCGTGGGAACTTTACCACATTGCTCGTTGGCAGGCACGGCCTCTTGGATTTTTTTCGGATTGGGCAGGTTCAAATTGTTCATCAAGGCGATGAAGCTCTCCCGTGAACGCAGGGATCCGGTCGCGGGGTCAACAAAGCGGGGGTTCCACCGTTTTTCTTCCCCAATGGTAGAAACCGTGCGTCCTTTGTAATCATGGCCCGGATAAACCAGGGTCTCCTCCGGCAGGCTGAACAAATGCCCCGTGACATGGTCATACATCAGGCCCGCATCCCCACTTTGGAAATCGGTGCGCCCGCAGCCCCGGATCAACAGGGCATCCCCCGTCAAAACCCGATCCCCGTTTACCCGGTAGGTCATGTGGCTGTCGGTGTGCCCTAGGGTCGCAATGGCTTCAATGGAAATGGATCCCACCTGAATGGTTTCCCCGTGGGCAATAAAGCGGTCGGCACACTGGGCTTTGGCCCCTACGGGCACGATTCCCTGGCAGCCCGTCCGTTCCCGCAGTTTGCCAGTTCCGGTGACGTGGTCGGCATGCACATGGGTTTCCAGACAGTACTTCAGGGTTAGTCCCAACTCCTGGATCAAGGTGAAATCTCGCTCCACCTGCTCCAATACGGGATCCACTAGGGCCGCCTCACGGGTTTGCGGATCCGCGATTAAATAGGTGTAGGTACCTGTCTCCTGGTCAAACAGTTGCCGAAAGAGCATAGCATCCTCCTGATATGGTGCTCGAGCCTTGGCTTACGCCCTTCAAGGTCACAACCTTGTTTCGCTCATGCTTCTAACTATATAACCATTCGGTGTTATAATCAAGTTAGTTAAGTGGATGGATCCTGCCATGCCCCCAGCCCTCACCCCAGAAGTCCTGAGCAGCGTAGCCGACTACTTTAAGGTGCTTTCGGAGCCCAGTCGGTTGCAGATTTTGTGTGAGCTGCGTTCTGGCCCCAAGAATGTAACGGAAATCCTAGAAGCGACGGGCATGGGACAGGCCAATGTTTCCAAGCATTTGAAGATCTTGGCCCAAGCGGGCATCGTCAGTCGCCAACCCAAAGGCGTGAGCGTCTACTACCAGATTGTGGATCCAGCCTGTTTTGAGCTGTGTGAGGTGGTGTGCCATCAGTTGATCGAGCGGCTCCAGCAGCAAGCTCGCCAGTTGCAACCCCTGCAGGGATCCCGTTAATTTAATCCGGTAGGTCTTTGGGCAGGGCGTTTTGAGGGTGCTCCCGCCGCAACACCAAAGGAATGCTGAGGATACCGAACAGAGCCACCACCCCGGCCATCAGCCCGATTAACCAACGACTGGGGCGAAAATTGCCCTCCTCAATTTGCCGCAGCACCTGCTGGTACCGCCAAGCGGAAAGGCCAATCATCACCACCCCAAACACCACCAGCAGCAGCCCCAGGTTTTCCGCATTCAACAGACTGCGAATCGGCTCCATCTGCTGGGGATCCCCCGTCCTGTTGCCCTGCAGTTGTCGCAAAAACAGGCTAAAGCGAGCAATGGCAAAACCAAACCCAATCAGGGCGATTGAGGTCCGCAGCCAAGCCAAAAAAGTGCGTTCGTTCGCTTGATGTTCGCGTTGTCGATCCGGGGGAAGGCTCATGGGCTTATTTTAAGGCTCGGGATCCCTGAACTCAGAGGGTAGATCTCAGCCTAAAACCCCTCACCCCTTGCGCAAACATCGGGGATCCGGCAGACTGGCTTTTTCTGGCTGGCGGGGAAAGTAAAAGGCCGTGCGTTTACACACTTCCACCAACATCAGCATTACCGGCACCTCGATCAGCACCCCCACCACCGTTGCCAAAGCTGCCCCCGAGTTCAACCCAAACAACACCACCGCCGTCGCGATCGCCACCTCGAAGTGATTGCTCGCCCCAATCAAGGCAGCCGGAGCGGCATCTTCGTAGGATAAGCCCAGTTTTTGCCCAGCCACATAGGTAATGCCAAAGATTAGATTGGTTTGAATAAAAAGGGGCACCGCAATCAACAAAATATGGAACGGGTTCTCGATGATCAACTCCCCTTTGAAGGCAAACAGCAACACCAACGTCACCAACAAAGCCGTGATCGCCACCGGGGTGAGATAGCCCAAAAACGCTTTCTCAAACCATTCCTTCCCTTTCGTTTGCAAAATCCAATATCGGGATCCGATCCCAGCTGCCAACGGTAAGCCGACATAAACAGCCACCGACAGCAAAATGGTTTGCCAGGGCACGGTGAGATCGCTCATGGCCAAGAGCCAACGCCCCAAGGGCGCGTAAAGAAACAGCATCGCCAAAGAGTTCACGGCCACCATCACCAAGGTGTGTCCTTGATTGCCATAGCTGAGATAGCCCCACATCAGCACCATCGCTGTACAGGGAGCAATCCCCAACAAAATTGCCCCCGCAATGTAGGAATTAACCAGACTCATTTCCACGCCGCGAATCACCTCAGTGCCCGCCAACCAGGGCTGAAACAGCCAACCGAGAAAAAACCGGGCGATCACCACCATGGTGAATGGCTTAATTAACCAGTTCACCACCAAGGTCAACATCACCGGCTTGGGAGATTTCAGAGCATGAGTCGCCTGGCCAAAATCGATCTTGACCATGATCGGATACATCATGAAAAACAGACAGATGGCAATTGGGATCGAAACCTGATGGACACTAAGGGCATCCAGCGTCACCGCCACCTGAGGGAACCCTCGTCCCAAGAGGATCCCGGCCACAATACACAACCCCACCCAAACGGTTAGGTAGCGCTCAAAGAAACTCAGGGATCCGCCAATCGCTAGGGGTTGCTCGTCGGTGAAGGGTTCAGTCATGGTCGCTTTCTCAAAATAGGGGACAAAAGGATCCGGTGGGATCCCGCAGGATTTTCTAGAATACATCAAGAAAACTTGTTGTGAAGTTTGCCCTGAGCCAACCCCTCAGAACCCCTTAGCCTACAAACCCATGAAGCGGAATGTGGTGGGTGCTGCTTGATTTTCCAAAGGTTTAGCCTACCTGCAACAACGAGTGGCAATCCAGAGCCCCTGGAAATTCGTATGGCCATTCAAGAAGATGAAGATACGGATTTGGGTACCTTTCTGATTGAAGATACAGCCCTTACGCGGGTCTTCCAGGACAGGGCTTGTGCTTCCTGCTCCTGCTTTCGCGGGGCCCGGAGGGCTAGCCCTCCAGAGGTTAGAACTCAACTTCCATAGTTGTTACACATGACTAGCGAAAGGGTTGTAAGGCAGGCAAGCGTCCGCCTGTCAAAATCAGGCTACAGGTAGAAGGCGGAACTGTAGAGGAGACCGAAGGCCAAACGGATGCTGACGGCTACTTCCGAACAACTGCCACGATTGCAGAAGACAGCAACTACATCTTGGTTACTGCTACTGCGGAGTACTAACCGGAAAGAGATGGGGAAAGGCTCATCCGAGCCGCCTTGGATTTGAAGATGAAGAGACTGGTGGAGGTAGTGGCTCGGGGGGAGGCAATGGTGGGGGGTCAGTACCCTTACCCTGTCCGCATTGTGGAGAAGCCGATGGCGTCGGGGATCCGCATGTGTACACCCTCGACCGGTTGCGCTACGACTTTCATGGGGCCGGAGAATATGTCTTGAGCCAGTCTGTGGTGCCGGAGCTGAAGTTTCAGCTGCAAGGACGTTTCCGCAGCAGCACCCTAGCCAGCATGACCCGTGCCATCGCCACTCAGATGGGATCCCATCGGGTGAGAATGGATGTCACCCCCCCGCCCGACCCAGCCCATCCCC
>JAUQVK010000081.1:0-45214 GCA_039794845.1 Thermostichus sp. DRC_bins_24
GTTCTGGTTCACCCAGTTCAACGCCTGCACAAAAGCACCCAGAGTCGCATCCAGTTTTGCGGCCTGCGATTCGGATACCTTGAGCTTGCAAGAGATAGTCAGGACTTAGTTCATCACTCCACTTTATTTCATCCCGCTGCCAGCGGCCCATTCCTCCCGACACCCACCCTAAAGGGTAGGGTGCGGGGCTCCTGCTGCCCTAGCTGAAAGGAGGGATCCTGTTCAGGTTGAGCCAATCCCATTGTCTTCATCAGGCCCCTCCGTGGTGAACGGTCTTCACCCACTTCAGGCGTTTCGGTTGCACACACATGCGGGCGGTGGTGGCGATCATGACCGGGAACCAGTGCAGCATGTACACCAGCCCTAGCCCGGTGTGCCACCACAGTTGTCGCCCCCGCAGCCCCTCCACCTGCCGCAGTCCGCGGTAAAAGGCCACCGTCAAGCAGCCCATCACCAGGGCATTGAGGGGCAGCAACACCGAAGAATGACCTGTCAGCAGCACCCAGAGGGTATCGGGCACCAGAGCCATCGGCAGGAGGTACTGGGAGATAAAAAAGGCCCAGAGATCCAGGCTTTTGGCCGCCCCCATGCGGCGACTGAGGATCCCCGGCCAGTAGTCGAGATACCGCTGGTAGCCGCCCTCCGCCCAGCGGCAGCGTTGGTGCCAGAGGCTTCTCCAGGAGGTGACCCCCTCTTCGGCGATGGCAGGCTCAGAGAGAAAGGCAATATCCACGCCCGCCAAGTGCAGCTTGAAGGTGAGGTCCAAATCGTCGGTGAGGGTACTTTCATTCCAGCCGCCGCACTTTTCCAGCACATCCCGCCGCACCAGTTGACCATTGCCCCGCAGTTCCCCAATGCCCCTGACGGCCACCCGCTGTTGTTGCAGGTAACTGTCGGAGGCCATTTCCGCCACCTGTCCCCTTGTCCAAAAATTGATGTTGGCGTTGCTAACGGCCTTGCGCACCTGCACAGCCCCGATGGGGCGTCTGCTGGCACGCTGGGTTTGGGCAAATAGCGGTAGGGTACGAATCAAGAAGTCCGGCGGCACAACGGAGTCGGCATCGCAAACCAGAATGATCTCGCCATCGGTCAAGGGCAGCACTTCATTTAACGCGCCAGACTTGCCTCCGCCGCGACCGGGCTGGCGATGGTAGACCCGCAGATGCGGGATCCGCATTTGGGCCTCCCGCAGAATATCAGGGGTGGCATCGCTGCTGTCGTCATCGATGGCCCACAGTTCCAGGTGGCTGGTGGGGTAGTTGAGCTGGCTCAGGCTTTGTAACAGACGGGGCAACACCGCACTTTCGTTCTTGGCTGGAATCAATACCGCCACGCGGGGTAAGGCCGGGAAGTTTGCCCCAGAAGATACGGTCTCTGCATCCGTTTTGGGTTTGGGATCCCAAGTGAGGGGAGGCAGGGGTGCCGCCGGCTGCAGACGAAACAGGCGATTGATGTGCACCACCATCAGAGTGGCCAGGCCAATGGTAAACCAGCGGGCCTCGGGAACCAAGTGCATGAGGCTGACGAGCCCCCACACCAAAACCAGCACCAGTAGAGCTTTCAGGCGACGACGTTGGGCAGGTGTCAGCAGCCAGTCGGGGAGATGGAGATCCTCAAGAGGTTCAGGCTCTGACCAGACGAACTCAGACATGGGGATCCCTCTCCCGGGGTGAGCAACTTGGCGCAGCTTTTCCCGCCGACTCAAGATCAGGAGGGGAAGCTGTTACTTATTGTCACCTATTGTTTCCACAGGTGAAGTGGGGAATGGCAAATTCGGATCTCCAAGTGAGCTGTAAAGAAGTGAGCTGAAAGGGAACTTGGCACTTATGGGTTACCGCGGATTTCTTTGATCACCCCATCCTCAAGCAGGATCTCCACCTGCATTTTCTGGATGAGGTTGTCGCCCTGCTGCACCCGGAAGAAGCTCTCGACATTGCCCTGCAGCACCTCCTGGTTCAGCTCCAAGGTGCCCAGCTGGTTGGCCTGCTGCAGCAGTTGGTTTTTCTGATCCAGAAGTTTGATCTTTTGTTCGTTGACTCGGCTTTTGACAGCTTCCACCTGCTGAAGAACCTGTGGGCTGTTGGGGTTGGGGCTCTGCTTTTCCAGCTCGGCAATGGCCCGCTTGCCTTGAAATTCCAGTTGCTGCATTTGGGCATCAGTGGCCTGGATCTGCCGCTGCAGTTGCTCCTGCATTTCGCTTTTCCAGAGGGAGGTGACCACCACCTTGATGGGAATGTTGCGCTTGAGCAGTAACTGAGTACCGTTGCCGATGTTGTTCTCTTCCATAAAACCTAATCCGGGCAGACTATCTAGCAAATCAGGGGTCTGCGCTCCCGCAGAACCATTCCTTCAGAATTTTGGGGCCGAGAAGGGGGTCTTGACACACCACACTTTTCCCCGCCGCAACGGAGAACCCGCTTACCTATCCTATCGGCTGGGATCCCTGCGGTAAAGTCTTATTTTCGAGGGAATCCCTGGTTTTGGTTAAGGATCTTGAAGGCTGACGGCGTGCTCCGGCGTAGATTCAGCTAGCGTGAGAAACAGTGTTCTTGTTTTGCAGCAGCCATGAGCGAATCGGCCTTGACCACCCCTGAGCCCTCTACCATCGTCACGGAGCCGGTGCGGATTGCCTCCCGCAAGAGTGAGTTGGCTTTGGTGCAAACCCATTGGGTGATGGGGCAGTTACAGGAACACCATCCGGGATTGATCCTCGAGCTAAACACCCTCTCCACCCAGGGGGACATCATCCTGGATGTGGCGCTGGCCAAGATCGGGGATAAGGGCCTCTTCACCAAAGAGCTGGAGGTGGGCCTGTTGAAGGGCAGTAGCGATTTGGCGGTGCATAGCCTTAAGGATCTGCCCACACGCCTGCCGGAGGGGTTGGTGTTGGGGGCGATCACACAGCGGGAGGATCCCTTGGATGCCTTGGTGGTTCACGAGAAGTTTCGGGACTACCAGCTCTCCACGTTACCGGAGGGGACGGTGATCGGCACTTCTTCGTTGCGGCGGCTGGCTCAGTTGCGCCATGCATTTCCCCATTTGCAGTTCAAGGATGTGCGGGGCAACTTAAATACCCGTTTGGCCAAGCTGGACAACGGTGATTACGATGGGCTGATCTTAGCGGTGGCGGGTCTGAAACGCCTGGGCAAGGGGGATCGCATCCATCAGGTGTTGGATCCGAGTGTGTCTTTGTATGCCGTCGGGCAGGGATCTCTGGGGATCGAGTGCCGTCAGGGGGATGAGCGCATTTTGGCCCTGATTCAACCCTTGGCAGATGCCGAGGCGACGGCGCGGTGTTTGGCGGAACGGGCCTTGCTGCGGGCGTTGGAAGGAGGCTGCCAGGTGCCGATCGGAGTCCACAGCCAAGTGCAGGGGGATACGCTACACCTGACGGGCATGGTGGCCCAACTGGATGGCCAACGGCTAATCCGCGACAGCCAAACGGGATCCCTGCAGGAGGCGGAAGCGATCGGGGTGGCCCTGGCGGACAAGTTAAAGCAACAGGGGGCAGATGAGATTTTGCAAGCCATTTTCGCCCAGGCCCGAAGTTAAGGGATCCTCAGGCTCAGCCCAGCCTCATTCTCTACGGATTGCCAAGCGGCGCTCAAACTGCAGCCCGATCAGGATCACTCCGAGGCCACTGGACACCAGCGCCACCGATTTGAGCAAAAGGCTGGTATCGTACTCGAAAAAGCGCGTTAGCGCCACCAGGGTTAGCCCCAGCAGCCCTTGCCAAAAACGGCCCCGCTGCCCTTGCTGCAACCCTTCCCAGCAGAGCACCGCAGAAAACCCCAGCAGCAAAAGCGTAGCCAACCAAGGGCCGAAAAAGGCCAAGGCCAACCCAACAGTTGAGTCTGTGGTGATCCCACTGGTGACCAGCAACAACAGGGCCAAACTAAGCAAGCAGCCGAAAACGACCGCATCCTTGAGCCAAGTGGAAAAGGGCTGTGACCGCATCCTCTGCCAACCTTGCCACCAGCCCCAAAGGGTGAGCAGCAGCAGTCCCGCCCCAGACAGCATAGTCCAAGGATACTCCCCAATATAGGGCCCGATGTAGGGCCAAAGCGGCTCGGCAGAGCGATAATCAACCCAGGCAAACCGGAAGCTCCAACCATAGAGCAAAAAGCCCAACCCCAAAGAGGCCAGTAACTGCGCCGTCGGGGCCAGATCCAAACCCTGCTGCAGGTCTTCCAAGGCTCCGGGTTCTGAATCGGAACTGGCATCCCTCAGCAAAACCTGTTGCAGCCAGGGCAACTGACGCTGGTGCCAAAGCCCCAGGCCCCACACCGCCGCAATACCGAGCAAGTGCACGAGGGTAAACTCTTCTATATCCAAAACCGACCAAAAGCTGTCGGAACCGGTGACCAGGAGTTGCAACGCTAGGGCAAAATTCAGCACCGCAACGGCGAAAATCCAGCGGGAACAGCACCAATAGGCCAGGGGCAACATTACCCCGATCACCAGCCAGGGGTACAAGGGCGTTTGGTAAAGACCGAGCCCAGGCCCCCATCCCTCGATGTCGGTTAGTGCAGCCACACTCAGCAAAATCAGGGCCAGCACCCCGCTGGGGCTATGGCGCAAACCGTAGGCCATGGCCAAAACCCCCAACCCCCAAGCCAGGAATAGCCCCGCCGGGGATCCCCCCACCTGCATCCACTGGGCCATCAGGCCAATGCAAGCCCCGAAGCTCAGTTCCCCGGCCAACAGCAACATGCTCCCCAGCCGCCGGGATCCCTGCCGCCAGAGGTGAAAGCCCGAAACCTGCAGGCCCACCATCACCCCCAAGCAGCTCAAGGCCCGTACCGAGCGCGGGATCTCCGCCCAATTGGCCGCCACAAACGAAATAACGCCCAAACCCACCAACACTGCCCCAAACAGGAGCAGCACCAGGGCAAATCGTCCGCTAGCGGAGCGATTGAGGGTGTGCAATTGATAAAACTGGCGAAGACGATCCCGTTGCTCTGGCTCGATCAACCCCTCGGTTACCCAGTCATCCAACACCCCCGCCAATTGGCGACGGAAGCGTTCGTTGAGGTAAAGGGTGCGTTTCGACGGCGTCATCGCGGGATCCTCCTAGCCAAGATTCACAGGGTTGCTTTGTTTGCGCCTTGTCACCCAAAGGCTGGGTCACCTTCCCGTGCTGCTCCGCAACGCTGATGCAACCGGGGTGCCGTGGGCGTAGCGACAACTGGTCACAGTATGGACAGGAGTTCAAACCTTTTCCAGCTCGGAGGAGCCAGTTTGTGCACTGACCTTTTGCTCCACCCGCTGTAGCACCTCCTGGTAACCCGCCACCGGATCGCCAAGATCAAACCGAAAGAGATCTTTATCCAGCACCCGCTGTTCAGAGGCGCTCTCCCCCGCCAAGTCCCAAAGGCGGCAGGTATCGGGGCTAATTTCGTCGGCCAGCAAGATTTCCCCGGTCTGATCCAGGCCAAACTCCAGCTTGAAGTCAATCAACTCCAACTGACAGCCCCGGAAAAAGGTCTGCAATTGCTGGTTTATTGCCAAAGCCAGGGATCCCAACTGTTGAACCTGTGCTGGGGTGGCCAGCTTCAGGAGACGAATGTGATCCTCGGTGATCAAGGGATCCCCAAGGGCATCGTTTTTGTAATAAAACTCCAGCAAAGGCGGCTCGATGGGCAGCCCCCGCTCGAGGCCCAGGCGTTTGCACAGGCTACCGGCAGCTCGGTTGCGCACCACCACTTCGAGGGGCAGAATCTGCAGGGCCTTCACCTGCATTTCGGTTGGGCCGGTTTGGGCGATGAAATGGCTGGGGATCCCCTGTTGGGCCAAGTAGGTGAACAGGTGGCTGGAAACGGTGCAGTTCACCTCGCCTTTGCCGGCGATGGATCCCCGCTTTTGGGCATTGAAGGCGGTGGCATCGTCTTTGTACCGGCAGAGATAGACCTGTGGATCGGCGGTGCGAAAAATACGCTTGGCCTTGCCCTCGTAGAGCAACTCCTGCGGGGTAGGGGTGGGTGAGGATGGCATGGGAAAAGGTGCCTCTAGTACCCGGCCAGTTGTCCGCGGATCCCTTGCCAAAGGGTAATGGCGATAATGCGCAGATCCAACCACAACGACCAGTTTTGCACGTAATACAGATCATATTGGGTACGGCGAGCAATACTGGTATCTCCCCGCAGGCCGTGAATTTGGGCCCATCCCGTCAGGCCGGTTTTCACCAGGTGTCGATCCAAATATTTCGGGATCTCCTGGCTGAATTGCCGGACAAAATAGGGGCGCTCCGGGCGTGGCCCCACCAGGCTCATTTCCCCCTTCAACACATTCCACAACTGCGGCAGCTCATCCAGGTTTGTCCGGCGCAAGAGGGCCCCGATCCGTGTGCGGCGGGGATCCCCGGGGCGGGTCCAACCGGGTTGCTCTAGTTGTTCTGCATCCACCCGCATGGTGCGAAATTTGGCGATCCAAAAGGGCCGGCCATCCAGGCTGATGCGCTCTTGGTAATAGAAAATCGGGCCGGGGCTGCTGCAGGCGACGAGGGCTGCGATCCCCAACAACAGCGGGCTGAGCAGGATTAACCCCAGCAACGCCCCGAGAATATCCATTGATCGCTTCAGGTAACGATTGTGGGCATACCGCAGAGGGGGATCCCGCAAAGTCAACAAAGGGATCCCATCCAGAGATTGCAAGCTGAGGTTGACGGTCAAAAACGCAAGAATATCCGGCACCAAGCGCACCTGTCGTGAGAGAGCTTGCAAGCTCAACAACAGCGGAGCCGTGGCTAAGTCCGGTCGCCCAAACCAAACCTCTTGAATGGTGGGGTGGCTTTGCAAATAGGCGATCAAATGGGCCAGCTCGATTCGTTCAATGGCATCGACATTCCCAAAGGGAGGATCTATTCCGGAGCTTGCCAAGGGATCCCCTCCCTCAGAATTGGACACTTGACCCTGAAAATCGGTGCCCTCACCCGCCCAAGCCACCACCTCAAACCCCAACTGGGGGGAGCGCCCCAATCGTTCCAGTACTTCCCCCAAGATCGGGTTGGATCCCACCCAGATCACCTGTCGTCGCCCGTAGCCTTGGGAGCGTAACCAGCCCATGCCCAGCCGCAAACCCGCCCGCATCAGGGTGAGTTCCAGCAAAGCCAGCAAGCCAGCATAGCCCAGAACCAGCCGCGACAAGGAGACCGAGCGAATAAAGAACGCCCCCGCCAAGACCAAGCCAAAAGTGCAGCTCAACCCCACCAGCACACTGGCCCACTCCTCAAAGCGAGACAGGCGTTTCGTTTCGCTGTAGCCCCCCAAACCCGCTTGAACGCCCCAATAACTGAGAACGGTTAACAACCCCAAACCCGCGTACACATCCCAGGGCAAGAGCCGATGGGGAGTGAGGCTGCGCAGGTAATAGGCCAGGGCAAAGGCTAGCCCGATGCAAAGGCCATCTGTAATGCAGGCCAAGGGCACCCACAAGCGCTGTGGATCCAGCCAGGCCCTCTGGCCCCGTTCAGCCAATGGTTTCCTCCCGCCCTCAAAAGACTGCCAACAATCTTACATCTCGATTTCATCTCTCGATTTCATTAAGATAGCGAATTGTTTTGGCTCAAACCTACCCAAGGCTCACATGAGCAGAGGAGAATCAACAGGGATCCCCGACGGTTTTCTCGAGGGATCGTCGCACCTCTGGAGAGTTGAACATGCACCCCATCTGGATTGGATCCCTGGGCAGCCTGCTTGCCGGATTGGCCACCGCTTTGGGGGCATTACCGGCCCTTTTTGTTTCCTCCATCTCAGAGCGGGCCCAAGGGATCCTGCTGGGGTTCGGGGGTGGGGTGATGCTGGCGGCCACCTCTTTTTCTCTGCTGGTGCCGGGCACAGAGGCGGCCATGGCCTTGGGCTACTCCCAGTTCATTGCGGCCCTGATCATGGGGGCGGGCATGTTGATGGGGGCGGTTTTTCTGGAGAGTGCCCACCGATTTTTCCCCCATGAGCACTTTTTTAAGGGAGTAGAAGGAGAGAACCGCGCCCACCTGAAGCGCATTTGGCTGTTCATCATCGCCATTACGTTGCACAATCTACCGGAAGGGTTGGCAGTGGGGGTGGGTTTTGCCACCGGAGCGGTAACGGATGGATTGCCCCTGGCAATTGGCATTGGCCTACAAAACATCCCAGAAGGCTTGGTGGTGGCCTTGTCCTTGGTGGCTCAGGGGTATCGGCGGCTGTTTGCCTTGCAGGTGGCGGTGTTGACCGGTTTGGTGGAGCCGATTGGTGGCATCATTGGGGCAACGGTGGTGTCGTTGGCGCAGCCCCTGTTGCCGTGGGGAATGGCTTTTGCGGCGGGGGCGATGTTGTTTGTCATTTCGGATGAGATCATTCCCGAATCTCATCGGCAGGGCATGGAACGAGAGGCCACCTTTGGGGTGATGAGCGGATTTGTGGTGATGATGTTGCTGGATATTGCGTTGGGCTAGCAAGGGATCCCATGTTAGGCAATGAACCTTTTTTGTGGCGCGGGGCTGAGGGGGAGGCCTCTCCCCAGGCTCATGCCTGTCTGCTGCTGCATGGGTTGGGGGGCGGTATCTACGAATTGCAGTGGTTGGCGGAACGGTTGCTGGCTTTGGGCCTGACGGTACAGGGCTTCAACTATCCTGGCCATGATCACCCGGCTCCACGCATGCCGCGCTCCAGCTGGACGGAATGGTATGGGCGGGTTTTGGAGCATTATCTGACTTTGCAGCAGGACTACCCACGGGTTTCTCTGGTGGGGTTTTCCACCGGATGCCCCTTGGCGCTGCATTTGGCCTTTGCCCACCCCGTTCATAAATTGGTCTTGCTGTCTCCGTTTTTGGCCATTCGCCACCGTTGGTTTTACGGATTGCGCCCGGAGCAATATCTGAATAGCCTTGGTTGGCTCCTAGAAGATGTGCCCCGCTTCAGGTTGCCGATTCGAGATGGGGATGCACGAGCTTTGGCGGAGAAAACCGCCTATTTTCAGAGCTTCAATTTGCCCTCGGTGCGCAGTGCCCTGGAGCTGATCGAGCGGGTGAAAGGGGAAGTGGCCCGCATTCAGGTGCCGACCCTGATCCTGCAATCTCGGCAAGATACGGTGGTGGATCCCGACCAGGCGGAATGGCTCTACCGGGAACTGGGATCCCAGCAGAAAACCTTGCACTGGCTGGAGCACTCTGACCACATCATCACTTTGGATGGCGAGCGAGAAGCGGTGTATGCCTGGGTTTGTAACTTTCTCACCCACGATGTTTCTCCGCCCGAATCAACGTAACCCTTTGCCAAGCACCACGGGCATCGTAGTCACGGATCAACCGCAGCCCTTGGCGGCCATCTTCCGGCCGGGGAAACCAGCTCAGGCTCACAGAAAAGCTGCGGTCGCCATGGGTGGTGGGCATGGGCAAGGGATCCGGCCCGGCGATCCACAACCCGCCCGGCAAGGGATCCCAATCGCTCATCCACTCTGCCCCTGAAAAGCAAACCTCCCTTTCGCTAGGGTGGTAATCTCCAGCCGCAAAGCTTTGGGCAATCCCCCGCCACTGCCCTTGCAGGCGTTCTCTAAGCTGCTCTTTGGAAATCGGTGGACTCACCCCAGCCGGATCCAGCATTTGACCCCGCTCCTCCAGAATCGTTGTCACCTCAACCAGACGACCCTGCGCATCCCATTGCTGCACCACCCGCGCCTTGCGATCCCCCCACAGAAATCCTTGCTCGACGGCAAAATCGCTAAACGGCGCCAGTTGCACCCGCCCATTGGAGAAGGATCCCTCCGAAAAAAAGCGCAGCCCTGCCGAAAAGTCTTGGTAAACCCAACTGTGAGAGTTCCCTAGTGTAGGGGATCCCTGCAGGGGGTAGTAGGTATTGGTTTGGCGGATCCCGCTTGCTGCCCCTGAACTTTCGGCAGCAGAGGGCGAGTCTAGGGTTTCAAAGGTGATGCGGCTGCGTTTTTGCCCGCTCAGCTCCCAACCGTCGGCTGTAGGCCGGTAGTCGGAGAAGAGGCCGTGCCATTCCCCCAAGTGCAGAGCCAAGCATTGTTTCTGGGTTTTCATTAAGCAACGTGAAGTAAGATTGTGGAGACGAAACGCTGGAGAGCAGGCGGATGTGGAAGAAACTCCGAGGGGGCATTCTACTGGTTTTGGGGTTTATGCTGTCCCCCCTTTCCTGGTGGAATGACTTGTTCTTCAATCTGCCGATTGCCTATGGGGTTGGGTACCTCTGTAGCTTATGGCAGCCGCAGTGGCTTTTGGGAGGAACTATTGTCGGTTACTGGCTCTCCAATTTGGTCGGTATTGTCATGATGCAGTTCGGGGCTACAGATGTGGTGAAAAAGGATGAAAAGCCCCGCAATTTGAAACGGGAGCTGTTGATTGGCCTGGCGTCTTCCACCGCCTACACGTTGGTGATCGTTGGGTTGGTGCAACTCCACATCGTTGATATTGGCGCTATTTTCCCGCTTTCCTGAGTGGATTTAAGCAGCGTATTGGGATCCCTGTTTTTGTTCTGGCAAGGCTCTATGCCTCTCACCGTCTTTTGGACAACATTGGTCGAAGGGATCGTCGCTTTTGTCGCTACGCACATCGACGACTTTTTCTTGCTGGCGTTGTTGTTTGCCCAGGCGCAGATCCAACCCAGTTGGAAACCCTGGCACATTTGGCTTGGGGGCTACATGGGCTTGGCAGGGCTGATTGTGATCAGCTCCTTGGGCTACTTGGGGGGCCTGCTGTTGCCTCCGCCCGTGATCGGGCTGCTGGGGCTGATCCCGATCGCTGTGGGCTGCTGGAGATTGTGGCGGCCAGAAGATGAAGAAGGGATTGAGAAAGAACTGGAGGAGCTCCAAGAACACCCACCCCAGAAAACCTGGATCACCTCTTTGCCCTTCTTGGCCCCACCTGTGCTGATGTCGATGATTCTCACGTTTGCCAATGGTGGAGACAACATCAGCCTGTACGTTCCTTTGTTTGCCAGTAGTAGCCCTCTCCAGTTGGCTTTCTTCTGTCTGATTTTTTTTCTGATGAAGGGGCTGTGGTTTGCGATTGCGCAGAGGTTGGCGATGCAGCCGGCGGTGGTGAAGGTTTTAACCGAACGGGGAGAACGTTGGGTGCCCTGGATCTTAATCGGGTTAGGGGTTTGGATCCTGTTTGAGAATGAAACTTGGCGATGGCTATTCCCCTAATCCACAGCCGGGATCCCAACCCCTTCTTCAAGTCCTGCTGCCAATTGACCAGCCAACTCAACTCCTCTTTCGAGCTTGTGCTAAGTTTCTCCCAGCGTCGGGGATCCCACACCATCCCGCATCTCCTCTGCCCAGGGGCCTTCGTAGTATTCCGCCACCCGCTCTTGAGGGGGACGGGTGAGCAGGCTAACCCCGATCAACACCCCACTACCCACCAACACCGCCGGGATCACCGGTAGCCAGCCGAATCTCCACTCCTGGGGCAACAGGCCTGCTAGCCAACCCAGGGTGAGAGCGCTCGATACGATTCCCCCCGCCAGCGCCCCCGCCCGACTGGTACGCTTCCAGTACAAACCGGCAATCAAGACCGGGAACAACATGGCGCTACCTTGAAAGCTCCAGGTGGCAATTTCGACGATCACTCCCGGTGGATGGAGGGCAATGGCAAAGGAGATCAAGGCGATCCCCAACACCACCATTCGCCCCAGCCGTCCCTCTTGCAGAGGGGATAGGCGCCGGTTGAAGTAGGTGAAGACGAGATCCCGGGTCACCAAGGAGCTGGTGGTGAGCAACTGGGAATCGGCCGTGGACATCAGGGCTGCCAAGGCGGCTGAGATCACCAAAGCAGCTAGCCCGGTAGGTAGAGTTTGCAACATTAGGGGCATAATCTGATCCGCCTGCTCCAAAGCGGGAAACGCCAAGTGCCCCCAGACCCCAATCAGGGTTGCCGGAAAGAAGATCAGCAAAATCAACAGTGGCCAAACCACCATCGTTGTTTTGAAGACCTGGGCACTTTTGGCCATATAAAAGCGTTGGAAAATTTGCGGAAACAGGGGCACCGCCATAAAGATCAGCAGTTGATAGCTGATTAACCCCTGCCAACTCCAGCGACCGGTTGGTCCCGGTAACCTCAGCCAGGGATCCAATTCTGCACCGGCCTCTGCCCCCCAAGAGCCGGCGATCATCACAAAGGCCACTCCCATGCCCAGGAGCATGATCAATCCTTGTAGGGTATCGGTCCAGACCACCGCCTGGGATCCCCCCAACAGCACATAGGCCAAGATCACCACCGCCATCAGTACTGCCAAGGGCCAGTAGGGGATCCCATCCCCCAGCACCGCCGAGAGAGTGCGTGCCCCCGCGATGATCTGAATACTGATGTAGGGGGCCGTAAACAGCAGGGCACTGAGGGAGTAAAGCAAAGCCAGCACCGGACTACCGAACCGATGACCAAAAAACTCCGACGGAGTGATGAACTGAAAGTGTTTGGCCGCCAACCAAAGCCGATAGCCCAAAAGAAAAAACAACACCGAAATGAGGGCATCCGTTACTCCTACCCCCAAAAAAATGCCCAACCCGTGGGTATAGCCGTCCGCCGGGACACCGATAAAGGTAAAAGCGCTCAACAGCGTGGCCAACATTGTCAGCGTCAGCACCAGGGCTCCCAAGCCGCGCCCCGCCAAGAAATAGCTGACCGGATCCTGCCCCGTATGGCGATACCCCCAAAAGCCAATGCCCGCCAGCAGCAGCAAGTAAACCCCGACGATACCAAAACTCAAAACTGTATCAGTCATCTCCGTTCCTCGGCCAACAGGCCCCCACTACGTACAGATTCAAGGGCACCAACAACAGGATGATCAGCCCCGCCCCCAGGTACCAAGCCGGGATCCCGAACAGTTGCGGCTCTGAGGAGCGAGTGCCCACAAATGTCAGCAGCCACAGCAGCGGATAGAGCCACAAAATCCAAGCCTGCCGCACCCGCCCAAACCTTGAGCGGACCGAACCATTCCTGCCACCTGATGAAGAGGGATCCAACCCAGACATTGCTCTGCCCCAATTATGGTAGTTTTCACTATAACAGGATTATGGTGTTTTTTACCAAAATCAAGTTCCATTTTCAGGGGGCGCTATTGCGGGTTACAGCCTTTGCGCGGGTTTTCCACAGCAGGACTTATGCTTCCCGTTCCCGCTACGCAGGGTGTGGAGCCCCATCCGGCCAGAAGGGAACGTCACGGCTTCTGGAGTTGTAGGTAGGAAGGGGGACGGGACGCCATGCTCTGGTGTTGGGAAGGCCCGACCCCCCAAAGGGATCCCAGTTCTCAATGGGAGGCTCGCTATAGTGGATCCAAACAAGGTTGTCCAATGTTGTCGGGATCCCTGCTGCCATGACCCGTCTGGATGAACATCCCCCGGTTTTGAAAGAGGAAAACCCAAAGGAGATCGATAACGGGATCTGGCTGCCCCCCAGCGATTTATACAGTGATGAGCCGCCCTTGGAATCCGATCTTCACCGCCAACAAATAGATTTGCTGATTCGGATATTGCAGTATTGGTGGCGTGACCGCCAGGACTTTTACATTTCCGGCAACCTGACCGTCTATTACAATACCCAGCAATTGAAAACGCGGGATTTTCTTGGGCCGGATGTGTTTGTGGTGTTGGGAACCGAAAAGAAAGATCGGCGCAGTTGGGCCATTTGGGATGAGGGGGGCAAATATCCCGATGTGGTGATCGAGTTGCTCTCCCCTAGTACGGCCAGAGTCGACAAAGGCGCCAAGAAAACGCTCTATCAAGATATTTGGCGGCTGCCGGAGTATTTTTGGTTTGATCCCTATACTTTAGAGCTGGCCGGATTTCGCCGCATCAACGGTCGATATCAGGAGATTGCGGCAACGGAGGCAGGGCGACTGCCCAGTCAAGTGCTGGGCCTACAACTGGGGATCCACGAGGGGAAACTGCGCTGGTTCACGGCGGAGGGAGGGTTGATCCCGTTGCCGGAAGAGGCAGAACGCCAGCGGGCAGAGCAAGAACGCCAGCGGGCAGAGCAACTGCAGCAGGAACTGGAGCAACTCAAGGCCGTGATGCGCTCTCAAGGACTGGATCCCGACTCAGTGGGCTAACCGGCCAAGATCGCCTGGGCCGCCAAATGCCCTGAAATCGTTGCCCCTTCCATGCTGTCAATATAGTCTTGGGCGGTGTAGCTACCGGCAAAAAAGAAGTTGGGCACCGGGGTTTTTTGTTGGGGGCGGTAGGGATCCATGCCCGGAGCTTCTCGATAGAGGGATTGGGCCAGTTTCACCACGCTGTACCAGGTCATGTTCAGTTCCCGGGAAGAGGGGAATAGCTCGTGCACTTGGTGCAACACGTGCTGGGCAATCTTTTCGTTGGACATGGGAATGAACGGATCCCCCGGGGTAAGCACACATTGCAACAGGGATCCCTGACCGGGTTTGTAATAGTCGGCGGGGCTGCTGAGGGCCAAGTCGGCGAAGCAGGAAAAATCGGCATCGGCTGTGTAAAGGAGGTTATCGAGGCCAACAGCTTCGGGGTGTTCGCTGGCCCGTTTCGCTTGGCCTTGAGGGTTCAGCTCGGTGACCCAGCCATCAAAGCGCAACTGCACCGTCGCTACCGGCACCGATTCCAGCTTGTAGAGGTTATCGAACTGGGGCCATTGCCGCCATACCTCGGGGATCAACCGTTTCGCCCCTTCCACCGCCGCTGCACATACATACACATCCGCCTCGATCTTTTCGCCATCCGCCAATACCAAGCTCGTCACCGGGTAGGGATCCGTCTCCTTCACCTGAATTTGACTTACCCCTTTGCGGGTGTGGATCCGGCCTCCACGGGCTTGGATGTAGTTGACAATCGGCTGGGTGAGGTATTTGTCGGGGGATCCCTTAAGGAGATTCAGTTTGGATGCCTCAGTTTTGCTGGCAAACATCTGGAAAATGGTCAGCATACAGCGGGCCGAGATGGCTTCCGTATCAATAAAACCCAGAGCATAGGCAATCGGGTTCCACATCCGTTTGAGGCTGCCCTCAGATCCGCCATGCCTGCGAAACCAATCGGCAAAGCTGATCCGATCCAAGGCCCGAATTTGCCGCATCGCCCCTTCGTCATCCACCAAACCCCGAATCAAGGGGCTGGTGCCCAAGGCCAAGCCATTGCGCAATTTATCAAGCCAAGACAGTTGCCCGGTGGTGAAGAAGGCCTTGAGACCGTTGAAGGGGGCCCCCAGCGGAAAGCGAAAATCCAGTGAGCCCGTCTGCCCACCCCGGTTGATAAAGGTGTGGACATGCTGCTTAGGCAACAGGTTCTCAAAGGATCCCACCTTTTTCATCAGGGCAAACAGGTTGCTGTAGTTGCAGAAAAAAACATGCAGGCCCATTTCGATGTGGTTACCATCGGCATCTTGCCAGGATCCCACCTTGCCGCCCACAAAGGGCCGCGACTCGTAGATCTGCACCTCGTGCCCCGCTTCCACCAGATCCACCGCCGTCACCAATCCGGCCAAGCCCGCCCCAATAATTGCCACCCGCATACCAATGCCCTCAAATCAGTCCTGCCTGGGATCCCGCACCCCAGATCCTGTTGCTCCGCAACGCTGACGCGATTGCGAAGAAAGATGAACTTCTCTCATTCTGGAACAAAATGCGCCGGGGATCCCGCTCTCGACCTGTTGCTTGACAAACACCCTTAAAGCTTGTCATCATGGTCTTCCCAGTGCGGATGTAGCTCAGTGGTAGAGCTTCTCGTTGCCAACGAGACGGTCGCGCGTTCGAATCGCGTCATCCGCTTGTTTTTCGCTACCCTACTTTTGGGGAGTGCTCTTGTTATCTTCAGGATCCCTTCCCTATACCCAGGGAGCCCGAAGGCTACAGTTTCAGGGCTGCCCGTGGGTCGTAAGATTGAACCTGCTGGAGTTTCTCGTAGAGCTCTCGCTCTTGTTCCGAGACCTGGCTGGGCAGATGGATTTGCACCACCACGTAAAAGTCCCCGCGTTCGCCTTTGCCCTTGGGAAAGCCTTTGTCGGCTAGGCGCAACTTACGCCCCGGTTGAATGCCCGCCGGGATCCGCAGCTTAACCACGCCATCAAGGGTAGGCACTTCCACTTGCGCTCCCAAGACAGCTTCGCTGGGACTGATGGGCAGATCGCAGTACACGTCGGATCCCTCTAAGCGGTAGAAGGGATGATCTTTGAGTTCGATCTTGAGGTACAGATCGCCGGCACCGCCGTTGGGGTTGGGATGCCCTTGGCCCCGCAGTCGAATCCGCTTGCCGGGGGTAATCCCCGCCGGGAGATTGACTTCTAGGGTACGATCCCCACCTACGCGTAAGCGGCGTTTGCCCCCTTCGTAGGCTTCTGGGATCGTGATCTGAATGGTGGCTTCGGCATCGTAGCTGGTGTTGCTTGCGGATCCAGAAAAACCGCTGCTGCGGCCTGCAGATTGGCTTTGCACACGACCCAGCAGCTGATCGATGAAATCTTGAAAGTCGTCGAATTGGCTGAAATCAACGCCGCTACCAAACCCGCCAACGCCAAAATCTTCAGAGCCGAAAGGACTGCCGCCAAAGGGGCCACCTGTGTAGGTATCGCGGCTGGAGCGGAACCCCCCCTGCTGATAATATTGGCTGAATTGGTCGTATTGCTTGCGCTTGTTAGGGTCGGAGAGAACTTCGTAGGCTTCGTTGATGTCTTTAAACTTTTCCTCAGCGGTTTTGTCGTTGGGGTTAACATCTGGGTGATACTTGCGGGCTAGACGCCGAAAAGCTTGCTTCACCTCGTCAGCTGAGGCCGTTTTGCTGACCCCCAAAATCTTGTAGTAGTCCTTGAAGTTTTGCATGGAGGTTTTCGCAGGTTGGTCGGCTGAGGATAAGCAAGGGGGTATAGGGCTGAGAGCTTGAGCACAGAAGCCTCCCTCTATCAACCCGCTTGTGATGTGAACACTGGTGTGAACACTGCGGGGGCGAGCTACACCCCATCGCCCCTCTCGTCTTCTTCCATTATCTAATGCACCCGCTAGGAGTGGGATCCAACCCGGCATGGGTGGATCCCTGAGGGTCTACTTACTTGGTCTCGGTGAAGTCGGCGTCGATGACATCGTCGCTCCCTCCGGGACTGGCGGCATGGCCAAAATCACTGCCTCCAGGGCTGGCACCCGGCTGCTGGTACAGCTCGCTGCTCATGGCGTAGAGGGCCTCCTGCAGGGCCGCTTCCTTGGTCTGGATGGCGCTGTCGTCCTCCCGCTGAATGGCATCGCGCAAGTCCCGAATCAGGGTTTCGAGATTGGTGCGCTTGTCGGTAGGAATTTTGTCCCCCAGCTCTTTTAACTGCCGTTCCGCTTGGTAAGCCAGAGAGTCGGCCTTGTTGCGTCGCTCGATTTTCTCTCGCCGCTGGCGGTCTTCTGCGGCAAATTTCTCCGCTTCGGAGACCATGCGCTCCACTTCTTTGCTGTCCAAGGTAGAGGCTCCAGTGATGGAGATGCTCTGCTCCTTACCGCTGCCCTTATCTTTGGCGGTAACTTTCAGAATGCCGTTGGCGTCGATGTCGAAGGTGACCTCGATCTGCGGCACCCCCCGAGGGGCGGGTGGGATCCCATCCAGCTTGAAACGGCCCAAGGATTTGTTGTCGCGGGCCATCTCCCGTTCCCCTTGCACCACATGGATTTCCACGGAGGTTTGCCCATCCTCGGCCGTGGAGAAGGTTTCCGACTTGCGGGTGGGTACGGTGGTATTGCGGGGGATCAGCTTGGTGGCCACACCGCCCAGGGTCTCTACCCCCAGTGACAAGGGGGTGACGTCCAGCAGCAGCACATCCTTGACTTCCCCGGCCAGCACCCCAGCTTGGATGGCAGCACCCACGGCCACCACTTCGTCGGGGTTGACGCTTTCGTTAGGCTCTTTGCCCAGCAGATCTCTGACCAACTGCTTCACCGCCGGGATCCGCGTAGAGCCGCCCACCAGCACCACTTCATTGATGTCTGACTTGGTTAGCTTGGCATCCCGCAGGGCTTGCTCCACCGGGCCTTTACAACGCTCGAACAGGTCGGCGCAGATGTTTTCGAATTGGGCTCGGGAGAGCTTCAGCTCCAGGTGCTTCGGCCCGTCGGCGGTAGCAGTGATGAAGGGCAGATTGATGGTAGTCTCAGAAACACTGGAAAGCTCGATCTTGGCTTTTTCGGCGGCTTCTGTCAGGCGTTGCAGGGCTTGACGGTCGTTGCGCAGGTCAATCCCTTCCATTTGCTTGAATTGGTCGGCCATCCAATCCACGATCTTCTTGTCGAAGTCGTCACCCCCCAGCTGGGTATCGCCACTGGTGGACTTCACCTCGAAGACCCCATCTCCCACCTCCAGCACTGACACATCGAAGGTGCCACCGCCCAAGTCGAAAACGAGGATGGTCTCGTTGTTGCGCTTGTCTAGTCCGTAGGCCAAAGAAGCAGCCGTCGGCTCGTTGATAATGCGCAGCACTTCCAACCCGGCAATTTTCCCGGCATCTTTGGTGGCCTGCCGCTGGGAATCATTGAAATAAGCCGGTACGGTGATCACCGCTTGGGTGACGGTTTGGCCCAGGTAGCGGCTGGCATCATCCACCAGCTTGCGCAGCACCATGGCCGAGATCTCTTCCGGGGCAAATTCTTTGTTGAGGCGGGGGGCAGACACTTTAACATTGCCCCGCTCATCCCGCAACACGCGATAGGCCACGCGCTTGGATTCGGGACTCAGCTCATCGTACTTGCGCCCAATGAATCGCTTAACCGAGTAAAAGGTGTTTTCCGGGTTGAGCACCGCTTGCCGACGAGCCATTTGGCCCACCAGCCGCTCCCCATCTTTGGTGAAGGCGACCACCGAGGGTGTGGTACGGGTGCCCTCAGCATTGGCAATTACGGTGGGAACACCGCCTTCCATCACAGCGACAACCGAGTTGGTTGTGCCCAAGTCAATTCCTACGACTTTTCCCATCGGCTCCTCGTTCTCCTCATCAATGTGTCTCTTAATGCGTCGCTCCGGTTACCGCCGCCAGCCCATCCGCTGTGTGAAGTAGCTTGGGCAGTTAATCCATGAATGTTTAACCGTTTTCTGGGTTGATCCTAGCCAGCCAGGGATCCCATTCAGGGTGAGAATGCCGCCCATTTCCGGCCTGTTGGTTTCGCAGCAGTTACGGATCTCCGTACCTGTGCAAGAGGGCCAGGGATCCCAATCTTTACGAATGCTTTCTGGGAAGACTTATCCCTGAATCTGCTGCAGGGCCGCCAGCCCCCGCTTCACCACCGACTCAGCCAGAGGCAGGTAGCCCAACTCTTCCGCCAGCGCTTGCCCCTCGGTGAGACCCCAGCTCAGCACCGCTCGCAGGGCTTCCGCCATGGCGGGATCCGGGTACTGACGATAGGCCAAAATCCAGGTGTAGGTGACGATGGGGTAAGCCTCTGCCCCCACGGGATCCGGAATAAAGGCCCGTAGGTTTTCCGGCAGTTCTACTTCCTGGAGGGCCAGGGCCGAAGACTCAGGGGTGGGCAGAACGAATTGGCCACTTTGGTTCTCCAGGGCTGCCACCGACAGATCCAGATCCCGGGCATACACCGACTCCACGTAGCCGATCACCCCTTCGCTGAGGAGCATTTGGGCGCTCATGCCCTCGTTGCCCTTTACCCCAATGCCCACTGGCCATTCCAAAGACATGCCCACCCCAATTTCCGAGCCCCAGGTGGGATCGATGGCGGCCAGATGGCGGGTAAAGGTATCGGTAGTGCCGCTGCCGTCCGAGCGATGACACACCTCGATCGGCAAATCGGGAATCTCTCGGTCGGGGTTGAGGGCGACAATTTGCGGATCCCGCCAGGCATCGATTCGTCCGCGAAAGATATCCACCAACACCGAGCGGGAGAGCTTCAGCCCAGAGGGGATCCCGGGCAGGTTGTAGCCCACAGCAATGCTGCCCGCCGTCATCGGGATCATCACCACCCCCCGCGCCACTTCTGCGATTTCAGCGTCAGTCATGGCCACGTCGCTGGCGGCAAAATCCACGGTGGTATCAATAAACTGGCGGATCCCGGCGGCACTGCCCACCGGCTGGTAATTCACCTCCAGTTGCGGATCCACCTGGCGATAGTCGGAAAACCAGCGTAGGTAAAGGGGAGCGGGGAAGGTGGCCCCGGCCCCGTTGATCAACAAAAAGTCGCGGCTGGAGCGCACAACGGGATCCCCGCCGCCGGATGGGTCAGAACGGGATCCCCTCTGACAGGCACCTAGGCTGGCAGTCGCAGCCAGCAGGGACAGAACCACTTCACGGCGACGGAAACGGGGCAGCTTGGCCATCAGTCGATCTCCGGTGTCACCGCCCCGATCCTTGTCTTGGGCCCCTGTTAATGTCAAGCAGCTTTACCTAGCCTTTACCTAGCAGTAATGCGCACCAAGCTAAGACTGCCATTTTTAGGGTTGGAGACCACCACCAAGTTACGCTCGGGAATGAACTCGATCCCTTCTGGCTCGAGCTCGGCAGCTTTGTCTTGCCCAACAATACTGGGATTGAGAATCACAGTATCCAAAAGTTTAATATTGGCCGGATCGGTGATGTCGTGGATGGTCATGGCATCGGAGCGTTCGATGGCTACGAAAGCCAGGGTTTTTCCTTCCACCACACCCACACTTACCACTTCTGGCTCTGGGCCTTTGCTGTTGCAGCGCATCGGCAGTTGAGCAGCAATGATCGCTTCTTCAATGCTGTCGCCGCTATCCCCCAAGAAAGCTCCGGTTTGAGCATCGTAAACGCTGATGCTGCGGGTGCCGTGAGGACTGAGGAGCTTGCCCTCATGGGTTTGCTCGTTCACTGCGGTCAGGTTGTCTTCATCGGCGGTGACCAGGTGACGGCCATCAGGGGTGATGGCGATACCGTCGGGTTCACGGGCGGAAGTGAATTCTTTCCGATCCGCTAGGTTGTAGGCACTGGAGCGGCACTTACCTTCCCCGACTTTGTCTTCGGTGAGTCCCAAGCCCGTGCGGATCCCGGCATCGAAATTGGTCACGGTGAAGGCATCAGCCCGCAAAGGTGTGGGCAGTTCCGCAGGAACCTCAACGCGGGCAATGGCGTTGTTTTCCTGCAAAGTCGCAACAATGAAAGAGCTGTCGGGAGCAATGCGCACCGTCTCCGGCTGGGGATCATGGGGGAAAAACGGGATCCCTTCCGGTGGGATGGGAACTTCCACCTGGCTCATCAGAGTCGGCCCATTGCGCAAGTCGATGATCGAGAGGGTGCCAGGGCGATTCTTCAAGTTGGTCAGATCTTCTTCGTTCTCCTCGTCTTCATTGGCAACCACAGCAAACTGGCCATTCGGGGCAATGGCCACAGAATCTGGGCCACGCCCCACCTGCACCTGGCCGATCACTTCTAGCTCTGGCAAAGAGAGGGCCAAGACTTTACCAGGTACTTCATCGAAGGTTTCTAGGTTGGCATCGTCATCATCTTTAACAGCAACCAAGACAAAAGCTCCATCCGGGCTAATGGAGAGGCCGGTAAACTCGGCTGCAGTGGAGTTTTCCGGGAGAAACGCTTCCTCCAACTCGTAAGTGCCCCGCACAGAAAGGCTGTCATCGCCAATCTCGACCAGGGTGACGGTAGTATCCCCTGCAACGACGGTGAAGGTGCCATCTTTGGAGACCGCCAGCATTTCTGCCCCACCCAGATCTGCGAGGGTATCGACCAACTCACCTCGAATGGCAGCACTTGTTTGAGCGGTAACCAGACTTCCCAGGCCCAAGCTCAACAACAGGGATCCCGCAATCGTTCGCTTCAGCATTGGCTAGAGACTCCTTATGGCAACAGCTTCCTTCGGTTGGCTTTGTTACTTTACGCCCATCACATTAAGCCTCGGTTAACCTCCCTCTGGGCTGGGATCGAATCCGCTGCTGCTCTAGATCTCCCACACGGCTGTCCTATCCTCCTGCTGTACGCTGCGGTCTTGGGTGAAAGTTGGGATCCAAACCGAACTCTTGGCGGCAATGTGAAAAATGGAGGATATACGAGTAAATCAAAGCAAAAGAGAGCTTAAGTGAGCATAAAAGAGTTGGAGGATCAAGTAAGTGGACGGGGATCCCTGAGCCAAATCCTTGTCCGGCAAGGCTTAGCAGGTTTTTGGCCTGGACGGCCTCTCTCAGGAAAAATCTTGACATATTCCAGAAAAAGACAATAGATTGTAGGTTCTGTGCAGAAATCCTGCGCTGTTCACATCTCGGTATCTGGGGGACTACTATGCCGACTTTGACTCGTTCTCCCTGGACACTGCGAGACAGCGAAAAGCTCTATCGCATCTCAGGTTGGGGGGATCCCTACTTTCGTATCAACGCCGCCGGTCATGTGGAGGTCACCCCGCAGGGCATGCAGCAACAGGAGTCAGGTATTGATCTGCACCAATTGGTGACCGACTTGGTGGCACGCGGCTTGCAGTTGCCTTTGTTGATCCGTTTCCCAGAGATTGTGGCGGATCGGATCGGGCGCATCTGCGGCAGTTTTCAGCAGGCAATCGAGCGTTTCGGTTACCCGAATGTTTATCGGGGGGTCTACCCCGTCAAGGTGAACCAGCAGCGCCACCTGGTCGAGGAAGTGGTGAATCATGGGCGGGCTTATCATTTCGGATTAGAAGCCGGATCCAAGCCGGAACTGTTGATCGCGCTGGCGCTTTTGGATACCCCAGAGGCTTTGCTGGTCTGCAATGGCTACAAAGACCGTGACTTTATGGAAACGGCCCTGTTGGCACAACGGTTGGGGCGCACCCCGATCATCGTCTTGGAGCGACTGCAGGAGCTGGAGCTGGTGCTAGAGGCTGCTGACAAGTTGGGCATCGACCCGATTTTGGGGGTACGGGCTAAGCTCTCGGCGCAAGGGATCGGCCGTTGGGGCACCTCCGCCGGGGATCGGGCCAAGTTTGGCCTGACGGCGACGGATATTCTGCGGGTGGTGGAGCGCTTGCGGGGAGTGGGCAAGTTGCATTGCTTGCGGCTACTGCACTACCACATTGGCTCACAAATCTCGACGGTGAGCGTGCACGGACGGGCGGTGCGGGAGGCCAGCCAAATCTACATCGAACTGGTCAAATTGGGCGCCCCGATGGGCTATCTGGATATTGGCGGTGGCTTGGGCATCGACTACGACGGCACCCAGTCCACCAATCATTCTTCCCAGAGCTACAGCCTGGAAGACTACGCCGCCACCGTGGTGCAGACGGTGTTGACCACTTTAGAACCCCACGGGATCCAGCCGCCGGTGTTGGTGACGGAAAGTGGACGGGCTTTGATGTCCCATCAGTCGGTGTTGGTGTTTGACGTGCAGGATATCAATGCTGCCAGCCCCTACCCCATGCCCACCGAGATCGCCTCCAGTCGCGCAAGCGGGACGGAATCCTCTGCCGAGGTGATTCAGAAGCTGAGCCAGCTCTACTACGAGATCCAGCCGGAAAGCCTGACGGCCGATTACCGCCGTTGCCAAGAACTTAAGGATGCTGCCCTGCGCCAGTTCACGGAGGGATCCCTGAGTTTGCAGGAGCGGGCCCAAGTGGAACGGCTGTTTTGGAATTGCTCCGACAAGATCTGCACCCTCGCCTACGAACAACACCAAGCGGGCCATCCGGTTTCGGTCGATCTGCTGGATCTCGACGAGATGTTGGCCAGCATTTACTACGGCAATTTCTCCTTGTTCCAGTCGTTACCGGATAGTTGGGCCATCGATCAGGTGTTCCCGATCATGCCGATCCATCGCCTTGATCAGGAGCCACGCCAGTGGGCCACCTTGGCGGATCTCACCTGTGACAGCGACGGCAAGATTAACCGCTTTTTTGGGGATGATGGACGGATCACCTCCGTCCTGCCTCTGCACGACCCGGATGGGGATCCCTACCTGTTGGGGGTTTTTCTGGGGGGGGCCTACCAAGAGATCCTGGGGGATCTGCACAACCTGTTCGGCGATACCAACGCCGTCCATATTCGCTCCCGTCCGGGCGGATACCACGTCTCTCAGGTGATCAAGGGAGACACGATCAGCGAGGTGCTGAGCTGGGTGCAGTACAACAGCGAGGACCTGGCGGAAACCATCCACCATGCCACCGAAGCTGCCCTGCAGCGGGGGCAGATCACCCTGTCCGAGGCCCGCTCTTTACAACGGCACTTTGAAGACAACCTGCGGGCCTACACCTACTTGCACTGAAGTGCAGGCTCCTCAGTCAAGCAAACCCCCAAGGACAAATCCATAAAAGCCAAAAGATCTCGACCACAAGCCGGGATCTTGAACCATTTTCTCCCTGAGTTCTGCTCAAGTGCGCCGTCGCTAGAATACCTGAGTGATTCTTTGTCTGGCTGAGATTCCTTCATGAGTTTGCCTGCAGAACACCCCTGGCCTCTTCGCTACGCCTACTATCCCGGTTGTGTGGCCCAAGGGGCCTGCCGTGAGCTGTACGACTCCACCGACCAGATTGCACGGCATTTGGGCATTGAGCTGGTGGAGCTAGAAGCGGCTTCTTGCTGTGGCTCCGGCACCTTCAAGGAGGAATCGGAACTGTTGGAAGACACGGTAAATGCCCGCAATCTGGCTTTGGCAGAGGCACTGGGATTACCCATGCTCACCCATTGCAGTACCTGTCAGGGGGTATTGGGCCGAGTGAACGAAAAGCTAAAAGCCGCCAAAACCAGCAACCCAGACTATTTCCATCGCATCGAAACCCTTTGCCAGAAAGGAGGCTGCGAGAGCCGCTATCAGGGCACAGGAGACGTGCGACATTTGCTCTGGATGTTGGTGCAAGACTACGGCCTAGAACGCCTGCAACAGCAGGTGAAACGCCCCCTAAAGGGGCTGCGCTGTGCTGCGTTTTATGGCTGTTATCTGCTGCGCACACATGACATTTCCCGTTTTGATTTGGCCCACAATCCCTGCTCGATGGAGAATCTATTCGAGAGTTTGGGGGCTACCCCAGTTTGGTATCGTGGGCGCACCCAGTGTTGTGGCTGGCCCATTTCCAGCTATGCCCCGGAGCAGTCTTTTACGATGGCTGGCCACCATTTGCTCGAGGCCCTAGAAGCAGGGGCGGATTGCTTGGTGACCCCCTGTCCCCTCTGCCACCTGAATTTGGATTCTCGCCAGCCGGAAGTGGAAGGGGTGATCGGGCGCAAACTGGGGATCCCGATCCTGCATTTGCCCCAGTTGGTGGGGTTGGCGCTGGGGATCCCTGCGGAAAAACTGGGGCTCAACCGTCATGTGGTGCAGGTGGAAACGGTTTTGCAAAAGGTGTACCGTTAGGCCATTGCAGCGCCGAAAAACAAGCCAGGCTGGCAACTGAAAAGACAGGTTCACTCCTAAGGGGATCCCTGGGCAGACTTGAGACAGGGCCTGTTCTAGCTAGGGATGTGTTATCCTTCCGGGCAAAGCGCCCTCCGAAGAATTATCGTAATATTGTATACATCATATACATCTACTCCTACCTGACAGCTCTCTATGGTAGTCTCGGATCCCTTTAGTCTTGCTGTGCAAGAGATGCAGCAGGGCGGGCAAGCAGACCGAGTGAAAAAGCTGGTTTACTTCACCTGTACCAGCACTTGGGAAAGCGATGTTAATAAGCTGCGCCAGGTGGACTTAAAGAGCCTGTTGGAGCAACTTTGCCGCGAGCACACGACCCTGGAATCTCTGGGCCAACGCTTCCGAGACGCCATCAGCCACATCAACAAAAAGGCCGAATATGCCCGCATTGCCAAGATGGTGCTGAGCAAGCTGCAGCCTCTGTATCGAAACTCCCAGCCCGATCTGGCCAACCCATCTGCTCTCCCCCCTGAGGAGGCGCCAGTTTGGGTCGCTCCCCAGCCCGCCCTGCCCTTAGGGTACGGGGGCATGCAACTGCAAAAGCAAGACTACGACCCCTTCGAGCTGCGGGCAGCGGTGATGCGCCAAACCAGTCCCTTGCGTGCCAAGTTGGTCGTCTTTACGGCCCTGCACCACAAGTTAGAAGCCAGTTTGCAGGGGTTGGCGGCTTTGCGGCGCTACAGCTTCGACGATCTGCTCAAGGAGCTTTACGATGCCTGTCACTCGCCCGAGGAACTGGAAACGCGGCTGAAACAGGCAGTACAGCAATTGGCGGAACCGGAACAGAATGGCCAGGCAGCCAACGCCGTGCTGCAGATGATGAAACCCCTCTACGTTTACTTGCCCCGAGAAACAGTTGACCATGGCGGGCTTACCGCTGAAGCTTCCCCCGCAGATCTCGACTGGCTCAATGCCGAAGCCTCCGGTACCAGTCACATCACCCTGGCTGAGCCTTGGATTCTGGAGTATGGGGACGCCGAAGGAGCAGTGGACGAGGCAGAGGCCCTTGACCCGAATGCCCCTTACCTCAGCCCAGCGGCTTGGCCGGCAGAGGCTTTTGCTCCCCCGGCACCAACCCCAGCACTCCCCAGCCGCCCTCGGTTTGTTACACCGCCCCCTGTGCGCCTGCAGGATCTGCCTGAGCGTTCCCGCCAACTGTTGGATCGCAGTGCCAGTTCCCTTATGGCCACCATCGAGAACACCCTGAGCGAATTGGGCAATGCCCTAGACGAACGGCTGCAAGATGAGGATCCGGCCCAGTACCTAACGCTGAAACACCAGGTTTTGCGCGGCCTCTTGAAAGATATTGAGGGATCCGCCGTCACTTTTATGGGGATCCTGAAAAAGCTGGAGCAATCGGAACGGCGCTTGGTACAGCCGGATTTGCCCGAGGTGGTGACCGAGGTGCCCAGCAATTTCGAGGATCCCTACTCATCGTTGCGGCAGGTTTTGGCCACCAGCGCGCTGACCCAGCAGAAGCCGCAGTTGGAGCAGGAGGTGATGCGTTTGGTGCGGCGCAACATCGGCTCCATCAAAGTCAGCATCGAAAATGCCCTGAGCGAGTTGGGCACTGCCTTGGACGACCAGTTCCAAACCCACAGCCTGGAAGAAGCCCTGTTTTTTAAGTACCAGGCGTTGCGCACCTTTTTGCATGAGGTGGAGGAGCTCTCCTCCAAATTTGCTGCCCTGCTGGATCGCATGGAAGAGGCGGAGCGCCGTCTGTTTGGCCTAACTTGAGGGCTAAACCCGCCATTGGGGCACACAAGAACCAGCCCAATCCGTACTTTGGCGGATCCGAGTTCAATGAGTTCAATAAGAAACAAGATGCAATAAGAAACAAGATGATATTCATTGGGCCTGCTGGCGGTAATCTAAGGGAGCAAGCCAGGTAGTTTTATGGATGCCAAAGATCTGCTCCGTCTGTATCGGGCAGGGCGCACCAGCTTCGCGGGGGAAAACCTTGCCGCACTCGACCTGAACCGAGCGGATCTGATTGGGGTGGATCTCTCCCAAGCCGACCTGCACAATGCCAACCTGATCTTTGCCTACCTGGGGCGAGTGAAGCTGCAAAAGGCCAACCTCGTTGGGGCCAAGTTAAGCGGGGCTAACCTCAGCCAGGCGGATTTGAGCGAGGCGGATCTCAGTGATGCACAACTGCACGGCACCACCTTGCAGGGGGCGGATTTGCATGGAGCCAACCTAACCCTGGCCATGTTGATCGATGCCAACCTTCTGGATGCGGATCTGCGCTGGGTCAACCTCACCAGTGCGAATCTGTTGGGGGCTTGTCTACGGGGGGCCAATTTCCGTTTCGATAGCCGCCGGGGGGCGGTGTTGCGCAGTGCCAACCTCAGCCGCGCCGATCTGAGCGGCGCCAATTTGTCCGGGGTGGATTTAACCCGTGCCGATCTAAGTGGGGCCAACCTGAAGGAGGCCAGCTTGATCGGGGCCAACTTGCAGGGGGCCAATTTGCAACGGGCCTGTTTGCGCGGGGCCATCTTGAGCGAGACCGACCTAAGGGGGGTCTCCTTTTTGGGGGCAGATATGCAGGGGGTGCAGATGGCGCGGGTGAACTTAAAAGAGGGGATGCTCAGCCAGGTCAATTTAACGGAAGCCAACCTGAGCGAGTCGGATTTGGGGGGGGCCGATCTTTCCGCCAGTTGCCTGTATGCGGCCAAGTTGGACCGAGCGGATCTGAGCCGAGCCAACCTTGCCGGGTCAGATTTGCGATACGCCAGCCTTGTGGATGCCTATTTGGGCCGCACCAATCTCGAAAACGCCGATCTCAGCCATGCGATGCTAACCCGAGCCGATCTGAGCACCGCCAATTTGATCGGGGCCAACTTGCAAGGGGCAACCATGCCGGATGGACGGGTGAATTAAGGCGGGGATCCCCCCTGCGGGAGGTGAGGTTTCCCCCTGCTGTGAAGCGGCAACAACCGCTACTCTACAGGGGAAGGAGAGGATCAGAGGGATCCGTGAACAGCCATCGCTTTCTATCTCTGATGGAGTCCCTGTGGGCTGGTCTGCCCTTACCGGAGTGGTTGCCTGCTGCCGGGGAAAAGTCCTGGCAGCAGACGGTGGCTGCCCTAGTGCGACTGTGGCAGGAGGTGGGCCAGTTCGGGGTGGTGCTGAGTGGGCCGGTATCGTGGTTACCCCCCTCGGTGGTTCGGGTTTGCCAAAATTCGGCAAGCGAGGCTCCCCTGCCGCAACTGCCGGTAAGCATTGATACATCGGAAACAGCCCGAAAACCGCGGGAGCCGGCACGGGAGGCTCCTTGGCTGTTCACTCCTGATCTTTCGCCCGAATCGATCCTTACCCCCGGCCAGACGGTGATTCCTCTGCTACCTCGGGATCCACTGGCAGAGGAACCCTTTCTGTTGGTGCTTACTCCGGTTTTTTCGGCGGTGGCCGCCCAGGGGCATCACCCCCATACTCAGCAAGTGGGCATGATGATTTCTTTTGATCCGGAGGTGGTGCAGCGGGCCTGGCAGAGTTTGGAGCAACGGGTTCAGCAGGGTAGGCCGGATCGGTTACCCCTGTGGCAGAGTTTGGCCAAGCACTATCCGCTGATGGATCCCCATGTACGGGTTTTGGCGCGGTTTAGCAGTTTGTTGCTTTTGGGGCATTTGGCCGACTTAGGATCCCAGCCCGCCCGCCTACCCCCCGCCACAACCGAGGTGGAAGCCTCTCCAGAGCCCCGAGCATCGGCAGAAAAGGTGGAGCAACTGGAGCAACGGATCCCGGCAACCTCCTCTTCTCCTCAATCGGCCCCACCGAGCTCGTCCACCCATGACGTCTCTTCAGGTCAACAGAATGGTCTGTCTGAGGCGGAGCTGCTGCGGGCTCTGATTCACGAGGTGCAAACGCCCCTCAGCACCATTCGCACCCTGGCCAGCTTGATCCTGAAACGGACCGATCTACCGCCACGGGTACGGGAGTACGCCGAGAAGATCGACCGCGAATGTACCGAGCAAATTAACCGCTTCAGTCTGTTTTTCCAGGCCACAGAGACGGTGATGCCCGCCCCTGAAGCCCGGGAAGGACGTCGGCTGCAGCTGGAGCCAATTGCCCTAGTAGACTTGGTACGGCAAAACTTACCCCGTTGGCAGGAGCAGGTGGAACGGCGCGGATCCCGGTTGGATCTGGATATTCCTGACGAGTTGCCGGATGTGGTTAGCGATCCCAAGGCCCTAGAGGCGGTGTTGTTTGGCATGATCGATCGCATAGCCCGCAGCACTCCCCCTGGCAGCCACATTCGCGCCCAGTTGGTTAGCGCCGGGGATCTGGTGAAGCTGCAGGTACAAGTGGATACCACCAAGGGAGGAATCTCCTCTCCTGCCACGGAGGCCAAACCCCCCCAAGCGATTGGTCAGCTGTTGGTGTTGCAGCCGGATACGGGGGCTGTCAGCCTCAGCATTCCCGTCACCCAAACTCTGTTTCGGGCCTTGGGGGGCTATTTGACCGTGCGCCACCGCGCCCATCAGGGGGAGGTGCTGAACATCTACCTGCCCCGTCAGTCCCGTCAGTTGTGAACTTGCTTGCAACAGCCGAGACAAAAGTGGCGGATCGGAGGGGGGATGTGGCTAGGATCGATCTGCCAGATCGCTGGCCAGAGGAATCCAGAGATTTTGTCCATGCCAAGAGCCAGAAAAGCTGTTGAACGCGGTGGTGCCACACACCTTGCAAAGCAAGAGGGTGAGCCCGAGTCTGCTTGTGGAACTGAGGGAGCGCGGGAGGGGAGGAGCACCCTATCTGCGCAGCAGATCTCCACGTTGCTCCACGAGGTGCGCAACCCTCTCACCGCCTTGAATACCCTGGCCAAGCTGTTGCAAAAACGTCTCCCCCCTGGGGATCGCAACCACTGGATTGGCCTCAGCATTGAGCAGGAGTGCAAGCATTTGCAGGATCTGCTGACGGAGTTTGAGCGCTCAGATGGGAGCCCGGCCCTGCAACCCCTTGCTTTGGCGGAGCTGTTGCGGGAGTGGATCCCGGTGTATCAAGCTTTGGTAGAAACCCAGGGGCACCACTTCCAGGCGACAGTGCCACCCCAGCTGCCCTCGGTACAGGCGGATCCACGGGCGCTGCGCCAGGTGCTGGATAACTTGATCGACAATGCCTGCAAGTACACCCCAGCCCCCGGGGAGATCCGGTTGGCGGTGTCTCTGCAAACCCACTCCCAGCCCAATTCGGTATCGATCTCGGTGTGCGACAGTGGCCCTGGTATCCATCCAGAGAATCTGGAGCGCATTTTCGATCCCTTTTTTCGGGTGGATCCCTCCAAACCAGGACAGGGGTTAGGGTTGGCCATCAGCCGTGACCTCGCCACCCGGATGGGTGGGCAGCTGCAGGTGGAGAGTTCCCCCCAGGGCTCCTGTTTTCACCTGAATTTACCCTTGGCCTAGGGAAAGACAAGGGATCCAATCCACGCCACGATCTGCTTTAGGAGCTGTACCATGCCCTCCATCCCCCCAACACGAACAGAGACCTCTGGAACCGCTGCGCCGGCGAGGGTGATGCTGGTGGACGACGAGCCGGGTTTGCGGGATGCGGTGCAAGCCTACCTAGAAGACAGTGGGTTTGAGGTGATCCCTGCGGCCCATCCTCAGCAGGCTCTCCAGTTGCTCAGCACCACACAGCCGCAGCTGATCATCTCCGACATCATGATGCCTGGCATTGATGGCTATCAATTTTTGGCACAACTGCGGCAACTGGAGCCCTACAGCCACTTGCCCGTGGTGTTTCTCACCGCCAAAGGCATGACAGCCGACCGCATTCAGGGCTATCGCGCCGGGGTCGATGCCTATTTGCCCAAGCCCTTTGATCCTGAGGAATTGGTGGCCATCGTCTCCAATTTGCTTGAGCGCTCCCGAGCCGCCAATCCTTCCGAGGTCGTAGCCCGAGAGCTGGCCTCTATTCGGGCCCTGCTGTCCGAGCGAGCCCCGACCTTAGATACCCCCGCTCGTCCGCCGGCCACGTCCCCCTTGCCTCCGCCGATCAAGGTGGAGTTTACGCCACGAGAACAGCAGGTGCTGGAAAAAGTGGCAGAAGGGCTGATGAACAAAGAAATCGCCAAGCAACTGCAAACCAGCGTGCGCAATGTGGAGAAATACGTAACCCGCCTGCTGAACAAAACCGGCACCAGCAGCCGCACAGAGTTGGTTCGCTACGCCCTTACCTACGGTTTGATCAGTTTGTAAATCCAGTCCCTCGACGCATTCTTGCTTGCTATTGACTCTTGCTATTGACTGGGCTGAGGGTGGAAGCAATATAGCCTCTCTTCCCCCCCCAAATGATGATCTGCTGTAGTCACTTCAAATAAGAAGATACACTTTTTGACTCCCCTCTCCCAGAGCGGGAGAGAGGCTAAGGCTGGTGCCGCGCTGTACAAGGGGGGTGATGGTTCCGACTGGCATCCCCCACTTGGGTGTGCAGCACCTTGCCGCGAAGGGTTTTCCCCAGCCAGGGTGTTGCTGCGGATTTCGACTGTAGGGTTGCTTCAGTAATGCTCCAGGTATGGGCGGGGTCGAACATCACCCAATGGTTGGCGGATTCGGGTTGCAGAGTCGGGGGATCCAGATTCAAACAGCGGGCTGGGTATAGGCTCAGGGCAGACCACAGTTGCACAGCGGTAAGGGCTCCCTTTTCCACCAGGTTTTGCCAGAGGAGGGGCAGAGCCAGTTCCAGGCCAATCGCCCCCACAGGGGCATCGGCAAAGGGCAGGGTTTTCTCCTCGTAGGTGTAGGGGCGGTGATCGGTGGCGATGCCAAGGCTGCCGGAGCGGATCCCTTCGATTAGAGCTTGACGATCGCTGCTGCTGGGTAAAGGGGGCAAGAGATGCAGGTTGGGATCATAGTTTTGCTCGAATACGGCTTCTTCTGACAAAATCAGGTGCATCCAGGGGGTGCTGGCGGTGATCGGCCATCCTTCGGCTTGGGCCTGTTGGATGAGCTGTAGGCTACGGGCCTGGCTAACCCGCATGATGTGAATCGGAGCGGGAGAGGACACACTTCTAACCACCTCCAAAATTCTGGCCAAGGCAGCGGTTTCGGCACCGGCAGGGATCCCTTTTAACCCCAGGCGCAACGCCCACACCCCCTCGTACACACTGCCCTGGCCGGCAAGGGAGGGATCCCAGGCCCAAAGCATCAAGGGTTTATTCTCTATCCGCAAATACTCCAGGGCGCACCGCAAGAGCGCTAAGGAACGCAGGGGCTGATCTTCTGTAAAGCCAATCGCCCCCGCCCGCGCCAGTTCCCCCCATTCGCTCAGGGCATTTCCTTGGGTTCCCAAACTCAGGGCTGCCCAGGGCAACCAACGGGGATCCCCAGGTTTGCGAGTATAGCGGGTCAGTTGTTCGGCATGATCCAGCACCGGATCGGTTGTGGGGAGGAGTCCTACGTGGGTAAAGCCCCCTGCCAAAGCTGCCGCAGCCAAGGAGGTTAGGGTTTCGCGGCTTTCGTATCCCGGCTCGCCACTGTGAGCATACAAATCTACGAGCCCCGGCCCAAGCACCCAACCTGAGCCATCCCATACTGGCGTATCCTCCGGGCGCTCTGCAGGGCCAACAGCACAGATGCGGCCCTCCTCCAGCCACACGTCGGTTACTTGATCCCAATGGTGCAGTGGATCCAGTAAGCGCACTCCCTGTACGCACACTTTGGGGGGAAAGATTAGCCCCATCTGCTCCACAATGCCTCTACAGTGCTCCAGCTGCCGTGCAGTCCAAAATTTGGCCGGATAGGTGGGTGGTGAGGTTCAACACCTTCAAGACGGGAGCTCCATCTTTTCCGTCAGGATAGTCAATCACGGTAACGGCGCCATTGCCCTGCTTAAAGATCCAAAAGGCTTGCGGGGAAAGGTCAAACAACTGACAGATGACCGCTTTGTTGATGGCATCGTGGGCGACGACAACAGCCGTCCCTTGAGGAAACTGGGCTTCGGTGGTAGCCAAAAGATCTTGCCAAGCTAGGCGTGTTCGCTCCCACACCTGGCTCAGGTTTTCCCCATTGGGCATTTGCACCTTAGCAGGATCCCGTTGCCACTGTTCCAGTTCCTCCGGATACTCCGCCTCAATTTCGCTTTGCAGCTTGCCCTCCCAGTCGCCGTGGCTGATCTCCTGCAAATCCGAGACGGGGCGCAAGATCAGGTTGCTGTGGTTTTCGCAGATGGCATCCGCCGTCGCCCAGGGACGCTTGAGTGGGCTGGAGAACGCCAGTTGCAAAGGCTGGTCTGCCAAAAATTCCGCCACCTTGGCCGCCTGTTCTATGCCCGTCGCGTTGAGGGGAATATCCCGCTGCCCCTGGAAGCGCTGCTCCCGGTTCCATTGGGTTTCGCCGTGCCTTACCAGCAAAATGCGCATCCCCTGCTTGCGTTTGGGCATGGCTTGGCCGAGGTGGATGGTGATGTTCAAAGATTCCAGTTGCGGAGGGGCTTGCAACCCTTGGGGGAAGTTGAGAACGCTGATGGCGCAATTGTCTTGGCCAAGGCGGTGGTAGTGGTGGGGATCCAGCCCAATGGCGGTACTGATCAGGGCGCGATTGATGCCGCTGTGCCCTACCAACAGGATGTTGGTGGGTTCCTCTTGAGTGGGGATCTCTTGCGCCAGAGCCCGCCAAAACTCGCTCGCCTGCTGCCAAAGATCCCGCACCGGAAAGCGCCCCTCCAGTTCCAAATTCTCGGGGTGCTGCCGCCATAGGTAATGGTCGTCAGGGTACTTCTCTTTCACCTCCGCAAAGGTCAACCCCTCCCAGGCTGTCAGGTCAATCTCCCGCAGCTGCTCGGTGATTTGCAAGGGGATCCCCTCCCGCTCGGCAAGAACAATTCGGGCTGTATCGAGGGCACGGGTTAGGGGGCTACAATAGGCTCGGTCAAACGGGATCCCGGCCAGAGCTTTGGCCACACATTTCGCCTGTGATTCGCCGGTAGAGGTGAGGCGGGATAAATCCGATCGACCTTGAATGCGGCTTTCCAGGTTAAAGGTACTCTCACCATGACGTACGATCACAACGCGGAGAGTGGGCTGAGCCATCTTTCAAAATAACTCACTCAAGAACACCTCTAGAGTATCGCCGATTGTGCTCCCCACAGCTTGGAAGACCATCCTGCTGTGCCTCGGTGGATCCCTCCTAGTTCGGAGGCTAAAACCCACCAAATACGTTCCCACTTCAAACTCGGATCCCACTGTTGAGGGATCCCTTGGAAACAATAAAACCCACTCTGGGAACGGGTTTGAGGGGTAAGCCCACGACGAGGATTGAACTCGTGACCTCCCCCTTACCAAGGGGGTGCTCTACCACTGAGCCACGTGGGCAACTGAGGTGGTGGGCCGAGTTGGATTTGAACCAACGTAGGCGTAAGCCAGCGGATTTACAGTCCGCCCCCTTTAACCCCTCGGGCATCGACCCATTCATGCCGGCTTCTCATGTTAGCAGAAAGTGTCGGGGAAGATCGAGAGCCGCCCCGGTGAAACCGGCATCTTGCTTGGACTCAGAATCCCTCGAGAGAAACTTGATATGGTGTAAGACAGTCTTTTTGATCCCTTTATGGTTTCTACCCTCGGTACTCTCACCCCAACGGCTCCGTCGCTTTCTCCCAATCAGTCTTTGCATCCGTTGACCAGCCGCACCAACAGCCACGGACACTTAGAAATTGGCGGCTGCGATGTGGTAGAGCTGGTGCAGCAGTTTGGTTCCCCACTCTACATTTTGGATGAGTGGACGCTGCGACGCGCCTGCCAGCTTTACCGAGATACCTTGGCCCAGTGCTACGCCGGGGGATCCCAGGTTTTGTATGCCACGAAAGCCTGGAACTGTTTGGCCGTTTGTGCCTTGGCCTTGCAAGAGGGGCTGGGGCTGGATGTGGCCTCGGGTGGGGAGCTGTATACGGCCTTGCGGGCGGGTGCCACCGGGGAGCAGCTGTACTTGCACGGCAATGCCAAGTCGGTGGAGGAGCTAAAAATGGCCCTCGAGGTAGGCTGTACCCTGGTTTCAGATAGTTTGTACGAGCTACAGCAGTTAGCAGCCTTGGCCACCCCAGAGCAGCCGGCTCGGTTACTGCTGCGGGTTAACCCGGGCATCGATGTGCATACTCACGAGTACATTCGCACCGGGCAAACCGATAGCAAGTTTGGCATCGGGCAGTTTCAGTTGGCGGAAGTGTTCGACTTCTTGAGCCTCCATCCACAGCTTCGGTGCGTTGGGTTCCACGCCCACATCGGATCGCAAATTTTTGATCTACAAGGTCATCGAGACTTGGTAGGGGTGTTGGCCCAGATTTGGCGGCAAGGGTTGAGCAGAGGCCTGCCTTTGCAGGAGCTGAATGTGGGGGGGGGCCTTGGGATCCGCTATGTGGAGTCGGACGATCCCCCCTCGATTCCAACTTGGGTGGAAACCGTAGCCACCGCGGTTCAACAGGGGTTTGGATTGGCCGGGATCCCCTTGCCCAAAGTGCTCTGTGAACCCGGGCGGTCTCTGATTGGCCCAGCTGCGGTTACTGCCTACACCTTAGGGGGGCAAAAGAGGATCCCTGCCAGCAGTGACCTGCCGGAAGGACGCACCTATATCACCATCGACGGTGGTATGTCCGATAACCCCCGTCCCATTACCTATCAAGCCCGCTATACGGCGCTACTGGCCAATCGTCCCGAAGCAGAGGGCACTCAACGGATGACCGTGGCGGGTAAGCACTGTGAGTCGGGGGATGTGCTGCTGAAGGATATTCTGTTGCCTGCACCGATGGCGGGAGAGGTGTTGGTGGTGTTGGCAACAGGAGCCTACAACTACAGCATGGCCTCCAATTACAATCGTTTTCCCCGGCCGGCGGCGGTGCTGGTGCATGAGGGACAGGCCCAGCTGATTCTGCGACGAGAAACCTATGCCGATCTGGTTCGTCAAGACCTTCTGCCGGAGCGGTTGTTGCGTTGAACGGAAAGGTTGGTTTGTGCAAAGCCCAATTGGGCGTCTGGGTTGCAATGGACGTGAGACAAGTGGGAGGTGAGTGGTAGGCTGGTCAGGGGGCCGCAGGTCTGAAGGAAGCCACTAGGGCCGGGAGGTTCTGGGGCAAAGGGCGGGGCAGGCAAAGGGTCCGCAATGAGGGGAGAGCGTGAACGGGGTTTTTCGCCATGCTGGCGGCCTTATGGGCTTGGCTACAGCAATTTAACATTCTCAGCCTCTTGGACTGGGCTCTGACAGTCTTTCTGTTGGCCTTGGCTCTCTATTACACCCGCGAAAGCCGAGCCGGGGTGATGGTGCGAGGATTCATTCTGCTGTTGGTGTTGTACTTAGCCACCGCCTCTTTGCCCCTAGTTCATCTGGTTTTGGATCGCTTACTCCTGGGCACTGCCGTGGCCATGGGGGTGTTGTTTCAGCCGGAGTTCCGACGGCTTTTGGAGCAATTGGCGAGAACAATCCGCATTGAGTGGCCGGGCAACTCGGGAGACTACGAGGACGATCCTGAGGAGGATTTGCTAGAGGAACTGGTGCAAGCGGTACGGGAACTCTCCCAGAACCGAACGGGGGCGTTGATTGTGATCGAGCCAGATCAGCCGATTGACTCGCGAGTGTTTACCGACAGAGGAGTGCCTTTGCAGGCGCGGGTGTCACGGGAGATTTTGCAAACCATTTTCCAAACCTCGACTTTGCTGCATGATGGGGCCGTTGTTATTCACCGGGATCGGATTCGGGCAGCAGGGGTGATTCTGCCGGTCTCGGAGCGGGTGGCCTCCCGACAACTGGGAACACGGCACCGCGCAGCGATGGGGATCACAGAACAAACCAATTGCTTGTGTATTGTGGTCTCAGAGGAAACGGGTTCCATCTCTCTGGCGGAGGGTGGGCGTATGGAACGGCCCTTAACCAGTACAAAATTGCATGAGCTGTTGGTCCAACGGTTACGCAACCCCCGCGATGCCAAACGGGATGTTCCTAGGCTGTGGTCTCACCCCTGGTTTCGCAACGGGCCACTGAGCTGGCGGGGATCCCTACGGGATCTGGTCAAATGGCCTCGCAAACCTGAAAAAACTCTTCCCAAAGAATAATCCGCATGACCCTTTCACCTGCCCATCTTCTCCAGTTGCCCGCCGATCTGGATCGACAGTTGTTACCCCACCATGTGGCGGTGGTCATGGATGGCAATGGGCGTTGGGCGCAGAAACGAGGCTTGCCCCGCAGCGTCGGGCATCAACGGGGGGTGTCGGCCCTGAAGGAGTTGTTGCGCTGCTGCGACGATTGGGGGATCCCAGCCCTGACCGCCTATGCTTTCTCCACCGAGAACTGGGGCCGTGCCCAGGAAGAAGTGGACTTTCTCATGACCTTGTTCGAGCAGGTGCTCTGGCGGGAACTGCGGGAAATGGTGCAGCAGGGGGTGCGCATTCAGTTTGCCGGCCAGTTGTCGGCCTTGCCCAACTCTTTGCAGGAGACGATGTTGCATGCTGTGGACTGCACCCGCCACAACGAGGGCATTTGCCTAACGGTGGCCCTCAACTATGGGGGAAGACAGGAGATCCTGCAGGCCTGCCGGTCTATCGCCACGCTGGTGCAGCAGGGGCTGTTAGAGCCGGATCAGATCGACGAGGCGCTGTTCTCACAATTTCTCTACACCACCGGCCTTTCAGATCCCGACCTGTTGATCCGCACCAGTGGCGAAATGCGCATCAGCAACTTCCTCCTCTGGCAGATGGCCTACACCGAACAGTACTTCACCCCAATCCTCTGGCCCGATTTTGACCGGGCTGCTTTTCATCAAGCCCTGTTGAGCTATCAATCGCGGCAGCGACGGTTTGGCAAATAGAAGCCCAAGGGATCCTAAGCAACACAACTCCAAGGACAAGAATATAAGGACAAGAATATACAGATCAAGGCAGGAAAGCTGCCAAATGAATGGGAAAGCAAACCTAAAAAGGTTAGCTAGAAGGATAAAGATACTTGATGGACAAGGAAAAACGGGCAACCCTACTATGGCTACAAGAACCATGTCAATGAGATGTTGAGTATGGATTTACAGCCCTTTACGCCTAGGGCACGCTGGCGCGTTCGCCCATGGCGGCCCATAGGGCACCGCTAGTCATGTGTAACAACCATGGAAGTTGAGTTCTAACCTCTGGAGGGCTAGCCCTCCGGGCCCCGCGAAAGCGGGAGCAGGAAGCACAAGCCCTGTCCTGGAAGACCCGCCTAAGGGCTGTATTCTTTGCTATGCAGTTACGAATGCAGCTGTGCACGACTCACAAGTGCTAGGAGCACTGCTGAATGCAGAGAACACATCAGGTACATCATGAGGAGACAGCGCTTATCGTAGTGCTTTACCAGAGGAAGTCTTGAAACTGATGGGATTTACAAGTGAAATTCATGAGAGGAAATATCGGAATCAAGAACTTACAGAACCACAGGAGCAGGCCAATCAAGAGCGGTCTAAGATTAGAGCTAAGGTTGAGCATAACTTCGGCAGTTGGGTCAATGAAATGGGAGAGAAAGTTATTGAGACAATTGGGATAGTGAGGGCAGAGACAGTGATTGAATTAAGGAATCTGGCTTACAACTTTAAACGATATATTTTTTGGGAGAAGCGAGCTCTGCATCAAGAGCTGCAAGTGGTTTGAGGGGGCAGTTTGTAGAATTTCTAGATGCCGCAATCGTTACGATGACACCACTACCGCCTGTGACTGCACGGGATTCGTAAGCTCGGTGCCCTCTTCGGAAGGGGGGATCACCTGCCAAAACTGGGGCAAATAGCACTCCCAATCCTGCAGGATGCGCTCCGCTTTCGGGGAATTGGTAAGGCGATAGTGCTCTTGGATCAACCCCTTCAGTTGGGCCTCGGCTGCCGCCGTCTGCACCCGTTGGATGCGCACGATCTCCCCATTCACTTTGGCGGGGAAGTTGCCCTGTTCATCCAGCACATAGGCCAGACCCCCCGTCATACCCGCCCCCAGGTTGCGACCCACCCGGCCCAGCACCACCACCACGCCGCCGGTCATGTACTCGCAGCAATGGTCGCCAGAGCCTTCGATCACCGCCTGAGCACCGGAGTTGCGCACCCCGAAGCGTTCCCCCGCCTGCCCATTGGCAAACAGATAGCCCCCCGTCGCCCCGTACAGGCAGGTGTTACCCAAAATCACGTTTTGCGAGGGATCCCGTTGCGCTTCCACAGGCGCCAGAAGGACGATCTCGCCGCCACACATGCTCTTGCCCACGTAGTCGTTGGCTTCCCCCGTCAGGGTGAGGCGCATTCCCGCCAGGGTAAAAGCCCCAAAACTCTGGCCGGCACTGCCCCTGAAACGCAGATCCAAGCGGCCCCCCTGTTGGGCAAACCCTGTATCTCCATACAAACGGGCAATCGCTCCGGCAATCCGCCCCCCCACGCAGCGATCGGTATTGACGATCGGAGTCTCTACCGTTGCCGTGCCACAGGTGTCCAAAGCCTTCTGAACCTCCGGCTTGGCCAGGATCTCCTCATCCAGCACCAGCCCATTGGAGTGCACCGCCTCATGCTCCAGCCAGTCGGGGAGAGAAGCCGTCGCCGTTGAGCCACTCTGCAACAGACAACTCAAATCCAGGGATCCCGTTTTTTCCAGAACTGCATCGGCACGAGGTTGCAGCAGATCCCCCCGCCCAATCACCTCCTTCAGGGAGCGATACCCCAACTGTGCCAAGATCTGACGCACCTCATCGGCCACAAAGGCAAAGAACGTCACCACATGGTCGGGAGTGCCGGGGAAGCGTTTGCGCAACTCCTCCTTTTGGCTGGTCACCCCCACGGGGCAATTGTTGGTGTGGCAAACCCGCGCCATAATGCAACCTTCAGCAATCATGGCCACAGTGCCAAAGCCAAACTCCTCCGCCCCCAGCATCGCCGCCATCACCACTTCCCAGCCGGTGCGGATGCCGCCATCCACCCGCAAAATCGAGCGATGCCGCAGACCATTGTCTAGGAGGGCTCTGTGCACCTCCACCAATCCCAGCTCCCAGGGCACCCCGGCGTGCTTGATGGAACTCAAGGGGGAAGCCCCCGTGCCCCCTTCGTGGCCGGAGATTTGGATGATATCGGCGTTGGCTTTGGCTACTCCTGCCGCGACCGTGCCGATGCCAATTTCCGATACCAGCTTTACCGATACCTTGGCCTGGGGGTTGACCTGGTGCAGGTCGAAGATCAGCTGGGCCAGATCCTCAATGGAGTAAATGTCGTGGTGGGGAGGCGGCGAGATCAGGGTTACCCCCGGCTTGGACCGACGCAGCTTGGCAATGTAGGAGCTGACCTTTTTGCCCGGCAGTTGTCCCCCTTCCCCCGGTTTAGCCCCCTGGGCCACTTTGATCTCAATTTGTTGGGCGTTGATCAGGTATTCCGGCGTCACCCCGAAGCGACCGGAAGCCACCTGTTTGATGGCGGAGCTGGCATTGTCTCCCGGCTGCAGACCCTTCAGATGCGGGAACCGTAGTGAAGTACCGTCGGCAGTGACATCGGTGATGATCAAATAGCGTTCCGGGTCTTCCCCCCCTTCGCCGGAGTTGGACTTACCGCCAATGCGGTTCATGGCAATGGCCAGGGTTTCGTGGGCCTCGCGGCTGAGGGCCCCCAGAGACATACCGCCCGTGGCAAAGCGCTTAAAAATCTCAGTCGCCGGTTCCACCTCCTCCAGGGGAATGGGATCCCGGTCGCTCTGGAAGTCCAGCAAATCCCGCAGAGCAGTGGGAGTGCGACCCCGCAAATGGGCCCTGTAGGTTTCGTAGTGGGAGGGCTGGCCGGATTCGATGGCTTTGTGCAGCAGCTTGGCCATCTCTGGGCTGTTGATGTGGTATTCCCCTTTGGGTCGGGCTTGAATAAAGCCAAAGTTCTCCAGCTTCTTCAGGCTCAGCTCCGGAAAGGCCCGCTGGTGGTTCAGCATCCCCTCCCGGGCCAGATCCGCCAGGGTCATGCCCCCCACCCGCGAGACGGTACCCCGGAAGGCCAGCTCGATCACCTCCTGACTGAGGCCAATCGCCTCAAAAATTTGCGCCCCATGATAGCTAGACAGCAGGGAAATGCCCATTTTGGAGAGGATTTTCAACAATCCTGCCTCGATTCCGGCTCGGTACTTCAGTTGCACCTCCGCCAGCGAAAGCTGGGGCAATTTGCCGGATCCCATCTGGGTTTGGGTTTTGGGTTTGTGCCACCACTGCCGCACCGACTCATAGGCCAAATAGGGACAAATGGCACTGGCCCCGTAGCCGATCAGGCAGGCAAAGTGATGGGTGCTCCAGCATTGGGCAGTTTCCACCACCAGAGAGGTTTTCAAGCGCAGACCCTGCTGGATCAGGTGATGGTGAATGGCTCCCACCGCCAGGAGAGGGGGCACCAAGGCCTGCTCCGCATTCAAGCCCCGATCCGAAAGAATCAGAATTTCCGCCCCCGCTTGTACCGCCGCCACCGCCTCCGCGCAGAGGGATCCCAGCCGCGCCCGTAACCCCTCCGGGCCGGCCGCCACCGGGTAAAGAATCGAGAGGGTTTGGCAGGGGAAGGGGGTGTGTTGGAGGGCGGCCAACTCGGCTTCGTTGAGCACCGGGCTGCGCAACTGCAACAGGCGGGCATTTTCCGGGCGGATCTCCAGCAGGTTACCCTTGGATCCCAGATACACATCCAAGGACATCACCAAACTTTCCCGCAGCGGATCGATGGCGGGGTTGGTTACCTGGGCAAAGCGTTGCTTGAAGTAGTCGTAGAGGGGATGGGGCTGGGTGGAGAGCACCGCCAGCGGCGCATCATCCCCCATGCTGAAGGTGGGTTCCTTGCCCGTTGCCGCCATCTCCTCGAGGATCATCTCCACATCTTCCAGGGAATAGCCGAAGGCGGTTTGAGCCTGCAGCAGTTGCTCCTCCGAAAGGTGGGCGGTGTCTTCAAAGCCCTGGGCACTGAGGGTGATGCGGTGGGCTTTCAGCCAGTCGCCGTAGGGGTGCTGGGCGGCCACTTGCGTTTTAATTTCCCAGTTCTTGCACAGTTGCCCGCTCTGCAGATCCACCGTCAACATTTGCCCCGGCCCCAGCCGTCCTTTTTCCAGGATCTCCGCCTCCGGCAATTGCACCACCCCGGCTTCTGAGCCGACGGCGATCAGCCCATCCCGGGTTACCGCGTAGCGAGCCGGACGCAGGCCGTTGCGATCCAAGGTGGCGCCGATGGTTTTGCCATCGCAGAACACCACCATCGCCGGGCCATCCCACGGCTCCTGTAGCCCGCCAAAGAACTCGTAAAAGTCCACCACCTCCGGGTGTTCCTGCAGTTCCGGCTGGTGGCGATAGGCCTCCGGGATCAGCACCATCATCGCCTGCTGGGTGGAGTAGCCCGATTCGATCAACAGTTCGAACACCGCATCCAGACCGGCTGAGTCGCTGGTACCGGGGTCGATAATCGGCTTCAGGTCTTCCACCTCCTCCCCCCAAATCGGGTGGGAAAGGGTTTGCTGACGGGCGGCCATCCAGTTGACATTGCCCAGGTAGGTGTTGATCTCACCGTTGTGACAGAGGTAGCGGAAGGGCTGGGCCAGCGGCCAACGGGGCAAGGTGTTGGTGCTGAAGCGCCGGTGGTAGGTGGCGTAGGCGGTGGTGTAAAGGGGGTTTTGCAAATCCCGATAAAACTGCCCCAAGACCGCCGATTGCACCATGCCCTTGTAGACGATCACCCGGCAGGACAAAGAGGCAAAGTACAGGGAATAAAAACCAAACTGGGCCTCCACCCGTCGCCGGATCCGCCGCCGCAGCAGGTACAGTTGGTGTTCCAGGGCATCGCCCTTCAATTGGGGGTGGGTGAGGATCAACTGCCAGATGGAGGGCATGGTCTGCCGCGCCATCAGCCCCAGTCGGGCGGGATCCACCGGCACCGGTCGCCAAGCCAGCCGCCGCCACTCGGTGGTGGCCAGATAGCCATCGATCCGATCCCGAACCGCTTGAGATTCCCCCTCTTCCTGAGGCAGAAACACCATGCCCACCGCGCTGTGGTCTGGATCCAGGGATCCCACTTCCGCCTGAATCAACGGCCAAGGGATTGCTGTGGTAATGCCCGCCCCATCGCCGGTTTCGTTATCACCCCCACAGCCCCCCCGATGCTCCATACAGGTGAGGGCCGTCAGGGTTTGTTGCAGCAACTCGTGGCTGGCGCGCCCCCGCTGATCCACCAAGAACCCCACCCCGCAGGCATCCCGCTCCTGAACGTGCCAGCTTTCGTCGAGAATAGGGGCTGCAGGCTGAGAATGATGAGGGTGCATAGCAGTGAAAACAGTCTGGAATAAATCCACACCATTGGATGTGGAAAACCAGCATATCCCAATCCAAAGCAATGGGAAAAGGGGTCAACCCCAAGTCAGGGCTGGATTTTGCCAACACTGTAACGCAGTGTTTCTTTTTGAAGAGCTATGCCAAATAAGAGCCAAAAATGCTCATAGCGAACAGATTTTTTCAAGCTTTTCTCTCAACTCTTCTGCTCAGAAGAAATCCGAGAAAGTTTCCTGCAGATCCGAGAGGAGATCGTTAAAACAGGTGAGCTGGTCTCCGGTAGAGTCCACCATCGTCAGGTCAACCCGCCCCGTTGCGCCTTCCGCTCCGAGGAGGGGGACACTGAGACGGCTGGGATCGCTGGGGTTGCGGGAAACGCGAATCACGGAGCGGTCTCGGCCAAACTGGTAGGCTTCGGCCACGTAGCGGATCGGGCGGCTCAAGCCGGGATCCACCAGTAAGCTGGGAGCCGGGAGCAGATCCACCAGCTCGGTAAAGCTGCCACTTCTAAGGCCGACCACAGCCGCAGCCCCCAGCTGGTTGCAAATGGCGATGAACACAGGTTCTTGGTCGCTGGCAGCGAGGTTGGCCAAAGTGATGGTGACAGTGGCACGGCTGCCGGCAGGCGGATAAGTGACTTCAAAGGTGGAGCCAAAGGCATTGCCCAACTCATCGCGAGCCCGGAAGCGAAGCCTGCCCGTATAGGGCAGGATCGAAGAAAAATAGAGGCCGAAGCGATCGCTGGGACCACGTCCGGGGATGTTGGTCTGGCCAGGCACGTAGGCTAGAGCAGCCCGGGCTTGCCAATTGTCGGGTGGAGCATAGGGCAGTAGTGGGCCACTGTCGATGCTGGGAGGTTCTTTGGGGGGCAGATCCGGCTGGCCATCCCCGTTCAGGTCGAGGCCGTTGCCCAAAAAGGCAACCGAGCGCTGCAACAGAATGGGGCGATTTTGGTTGTCGAGCAGGGGATCCTGTCCCTCTACCAGGCCGACATTGTCCACGTAGACATTGAAGGGACGGTTGAGAATTTGATTATCCCGTTGCCGCCGAATGTTGAACTCCAAGTAGGCTCCCACGGCCCCTGCTGCGGTGGAGCCGCCGGTCACTTGAAAATCATCCGCTCGCAGGAAGACATTTTCTAAAGGAGCCAGGGGAGTGGTTCCCTCGCCACAGCCTGCCAAACTCAGGAGCAGGGGCGATAAGACCAAGATGGGCCACCATTGCCTGAGGCTATTGCCTGTGCCGCCACGGCATAGATGCACGGGCCGGGAGGCACGCTTATGCTCTACCATTCATCTCCTCTCCACAACAGACACCGTGGTGACGGTCTGACCCAGTTGACCTGCTTTTGAGGGGAGTCAAGAACCCACCCGCAACCCACCGGAGCCACCTGACCCACTATATCGCGATCGTGAGCCTGAGGTTGGCTCCCATCACCTCCTCAGCTAGGGCAGCAGGAGCCCCGCACCCTACCCTTTCGAGGAGGGGTCGGGAGGAATGCGCCGCCGGCAACAGGATGAAATAACACAAACCAACTCCTGACCATCTCTTGCAAGCTCAAGGTATCCGAATCGCAGGCCGCAAAACTGGATGCGACTCCGGAGGCGTTTGGGCAGGCGTTGAACTGGGTTAACCAGAACACACCCGAAAAGATGGTCAATGCCCTCAAGCTGCAATCCCTTTGCTACCACGAGATTCGCGCTCACTTTGGCCTGTCGAG
>JAUQVK010000082.1:0-11601 GCA_039794845.1 Thermostichus sp. DRC_bins_24
GCAGCCACCGCCTGATCCTGGGGCACGGTAAAAGCAATGTCGTTGCTGGGGATGCCGTTGTGGTAGCCCCGCTGGCTTTGAATGATCGTATCGACGATGATTCCGGCAGCCGCCAACTGCCCGAACAAATGGGCCGCCGTGCCGGGCCGATCCGGCACCTTGCGAATGCCCAGCCGCGATTGCTTCAGATCCAGGGCAATACCCCGTACGGGGCGGCTGGCTTGCGGCGGCAGCGGATCCCCAACCGGCAAAGATCCAGCCCGGTGCAGATGGGGGATCACCTGAAACGCCTCCCCCAGAGCCAAGGCGGCATCGCTGGCCCGATCGGCGGCCACCACACAGCTCACCTTTATCTCCGACATCGAGATCATCTGCAGGTTGATCCCGGTTTCCGCCAGCACCTGAAACATTTGCGCAGCGATCCCGGGCCGCCCGATCATCCCCACGCCGGCAATGCTGACCTTGGCCACCGCCTCATCCACGATCACCTCGGCACACCCCAGCTCTTGGCCGATGCGACGGGCGACACCTGCGGCTTGTTCGACTTGAGACCGGCTGATGGTAAAGGCAATATCGTTGGTGGGTTGAGCCGACAGAGAGGTGTGGTCGGGGCTCAATTGCAGCGATTGCAAGATTAAATCCACATTCACCCCCGCTGCTGCGATCCCTTGGAAAAGCCGTGCGGCAATTCCGGGCCGATCCGGCACCCCCACCAGCACCAGCTTGGCTTGATCCCGATCCAACTCGACGGTATCCACCGCCAAACCCATCTCGATGCCACCACTGCGCGCACTGACCCGAACCGGCGGCGAAACGATCAAGGTTCCCAGGTGGGGTTCCTCCGCTTGGAAGGGCAGCAAACTGGAGCGTACCCGCAGCTTCACCCCAAAATTGCGGGCGATCTCCACCGAGCGAGGGTGCAACACCTGCGCGCCCAAACTGGCCAGCTCCAACATTTCAGCACTGGTGATCTCCGGCAACAGCCTCGCTTCCGGTACCTTACGGGGATCGGTGGTAAAAATCCCCGGTACATCGGTGTAGATCTCACACAACTGCGCCTGCAACGCCACCGCCAAGGCCACCGCCGTGGTATCGGATCCGCCGCGACCCAGGGTGGTAATCTCCAGTTCGACAGGACTGGTGATACCCTGAAACCCCGCCACCACCACCACTTCTCCCCGTTCCAAATGCTGCTGCAGGCGTTCGGTGTGGATCTCCAAAATGCGGGCGCGGCTGTGATCCCGTGTGGTTACAATGCCCACCTGCGCTGCCGTCATGGAAAGAGCGGCACAGCCCCGCTGCTGCAAAGCCAGGGCCAAGAGGGCAATGCTCACCTGCTCTCCGGTGGAAAGGAGCATATCCCATTCCCGCAGCTGGTCGGGCCGGGTTGGGGATCCCTGCAGGATCTGCTGCGCCAAATCCACCAGACGATCCGTCTCATCCCCCATTGCCGAAACCACCACCACCACCCGATGGCCCTGTTCCACCGTATGGGCGACCCGTTCGGCCACTGCCTGGATCCGTTCGATGGAGCCGACGGAGGTGCCACCATATTTTTGGACGATCAGGCTGGGCGTCATGACAGATGGATACCGATCAACGTGATGGGGATCCTACCCCGGATTTAGGCCAAGCCAATCCAACTTTGTAAAAAGGGCGGCACCGGCAACAGGATCAGCACCAGCAACGTCAGCACCCCCAACCCCAGTAGATCGCGCACCTCATCCAATTCCGTTACATCGTTGAGGGCCGGCTCATCGGCACTGGAAATCACAAACAACAACAACGCCCACAACAACAGCCAGGGCTGCACCGTCAAGGCCAGCAACAACACCAGCCAACGGGCCACCCGACCGACATTTGCCCCCATCTGCTGCCCGTACACCGCGTGAACAATATGGCCGCCATCCAGTTGGCCCACCGGCATGAGGTTAAAAGCAATCACCACCAACCCCAACCATCCGGCAAAGGCCAGCGGGTGCAAATCGATCACCTGCCCCGGCTCTAGCTGATCCCAGAGCACAATGCGCGAAAGGATCCCAAGCAACAAGGAAAGGCGCGGATCGATCTGATGAAAACTGATCGGAGTCGGTTGCCCTTCCGGCATCACGGGTGCAGCCTGAGGTTCCGAAAAGATCAACCCCAGTATCAACATCGTCAGGGCGACAACACTGCCCGCCAAAGGCCCGGAAATGCCAATATCGAACAACACCTTGCGATTCGGAACCGGCTCTTTCAACTGGATAAAGGCCCCGAAGGTTCCCAACACAAAGGGCACGGGGATGAAATAGGGCAGCGAGGTTTTGATGTTGTGGCGGCGGGCCACCCAGTAGCGGGTCCACTCATGGGATCCCAAAATGGCGATGATCGCCAGGGCATAGGGCAGGCCCTTGAGCAACGAGGGCAGATGCAACAACTGATCGGAACTGACCCCAGCTGCTTGGGCACCGGCACTCAGGGTCGTCCAGAAGGTGAACAGCAGCAGCCCCACGGCCAAAATCGGCAGATCTCCATTGCCCGCCAAAGAGCGACGGGCGGCAGGATTGGGCACCAACGCAAAAAAGGGCTTCCCGGCAAACCCCTCCTGCAGCACCAACAGAAAACGATTGCCGAAGGTGGTTTCCACGTTGTGCAGCACCCGCTCGTAGGCCTCGCTGGGATCCGCCCGCAAATTGCCCCGACAGATAATCGCCTGCGGACGATACTCGACGTTTTGCAGGTAAAAGACATTCCAGGGAAAGCAGTTGCTCAGCTTTTCGCGGGGCACTTCCGAAATGGGGGTATGGGCAAGGGCCGCTGCGATGGGATCCGCCGGTGAATCTTCCTCCAATTCGGGTTCGCTTTCGGGGGTTGGGTCGGGATCCCTGTTTTCCGAAGGGTTTTCTGCCTCTGGCTTAGGGCCTGCTGGGGGGCGAATGCGTCCACGGCGAACCAGGGTCATGCTGGTGAAGTAGGAGGTGAGAAACAAAACCAGCATCAACAGGGGCGGCATCTCGTACCGAAACACCTGACGCCCCAAAACCCACACCAAAGGCGGCATCATCATCACGAGCCATAGGATCCGCCACGGCACCTTCGAGAGGCGGGCCACACTTTTTTGTAGCAGCAGGTAGGTTGCAGAACCCACCAGTGCCAAGAGGATCCAATCTGCCATGAGTTGCAAAAATCAAGAAATAGGGGATGAATACCTCTACCAAGCTAGCGGTAAATCCAGTCACCCTGCTACGGCCACAGCGCAGAACCCGTCGGTCGGGATCAAGAACCAAATTTTTGCTTCGCCTGCTCGTACACTTCTACGGTAATTTCTTGAATCCCGGATTCCTGAGCAAAGTTTTCAATTTTCTTACGGGCCGCCGGACGCACAAAAAAGGGGATCTCCTTCAGCCGTGCCTCAGCCTCGGGTGTCCACTGCACAGCTTCGCTCATGAAAGGCCACCCAACTGCAACATCCAACCGGGCAAAAAGGTATCGCCGGTCATACCCCGCAAGGTGAAATAGATAAACAGCAGCAGCAACAAGGCTCCAATAGTCACCATTGCCCCTGCCGTCGGGCTTTTGCGATAAAGATTCACAAACGGCAGCAGACCCGCCCAGATGCCCCCCAGCAGCACGGTGACAAAGTAGGTGGGGTAGCGGGAGACGTTCTCAACGAACCGGTCTTCCAGTTTGCGGGGCGGCTGCGGTTGGGGCATAAGGAAAAAAACCTGACTTTTCCTCAGTTTGCCACAGGTATGGGTGGCCTAGGACTGGCCATCCTCAGGGAATTGACGGCGAATCAAGAAGCGAATTTCCTCCAGCAACACATTAAAGCGAGCATCCGTTTCCGCTTGTCTCTGGCGAAGGTTTGCGTTCTCCTGTTTAAGCTGGGCAACTTCTGCCCGGATTTCTAGGACAACTTCCGAGAGCTGCCCTCCCAAGCGCTGCAGGGCCAATTGGCCCGTGAGCAACCTGTCCATTCCCTGGGTGCTGGCTTCAGCAACTCGGCTCACGGCTTCTGTGAGCTGGGCAAAGCGTTGGTTGAGTTCTTCGTCGGTCATGAACGGGATCCCTTGTTGAGCCACCTGTCACGGATTGTGTAGAAGCACCCTGCCCCGCCATTTTATGGCCCTGGATCCTCAGGTAACACAAAGCAAGGGAGCTGGCTCAGGGCCGGTTGGATCCCCTCCCGGCCGAGGGCAGGGTGATGGATGAGCCGTGGGGGTAACCTCAAGGGGGGGAGGATCGATCCTGCATTTCCAGTTGGCGTACCCGTTCCTGCAATTGGCGAGCAGTGGTGGAAAAGCTGCGCCTAGGCCAAAGAAAAGAACCAACCCCCACCGTCAATAGGCCCAATCCAACTGCCATGGCGATCAAAAAACCGAGGGGCAACTCCACCGAGCGCAACATTAAAAAGTGAACGGCAAGGGTCGTGGGGTTCTGCCCAGCCAGCACCGCTACCCCTAGGGCAAGCAGCAGGGTTAGGACCAAGTTAAGCAGCAGCAGCATCGGGGATTCCGTCGCAACAGTTCTATTCTGCCTTGTCCGCCACCGGATTACCCCAAGCTCGCACGGTTCCATCCGGTAAGATGGCCCCCCTGAGATCGGCTCCAGTCAGGACAGCTCCCCCCATTTTCGCCCCACTCAGGTCGGATCCCTGCAGTTGGGCACGGGTTAACTTGGCCTCCCAAAGGTAGGCACCGTGTAAGTTGGCTTCCCGTAGGTCGGCAAAGCTGAGATCCGCGCCAATTAAATTCGCTTCCCAAAGATTGGCTCCGTAAAGGCTGGCCCCCATCAAGTTGGCCGAGCTGAGATCGGCTTCACGCAAATCGGCTCCCTGGAGGTTGACCCCGCTCAATTTGCTAAATGACAGGTTGGCTCCTTTCAAATCGGCCCCCTGCAGGGTGGATTGCACCAGATCCACGCCCACCAAGTTCGACTCCTGAAAATTCCGCTCACCGGCGGCATACTTTGCCAGTAGTTCATCAGCTGTTGTAACTCGGGGCATGGCCGGATTCCGCCAATCGGTGCATTAACTTTAGCAACCACTCATTGCTTAGTTTGCCCAACTCAATCTGCTGCAGAGTTTCGGGCTAGCTGACCCTGCAAGGACTCCGGCAGGGATCCACAACCCTAGCTCCACATTTTGGAGCTTCATTATTGGATCTTCATCGGATCTTCGTCCAGAGCTGTATGCTACTTAATATACCATCTGTCCACGGAGAAGCAGGGTTATAGCCCTTGCGCGGGTTTTCTACAACAAGGATTGTGCTTCCTGTTCTCGCTCAGCGAGGTGCGGAGCACCCTTCCGCCCCACGGGGTCCGGAGGATCATCCTTCGAGAGAGTGAAGCTCAACTTCCACGGTTGTTACACGTAACTGGCGGTGCCCTACGGCGAGTGAACACGCCAGCATGCCCTGGGCGTAAAGGGCTGTAAAAGGAGCTGCTCTGGCAACAAAAGGGATCCCTTTCCTCAATGTTTTTGCAGATATTTCCGCACAACTTTAACTGCTGGGGGCCGAGTTGCCTTGCAGAGGATCCCTCGCAACCCTTTCAATTTGTAGTTCTAGATAGCCGGTGGTGGGGTCAGGGCGGCGATGGAAGCGATGGTCTAGGCTATCCCCGATCACGATTTCAGCGGTGGTGTAGATCTGGCAGCCGGGGCGGAGGTGTCCCCCCCAGGTTTTGCCCTGGGAATCGGCAACAGTCAGGTGTAGGTGTAGGCCATCGACACACAGGGATCCGTTCAGGGCGAGAATTTCCAGACGTTCGGCCAACAGGTGATCGCCCGGTTGATCTGCAAGGCGTAGGGTGGCTTGGCTGAGGCTGCCGATGGCGGTGAGGATAAACCCAGCCTGCAGGGTTTGCTGGCGGGCAAAGTGTTCTAAGGCTTCCTTGAGATCTTCCCCAGGGGAGAGGCGCAAGGGGTAAATGCGCAGGGATCCGGTCATGGCCGGAGTGGTTTTCTGATCGGCAGAAGGGATCCCCAGTCGCCAACCGGGTTTGATCACCGGACGAGGACGAGCGATGGCCAAGCAATCATCCGGCAAATGGTGACGTGGGGGAATGGTGGAGCCGGCGGCGATGGTGACATCGGATCCCACCTGAAGCGGGGCAACCAGAACCGAGTTGGCCCCTGTTTTACTGCGATCCCCAATTTCTGTGAAGTGTTTCTGCTGGCCGTCATAGTTGGCGATGATTGTACCCGCCCCAATGTTGACTTGGGATCCCAGCTTGGCATCTCCCAAATAGGACAAATGAGCCGCGTTGGTATGGGATCCGATCTCGGCGTTTTTGGTTTCTACAAAGTTGCCGATGCGGCAGTGGTCAGCAATCCAGCTGTGGGGGCGCACATGGGCATAGGGGCCAACCCAGGTGTGGTCGCCGATGTGGCTATGGCTCACCACCGAGTAGAGGATCTGGCAGCCCACCCCAATGGTGCTGGATTCGATCCAGCTGCCCGGCCCTAGGCGGGTGCCTGAACCGATGCGGCAAGCCCCGCGTAGATGGGTTTGGGGCTCGATGATCACATCCGGGGCCAATTCCACGGTTTCTTCCAGGCTGACACTATCCGGATCCACAAAGGTGACCCCTGCTTCCATCCAGGCTTCCTTGAGGCGATCCTGCAAAATCTGATAGGCCTGGGCCAGCTGTCGCCGGTCGTTAATGCCGACAATTTCCTGCGGATCCGAGACATCCAAGGCCATCGCCTTTCCCACCAATGGGACGGCATCGGTGAGGTAGTACTCCTGTTGAGCGTTGCTGCTGCCCAGATGGGGCAAAACCTGCGCCAGAGCCGGCCAATGGAAACAATACACGCCACTGTTGATGCGCCGATTTTGCCGTTGAGCGGGGGTGCAGTCTCGTTCTTCCACCAATTCCAAAATGCGCTGCTGGGCATCGCAAAACACCCGCCCATAACCATAGGGATCCGCCACCTGCGCCGAAAGCAAGGTCACCCCCGGCTCCACTTGACGATGACGTTCTACCAGAGCTTGCAAAGTTTCCGCCCGCAACAGGGGTACATCGCCATTGATCACCAGCATATCCCCCTGAAAGTCCTTGAGTAGAGGCAACAGTTGTTGAACGGCGTGTCCGGTGCCCAATTGTTGAGGTTGCTCGACAAATTCGACGGGGTATGACTGCAGGGCTTGGCGCACTTTCTCCTGTTGGTAACCTACGATCACCCAACACCGCTGAGGCTTGAGGGTGAGCACCGTCTGCAGCAGCCGCTCGATCAAAGACAGGGATCCCAGTTTGTGCAGCACCTTCGGCAAATCGGAACGCATGCGGGTGCCTTTGCCCGCCGCCAAAATTGCCACCATTAGCCCCCGCTCTGCCATGCCCACCCCCAGATCTGCCCCCATAAAGTATACGCGGCCGGATTCTGCTCAAATCTACCCCTGCAAGGGTGTAATCCAAGGCCCGAAACCTCTAACCAAGGCCAAAACTTGAGCTAGCCTGATGGCACGTCTAGGTGGCGCAGACAGATTATGGCCGAGAGCAAAAGCCCTGATCACCGAGAACGTCAGCGGCTGATCCGAGAGGTGGCCGGTTGGTTGTCGATGCTGGGAGTGCTCATCCCCGGTTTACAACGCTTTTACATGGGGCACCGACGTTGGGGCTGGGGCTACTTGGTTGTCGGGTTGATGGTGTTCCTTCCCTCCCTTCCTTTGCAGATTCTCAGCTACACATTACGGGCCTTTTGTTTTGCAGAAGGGTTGTGGATCTTGACCATGACCAATGCCGATTTTGACTTTCGTTTCAACCGGGATTTGATCGGGTTGGAATGGAAAAGCGTAGAAGGGAGAGAATCTCAGGATCCGGAACAGCAGTTGGAAAGCCAGTTGAAACAGGGATTGATCACCCGTGCCGAGTACGAAGAGCGCCGCCAACAAATCCGCAAAATCTCCTAAAGGGATCCTCAAAAATCCCCAAAAAGAAAGCTCTCCTGACATTTTGGTGGCGACAGTATACAGCCCTTTGTGCCCAGGGTACGCCGGTGCGTTCGCCCACCATAGGGCACCGCCAATCACAGACAACTGGATGGGGCAAGTTGCCTCCGGAGCATCTGACCTGCTCGTGAAACGCTCCCCTTAGGTGGTGGGTTGCAGCTATTGACGGCCCAGGGCCAGATCTTGGGTTAGGCGCAACTCGATCACCTGATTGGGATCCAGCACCACCACCTGTGGAGCCGTAACGTTGCCAATCACCGCTCCAGCCGCTCCGGCTGCTAACACTTCTTCGGTGGCGATGGCGTTGTCGCCGGTCACCAGGCCAAGAATCGCCCCAGCCGCCGCCCCAATGGCCGCGTCTTGAATAATCTTGCCGGAGGTGGTGTAGCGGGGATCCTTCACATCGTGAATCACGTCCGACTGAGCTGCCAAAGGAAACAGCTGGTTGTTGACGATGATGCTTTCGGCCACGAAGCGAGTGCCTCCCGGAGCCGGTTCAAAGCGGCCATCCACCCGAGAGCCGTAGGGAACCACAATGTCTCCCTGGGCATTGCGGATCGGGTTGTGGACAATCAAGGAAATGGGTCGGGTTTCGTTGGGGGCAATGTAGAGGCGCTCGTTAAAGGTGCTGGTGGTTTGCATAAGGGTGCCCGCCGCCAATGTGGAGAGGCGCAGGTCAAAGCCCGGCTGTTGGGCGGGGTTGTAGGGGTTAAAGCCCCCCGGAGTTTGCGCCACCAGGGATCCGCGATTGACCATGGCCTGGTGGGTGAAAGCGGCTACTTCTGCCCGGGTTGCGGCGCGGTTGGGCTCCAACAGCATCGGGTCAGGGTAGTTGACGATCAAGCCCACTTGGTTGGCGGCAGCAATTTGAGGCAGCGCCCAATGGGGTATGGCTGCCGCATCGCGGTAACGGCTGAACAGATCGCCAGGTTGAGCGACCGGAATGGTGCGGGTATTGCCGATGGCGTTGGTTAACACCACCAAGGATTCGGTGCGGGTGACGGGCTGCTCAGGACGAAAGGTGCCATCGGGAAAACCGGCCACCAGATTGTTGGCTGCCGCAGTGGAAATGGCATTGGCAGCCCAGTGGGTAGGGGGCACATCCCGAAAGCTGATGTAGGTGCCGGAGGTATTGCTCAGCCGAAAAGCCGTGTTGACGATGGTGGCAAACTGGGCGCGGGTCACGGGCTCATTGGGGCGGAAGGTACCATCCGGGAAGCCATTCAACACCCCCTGAGAGGCAAGGGCCTCAATATAGGTTTGGGCCCAGTGACCGGAGGTATCACGGAAGGGGGCAGCCATGGCGACTTGACAGTGAATGCTTAGCATCGCCCCGGACAAGACCATGCCTGTCCAAGCCGCACGTGGGGTTAAAAGAGAGGAAAACATGGTTCATTCACCGAGTAATCGTAATGCACATCGCTGGGGCAATGGCTACTCTTATTCTGGCTATTTCCTCAGTGATGACAATGGCTGAAATCCTTATCCTGTCGTGATTTGAGCCTTCTTAACCCAAGATTTGCAGCAAGGCGCAATCCTATGACCTCCGCAAGGAAAAGACTGAATCTCTAATTCGCCAGATCAAGAAGCCTTTGAGGGTAATGACGATTTCGGGAAATCGTTCCTCAGCCCGGCAGGCTCATTTGGGGCAGCTGCTGGGGGAGGGTGGCCAACGGGATCCCTGCCAAAATTTCGGCAGCAAAAGCATAGGTGAGCAGCTGTCGGGCCTGTGCTTGGGGGATGCCGCGGCTTTGCAAGTAAAAAATCTCCTCAGGCTCCAGTTGGCTGACGGTGGCCCCATGGGCACATTTGACATTGTCGGCAAAGATCTCCAGCTGGGGCTGGGTATCAACCCGTGCTTTCGGCCCCAGCAGCAGATTGCGATTGGATTGGGCTGCATCCGTCAGTTGGGCGGCCTGACAGACCAATACTCGCCCACCAAATACTGCATGGGCGGTCTCATCCACAATGCATTTGTGCAGCTGGCGGCTGCTACCATAGGGAGCCCGGTGCACCAGGCGGGAATGGGTATCGCTGTGCTGGGATCCCCGCAGTAGGGTCAACCCTTTCAGGTCGGTGTGGGCCTGGGATCCCGTTTGGGTCATTTCCAGGTTGTGGCGGGAAAACTGGGATCCCCATTGGAGGGCATGCTGGTGGTAGTGGCTATCGCGGCCTTGGCGAACGGCGGTTTTGGCGATCTGAAAGGCTGCGGATCCCTGTCTCTGTAAAATCACGTGATGAAGGTGAGCGGTGTCCGCCAGGTTGATCTCGGTGACGGCATTGCTAAAGGGGATCCCTGTCCCCAAAGACACATGATCTTCGATCACCGTTAGATGGCTATGGGCTTCTAGAGACACCCAGCAGCGGGGCTGGGCCAAAATCGGCTGCGCATCCGGGGCAACGGTGAGAAAGAGCAGGTGCAACGGCGGCACCCCCTCGAGATTCTTGGGCACACGAATGCAGGCCCCATCCCCCAAATGAGCGGTATTCAGAGCGGTGAAGACATCTTCGGTGGCGAGGGTTTGTAACTGGGCTCCAAGTCCCTCCGCATCCGCCTGCGCCAGGGAAGTGACCAACAGGGTTTCTGGCAAAGCGCTCAAATCCGAGAGCTGGGGGGCAAAGTAGCCATTCACGAACACGGCAAAGCTGTGACGACTCTCCGGCCAAAGCCAGGGTTCCAGATCCGCCGCCTCAAGAACCACCAGGGGGCCACTCGCCAAACGAAACTCATGGGCCAAAAGAGGGGAGAGATCGCTGTATTTCCATTCTTCTTCCCGAGGCGTTGGGATCCCCAGTTCTGCCAGTTGGGCCCGCGCTTGTTCCCTGAGGGCGGTGTAGGGATCCTGAACATCCGGGATTTGGCTAAGGATGTGATCCAGAAACAACCGACCATGAAGAGGTTTGGACAGGGCGGTATTCATCAAAAGCCCTCCCGCTGCTGCGAATGGGAACCTGCCACCGCCGGATCCTGTTCCCGTTCACCGGAGTGGGATGGGGTTCTTATCCAGTCGTAGCCCCGTTCTTCCAGTTCCAGAGCGAGATCCTTACCCCCACTGGTAACAATGCGGCCTCCCTCCATCACATGCACATAATCGGGAGTGACATAGTCGAGCAGGCGCTGATAGTGGGTAATCAGCAGCATGGCGTTGTCAGGGTTGGCCAAGTGGTTGATGCCATTGGCAACCGTCCGCAGGGCATCAATATCCAAGCCCGAGTCCGTCTCATCCAAAATGGCGAGGGTGGGTTCCAGAATGGCCATTTGCAGAATCTCGTTGCGTTTTTTCTCGCCCCCAGAAAAGCCTTCATTAACGGAGCGCTCCAGAAAAGCCGCATCCATTTTGACAATGCCCAATTTCTCCCGCACAAAATCGTCGAAATCCAGGGCATCCAATTCTGGCTGCTCCCGATACCTTTGTCGAGCATTGTAGGCAATTCGTAAGAAATCGATGTTGCTCACACCAGGGATCTCAATCGGGTACTGAAAAGCAAGAAACACCCCAGAACGAGCCCGCTCTTCCGGCTCCATTTCCAACAGATTTTTCCCCAAATAAATCACCTCGCCACCTGTAATGGTGTAATCGGGGTGACCGGCCAGAATTTTGGAAAAGGTACTCTTGCCCGAGCCGTTGGGCCCCATGATGGCGTGAATCTCGCCTGAGCGGATCTCAAG
>JAUQVK010000083.1:0-38366 GCA_039794845.1 Thermostichus sp. DRC_bins_24
GGTGTGTTGTTATTTGCTGCCCCGCTCCAACTTGTTAATTCGAGACAAGCTGCGCTCAGAACTCCAGCCCGGCGCACGTCTGGTTACCCATTCTTTTGATATGGGAGATTGGCTGCCGACGGCTACAACTACGGTGTCGGATGTGATCAATACCTACACGGTCTATCTTTGGCAACTCTAACTCTCTTTTCTTTAGCTCTTTTCTTTAGCTCTGGGGATCCCAATCCATCGCTTGCCAAAAGGCAGCGGCAGGCTGATGCACCACAATGCGGTTGCCATCCGGGTCGAGGAAATCCACCTCTTGCCCGTGAAAGTCCTGCCGAACCGAAGAAACCGGGAGCTGATAGTCTTCCAGCACCGCCTGGAGTTCGGATAGGGATCCCTGTAAATCTTGCACCTGCAAACACAGACTCACCGCCCCCGCCCGAGCCACAAAATCCGGATGATGACTGCGGTAAAGCCCCAACCGCAACCCCGGCAGGCGAAACTCCACATACACCGGATCCCCTTCTGTCGGAATGCAGACCTGAGCAGGGATCCCCAGCAAAGACCGGTAAAAGTGACAGAGGCGGGGCAAGTCGGGGGTAGCCAAGCTGGTCAAAGCCGCAGGGATCCACATCGCCAATGGGGAATCAGTATTTGGATCCTAGCCCAATTGCCCGCCTTAATCCGATGGATAGGGTTCGGCACAAATCGAACGCGAATTGGAAATGCGTTGTAGTTCTGTTACAGACAGCTTGCCTTTGCCATAAGACCGATGTAAACTGCGAAAACTAAGTTCTAAAAACCGATAGACTTACCGTAGAATAGGAGCTCAAATACGACTGCCTATGCCCGTTCGGATCCCTGCTCTTCGGTCGCCCCGTTGGGCTTTATCTCGGTCTGCTCCCTCTGCTCCAGCGGCTCTGTATGGGATCCCTGGGCTGCGGGAAGGGGTTTCTTTTCGGTCTTTGCTCTGCTGTTTGTGGGTTTGTTTGTGAACCGTTTGTGAGGTTAAGCTATGTCGTTGTCTTTGGTTCTACGCACCGCTACGCGATCGGTGCGCGCTTGGGTGACCCGTCACCTACGCCAGCTTCAGGCGGTATTGCTGGTTTTACCCGTGGCTCTTTTGGGCTTTTCTCTGATTCACGCGCCTTCTCAGCCGGCCAAAGCGGCCAATGGAGAAGGAATCCAGTTTGTCTCCACCGACTGGGTCAGCGCTCATGCGAATGATGCCAATCTGCGAATTTTGGATGTGCGCATTGCACCTTTTGCCTACTTCAGCGGCCACATTCCCGGTGCAGTTCACATTCCCGACAACGCCTTCCGGGGCCCTGATGGCAAGTTGCCGGTGCAGTACTGGCCAAACGACAAGCTGCAAAGCCTTTTCCAACAGGTGGGGGTAACCGATGACAGCCAGGTGCTGATTTACTCCGATGGCAACGATGTCTTGGGGGCGACGATGGTGGCCTACCTGCTGGAGCGCGCCGGGCACCCAGGAGCGGCGGTCTTGAATGGCGGCTTTAAGGGCTATCAGGCGGCGGGCTTGCCGGTGACCAAGGAGTTTCCGGCCTATAAACCGGGCCGTTTCACCCTCAAGGATGATCCCTCCCTGCGGGTGACCTTAGATGAGGTGAAGAATTTAATCGGCAAAGAGGGGGTTACCTTCGTGGATCCCCGTCCAGCCGATCTGTTCGCCGGCGAGGTGGACATTTGGGCTCGCAACGGCCATATTCCCGGTGCCAAAAATATTCCCTGGCCCACCTTTACCATCGGTGAAGAGAACTTCCATCAGCTCAGGCCTCTCAACGAAATTCAAGCCCTTCTGGATGAACGAGGGGTGAAAAAAGAGGATCAAATCATCGTCACCTGCTCCACCGGCCGGGAAGCGACCTTACAATACGCTGTGCTCAAGTACCAGCTCGGCTACCCGAATGTACGAGTTTACGAGGGATCCTGGACGGAATATCAACAATCCGGCTTGCCGATAGAAACCGGGCCAGGGGCCTAAGGCACTAACCCACTCGTATAGGCGGATCCGTTAGGATCCGTTAAATGACCTGTTAAGGGATCCAAGCTGAACCAGAAGCAAGCAGCCAGGCCGGAGGCGATACAGCCCCTTACGCCAGGTCGGTCTCAGTGGGTAGCATCCCCACTCAAGTTCTGTTCCCCTGAGTTGAAGACACGAGCGCTACTACAGCAAACCCGCGAAAGCACTGTACCTTCGGCTTGGTTCTGGTTCCATCCATTTTGGAAAGGGAGACGGTGAGATGAAGAAGACGTACAACACCCCGGTGAAAACGGCGGCCCGTCGGTCATGGATGTGGGCGGCCCTGTTGCTGGTGGTCTTGGTCTTGGGTTGGGGGATCCCGGCCCAGGCCAGTTGTAGCTACGTGCCCGACTACAGCACCCAAGAGTATCGCCCCATCCCCACCGTGACTCCGGGTAACTTGGAGAATGATTCAGAATCTGATGCCAACGCTGCCCTCAACCCAGAAGAAGCCAACTCCGAAAGCGCCAACGAGGGGAATTGGTTTCAACGGCTTTGGCGTAGCCTGTTTGGGTAAGCCGATGCGGGCTGAATCATCTTTGGACTCAACCTCAGAGAACTCTATTTTTTATTTTTAATTCAGCGGCATCCACCAAGCTAGAGAAAACTCTGCCCAACCCAACTCACTCTTTTTTGCAAGACGCCAGCAACCATGGTCTCTCTTCACTTGGGATCCCTAGAAGGCTCCTTTCGGCCCCGACCTCAGCGACGTGGTGTGATGCTGCTATTGGCAGTGATGGCCGCTTTGAGTTTGGGGCTAGCCTCCTTTTATACCTGGCGACAGGCGAGCCTCTTTGGGATTGGCTGCCTGTTTGGCCTCACCCTTTATCACGCCAGTTTTGGCTTTGCCTCCTCCTACCGCAAGTTGATCGTCCGAGGAGAGGTAAAGGGGGTGTTGGCCCAACTGTTAATGTTGGCTGTGGCCACACTTCTATTTGCACCCTTATTGCTGACGCACTCGGCACAGGGGGCTGTGGCTCCGGTGGGGTTGCAGGGGGTTGTTGGGGCCTTCCTGTTTGGCATTGGTATGCAGCTGGGCAGTGGTTGTGCCTGCGGCACCCTCTACACAATTGGAGCCGGTAGCAGCATGATGCTCTTCACCCTGACCAGCTTTTGTTTGGGCTCCTTTTGGGCTTCATTGGTGGATGGTTGGTGGGTCGGTTGGCCGCGGTTACAACCCCACTCGTTGTTGGGGGATTGGGGTCTGATGGGCTTGGCAGCGCAACTGCTGCTGTTGGGGGGGCTGGCCTGGGCCATCAGACAATGGGGGCAGCGAGCTGTGCCCGAGCCAGAAATGGGATCCCTGCCGGAAGCTGAGTTTGGGGCAGAACCTCGCCTGCCCCGTTGGCAACAGTGGGTGTTCGGCCCTTGGTCTTTGGCGGTGGGGGGTGTGGTGTTGGCGATTTTGAATACCCTTACCCTCTGGATTGCTGGTCGCCCCTGGGGAGTGACCTGGGGGTTTACCCTCTGGACGGCCAAATTGGCCCAAGCCTTGGGCTGGGATCCCGGTTCGGTTCCCTTCTGGAGTCAAGGGTTTCCGGCAGCGGCCCTGCAGCAAAACGTATTGGCCGATATCACCTCTGTCATGAATTTGGGCGTTATTCTCGGCTCCGCTCTGGCGGCTACCTTAGCGGGCCGGATGAGGATGCGCAAGCCACCTTCGCGCCGGGCAGTTGTTGGAGCCCTGCTGGGCGGACTCCTCATGGGCTTCGGGGCGCGGATGGCCTTCGGCTGCAATGTGGGGGCTTACTTTAGCGGCATCGCCTCCACCAGTTGGCATGGCTGGCTGTGGATTGTCTTTGCCCTGTTGGGAACCCTGCTCGGGATCCGGCTGCGCCCTTGGTTTAATCTGTCTCGACTTTAGATTTGTCCGGAGATTTCTCCAGTACGGCCCTTTACGCCCGGGGCACGCCGGGTGCATTCGCCCATGGCGGCCCAGAGGACACCGTCAGTCCTACACAACAACCGCGGAGGTTAAGACCCACTCTCTAGAGGGATAGTGCTCCACACCTCCCAGATCGAGATAGCCCTCCGAGCCCCGCGAAGCGGGAACAGGAAGCGCAAGCCCTGCCTTAGAAGACCCACCTAGGGGCTGTAAGGTAATAAAGAAGCGTTTGCGTGCTGAGCTCTCTATGTCTCCGCAACTGGTTCAACTGGCCACTTGGATGGCCGGACACTTTAACAACCTACAGCAGGCCATCTCAGAGCCGGTTTGGTTTGCCAATATCCATGTGTATCAATGCCCATTGCCCTGGTCGGTCTTGGATGGGTTGGGATTTTATGTGGAGCAACTCTACGATATCTACCCTGAGCAGCCCTATCGCCAGCGGGTGTTACACCTGTTTGAGTCCTCAGAGGGGATCCGCATTCAAAACTACGCGCTTACAGCGCCTGAGGTTTACAAATGTGCGGGTCGAGAGCTAAGCAAATTGGCGGGGTTAAGCGCTGCTGAGTTGGAACCCTTACCGGGATGTATCACTCAGGTGGAATGGACGGGATCCCACTATCGCGGCCAGAGTGTGCCCGGTAAGGGGTGTATTGTGGAGCGCAAAGGCAAAACCACTTATCTCTACAGTGAGTTTGAGATCGGCGCCGACTACTTTTACAGCCTTGACCAAGGCCGGGATCCAGAAACCGATCAAATCATCTGGGGATCCCTTTCGGGGCCATTTCAGTTTGTCAAAAAACAGGATTTCTCCGGGTATCTTCCGCAGTTGACCTGAGATACTGGCAGTAGCTTCAGGAAGGGATCCCTTCACAGCCTTGCCATGGAAATGCAGCGGCGTCGCTTTGTCCTTGCGGTGGTGTTCCTCGGCTTGGCGGGGATCGGCGGAGTGACCTGGGGGGTGGCCCATTACTACAGCCGCAGCCATGCCTTGCAGTTGGCCACCGGCAGCTCCACCGGCGAATACTACGCCTTTGGGCAGGCCCTTGCTACCGTGGTCAGCCGCCATCATCCTCACATTCGCATCGACGTGCTGGAAACCGAGGGATCCGTCCAAAACATCGAGCTGGTCAGAGACAATAAGGCGCAACTGGCCTTGATTCAGAGCGATACGCCCGTACGCTTGCCGGTGCAGGCGGTGTCGTTTTTGTTCCCCGAGTTTTTCCACCTGCTGGCCCGCCCGGAAGCCAAGATCGAGTCGGTGGCAGACTTGGCGGGGAAACGCATCGCCCTCATGCCAATTGGCAGTGGATCCTACAGCCTCTTTTGGCCCTTGGTCGCCCATTACAATCTTGGCCCAGAGGATTTTCAGGCCCAGCCGATGGGAGTGGAGCCAGCCTATGCCGCCCTCAGACGAGGGGAGGTGGATGCCTTGTTTCGCATTACTGCCCTCGGTAACCCTGCCATTCGCGACTTGATAGGTTCTGGCCAGGCGGAGTTGGTGCCAATTGACCAGGCAGAAGCCCTACAACTGACCCTGCCCTACCTGGAGGAAATGGAAATTCCCAAGGGAACCTATCGCGGCTTTCCAGCCATGCCTGCAGAAGACATGGTGGTAGTGGGGGTACGGGCTCTGCTGGTGGCCCATGAGCAGGTGGATGCGACCCTAATCTACACCCTCACGCAACTGCTCTACGAGTATCGCAACGAGATCGTGGAACTTTACCCCCGGGCTGCCACCATTGTCATGCCAGAATCGGCGCAAAACCTGGGGGTGCCGTTACATGCGGGGGCACGGGCCTATTATCTGCAGGATGAACCCAGCTTTTTGGAGCGCTACGCCGAATCTTTGGGGTTTATTCTGTCGGTGTTTGTGTTGCTGCTCTCTAGTTTGTGGCAGTTTCGGTTGTGGCTTCAGGAACGACAAAAAAATCGCGCCGATATGTACAACATGCAGCTCCTGGATTTGGTGGCCCAAATTGAAGACAGCACTGACCTAGAAACAATGGCCCAACTGCGGCGACAACTGTTTGAGATCCTGCGCCAAGTGGTCTCTGATCTGGATCAAGACCGCATCAACCCTGAGTCTTTTCAATCCTTCACCCTTCCCTGGGAAGCAGCCTTTACCACCCTGCGCCACCGGGAGCGGATCTTGCTCGACCTGCAGAACCCAGAACTTGCCCCTGCTCCCAGAACTCGGGCATGACACCCCGGTAGGCATCGAGAGGGAGATCATTCTGGGACTTTAGATTGAGGTTGAAAGAAAGTTGGAGGGCTCCGACCGAAGTTCTCTGAACTTGGGCTAACCTGAATGGTAGGTACAGCTCGTTTTGTCTTTGTAAAAGCATGAAATCTTTTACAGTTTCCCGACGCCGCCTGCTTCGGTGGGGAGCTTTGGCCACGGCAGGTTTGCTGACGGTTCGCAGCCAGGTTCAGGCTCAGCAGCGAGGGGATTTGACCCCTTTGGTTTACGGCACCAACTGGTTTGCCCAGGCTGAACATGGGGGCTTCTATCAAGCTGTGGCCAAAGGGTTTTATGAGAAGTTGGGGTTGGATGTCTCAATCCGGATGGGAGGAGGACGAACTCTGGGGGCACAGCTATTGGTGGGAGGCGCGGTAGATCTGTACATGGGATCCGGCTCCGGCACCCTCCGATCCGCGCAGCAGGGGTTACCCCTGATAACGGTGGCTGCCATTTTTCAGAAGGATCCCCAGGTATTGTTGGCACATCCCAATACAGGGGTGGAAGAGCTAGCCGATATTGTGGGCCGGCCCACCTACGTCTCGACCGCTGCTTTTAACACCTACTGGCCATTTCTGCGAGCCCGTTATGGTGTCACGGATGAGCAGACTCGTCCCTACAACTTCAACCCGGGGCCATTTCTGAGTGATCCTCAGAGCATTCAACAGGGCATCCTCACCTCGGAGCCGTTTGTGATTGCTCAAGAGGCCGGCTTTGAACCGGTGGTACTCCTGTTGGCGGACTACGGCTACAACCCCTACTCTACGACGATTTTGACCACCCGATCCTTGGTTCAGCAGTCGCCAGAGGTGGTAGAGCGATTTGTGGAGGCCAGCATCGCCGGATGGTACGACTATTTTGAAGATCCCGAGCCTGCCTTTGGGCTGATCAAGGCAGATAATCCTGAAATGAGTGATGAGCTGTTGGCCTATGGGTTTGAAAAAATCCAAACCTTTGAGCTGGCTACCTCTGGGGATGCTGCCGATCTGGGCATTGGAGCCATGACCCACGAGCGCTGGCAGGAGTTCTATGACCTGATGGTGGAAATCGAAATTCTCGAACCCTTTGACTACCGGCAGGCCTACACCCTTGATTTTGTCAACAAGGGGGTTGAGTACTATCGGTCGTTGCAGCAGCAGTTGCTGACTTAAGTTCTAGTTCTGCGATTCTGCGCGATTCCACCTTCGGTCACAGCCTCAAAGCCTCTTAACCGTTAAGGGGAAAGGGAGATCCGGATCCGAACCTGTTCCCGCCGTTCTTCAAAATCGCTGATCAACAGGGCCAGATCAATCTGCCATTCCCCCGGCAAGGCTAGGGGCACATCCTTCAATTCAAATTGCCCGGATTCATCCGGCAAAACCCTGCGGCGCAGGGGGGGGATCCCCTGTTCCGGCAACGAAAACCCCAGGGTCAACTCTTGGGCGGGGATCCCTTCCACCTTCACCCGAATCTGATTCTCACCCGGACGACAGGGGGAAAGTTGGATGTGCAAGCTGCCCTCCGGCCAGTTCAAACTCTCTTCACAACCGGGCTCCGCCGGGGATCCCATGCCATGACTGGGGGGAGCCTGGGCCACCAGAAAACTCGTCAAGGCCAGCACCAGGAGCAACCCCACCAACTCCAACCGGACGATCTGACGGAGGGACTGCTGTACCGCCCGACTGCCCTCTTGCAGCGCAGGCACCAGCCGGAACTTGTTGTGGGCACCCAACCCCACGATCATCAACACCAAGATCGCCTTGGCCCAGAGATACTGCCCATAGGGATGATCCCAATCCCAACCGCGATGGATCCCGCCCATCCCCACCCCTGCCAGGATTAGTCCCGGCACCACCCAGGTGGCGAAGTCCGAAAACCGTCGAATCACGTTGGGGGATGAAGCAGCAGACTCCCCGCTCAACAGCCGATCCAACCCCCACAACCCCCCCAACCAAAAAGCAGATCCCGCCAGATGCAACCCCAATAGGGCCATTGTTACTAGGGGATACGGGCTGGTAAGGGCATGGCCAATCGGTAAAAAGGAGCCCATCACCAGCACCGATCCGAGGCCGCTGGCCCAACCTGCCCCTCCCTCGCAGGCCCAGATCAGGATCCCCAACCCCAGCAGCCGCAGCTCTAGACCCCAGCCGTAGGGGGATGCCAACACCGACCGCAACTCTGCCCCGGAAAACCGGGGGTATAACTGCGCCATGTGCAAACAAAAGGCCACCACCGTCAAACTAAGTGTCAGCCAAGCCGCCGCAAAGGCCCAAGATCGGGTTCCCAGGTTCAGCTGACCCCGCAGTACCCGCCACCAGCCCAGCACCCCTACCACAAACAGGCTGCCCAAGTAGACCCCCCAGCGCACCATCAGCAGCGGCCAGTACAAGGGATCCCTGGCCTGAGCGCGGGCTGCCAGCAGCGCCTGTAAGGCTTGCGGATCTGCCTCTCCCACTTGAAACACAAACGATCCGCTCACCGGATGGGAATCGGCAGAAATGGCCCGCCAACTGACGATGTAAATCCCCTCCGGGATCCCTTCCGGTAAATCCGCCTGTGGCCCATCGCCGGTGGCTAAAAGATTCTCCAATTCCAGAGCTTGTCCGGTGGTATCCAAAACCTGTAGCTGAGTGATTTGTACCGACTCATTAAACTGCAGCCGAATCTGTGTCGGGGCCTCCTGTAACACCGCTCCATCCGCCGGGAAAGTAGAGAGCAAACTGGCATGAGCGAAACTGGGTTGGATCCCTGTCAGCCACAGCAACAGACAGAGGATCCCGATTAGGATGGACTTGAAGAAATAAGGCATACCCCTAACAACAAGTTTTGCGTGAACAAGGAAAGTATCTAATCCGTGAGATAACTGCCATGACAACCGATACCGATCTCCTCCAAACACTCTCTTAAAAAAGAAGTTCTTCCCTCCTGGAAGGCTAGCCCTCCGGGCCCCACAGAGCGGGAATAGGAAGTAAAAGCCCTGCTGTAGAAAACCCGCGCAAGGGCTGTAAAGCGAGATTTTGAAGGCATTGGCCCAATCGTGGAATATTCGGACATCACAATTTTACCGATCTCTTTCTTGGATGCCGACTCAAATCAGCAGCGGCAGATAACCTCGAACTCAGAACCGGAGGCATTCGACCGTCCGCTGCATTTAAGTTGTTATGTGGCGGCCTTACTTACCATGCTACCGTTTGCAAATTTTCTACCTCTTGAAAATGAGCATCGCGTGTTACCAGAATCAGACCGTGTCGTAGTGCAAGGGCTGCAATCCAGACATCATTTTCAGGCAATGGACGACCTTTTAGCCTCAACCTGTTCTTGACCTCGCCATATTGCCTAGCTGTTTCAATATCACATCCAAGTACTACGCTGTTAGCAGCCAACTCATCAACTCTTGTTAAAGTCGAGCAAAAACCTACCACTCGTCAACATCTATCCGTTCACAATCTTGCTCGATGGCCTCGCACATCAACTGAAGGTCATCAGAAAGAATTGAACCAGAGAAAGGCAACAATTGCTGTCCTGGTGTACCTCGAACTTCCGCTTTTACCAGCGCTCGAACGAATTCAAGCACCTGCTTTTGCAAGGGCTGGGGTCCCGCGTAGCCAGAACAGGAAGCATAAGCTCTGTCGTAGAAGGCCCGCGCAAGGGCTGTAATACTGGCAGAGGGTTATAGGGGTTGCCTTTGCCGAGGACTTCAGCCGCATAACCCTGAACTCACCTGCCACTAGTCGGGAGTCGTTCACCATTGCAAGGGTTTTGCCCAGCCTCTTCCGGTTCGGGAGCCTAAGGGTGGGAGTGGCCGTGGGAATGCCCATGACTGTGACCATGCCCATGGGCGGTTGGATTCTCTGTGAGCTTCAACAGTGGGGCCGGTTCCGGCAGATCGTGGGGATCCTCACCCGGTTGGGCCACTTGGATCCAGCGGTGGATCCCTGTTTCGCACTCTTGCACCACCGGGATAGGAATGGTCTCGCCGGGCCGATCCGGCAACTTCAAAAGGATGCTGAATTCATCCACAAACTCATCTGGCAGTAGCCCACCCGACCAAATCACTTCCGCGACGGTTTCGGTGATCATCCGCCCGTGGGATTCGTAGGGGGTTTCCAGCGGCTTTTTCACGGTCTCAATTTCCCACAGGGGGTGCACCATCGGCTTTACCGAAGTCGCCCCCTCCGGGATCTGCACCCGCAACCGGGTGGTTGGGGATCCCTCACAGCCGTGGGGAACGCGAAAGGTTAATTTGGCATGGCTACCGGCAGGTGCCTCTTTGGGGTTAACCGTGACATGGGCAAAAGCGGGGGCAAGAGCCAGAAAAGCTGAACCCAAAGTTAAGCTAAGCTTTGCTCCCAAGGACAAACGATTCTGCGACTTCAACATTAACTTCAACATTATTGTTACTCCTCAAGGGTTATGGTTGCTGTGAATCTTGAACGCAGGCTCTAGGGATGCTGGTGATGGCCGGATCCCTCGGATTGGATCACGCTCATGCTGTGCTGACCCCAACTGGATAGGCCCATGGAGACCAATCCTGCACTGACCAAACCCATGGATACCAACCCGAAAGACAAAGCCCCCATCGCCACTAGGCCAATGGAGACGATGCCGTGGGTGACCACCCCAACGGCCACTACCCCGTGGGCCGAGATGCCAACCGCCACCAAGCCATGAGCCCCCACCCCTACTGAGAGGATTTTTCGGGGAGTGGAATGGCCGCAATCGCCCGTTTCAGAGGGTTTTGGGGAAGCAATTTCCGACTGTGATCCCGTCAGCATTAGGCTTTACCCCAGTTGCGCTCAGCTTGTTGCAGCACATAGGCGGCAACGGACTCGATCTCTTCCGGCTTCAGTTGCTTGCCAAAGGCAGGCATGGCTCCTTTCCCCTTCGTGACTTGGTTTTGAATCAACTCCGGGGTGTCCACGTGGTATTCCTGCAAAGCGGCTAGGGTTAGGTTTTTGGCGGCGACCAGGGAGTTTCTTCCCCCCAGATGGCAACCGATGCACTTGGCCTGAAACACCTTTGCCCCCAGGCTCAGATCAGGCTCCGCTGCAGCAGGATGGACAAATCCCAATCCCAGCAAGCCAATCAGAAGGGCTACCCCTAGGGTTTTGAAAATCCATCTTTTGAACATAGACGCATTGCCAGCTCTAACAAGGATTCTTGACCCCGACATTGTTTCAGCCCCTGACGGCTGCGTCAAAAGACAGCCCGTCAACTCAGCCCCGGATACCATAGGGTCAGGATCCCCAAACCGGTGATGAGTGGTCTGCCCCCCGAAACGATCAACCTGGTGCGCCAAAAGGCCGATCTCGTCGAGGTGGTGGCTGAAAAGGTGGTGCTGCGCAAGCAGGGCAAAAATTTTGTCGGGCTTTGCCCCTTCCACAACGACCGCAAACCCAGTTTTCAGGTCAGCCCCAGCAAACAGATCTACAAGTGTTTCTCCTGCGGTGCTGGAGGGGATGTACTGCGCTTTGTCAGCCAGATGGAGCATCTCTCCTTTGCCGAGTCGGTTCGCAAGCTGGCTCAGCGTTACCATGTGCCCCTGCCTGAGGGATCCCCGCAGCAGCAGCAAGCCCACGAACGCAAATTCTCCCACCAAGAAAAGCTGCTGGAAATCTTGGCCATGGCTGCCGATTTTTATCAGCACGCCCTCAAGTCCCCGTTGGGATCCGCCGCCCGGCACTATTTACAAAACCGCCAACTTGGCGAAGCCACGCTGCAAAAATTTCAAATTGGCTTTGCTCCCCCCGGCTGGCAATCCCTTTACGAGTACTTGGTCCATCAAAAACGCCAACCCGTTAAGCTTTTGGAAGAAGCAGGGTTGTTGGTGGCCCGTCAACAGGGATCCGGCCATTACGACCGTTTCCGTCACCGGATTATGTTGCCCATTTTTGATGTACAAGGTCGGGTGATTGGGTTTGCGGGGCGTGCCCTTGGGGATGAACAGCCCAAGTACCTCAATTCTCCAGAGACGGAACTGTTTAGCAAAAGTCAGGTGGTGTACGGCCTCAATTTTGCCCGGGAGGCCATTGCCAAGGCGGATCAAGCGCTAATCGTCGAAGGCTATTTCGATGTCATGGCCCTGCATCAGGCCGGGATCCCGCAGGCGGTGGCAGCCATGGGTACGGCCCTGACTCCACAACAGGTGAAAGCCCTCCTGCGCTATACCGAATCCAAGCGGTTAATTTTTAATTTTGATGGGGATCGGGCCGGGTTAAAAGCTGCTGAGCGGGCGATTGAGGCCCTCCAAGAGCAAGCGCGGCGCGGCGAAGTGGAGCTGCGCATTCTCACCATTCCCGAAGGCAAAGATGCCGACGAGTTTTTACGGGATCATCCGGTGGGTGAGTTTCAAACCCTGCTGGATCAAGCTCCCCTGTGGCTGGATTGGCAAATCGAACAGGTGCTATCCGGTCGGGATCTCAGTCGGGCCGGCGACTTTCAACAGGCCCATCAAGCCTTTGTACAATTGCTGGCGGGTCTGGGTGGACAATGGCGCTCTTTGTATTTGCATAAAGTTGCAGAATTGCTCAGCCGCGGCAATGGCCGCCTCAGTCGAGATTTGGAAGAAGAATTGCGGCGGGGGGTGCGGCAATATCGCTGGGCCAAACCGGAGCAACTTTCTCCCGCCAAGGGATCCAAATTATTGCAGTCGGAATCCCATTTGCTACAGATCTTTCTGCACTTTTGTGAGTACCGTCGCGAAATTCGTGAGGCACTCTTGGAGCGAGAACTGCAATTTAGCTTTCGTCCCCATCGGGATCTGTGGCAGCGGATTTTGGAACTGGTGTACGGACAACCGGAACTGGAAACCCAGCAAGAAACCCTGCTCACGGCCTTGCGCACCATGTGCGCTCATGATGAACAGCTGAACGAACGGCTTAGCCATCTGCTGTGGTTGGATGAAAATACCCGCGTGGCCCTGATGCGCCCCCGGATTGTGGTGCGGGCGGCCATCGCCAACATGGAGCTGGAAATTCGCCAGAAACGCTACCGCTACTGGACACAACTGTGGGATCAAGCCTTTTCCGAGGGCAATACGGCCCTGGCCGCCCAATACCAAGCCAGCATTCAACGGGAATATCAAGCGATTCAAACGCTGCAGCGGGATGTGCAACTGAGCTTGGAAGACATGCTGGAGACGCCGCTGGCCGAAGACTGGATTTGATGAGGGGTCAAACCTTCGCAAACCGCCCCGGAGACAACCCAGGGATCCATTCATCCTCTTGGCCGTAGGCTTGTTGAGCAAAGCGGCGGGCTAAGACCGGGACTACCGCCAGGGGGTTGCTGAAACCGGAGAACAGTTGCAACCCCTCCAACCCAGGCAAGGATCCGATCAAAGGCTGCTGATCGCCACTGAAGGCCACCAGGCAGTGATACCACCGGCCGGGTAGGTGGGCCAATTTGGGCAGGTAACGACCCACCTGTTCGCGGATTTGCGCCTCACTAGCCGCCCCATCCACAACAGCATCGGTATCCGTTAAAACACGGCTGATCTGGCCCATGCGAATGCTGCCGTCGGCAAATTGGAGGGCGCCCACATCCAAAATCGGTGGGCAGGGTTCCTGTCCCGGTTCATCCCAGAGGGGATCCTGTTCCGGACGGGTGGCTCCCTGTTCCAGTTCGAAGCGCTGCACGGGCGTGCTCATCACCAGGGCATTTAACCGCAAATGAGAGGGTTCCAACTCCACCGACTCGGCATGGGTAAAGTAGATGGGCACGCGGATCCCAGTTTGGCGCAGCAGCGCCCTGGTCCAGCCCCCCGCACACACCACCACCTGTGCCGCCTCGTGTAAGGTCTCTCCCACTTCTACCCCGACAATGCGATCCCCTTGGCGGCACAAGCCCGTTACCGTTCCGGTTAAGAGGGATCCCCCCAACCGTTGAAAGGCTTTTTGGAAAGCAAGCGCCGTCAGCAAGGGGTTAATGTGGCCGTGGCTCACCCAGAGGACCCGTTCTAGAGCTGCCGGATCCAGGAGCGGTTCCAGTTCACAGGCGGCCTCGACCGAAATCGGGCGGGGCGGGATCCGACACGCGGCCATATCCGCTGCCACCGCATCGGCATCGTAGCCGGGGGCAATCGGCATGAGCAGATCCAGCTCGCGAAATTGGATGTCGGCTTGTAATTCTTCGGATAGGGTGCGGTAGCGTTGGATCCCTTCTTCTCCGAGCGCCTTGAGCAGCGGTGTTTTGCCCGCCCAATGGGCCAAGCCCCCGTAGCTATAGCGGGTTGCTCCGTTTAGCACCCCATCTTTTTCCAGCAGCAGCACGGATCCCCCCTGACGGGCCAATTCGTAGCTCAGGGCTGCTCCGGTAATGCCGCCACCGATCACAATCCAGTCGTAGTTTGCCATGGCCTTACTCTTTGCATAGATGTATTGTCGTCACAAAAACGGTAGGTGCGAGGTATCGCCCGTGGCAGAACTGGATCCAGGATGAACCTCGTGGCCGATACTGATCGAGGGATCCGACGCCGGAGGACTGAACATGAACGAATTGTTGCAAACCATCAACCGTAGCCTACTGGAAATAGTCGGTCGAGGGATCGAGCTATTGCCCGGTTTTCTGATTGCTGCTGTGATCCTCTGGGCCACCCGTTATGCCATTCAAGGGATCCGTCGCTTGGTGGAAACGGCCGCCGCTCGGTGGGTCCCCAGTCGGTCTCTGCAATCGCTTTTGGTGCAAACCAGCCAGGTGGGGGCTTGGGCGGTGGGGATCCTGGCCGCCAGCGTCATTGCTTTTCCGGATCTGCGCCTGGGGGATCTGATCGGGCTGTTGGGCTTGGGCTCGGTGGCGGTGGGTTTTGCCTTTCAAGATATTTTCAAGAACTTCTTAGCGGGGGTGCTGTTGCTCTTGAACGAGCCCTTTCAACTGAACGATCAAATTGTCGTCGGAGATTATGAAGGCACCGTCGAAGAGATCAACATCCGCTCGACCCAGATCCGCACCTACCAAGGGGAGCGGGTGGTGATCCCCAATGCCATGGTGTTCACCAGCCCCATCACCGTCTTGACGGATCGCCCCTATCGCCGCACCGATTTGGAAATCGGCCTCGACTACACAACGCCTTTACCCCGCGGGTTGGAGGTATTGCGAGCCGCCATGCAGGGGGTAGAAGGGGTGCTGACGGAACCGCCTTTTGAAATCGACATTGTCGGCTTCGGGGATAGCTCCATCGACTTTGTCGTGCGCTACTGGACTCGGCCCCGCAAACCGGAGGTGCGTCTTGCCCGCACCCAGGTGATGATCGCCCTCAAACAAGCCTGCGACCAGGCCGGATTGGTCATCCCTTACCCGATTCGCACCGTCTACATGTTCGACCAAGAGATGTTTCAGGAGCACACCCCCAAAGCCGCCTAGGGATCCCTACCAACGGGCCAGCAGCATCTGGAACTGGCTCTCCCCCAGCAGGATGACATCGGGGTCGGGATAGGTATCCCGAAACCACTCCTGAAACTGCCGGATGGCAACCGCAAAAATCTCCTCCGGGATCTGCCAGGAGCTGCTGTAGGAGCGCTGCGCGTACAGATCAAACACCGACTGGGCCGTGATCGCCGTCTGCCACTCCGCCGCCACCACCCGCCGCAAGTGGGCCCCTTGAGATTCCAAATACGCCTCCACTTGCTCGGCATCGGCCCCCACCCGTTGAGGTTCAAAGCCCAGCCCCGCGAGGGTGTGCGTCCAATGGGTGTCAAACTCGCCGCGAGCGTTCACCACCCGCTCTCCATAGCCGTAGAGATAAATCCCACCCGGTTTGAGAACCCGCCGGATCTCAGCGATCACCTGCGGCCACTCGCGGATCAGGTGCAACACATGCACCGTAATCGCCACATCGAAACACTCTTCCCCAAAAGGCAAAGCCGTAGCATCGGCAATTTGCACCTGTACCTGTGGCGGCACTTGGCCCCAGTTGTCCAGGAGTTTACGGCGCAAGGCTGACAACATGTGTTCGGAAATATCGACGCCGGAATAGGAATAGCCCCGACGAATCAAGGGCAGGGCAATGCGCCCTGTCCCAATGCCTACCTCAAGGAAGTGGGTTTCCGGGGTGGCCTCTACCGCCGTCAGGATGGCATCGGCAATATCTTCATCTACACCAGTGGGAAAACCCCGGGTGGCATCGTAAATATCCGCCGCCCGATCAAAACAGACGCTATGGGACTGCACCATCGCTGCCCTCTCCCCTGCCAAGCCGAAATGGGCCCGGACGGATCCCAGCCCATTTTAGTGCAAAGGGTTGAATTGTCTCTGAGCCTGTGCTCTTCAACTCCCTCAGGACTCTTCCGCCAAGCGGGCATAAAACAAGCCCTGGATGCGGACAGTGTGGGGTTCCATTGCCCCTTGCTCGGTGCTGGAGGGTTGAATGCTGACAAAAGATCCCGCCATTTCACCGGTGCTGGGATCCACGCGGGCGATCCGCAACGACATCTTCCCTTGCGAGACCTCATCCACCTTGCGGTTGGTGGCAAACTCATCCTTGGCAGCCTGTAGCCCGACGGCGGTGTCGTAGCCGGTGTTGGACCCCCGTCCGCGCGGATCGAGGAAGGAGCTACTGTGATAGCCGGGCACCAAAAACTCCCCTTCAAAGTCGGTGGAGGGATCGATGGCGGATCCCTGGGCGCTGGCCACCAAATCTTTCACACTAAACAGCAGCGGCACCAGTTCGCGGCGCGGCATTTGGCCGGTTGTCGGCTGAAATGTGATCCCGTCCACCACTTTCAGCTCCAAACCACCGCCTTTCGGGGTCACTTCTGCTTTGATCGGCCCCAGGGTGGCGGCGGAGATCAGGATATTCTTAGCCTTGATAAACTCTTTCTCACCGTTGCGTTTTTCCTCTTCCACCTCAATTTGCACCGGCTGGAAGCAAACATCCGTCAACTTCAGAGATCCCCCGCTGGGTATTTCGATCCGCCCTCGGGAATTGTCAGAGACTGAAGGACAGATGGCAGCTTTGCCGGTGTTGCGGATCTGGTCATAGGTCAGCGGGGCCTTGGCAGCCTCAGCCCGAAAGGCAAAGACGCTCAAGCAAAGCGCCAACAAAATGGCGAGCAGTGGACGGTACCGCATGGTCGAACCTCGAAAAACCTTTTTGAATCTGCAGGCTGCTGGGGAAAACAAGCCAGAATGCCCCCATTGTACGCAATAGTGATCCCCTCTTTTGCCCTGTTTCGAGAAGTTTCTTTGCTGTCCAAACCCGCTTGGATAGGCGTTGCCGCCGGGGCCAAAGCTAGCCCGTGGCCAACAGCGAACCCAGCCACTGTTCCCGGATTTGGGCGACCAACTCGCGGAGCGGCTGCGGATCGATGCGGTAGCTGATGGGATGGGCGATGAGCCGGGCCGTGCTCTCGAACAGGCAGTCCCGCTCCACCAGGCCGTTTTCTTTGAGGGTGCGCCCCGTCGCCACCAAATCCACAATCGCATCCGCCATGCCGGTAATCGGTGCTAGCTCAACCGACCCATAGAGGGGGATCACCTCCACCGGCAGATCCAGGCGGTCGAAGTACTCACGGGCACAGCCGACAAACTTGGACGCAACCCGGGCATGGGGGGGCAACTGGGCTGCGGAACTGTAGGGGCTATCTTGGGGCAGCGCCACCGACATGCGACAGTAGCCAAACTTCAAATCCAACAGATGGGCTACCCGTGCTTCGGTACCGGCATAGCGCTCCCGCAACACATCGTAGCCGACAATGCCCAACTGGGCCTGACCGTACTCCACGTACACCGGCACATCGTGGGTGCGCACCAGCAGGGCCGCGTAGCGTTGTCCGTGCAAACGGGTGGGGGACTCGATCCGCAACAGACGGTTGCCGGGATCCAAAAAACGGCTGAAATCGATGCCCACCCGCTGAAAGCATTGGATGGCCTCCGGCAGAAGGGCCCCTTTGGCCAGGGCAATGGTGATCGGTCGATGGCCGGGATCCGAATCCAGATCCTCCGGCTCTGGAGCTGGCCTGTTGCCGGGAGCAAACAACATCGAAGTCAAGGGATCCCCTCTGCTGGGTAGGAAAGGCTCTCTGCAGGAGAGCAGGCGCTATTGATTTTAATCCTTGGGGGGACGCAGAAGGGGCGGGTTGACTCCGCGAAGATCACCCCAGTCAGATGAAAAGTTGGCGATGGAACGGATACGGAGACCCTTGAAAACTTTGCTCTATCCCGTAGGGGAGGGATCCCGATACTGGGGTGATAAAGTCAGAGCACGGTTAACCCCGAGGAGTAAACAACGGCATGAAAGCCATGATCTTGGCAGCAGGCAAAGGCACACGGGTACGGCCCATCACCTACATGATGCCCAAGCCGATGATCCCGATTTTGCACAAGCCCGTAATGGAATTTCTGGTGGAGTTGCTACGAGAACACGGGTTTAACCAGATCATGATCAACACCAGCCATCTGGCCCACCAGATCGAAGACTACTTTCGCGATGGGCAGCAGTGGGGGGTACAGATTGGCTTTTCCTTTGAGGGGCACTTCGAGAATGGCCAACCGGTGCCCCGAGCCCTCGGCTCCGCTGGCGGCATGCGCAAGATCCAGGATTTTTCCGGGTTCTTCGACAGCACCTTTGTCGTGCTCTGTGGAGATGCCCTGATCGACCTGAACCTGACGGAGGTGGTCAACTTCCACAAGGCCAAAGGGGCGCTGGCTACGGTGGTGCTGCGGCAGGTGGATCCCAGCGAAGTCTCCAGTTACGGGGTGGTGATTACGGATGAGACGGGCCGGATTATCACCTTCCAAGAGAAACCCAGCCGAGAAGAGGCCCTGAGCAACACCATCAACACCGGCATCTACATTTTTGAGCCGGAGGTGTTTCAATACATTCCCCCTGCTTGTCCCTACGATATTGGCGGCGACCTGTTCCCGAACCTGGTGAAAGCCGGTGCCCCTTTCTACGGGGTAACTGCCGATTTTCAGTGGGTGGATATCGGCCGAACTCCCGACTACTGGTTGGCGGTGCAAAAGGTGCTGCGGGGCGAGATCAAGGGGGTACAGGTGCCGGGTTTCCAGATTCAGCCGGGGGTCTGGACCGGGATCAACATCCGCGCCAACTGGGATCGCCTCCACATTGAGCCGCCCGTTTACATTGGGGCCAGCAGCCATCTGGCGGACGGGGTGAAGCTGATCGGTCCAACGGCGATTGGCTACGGGTGTGTGTTGAATGAAGGGTGTACGCTGGATGGCAGCTTGATTTTTAACTACACCCAGATTGCGGCAGGGATCACCCTACGCCACCAAATGGTGATGGGGCGGTATTGCATTTCTTCCGATGGCAATGCGATCGATACCGAAGAATCCAACCTCACCTGGCTGATCGGCGATGCCCGGACCGGCACCAATGGCAACAAAATGTCTGTCTGAGGGTTGAAAAGTTCTCGGATTCCTCTGTCTCTGCATTCTATTCCTGCCTCCCTTGCCCCCTGAGTACCCATGAGCCCCCTCTATCTTTACGGGATCGTTGCTGCCCCTGGCCCGCGCCACTTGAGTGTGGTGGGCTTGGACAAGCAGCCGGTACACATCCATCTGCTGGGATCCCTGGCCTTCGTTTATTCACAGGCCCAACAGGAGCGCTACCTGGCCAGCCGGGCCAATTTGCTTGCCCACGAAGCGGTGCTGGAAAAGGTGATGAACGAGGGGCACCATGCCCTGTTGCCTTTGCAATTTGGCCTGGTGGTGAACAGCTGGGAGCAGGTGGAACGAGATTTGGTGGAGCCGCGCCTGGCGGATCTGTTGGCTTTGCTCGAGCGCCTAGAGGGGAAACGGGAGGTGGGGGTGAAGGTCTTCTGGGATCCCGAGCAAGAGTTGCAACTGGGCTTGGCGGAAAACCCGGCCTTGAAAGCCCAGCGGGATGAGATGGCGGGAGCCCCCCTGGGGTTGGATGCGGTGGTGCAAATCGGGCGAGCCTTGGAACAACTTCTGGAGCGACGGCGGGAGCAGATTGCCCAATCGTTCACGAAAGCCCTCAGTCCCCTGGCCAGCGACCGCGTGGAGGGAGAGTTGCTCACCGAAAACATGGCCTACAACGGCTCGTTTTTGATCAACTGGGAGGACGAGCCCACCTTTGCCCAAAAAGTGGAGGAGCTGGATCAGGCCTTTCAGGGGCGGCTGCGCATTCGCTACAACAACTTCACCGCTCCCTACAATTTTGTCAAGCTCTAGTTGTGAAGCTCTAGCCCTGTCAGGAGGTCTTCTCAGGCCAAGCCGTAGCGGGCCAAAAACCGCGGCAGATCCACCACAAAGCAGCCATAGGATCCCTGCATGACAAGCCGCTCCTGCTGCCGGATCTGCACCTGAAACGCAATGCGCCGTCCTTCCACACCGACCACCTCCACCCGCACCTGCAAGGGATCCCCCACCACCGCCGCCGCCTGATGCTCTAGGGCAAAGCGGATCCCGACGGCGGCTTCGTTGGCTTCGTAGAAGGGCTGTAGGGTGGTGTGGCTGCAGCGCTCGATCAAGGTCAGTAGAGCCGGGGATCCGATCACCTTCACCCCCCGGTTACCCAGGGCTTCCGCCGTGTGTTCCGGCCCCAGGATCCCTTGCCAAGTGCCCGTGGTACCGAGAGGAAGGGGTTTCATCCCGGTTGCCGCAGCCGCAGTTGTTGCCAGACACTCCACCCCTGCCAGAGCAAAAGCAGCAGCAGCCCAGCGCCGCCGATCCCCCCCAGCACCAAAGCCCGTTCGACGCGGGTGGCGTAGAAGCCGGTCACCGTCCAATCGCGGCTGAGGCTGGCCGTGAGCATGGCGATCACCGTCAGGCACAGCCCCTTGGCCCCCAGCAACCCCACTTGCTTGGAGACCACCGGCTCCAAGGCCGCCAACACCAGGGCCGTCATCAGGGCCCCCAGGAGAAAGGCAGCCTGGGGTTGGGCATGAATCAGGTAGCCCACCCCCAAAGGCAGGGCCAAACTGGCCAAGGTCAACCCCAGTCCAATCGTCAGGGGCTTGTCTCGTCCGTACAGCCAGCCGATCAGCCCCGCCAGCAACACCGCGGCAATGCCCAGGTACAAAGCGGCAGAGACATAGGCCTGGGTGAGGTCGATGCCGGCAACCTGCAGGTTGAACTGGTGCAACAGATTTTGCAGCAGGGGTCGGGCTGCCAAAAACAGTGCCGCCATTGCCCCCCAACGGCTGGGAAAGGCCAAGCACCCCAACCCCAGCAGCGCCGCCCCGTAGGATCCCCCCAAGCGCAAGGCCAACAAGGCCCCACCCCCTACCATCACCAAGCCCAGACAGGCCCGCCAGAGCAGTAGCCCTCTCGGCTCAGGTTCTGAGGTTGGCTCCACAGAATCGGCGGCTCCCATTTCCTGAGCTCCCTCCAGCAGCGACAAGCCCCAGGAGACCAGCCCCCCAACCCCAAAGAGCAAGGCCAAAAAGAGATCCTGATATAGCCCGTTGCGAGCCAATACCAGTGCCAACGTGGTAGCCACCAGCCAGCCCACCCCATGCCCCAAAGCGGAGAGTAGCCCCGGTTGAATGGGAGTTTGCTCCCGGTCAGGAGCTGCCAACACCGGCACCGTGCCCGCCACCAAACTGAGCGCCGCCAACCCGACGGGCAACAGCAAGGGTCCAGGCCAATCCTGCTGGGATCCCATTTCCATCAGCCGGGATCCCCAGGTTAAGGCTGCGATCCCGATCCACCCCTGGCTCATGGCCAACAGCAAAGGCACCGCTTCTGCGGTCGTCATCCGCCACAACAACGGGATCCCCACCACACCCATTCCCACGCCGCATCCCCACAGCAATAGCAACAAGTCGAAAGATCCCCCTTCTAGGGCTTGCCAGGTGGCCCCGCTGAGCAACAGCACCACCAACCCCTGCCCTGCCCGCCCACACCCGCTCAAGCCTACCAACCCACACCCGATCAGGCCCCCCACCAGCACAGCAACGCTGACGGGCAGTTGCCCCAGCCCCAACCCCAGCGCCAGCAGGGCATTCAGTCCCATCACCAGTCCCAAATCCCAGCGACGGATCCCTGCCCAACGATGGTGGCGGATCCCTGCTCGCCGGCTCCTGGCGAGCCCGTCCAACAGCAAAATCACCAGGCCAATCGCAGCGGCAATGGCCAAAATTCCTGTTACCATTTCCCCCTCCTTGCCGACCCTTACCCAACTATCGCCTATGGCAAACAAAGGGTTTACCGGTCAGCCCAAGAACACCCAGGGGGCAGCGAAGATAAGCTGTAGGAAGGCGGCTACTGTGCGTTCATGTCTCCAGAGCATTACAAATTTGATCTCTTCTTGCGCTATCACCGGGCTCAAGCCCGTTGGGCACGGCAACTGGCGGAGCGGCTGGATCGGGAGGGCTTCAAGGTTTGGTTTGACCAGTGGATGCTGCAACCGGGGGATGACCGCAGGCTGGAGCTGCAACTGGCGATTGAACAGTGCCGCTGGATTGCGCTGGTGGTTTCGCCCGAATTTGTCGGGAATCCCTGGCCGAAAGACGAACTCTATAGCGGCTTTCCCCATGCTCCAGCTCGGCAAAACCAGCGGTTGCTCGCCTTGCTGCACACCCCTGTGGAGCTGCCCCGACCGATCGAGCAATCGGAACTGTTTGACTTCACCGGCTCGGAAGAGGATGCGGTGCTGTTCGAGTACCGCGCCCTGCAGTTGATGCATTTTTTGGATCCCAGCTTTGCCCCACCTGGGGATCTGCAGCGGTTCCGGCTGCAATACCGCCGCTCAGAGCCGGTGGAAGACGAGGAAGTGCGCGGCTTTCAGGGCTTTTTGCGGGCCATCCAAGCGGCGATTGTCCGCATTGCCAGCGGGGAAACCCCCTCCGCCACCCCCGAAGAAGGGATCCGCCAGATCGCCATTTTGCAATTCATTCAGCGCCTCTTTCAGTGGAATAGCGCCGACATTCAATTTGAGCGCGGCGAGGACTGGCGCAAACGGGGCAACCTGACGGAGGCTTTGGCCGCCTACGACCGCGCCCTAAACATGGATCCCAACTTTGCCCTGGCCTGGAGCCGTCGCGGGGATGTGCTGGTGGGCTTGGCCCGTTACCGCGAGGCGGTAGACAGCTACAACGGCTCCCTCACCATCAACCCCTACGACGAGGAGACTCGGCTCAGCCTGGCACTGATTCTCGGCCGTTTGGGGCAGTACAAATCGGCGGTGGTCAACTACGACAAGGTGCTGGAAAGCAACCCAGAAGATGCCCTTGCCTGGCACAACCGTGGCATTCGCCTGCTGCAACTGAAACGACCGAAGCTGGCGCTGAACAGCCTCAACAAAGCCCTGCGCTACAGCCCAAAACAGCCGCGCACTTGGTTGGCGCGGGGGATCGTGCTGCGACGCTTGCGCCGGCCCAGTTCGGCGGCGGCCAGTTTTGCCCGGGTTCTGAAGATCAACCCCAAAAGTGCGCGGGTGTGGCGCTACCAAGGCAATGCCCTGTTGCGCTGCAATCGGCTACGCTCGGCCATCGAGTGTTACAAGCGCTCTTTGCGGCTGCGCCGACGGGATCCGGTGACCCTGCACAACTTGGGAATAGCCCTGCTGCGGCTGGGGCAATATCGGCTGGCCAGCGATGCCCTGGAACGGGCCCTGCGCTACGATGCCGACAACCCCAAAAGCTGGTATGCCCGCGGCGTTGCCTTTCAAAAGTTGGGTTACCTGAAGGAAGCCTGCATCCACTTTGAAGAGGCCCTGAAAATCGACCCAGAGCATTTTCCGGCCCGCTATGCCCTGGCCATCGCCTGCCAGGAACTGGGCCAACATGAGGTGAGCCTGGGGCATTTTGAGCGTCTGCTCCAGCAACGTTCCCGCAGCTTTGCCTGTTGGCTGGGGCGCATCACCAGCTTGCGGCGGTTGGGTCGGCTGGACCAAGCCCGCAGTGCCTGTCAGCAGATGATCCGCCTCAACGAACGGGATCCCCTCGGCTGGTTTGCCCTGGGGCTGACCTACGCCGATCTGGGGGATGCGGAAAAAGCGGTGCAAGCCTACTCACGGGTTTTGCAGCTGACTCCCGAAGATGCCGTGGCCCTGAACAACCGCGCCTGGGAAGCCCTGAAATTGGAGAAACTGGAATCCGCCCTCGCGGATGCCGAACAAGCCCTCCAACTGGATCCAGGTCGCCCCAGCTTTTGGCATACCCTGGGATCCATTCAACACAAAATGGGGCAGATAGAATCGGCCCAAGCCAGCTGGCAACGCTGCCTGGAGCTGGATCCGCAGTTTCAACCGGCCAAAACGGCCCTAGAGACGTTGAAGCACAAGGACGCCCTCCCGCCGGCGCCCACGGCGTTGCCAGAATTGGACAGCCTCAAGCCGGAGCCAGAACCGCAGCCGGTGGATCATGGCTCCTGACCTTCATAACGGGGATCCGGGCAGAAGAACATGTCAAACTGGATCCCACCCCCCAAAACAGCCGCGATGGATCCCCGTCTGATTCCCGTCAAGCTGCCCAGCAGCCAATACGACATTCTTATCCATGCCCCCGAAGGCCCCAGCGGTTACAGCCTGCGGCAACTGGGATCCCAGATGCGGACCAGAGGTCTAGCGGGCAAGGCGCTGGTGGTGAGCCACCCCTTAATTGCCAAGCACTTTGCGGAAGGGGTGATGCAAGGGCTGCAGGAAGCGGGCTTTGTGGCCCAACTGTGTTTGCTCCCCGCCGGCGAACGCTTCAAAACGCCACGCTCGATTGCCAAAATTCACGATGCCGCCCTAGCCTTTGGTCTGGAGCGCTCCTCCAGCCTCATCGCCCTAGGGGGTGGGGTGATCGGAGATATGGCGGGCTTTGCGGCGGCCACCTGGCTGCGGGGGATTCCCTTCGTGCAGGTGCCCACGTCGCTATTGGCGATGGTGGATGCTTCCATTGGCGGCAAAACCGGAGTTAACCACCCGCAAGGGAAGAACTTGATCGGGGCCTTTCACCAGCCGCGCCTGGTGTGGATCGACCCAACGGTGCTGAAAACCTTGCCAAGACGGGAATTTGTTTCGGCCTTGGCGGAGGTGATCAAATACGGGGTGATTCAGGCTGCCGATGTGTTCGAGTTTCTGGAAGATCGCCCCAAGCTGAGCCGTTATGACGACTTTGCCCCCGCCGATTTGCATCACCTGCTGGTGCGCTCTGCGGAGTGTAAAGCGCTGGTGGTGCAACAGGATGAAAAAGAAGGGGGATTGCGGGCCATTCTCAACTACGGCCATACCCTCGGCCATGCCCTCGAAAGTGTTACCCACTATCGCCGCTACTTGCATGGGGAAGCCGTAGCCGTAGGCATGGTGGCAGCCGGAGAGATTGCCCGGCGTTTGGGGTGGTGGAGCGCAGGGGAGGCCCAACGGCAGCGACAACTGATTGAAAAAACCGGTTTGCCCAGCCAATGGCCTTCGGGGATCCCTTGGGAGGCGGTGTTGCAGGCAATGCAGGCGGATAAAAAGGTCAAGCAAGGGCAGATTCGCTTTGTTTTGCCCCGCCAGATTGGTCATGCGGAGCTAACCGACCAAGTGGGTTTGGAGCTGGTTCAGGCGGTAGTGGAATCGATCACGCTCTGAGTTCCCTAAGGAGCTTAAAATAAGAAGCCTGTAGCTTTTCGGTGGGGTTTGGCTTCAGATCCGGATCAACCCACCGCCAACCAGGGGCAAATTGGGGATCCAAAGCATGGGACGGCAACAACGGGTGGCCATTTTGGGGGCGACAGGGGCAGTCGGGGCAGAGTTGTTGACTCTGCTGGAGGAGCGAAGCTTCCCTTTGGCGGATCTAAAGCTCTTGGCCTCCCCCCGTTCTGCGGGCACCCATCTGACCTTTAAGGGGGAGCGGATCCCGGTGGAGCCGGTTTCAGAGGCGGCCTTTCGGGGCATGGATTTGGTGTTGGCTTCCGCGGGGGCCGGTGTGTCCAAAACCTGGGCTAGCGCCATTGTGGAGGCGGGCGCCGTGATGGTGGATAACTCCAGCGCTTTTCGCCTGGATCCCGCCGTGCCTTTGGTGGTACCGGAGGTGAACCCACAGGAGGCCTTTCGCCATCAGGGCATTATCGCCAACCCCAACTGCACCACCATCTTGATGTGTGTGGCCATTTACCCCTTGCACCGGCACATTCCGATTCGACGGGTGGTGGCAGCCACCTATCAATCCGCCAGTGGGGCTGGGGCCCGTGCCATGCAGGAGTTGGAGGAGCAAACCCGCGCCTACCTACAGGGTCAGCCGTTGCAACCGCAGGTATTTCCCTACCCGATCGCCTTCAACCTCTTCCCCCACAACAGCCCCTTGCAAGAGAACGGCTACTGCCAAGAAGAAATGAAAATGGTGAACGAGTCGCGCAAAATTATGGGATCCCCCAACCTGCGCCTGACCGCCACCTGTGTGCGAGTCCCCTTGATGCGCACCCATGCCGAAGCCCTGAATCTGGAGTTCGAGCAGCCTTTCCCGGTGGAACAAGCCCGTCACATCCTGTCCAACGCACCGGGGGTCATTCTTCTAGAAGACTGGCAGCAAAATCGCTTCCCCATGCCCATTGACGTCAGTGGCAAAGACGATGTGGCGGTAGGTCGTATCCGGCAGGATATCTCCGAGCCCAACGGCCTGGAACTGTGGCTGTGTGGGGATCAAATCCGCAAAGGGGCGGCCTTGAATGCCGTTCAAATTGCCGAGCTGTTATCGATGCCTCAGCCCGTAACGGTCTAGGCCGATCTCGGCAAGTCCTTCTGGGGATAGGATCCCTGGAGAATGCTGTGGGAGGGCGAGAACATGAGCTGCACCGTGATCCGCAATGGGGTGATCTTCACTGTTGATGCCCAGGATCGGGTTTACCGAGAAGGCACGGTGGTGGTGCGGGGGGATCGGATTGCCGCCGTTGGCCCTTCTGACCAGATCGGGATCCCGGCGGATGCCGGTCGCATCCTCGAGATGGACGGAAAAATGGCCTTGATCCCCGGCTTGATCGACACCCACAGCCACTCCAGCCTGTTGCGGGGGGTCACGGAAAATTATCAGCTCCTCGATTGGTTACCCCGTTACCAGCTGGAACACCGCGCCCTCACTGAAGCCGATGCCTACTACGCGGCCCTGCTCAGCTATTGGGAAGCCTTGAAGGGTGGCACCACCTGTGTCATGGATATGTACCGCTTTATGCACCGCTGTGCGGAGGCTGCCGGAGATTTGGGGTTGCGGGTGAACCTGGTGCCCTACACCGCCGATGCCCCCGGCAAAGACTTTTTTGAAACCATGGAAAGCACGCGCCAATTGATCGAAAGCCAGCACGGATCCCAGGGAGGACGGGTGCGGGTCTGGGTGGGGTTAGAGCACTTGTTTTACTGCTCGCCGGCGGCTTACCAAACGGCGGTGGACTACTCGCGACACTACGGCGTCGGTATTCACACCCACAGCAGCGAGCAAAAAGAAGAAGTGGAAGCGGTGGAGCAACACTTTGGCCAAAAACCCATCCATCTTTTTCAGCATTACGGCATTTTGGGGCCCCAAACAGCGATTGCCCACTGTGTTTGGTTGGATGAGTCGGAAATTCAACTCCTCAAAGACACAGGTACTGCGGTCTGTCACTGCCCGATCAGCAACGCCAAACTGGCGGGAGGAATCGCCCCCATTCCCGAGATGCTGCAGGCTGGGATCCGCGTCGGGTTGGGTACCGATGGCAATATCTCCAACAACAACTTGGATCTGTTTGAGGAGATGAAATTCGCTTCTCTGCTGCAGAAAGTCAAACACTACGATGCTGCTGCTTTGCCTGCTTCCACGATGCTGCGAATGGCAACGATTGAAGGGGCGAAGGTGTTGGGGTTAGACCACGAAATTGGTTCCATCGAAGTGGGCAAAAAAGCCGATTTGGTCTTGGTGGATTTGGCGCAGCCGAACTTAATGCCTCGGGTTTGGGAGCGCAACCCCAACGGCATGGAGGAGACCAACATTCTCTGGAACCTCGTCTATGCCGCCCGGGCCAGCAATGTGCACACTGTGTTTGTGGACGGGATCCCTGTGATCGAGGCCGGACGAAGCACCCGACTTTCGGAGGCCAAGGCCCTGGCTGAAATTCAGGCCCAAACGGAAGACCTGCTGCGCCGCCGGGATCCCTTCAAGGCGACCCTGACTCCCGTGGTGGGCTAGGGATCCTTAACCGGATCAAAAGCCGGATCAAACTGGATCAGGCTGGATCAGGCTGATTTTTCGATCACCAGCACCCCCATCATGCCCCAAACCAAGGGATAAAACCTGGCTCCGGCAAACCCCGCCTGCAGAGCCATTTGCCGTTGTTCTGCGCCGGAGGGGAAGCAATCCAAACTGGGGTCGATGTAGGCGTAGTCTGGGCCTAACCCCAACGCCTTAGCCTGGGAGACAACCTGGGTGTTCAAGTACCAACGCTGGAATTGCTCGAAAAAAGGGATCCCTGTAGGCCGATGAAAATCAAGAATGGCCGCCCGCCCCCCCGGCTTCAAGACCCGCCGCATCTCCCGCAAAGCCCGGGGAATATCCGTTACATTGCGCAGACCGTAGCCCATCGTGATCGCATCAAAGCTCTGCTCGGCAAAAGGCAAATTGAGGGCATCCCCCAAGATCCACTCCAACGAGCAAGCGGGAGGGTGTTGAGCCCCTCGAGATTGGGCAATCGACAACATGGCGGCAGAAAAATCCAGGCCCACCACCCGCCCATTCCTACCCACCCTGCGGGCCAACTGCAACGCCAGATCCCCAGTTCCACAGCACAGATCCAACACCTGATCCCCCTGAGTGGCTCCTGACCAGCGCACCGCCATCCGCTTCCAAACCCGATGTAGGCCCAGACTCAGGCTTTGGTTCAATTGGTCGTAATGGGGGGCTATACGGTCAAACAGTTCCCGAATTTGTTCGGGGTGTTCAACAGTTGGACTGGGCACCGGTTCGCAACTCCACTGGCAGAAAGAGTTGGGATCCCCGACCCGACGGATCCCGTTTGTTTATCTTAGGCCTGCGCGGTCGGGTTTTACAGCCCTTGCGCGGGTTTTCTACAGCAGGGTTTATGCTTCCTCAGCCCTCCAGGAGGTGGGTTTCAACCTCCATAGCTGTTACATGTGACTAGCGAAAGGACTGTATGGTCATTGCCATCAAGATCAAGGCTGAAACAGCTCCCTCACCCCTACCCCCTCTCTCAAAGGGAAGTCAGAAAGGGTATCTGTTTGGGGTGACCGTACAGCCTTTTCCAGCGTTACCTACTACAGCCGGCGTCCCTCCGGGTCGTGCGGTTCGCGGAGCAATGCCGTAGGCAGAGCACGATGCAGTTCAATGCGGGTCAATCCTTCGCCTGACGGAAGTTTAGCTAAGCTTTGGGGCTACAGGAAGTCGGAAAAGGCCGTTACTTCCGATTGCCTGCTGCCACCGCCGTAGAGGACAAGCTGGGCAGGCTGGGTAAGGTGGGGGTCTGCGGCCCAGAGCCATGCAGCAGCACATAAAAACAAGGAATGAGAAATAGCGTCAGCAGCGTCGCCAGGGAGAGGCCGGAAAACACCACTACCCCCAAGGGTTGCAGCAATTCAGAGCCTTCCCCCAAGCCCAGCGCCAAAGGAAACAGGCCCAACACGGTGGTTACCGTCGTCATCAGGATCGGGCGTAGCCGTTGCGGGGCAGCATTTAACATGGCACTGCGGTAATCCAAGCCTTGCTCCTCTCGCATTTGGTTGGCCAGCTCCACCATCAAAATGGCGTTGTTGACCACGATCCCCACCAGCAGCACCGCCCCCACCAGCACCGTCGCCCCCACCGCAGTTCGGGTGAGGAACAAGCCCAGGATCCCTCCGGAAAGGGCCAAGGGCACCGTCAGCAGGATCACCAGCGGGTCGATCAAGGAGTTGTACTGTACCGCCATCACCACAAACACCAAGAAGGCCGCCAGGGATCCCAGGAGCAGCAGGTTATTGCGCAACTCCTGGTTGGTGGCCAGGGCCTCGCTGGGCAGGCGGGTAACCCCGGCAGGCAGTTCCAAGCCGGATAAAATCTCATCCACCTCTTGGAGGGCGGCACTTTGGGTGGCTCCAGCGGTGAGGCTACCGTTTAGGATCGCCACCTGCCGTTGGTTGATGCGGCGAATTTCCCCCGGGGCTTCCGTCATTTGCAGACGGGCCACATCCCCCAAACGCACCGGCTGCCCATTTTGCAGAAAAAGGGGCAACCGCTCCAGTTGCGAGGGCTGGGTAACGGGCGTCGCCAGGCGAACCCGCACATCCACAAGGCGACCACCCTGTTGCAGTTGCGTGGGCACGGATCCCTGTACCGCCGTTTGCACCACCCGGCCAATGTCTTGAGGGGTGAGGCGTAAGGGGGTGGCCCGCTCCCAATCCGGCCAGACTTGCACCTCCGGCTGGTTGTCATCGGCATCGGGGCGGAAGGTGGAGAGGGTGGCTTGTTCATCCAAGGCCCGCAACACCAAACGGCTGGCCGCTTGCAACGCCTGCGGATCCTCCCCCTGCAGCACCACATCCACCTCGGCATTGACGGCGGAGTTGCGGGTGGAAAGCCCGCGCACGCTGCCCGGCGCAACCCGGATCCGGGATCCCACCAAATTCAGGCGGTTCATCAGGCCATTCACCCGATCCACAAAAGGGCCTACCTCTGTGCCTGGTTTGAGGGTGATGTTGCTGGTGCCCCGCAGCGGATTTTCAAAGGTGCTGCCCCCAAAGGCGGATCCCCCGGCTGTGGTAAACACATACTCCACCTCCGGCTGCGCCAAGAGAATGCGATCCACCTCCTGCATGATGCGCTGGTTGGTTTCCAGGGTGGTGCCGGGGGCAAAGTTGGCAAATAGGTTCACCTGCCCGGTGCTGATGCGGGGTAACAGCTCCTGGCTGAGTTGCCCCGCCATCCAATAGCTACCCCCCCCCAACAGCAAAAAGGCCATCAGGATCAGCAGCCCAGGCCGCAACAACAGGCGACCCAACAGGCGTTGATAGGCATAAGTCCCGTTGATCACCCCCTGCTGAAAGGCCCGCATCGGCCCCCATTGCTTTAAGCCACTGCTGCCGCGAATCGTCAGCAGGCGAGAGGTGAGCATGGGCACCACCGTCAGGCCCACCACCAGGGATCCGGCCACGGCGAAACTAATCGTCAGGATCAACTCGTTAAAGATCAACGACACAAAGCCGCCGATCAGCAAAAAGGGTAAGACCGACACCAAGTTGGTGGCCGTAGAGGCCAAAAGGGCCGATTCCAACTCGCGGCTGCTGTGCTCCGCCTGCTCGATCACCCGTTGCCCAAACCACTGGGCGTTGCCGTTCTCCCGTGGGATCCCTTCCGCCCCTTTGACGATGTTTTCTAACATCACAATGGCGTTGTCCACCACGATCCCCACCCCCAGGGCCAAGCCCCCCAGGCTGATGATGTTAATGGAAAGGCCAAACAAGCCCATCAGCACAATGGCCGCCAATGTAGCCAAGGGAATGGCGATGACCACGATCAAGGTCTGGCGCAGGGATCCCAAAAACAGCAGCACCGCAATACCTGCCAGTACGGCCCCACCCAATCCGGCGGTGGCCACACTTTGAATGGAGCTGCGAATAAAACGGGACTCATCACTGGTGGGGGTTAGGGTCATCTCCGGGGGGATAATGCCGGTGGCCCGCAGTTGCTCTAGGCGGCGGCGGATCCCTTCCACCACCACGATGGTGTTGGCTTCCGGCTGCTTTTGAATGCTGAGGCGCACCGCTGGTTCACCGTTCAGGGTCACCCGTACTCCTTCGGCGGCAGGGCGCACCGTGATGGTGGCCATGTCCGTCAGGCGCACCGTGGAACCATTGGGGGTGGTCAAGCGCAATGCCTGAATGTCCTCCGGGCTGCGAAACCGACCAACGGTGCGCGTCAAGGACTCCGATAGCCCCCCGCGGATGCGGCCCCCGGAAATATCTTGGTTGCGGGCTTGCACCTGGCCCAACACATCCGTCAGGCCCAACCCCAAGGCCTGCATCCGATCCAAATCCAGATCCACCTGCACTTCTTCGGTGATGCCCCCCGCCACATCCACCGTGGCCACCCCGGGCACCACCCCCAGATCACGGGCCAACTCTTCTTCCGCAAAGCGGCGCAGCTCCACCCCCTCTAGGCCCGGCGCCTTCAAGGCAAACTCGTAAACGGGCAACTGGGAGGGGTCGAACTTAAACACCGTGGGAGCAGACACCTCATCCGGCAGCCGCCCCCTGGCCCGGTTCACCGCCGCCGTTGTGTCGTTCAGGGCTTGGTCAATGTTGCCCCCCGGCGCGAAGAAGAGATCCACCCGTACCTGACCCTCGCGGGTGGTGGAATAGATCTGCTCCACCCCCTCGACCGTGGAAAGGGATTCCTCCAAAGGACGGGTGATCTCCTCAATGGCCACCTCCGGCGTTACCCCGGCCACATCCACCCGTACCCCGATGCGCGGATAGACAATCGAAGGCAGTAGATCCACCGGCAGGCGGGTAATGAAATAGAAGCCCATGACGATCACCGCTAAGGCCAACATCAGGGTGCCGATGTGGCGGCGAATTGAGAGGCCACTGACGCTGAGTCCGGTTTTGGCTGGGGTCATGGGGTTAGCTCCCTTGTTAGGCTGCAAATAAGTTCAAGTTGTCTGCACGATTTCGGGATCCCAGGGTTCAATCTGCTCTATCCACGAAGAGAGTAAAAACCTGAGATGACGTATTTCCCGTCACCCACTGCGTCCAGCCCTGGGGATCCAGGCTGACCAGTCGTTTGCTGCCGATGTCTGCTTTTTGGGTCATCTGGCGTCCTTACTTAATCGGGCATGGTGGAAATGACACTCAGTTGCACTTCCTGTCCGTCTTGGAGGGGGGTGGAGCTGCGCACCACAAAGGGTTCACCGGCTTCCAACCCCGATAAAACTTCTACTTGTCCATCCCGTTGTTCCCCCAACTGCACCGGACGGGCCATCACTCGCGTTGCTTCCCCTTGCCGCTCCACCACAAAGACCGTGGCGGAACCTGGCCCGTTCTGCTGAATGGCCGTCTGGGGAACGATCACCCCTTGTTCCTCCGGCAGGGCCAACTGCACCCGGGCCAACAGCCCACTGCCAATCCGCCCATCGGGGTTGGGGATCATTACTTCAATCGGAATCAACCGCGCCTGCGGATCCGCGGCGGGGGAAATGCGGGTAATTTGTCCGGGAAAGCTCTGGCCGGGGAAGGCATCCAACTGCACCTGGATCCCTTGCCCCACCTGCACCCGCCCTAGCTCCAACTCGGAGAGGGGAAACTCCACCCGCACCTGGCTGAAATCCGCCACCGTCAGCACATCCGCCCCCGAATTGAGGAAGCTGCCGGGATCCGCCTGGCGGGAGAGCACCACCCCACTCAGGGGGGACAACAGCTGGGTATGGGAAAGGCGTTCTTGGGCTTGCGCCACCAGGGATCCCTGGGCTTCCACCTGGCGTTGGGCGGCGATCACCGCTTGCTCCTGGGTGCGCACCTGTGCTTCGGCAGAGCGCAGAGCTTGGGCGGCAGTCCGGGCAGCGGTTCGAGCTTGCTCCGCCTGCTGGGCGGACACGGCGCCGTCCTGGGCCAACTGGGCCAGTCGTTCGGCATCCGCTTCCTGCTGCAAGAGATTGACGCGGGCCTGCTCCACCTGCGTGCGAGCCTGGCTCAGTTGGGCTTCAGCTTGGGCCACCTGGGACTCTTGGGCCGCCAATTGTGCTTGGGCCTGGAGGAGGGCCGATTGCAACAGGGTGGGATCCAATTGCCCCAGGAGTTGCCCTTCTTGCACGGGATCCCCCACATCTACCGATAACGCCAACAACACCCCTTCCGTACGGGTGCGCAGCGTTGCCTGCCGCAAGGGTTGGGTGGTGCCGGTATAGCGCAAATCGGCATTTAGGGATCCCATCTGGGCCGTCGCCACATCCACCGACACAGCACGCGGTGGCCCACCAACCCCGGGCGGTGGCCCAGACTCCAACCCGCGACGCTGGGCCAAAACCACTCGGGAATGGACGGCAACGAGGCCAGCTCCAGCAACACCCAGAATCACCACCAGACTGAAGATACAAGCCTGAGGGAGGTGCCTTGCTAGGCTCGGTAGCCCAGATTTCCCTTTCGTCCAACGCATCGCTAGCTACCCCCAACCGACTGGCCTACTTCAACTGCCATTGTGGAGAATAATCCACGGCAAAAAAGAACGGCTTATCCGGTTTGACTCCCCCCTTGCGTGAATGGTTCAAACTCAGATGGTGAATTTGGTGAACCTTTCAGGGGCTTTGCTTTAGCAATCCTTCACATTTCTACCCGACAAAGGGGATCCCTGCCAACCCAGCCTCCGAAGAGCGACGGCTTGGGGCCATCGTCATTGCGGGAAAGCGTCAGCCGGTTCTCGACCCCGCAAAACCAGACAATCCAGACAATCGAGACAATCCAGACAATTAAGATAATCTCACGTCTGCCGGGATCCCTGGAGGAATGAGTCACACTGAAGCTAGGTCGCAGAAGCGGCGCGTAGCGCACAATTCCGAGGAGCCAAACATGAGCAGGAGCTTGCTGGAGCAGTTGCGGCAGATGACTGTCGTGGTCGCCGATACCGGTGACATCAATGCCATCGAGAGTTTCAAGCCTCAAGACGCCACCACCAATCCCTCTTTAATTACCGCTGCTGCCCAAATGCCTCAGTACCAGGGCATTGTCGATGAAACCTTGCTCAAAGCCCGCCAAGAGGTGGGATCCCAGGCGGACCCACGAACGGTTGTTTCCCTTGCCATCGATCAGCTGGCGGTTGCCTTCGGCTTGCGGATCTTGTCGATCATCCCCGGACGGGTGTCTACCGAAGTGGATGCTCGCCTCTCCTACGATACCGAAGCGACAGTGGCCAAGGCCCGCTACCTGATTAGCCAATACAAAGCTGCTGGAGCGGATCCCAGCCGGGTGCTGATCAAGATCGCCTCCACCTGGGAAGGAATCCGAGCTGCCGAGATTCTGGAAAAAGAGGGGATCCACTGCAACCTCACCCTGCTGTTCGGCCTTCACCAAGCCATTGCCTGTGCCGAGGCGGGGGTGAAGCTGATTTCGCCTTTCGTGGGCCGCATTTTGGACTGGTACAAGAAAAATACGGGCAGAGAGAGCTATCCACCTGCCGAAGATCCAGGGGTAATCTCGGTAACGGAGATCTACAACTACTTCCGCAAATTCGATTTTCCCACCGAAGTGATGGGGGCGAGCTTCCGCAACATTGGGGAAATCACGGAGTTGGCAGGCTGCGATCTGCTCACCATTTCACCGGGGCTGCTGGCGGAACTGCAAAACACCCAAGGGGATCTGCCCCGCAAATTGGATCCCGAGAAGGCGAAAAAACTGGATATCCCCCGCCTGGTGATGGACAAAGCCACCTTCGACCAAATGCACAGGGAAAACCGCATGGCCTCGGAAAAGCTGGAAGAGGGCATCCAGGGGTTCTCGAAAGCGTTGGTGGCCTTGGAAACCCTACTCACCGAACGGCTGCAGAAGTTGGAGGGCAACAAGGAGGTTGTTACCCATGCCGCCCAGGACGTGTTCCGCGTCTACGACCTGGATGGGGATGGCTTTATCACCCGCGAGGAATGGATGGGGGCCGACCGCGTGTTCGATGCTCTCGATGCCAACCAAGACGGCAAAATCACCCCCGAGGAGATGTTGGTGGGGCTGGGGGCAGCCGTCTACCTGAAAAAGTAATCTGGGCTATTGACTTTAGTTGCCCTCTATTGCCCTTTGAGGGGAATCAGCCCCTCAGCGCCATACCTGTCTGTACCTGTATTTGACTGCCCTCACCCCCTTCCCGCAGCGTGGCACCGGTCGCAGCGCCTCTCCCAGAGCGGGAGAGGGGAGCTAAAGAGTGTATCGTTCTTATTTGGAGTGACCCTACCTATATGTTATGTGTGTTACAGGTAACTCACGTAACTGGCAAAAGGGCCGTGTTGCCTCAAGCATGCCAAAGTTGGTTGGGAGTAAGGCTCATCTCACCCAAGAGAACAGAGCGAATCGAGCTATCTCCCTCGTATGCTTGTTCCTCATAAAGTCCTTCTACCCACTCCAGCACCGTCACCCGACGTAGCATCGGATCCACAATCCAATATTCTGAAATGCCTCGGGCCGCATATTCCGAGCGTTTGTAGCGATAATCTCGATTTTCTTGCCCTGGACTCACCACTTCTACCACCAAAAGAGGCGGTGGCATATCCGGCATAATGGTTGAGCGGGTAGCCCCTTCTAACGCGGTAGCCAGTTCTTCCGACAAAATCATCAAATCCGGGATCCGGGTGGTTGCGCCTGCTCCACTTACAACAATCTCGGTTTTCTGAGTTAGACGGTAGCTTGGGATCCCTTGCTGTAAGAAATAGGCAAACAAGAAACTGGCAATCCGACGATTGGCTTCGCTCTCTGGCGGCACTTCGACCAACTCTCCATTCACCAGCTCGTAGGCATGATCTGTGTCAGTTTCCAGACTCAAGTAGGTCTGCAAAGACATGGGTTTTGAGATGAGTGTGGCCATGGAATGCAGCTCCCCGGTTAAGTGCTGGCCAAGCTTTTGACTCTGCCATCAACCTTCCCTCCACTCTAAAGACTCAGTGCAAAAAGTGGCGAATGCCCGTGCAAATCATGACAATATCCGCCGCATTGGCAGCCGCAATTGAGTCGGGATCCCGAATGCTTCCCCCCGGTTGAATAATGGCGCGGATCCCCGACTGGGCGGCCACCTCGACACTATCTGAGAAGGGAAAGAACCCATCGCTGGCCAAAACCGCCCCAGCAGCTTCGGAACCGGCCTGTTTGAGGGCGATCTCTACCGCCCCCACCCGGTTCATCTGCCCCGCCCCAATGCCCACCGTTTGTCCCTGCTTGGCGATGACAATGGCGTTGGATTTGACGTGTTTGCAGACTTTCCAGGCGAATTCTAGCTCGGCCCATTCTTCAGGGGTGGGTTGACGCTCTGTCACCACTCGCCAAGACTTTCGGCGGTCGGACTCCTGAGGTGGGTCGGCATCTTGCACCAGAAAGCCCCCCGCCAAGGTGCGAATCGTCTGGGCTGGCCCCACCTGCCAATCGGGCAAGATCAATACCCGCAAGTTCTTTTTGGCAGAGAGCAGCTCAGCCGCTTCCAAGGTGCAATCAGGAGCCACCACGCATTCCAAAAAAGGCTCCGTCAACAGGTGGGCGGTTTCTCGATCCAGGGTTTGATTCAGGGCGACAATGCCCCCAAAGGCGGAAACCGAATCGGCAGCGAAAGCCGCGCTAAAGGCCGCCGCCGGCGAAGGACGCAGGGCCACTCCACAGGGATTGTTGTGCTTAACCACCGCAGCCACCGCTTGGGATCCAGAGCTTGGGTCACCTGGATCTGACCCAAATTCGGCGACAATGGCGCGGGCCGCCTCCAAATCCAGCAGGTTGTTGTAACTCAGCTCCTTGCCCTGCAGTTGTTTGGCCTTATGCCAGCCGGGGGCATCCGGATCCACAACGTACCAAGTGGCCGCTTGATGGGGGTTTTCGCCGTAACGCAGGGTTTGCTGAGGGATCCCTTGCAGCTGAAAAACGCCCGCAGAAGCGGTGGCTGAAGCCGGTTGTGGCTGGAGTTGTTGGGTCAATTCTGGGCGGGCCAGATAGTTAACAATGGCGCGATCGTAGGCCAGTACCCGTTCAAAGGCGCGGCGGGCACACTCGAAGCGAAAGGCCAACCGTTCTGGTTCGCCACAGGTGCTAGACAACAGCTGTAAATACTCAGGGTATTGAACGGGATCCGTCAGCACCGTGACGTGGGGATAATTTTTCGCTGCCGCACGCACCAAGGTCGGGCCGCCGATATCGATCTGTTCGGTCGCCTCCGAGAGCTGCACTCCCGCCCGCGCCACCGTCTGCTCAAATGGGTAAAAATTCACCACCACCAACGTAATGGGCGGGATCCCGAGGGAATCTAGGTCCTCTTGGTCATCGCTGCGCTCCAAGCGGGCCAAAATGCCACCGTGAATGCGGGGATGCAGGGTTTTGACTCGTCCACCCAAGATCTCGGGTGCGCCGGTATGGGTAGAAACACTGGTGACCGGGATCCCTGCCTCCGAAAGGGCCTTGGCGGTGCCACCACTGCTTAATATCCGAAAGCCGTGATCCTGAACCAGGGCTTGGGCCAGCGGGATCAGTCCGGTTTTATCGGAGACACTCAATAAAGCCAACGGCGCGGAATCCTGAAGCGGCATCGGACGGTGTTATCCATAGAGAGAAGTTATCCGGGATACCCAATTCGAGGGTTACCCAGCGCCCCCACAGCATACCTTGGGATCCGGCCCCACTCGCTAGGGATCATCCTGCCGCACTTGCTCCTGGCGCT
>JAUQVK010000084.1:0-78974 GCA_039794845.1 Thermostichus sp. DRC_bins_24
GGCGGAGCAGTGGGTGGGTGGGGTAAGTCCCCGCAGGTGATGGGGAGATCCTGTCCGTGGCGCTCAGAGCAAAATGCCACTGAGAATGCCCATCACTTGTTCCAGATCCGCTGGGATCCGGTAAAGGTTGAGGTCTTGCACAATGTGATGAGCACTCCGTTGGTAGAGACAAAACTGCCAGATATCCCCGGTGGTCACCGCTCCGTAAAGGGTGGGGACTCCTGAGAGCTGCCCCCGTTGCTCCAGCCACAGGTCGAAGGCAATCAACTCGACCGCCAGTTGTGTGGCACCACGGCTGAGATCCGCCCCCTTGGCCTCAATGACAATCATCTGCTGCTCGCCGCGCAGGAGGTAGTCTACTTCTCCTTTCAAGAAGCGATTCACCTCGATGCCGTATTCAATGCTCAACTGCAGCGGCAAGCATTCCAGCAGCTTTGTTAGAACGGGGCTAATCAACAGTTCGCGTCGGGCCATCTCGCTGGTCAAAGCGGCCTTGGGCAGATATCGCATCATGCTCTGATGCAGAGCAGCAGCCCCCACCGCCAAAGACTCCGGCAAAGCAAAGGGCAAATCCTGAAGGTAGCGGCGCTCTAGAGTGACCGATAGCTCAGCCAAAATATCGGCCGGATCAAAACGAAGCTCGAAATACTGGGAGAACGTGTAGGAGCGCTCTGGATCCAAAATCGGCATTCTCGGGATCCCTCCCTCCCCGTAAAACCTTTTCTCACCTTAGCTTGGGGCTCAACTACCCGCGGGCTTTCCAAGTGCCACCGTAGCGATAGAAGGGGTTATCCCGGCTGAGGGGATCCCAGCAGGCAGGGCAGACCAGCCACCAACGACCCGTGGCATCCCACCGGATACGGTAGCGGATGCGCACCGCTTGGCCACAGTACTGGCAGGGTTTGGGTTGAGAACGAGCGCTCAAATATCGGTTTCGCTCAGACCGGCGCTCAAGTAGTCGAAGGGCTCGGCCACAAAGCTGTAATCTTCGTCGGAGCCCAGCAGTTCGAGGGTGCGAACCTTCATGTTTTGAATGCCGATCACCGTCGGCGCAATCGGCACCCCGAGAGAGTTGTAGGTTTCCCGCAAGCCCGCCAACACCCGCTCATCCAAAATGCTGGTATCGGCAGCCACCAAGGCATAGGAAGCGTAGCGCAGGTAATAGTCCATATCCCGCAAACAGGTGGCATAGCGGCGGGTGGTATAGGCATTGCCTCCAGGACGAATCAGATCCGGCACTTGGGCAAACATACCCGCAGCAGCCGTTTTAACAATATCCACCGAGTTGAGATTGATCACGTTCACTGCCTTGATGCGACGCAGCCCCGAATCGTAAAAGGACTTGAGGGTGTCCATCGCATCCCGATCAAGGTAGCGGCCTGTCAGGTCGTAGGTTTTGATCAGTGTGGTCACAGCATCACGCATATCCCAAACTCCGTTCCTGTAGCGTCTTTTATTGAATCGGCTGAGATGAAAAAATGAGAAGAGATCTTGCTGGGCAGAATCCGTTCGGGTGTACAGCACCGTACGCAAACCTCGGACAATCGAGTCAGAGCCCAGCGACAGCAACGTTCCAGGCTTCCAATTCGCCCTCAGAAGTCTAACATGCAGGGGTTTCTTCTCGACTTTGCCCTGAGAGAATGGCAAATGTTGTTACGAAAATGTAACAAACCTGCAACGTTAGGGATCCGGCAACAGCACCCGCAGGGGTTTCAACCATGCGTCTTGGCGCCGTCCTAGGCCCAAAAACTCGCCATTGCTCCCCTGTACCCGCAAGTATTCTGATAGATATTCCGAGCCAGGGGAAAGGGATCCCACCTCAACCGCCTGACCCTGTTGCCACCGTTGGGCCACATCCGGGGGCAACGGAATCGCATCCCAGTGCAAAAACCCGGTTTCGATGGGCCAGAGAGCCGCAGCCGGATCCGCGGATCCCTGCCATGTTTCCAGCGGCACACTCTGCTCAATCCGGAATGGGCCACTTTGCAGCCGCCGCAACCGGCTCATCAGGCCCCCACAGCCCAGTTTCTCCCCCAAATCGCGGGCGATGGCCCGAATGTAGGTACCCGGCCCACAGGTGATCTCCAGATCAATTTCGGGAAAATCTCCAGGCCGCCAGTCCAGTAGGTGTAGCCGGTGAATGCTGACGGGGCGGGGTTCGAGCTGCAACTGCGCGGCTTCTATCCCAGCACGCGCCAACTGATAGAGCTTTTTGCCCTGCCGTTTAACGGCGCTGTAAAGCGGGGGCACCTGTAAAACCTCGCCGACAAACTCCCGCAGAGCCTGCTCCACCGGCTCACGGCCCAGCTCTGCACAAGGGGATCCCGTCTGGATTTGCCCTTCGGCATCGTCGGTATCGCTCCGTTGCCCCAAGCGGAAGGTGGCCCGATACACTTTGTCCCCCGGCAAAAACGACAAAAACCGCGTTGCCCGCCCCACCGCAATGGGCAAAACCCCGGTCGCCGCCGGATCAAGAGTGCCCCCATGCCCAACCTTGCGCGTGCGCAAGACCCGCCGCACAACTGCCACACCGTCATGGGAGGTGAACCCCGCCGGTTTATCCAGGTTGAGAAAGCCCTCCAGGGATCCCATTACCAGCCCACCCTTCGTCAATAATTAAGATTTGTAACAGAACTGCCGTAGCGCTTAACATGGAGATTAATTTCTGTTCCCAGACGTTAAGCACTCATGGCTCAATCTGCCACGTTTTCTCAGCCTATCTGGCAACGCCTGCTGATGATCGCCCCTTTCTTTCTGTGGGGGTCGGCCATGGTGGTGATGCGCGATGCCCTGGCGGAGACCACTCCCCTTTTCATTGCCATTCTGCGGTTGCTGCCGGCAGGAATCCTGGTGCTGGCCTTTCGGCTTTGGCAAGGGCGGGGCTCAGAGGCTCCATCCAAGCTCAAACCCTGGCATCCTCAAGGGCTACGGGGCTGGCTGTGGGTGTTGGCCTTTGCCCTGGTAGATGGCACCTGTTTTCAAGGATTTTTGGCCCAAGGGCTCAAGGAGACAGGGGCTGGGCTGGGATCCGTATTGATCGACTCTCAACCGCTGGCGGTTGCCTTGATGGCCACCTGGTTTTATCGAGAACGCATGGGCTCCCTGGGCTGGGTTAGCTTGGGCATCGGGATCGTGGGCATCGGTATCATCGGCCTGTCGGGAGAGGGATCCCTGCAGCTGAACTCCGGCGTGATTTGGATGTTGATGGCCTCTTTGTCCATGGCGATTGGCACCGTGATGATGCCGAGGGTGGCGGAAGTCGCCGATCCGGTGCTGGCGACGGGCTGGCATATGGTTTTGGGCAGCCTGCCTTTGATCTTGCTCTCGGGGTTGACGGAAACTCAGCAGTGGCAGGGGTTGAGCGGATCCCATTGGCTAGGCTTGCTCTATGCTTCTGTGCTGGGTAGTGCCTTGGCCTACGGGCTCTTTTTCTACTTCGCCTCCCAAGAGAACCTCACGGAATTCAGCTCCCTCACTTTTCTCACCCCCGTCTTTGCTCTGCTGTTCGGCAGCACCTTTTTGGGGGAATCCCTGACGCGGTTGCAATGGCTGGGGGTAGGCATTACCCTCATCTGCGTGTACCTGATTAACCATCGCCAAGAGTGGCAAGACCGCCTGCACCTGGGATGGAGAGGGATCCTCGCCGAGCTGGGCTTGGGTTGGGTGGTAAGCACCGTTGACATTCGGGAGGGCAACCCTGATTGAGGAGGAGACCGAGAAGGATCAAGGGCGTTTGCAGGGATCCCGATCCCCTAAGCGGGCAGGAACCCCATGGCATCCCGGGCCGTTTGCAGCGTTTGGTTGGCAATTTCACGGGCTTTGGCAGCATTTTCCCGCATCAAACAAAGCAAATGGTCGGGGTTACTCCAGAGTTCCCGATAGCGCTGTTGAATGGGCTCTAGAGTAGCAACGATGCTATCGGTAAGGAGCGGTTTGAACTGTCCCCAGCCCATCTCGGCACACTCAGCCGCCACAGCCTCTTTGCTTTTGCCGGAAGTGAGCAGGTAAATCGTCAGCAAATTGTTGGCCTCTGGTCGGGCAGGATCGTCGAAGGTGATGCCACGAATGGAGTCAGTTTTGCACTTCTGAATTTTTTTGCGAATCGTGTCGGGATCATCCAGCAGGTTGATGCGGCTCAAATCCGAGGGATCCGACTTGGACATCTTCCGCGTGCCATCCGTCAGGCTCATCACCCGGGCTCCATCTTCTCGAATCAGGGCCTCCGGGATGCAAAACACCTCCCCAAAGCGATCGTTAAAGCGACGGGCAATATCCCGACTCAGCTCGATATGCTGCCGCTGATCCTCTCCAACCGGAACATACTTGGGCTGGTAGAGCAAAATATCCGCCGCCTGCAAAATGGGGTAGCTGAAGAGGCCAACGCTGGTTTCTTCCCCCTGCTTTTCTTTTTTCTCCTTGTACTGGATCATGCGCTCGGCCCAGTTCATCGGAGTGATGGTGTTGAACAGCCAGGCCAATTCGGTGTGGGCAGCCACATGCGACTGCACAAACAACACACAATGCTCCAGGCTGAGACCACAGGCCAAGTAAAGGGCAAACAGCGAGCGGGTTCGTTCCCCCAACAGTTTCGGATCTTGGGGGACGGTGACGGCGTGTTGGTCAACAATGCAAAAGAAGTTCTCGTACCGTTCCTGCTCCGCCACCCAGTTTTTGATCGCCCCCAAGTAATTGCCCAAGTGCAGTTCGCCAGAGGGCTGAATGCCAGAGAAGGTACGTGGCTGGGTCATAGAGCAAATAATGAAGAGCGAAAAACGAAGCGACAGGAGTTGCGAAAACCTTTTTAAGGATATCAGGGCAGCTGCCCTCGCGTTAGCGGAACGGAGTTCTGTAAGTTAGCGCATGATGAGAAAGACACCCGGATCTGCCCATGCCAGACTACGAACCCGAACAGCTACGCGCCGCCAGCCACTATGTGCTGCTGATGCCCGGCTTGCCGGAACAGTTTCTCAGCCCCGAGGAATTACAGGAGTTTCTCCAGCAGCTACTACAGGAGCATCCTCACCTTGTCGATGCCGATCTGGCCCGCTACCCTACCCCCCAAGCACAAGCCCAGCGGTTGATCGATACCACCTGTGAAGTCGAGGTTTCCCCCGGCGAGACCCTACAGTGGCACCCCGTACGTCTGAACAAGCGGTAAGGCTAGTTGATGCAGTCGCTCAATCCCTCTAATGTTCGAGGGGAAAAGGTTTTGGATGATAGTCTGGGCCAGGAAAGCAATTCGATGCTGATCCTACGGTTCAAACCGTTGAAAGCAGGGCAGCTTCGTTTCTTCGCGCCGAACTTTAGCCGTACCAGTCTCTGATATTACGGTTACTCCACTAAGGAGAGTATCTATGGACGAGGAATGAGTTTGGTGGCAGCCGCAGCCAACTTCTGGGCGATCACCTTCTGATCTTCCTTTGCAGTAGGCCAGCCTTCAATGTCGGCGTGGTTTGGGTTACCAAGCAACGGTTTAGCAGTCACTTGCAAGGACTCTCTAAGGCAATCACTGGTCTGTATGTCTGAGCGACCATAGAGAGTGCGTTGCTGTTGAGTGGCTACATCAACTCCGGCCTGCCAAATCTCTGCTTCTGTGGCATCCCGATGACGGGTGACCGACAGCTCCTGGTAAGGATGGGGCATGAACAGGTTAGGCTTGACCGATTGATCGGCTCGAAAATGGCTCCTCTGCATGACATAGCGGGCGAGCGACTCCGTTTCTTCAACCGGAGGGACATTCGCTGGATCAAGCATGAACCCTTAATTTTTAGCTAGAGCGACTTCTTGAATCAGGCTGAGCAGCCGTTTCGGAATCTCCCCTAGAAACGGTTCTGAGCCCCGTGGATCACTATTGCCCAAAAGAGCTGCGTAATAGAGCACACCCTCAGGGCTAACGCTAACTGAAATCGTCCAGTGGGGGGTGTGATACCACTCAAGCGTCAAATGACCATCGGGTTCTGCCCCTACAGAGGGCAAAGGAAAGCCCAAAGGGAGCGCTTGAATCACGGCAAAGGCATAATTCAGGGTTTCTTCTCTTACTGGGAGCGCATTATAGCCATCCCAGTTAGGGTCTTTACACTCTTCCCAGGTAGTAACCAACTCGTCAATAGCCGGTTGCTTGCTAAAGGCAGCGGTGTGGTCAAAGTACTGCTGATTGTGGCGGCTGACCTGGTCGATGTAGGTAGCAGTCGGGCTGACCCCTCTGGGCAAGAGGGCTGTGGTCATGGTGTGGCGGCTCCAAAGCGTTTGAGGGCGTGGGAGGTCATGCAGCTAAAGAAGACTTTATTTTTGAGCCAGCGCATTTCCTGGAGTCGTTGAGCTAGGGTGTTTTGATCTAATTGAAGCAACTTATGGGTGAAAACATCGATATCTACGGTGAAAACATTGATATCTACAATTAAAGCACGGCCATTGGCGGGGTCTGCGCCAGCGGGCTGGATGGTTCTAACCCAGTTGATAGTGTAGGGGTAGCCGGGGACTGGATAGGTGTCTTGGTGGAAGAATGACTCAGCAGCGAGGGCTAAGCCTGGTGGCGGTGCGGGGATGGTGCTGAGATACCTGGAGGGTTGTTCGTCAGCCTCTAGGGGAATGCGGTTGATGTAGCGCACACCCAGCCGCTGAATGACGGTCGGCTCGGCCAGCTCCAGGAAAATATGCCAAAACCGCAGAGCCTCAGCTTGAAAACTGCCCCAATCTTCGTAGGGTTCCAACCGACTGAAAACAACGCCGTCAAGGGTGAACTGGGCCACATGACGATTTTGCTCATCCTGGAGACGGAAACCCCTCCACTGCATCTTCTGGGAAAACTCTGAAGACCCATCAGGTGTGCCTATAGCGCTGATTTGAACGTCATGCTGAGTCCGAAGGATCGGATAGTCGGGTAGCCGCCGAGTTAGCTCTGCTTTGAGAGTCTCAGGATCTAGCTTTTTGCCCGCATGGGCCTGCCAATGAATTACTGCCTCAATGCTAGGGGCAGCTTTTAGGGTGGGAAATTTCTCCTCCAGGTCGATGATGAACTCGGACTGGGGGCTCATAAGAGTGGGCCATGGTTTTGACGATGATTATAACGGTATCGTCCTGAACTCAGAGAGGTCGCCAAGAACCTGCTGGAAGCTCCGCGGATTCATTTAGGCGCAGGATTAAGTACTAAGAACACTGCCACCTGTTCAGGAGTTCCATTTGAGGCCACTGTACCTTGACAGATTTAAGGATGAGCCCTACGCACTCTCTTCTCAGGGATGGATTGGATATCACTTCGTAAAGCTGAACAGGGGTTTGTTTCGGATCCCGGCCTGCCCATGATAAAACGCAAGAATGTACAGCTCCCAATCTCTAACCCAAGAGGTCAACCATGCCGCGCAGCATGAAGAACGACAACTTCATCGACAAAAGCTTCACCGTCATGGCGGATCTAATCCTGAAATTGATGCCGGGGGTGAGCTCCGACCAGAAAAAAGCCTTTGCCTACTACCGCGATGGCATGGCGGCCCAAGGGGATGGGGAATATGCCGAAGCCCTCGACAACTACCGAGAGGCCCTCTCTCTCGAGGAAGGGGAAGAAGACCGCAGCTACATCCTCTACAACATGGGCCTGATCTACCAGAGCAACGGCGAGATCGACAAAGCCCTTGACCACTATCAACAGGCCCTGGAGCTCAATCCGCGATTGTGCTCCGCGTTGAACAACATTGCCGTGTTGCTGCACCACCGGGGTGAAGCCAGCCTAGAAGCCGGAGATGAAGAAACCGCAGAAGCCCTATTTGATGAGGCCGCCCAATACTGGATCCGCGCCATTCGCATTGCCCCCAACAACTACATCGAGGCGCAAAACTGGCTCAAAATCACCGGTCGGGCCAACCTGGAGGTGTACTAGAGGACACCGCTACCGGAAAATGGGTTAACTTGGTAACCGATGCGGCAGAGGGGCAGATGCTGAAACGGGAAGAGGTACAACATGTTGCACATTTGGCACGTCTGGAGCTGACTGAGGAAGAGGAGATCCAGTTTACAGAGCAGCTGGCGGACATTTTGGCCTATGTAGAGCAGCTGAAGGAGCTGGATACGGAGGGGGTAGAGCCCACCTTCCATGTCCTGGATATGGAATTGCCCACTCGCCCGGATGAGGTACAACCCTACCCGGATATTGAAGGGATCCTGGCCAATGCCCCCGACCGTGCCGATACCTTCTTCAAGGTACCCCGCATTCTCGACGCGGAAGAGTAGGCAGAAAATAGCAGCCTCCTTTCCTTTAGGAGAGGAGCTGGTTCTTAGGCTCGCTTGACCAGGCCCCCCTAGGCAGAGGGGTGAAGATGTGCCCTTCCTGCAAATTGCCAAAGCTACGGCAGCGTTCGGATCCCCAGCGGAAGCCGTAGAGAGCAACATAGGCACACATCAGGGCATCCACTTGATCTTCGTAGTTTTTCAGTGGGCGGCCTTTGAGGGATCCCACATCCACTTGGAGTAGGCCTTCGTGACCCGATAGTGCCGGATCCGCCAGGGTCAGAGACCGCAGATGCTCCTGGTAGAGGTGCCATGCTTGTTGTCGTTCCTGCCAAGTGCGCTTGGGGCGGGCTTTGTACTTGAGGGTACGGCTGAGGCCGAATAGGCTAACCATGGCGCTATGGGGAAACACTTCCGTGATTTGGCGGGTGAGTTGCCCCTTTTGAATTTGGGCTTGTTCTTGAAACCCCCAGACCGATAGCGCTTGTACCAGCACCTCTCCGCGCACTTGCCCATTCCGTTCCAATAACCGGCGATTGGCTGGGTGTGCCCCCGCTTCGTACGCTCGAAACACTTGGTTCAGTTCCGCTTCGGCTCGTCGTTGCCCGGTGGGGTTGGGGACTCGCAATGGAGCGTCCACGGCAATCAGGCAGGGATCCCTGCCTGCATGGCGTTGAATGTAGTCCAGAATTTCTGCGTTGGTTTGGAGAATACGGCAGTCGAGCAAGCGGCCCGTTATGGTTCCCGAATTGGGATCCGGGTGGACTTGCAAGGTCGCAATGCCGGAGGAATTACGGGGCGACCAAGCCAGATCCAAACCGATGCAAATCAAGGGATCCAAAAGAATAATTTTAGGGTTCCACCGGCCAAAAGATTTGAAGGAAAACAGTCTAGCAATTCAATGAAAATGGGATCCCCAGAGAGTGCTTTCTCCAAGGATCCCAGCCAACTCATTCAGGTGACTCCCTGAAGGGATCCCTTCGGATCCCCTCCCGGCAAGGCTCAATTAGTAGTCGTAGTCACCCATGCCGCCGCCGCCAGCTGCCGGAGCCGGGGTCTTGGGCTCAGGCTTGTCCACCACAATCGCTTCCGTGGTCAGCACCATACCGGCAATGGAGGCCGCGTTTTGCAAAGCCGAACGGGTCACTTTAGCCGGGTCCACAATGCCCGCCTCGAACATATCCACGTAGACATCGTTTTGGGCATCGTAGCCGGTGTCGAAGGGTTTCTCCTTCACCCGCTCCAGCACAATGGAACCGTTCTGACCCGCGTTTTCAGCAATACGACGCAGGGGGGCACCCAGGGCACGGGAAACCAAGTTGGCGCCGATCAGCTCATCGCCGGACAGGTTGGCACTGGACCATTCCGTCACCGCAGGGATCAGGTGCGCCAAGGTGGTACCCCCACCCGGAACGATCCCTTCTTCCACCGCCGCTTTGGTGGCGTTGATGGCATCTTCCAGACGCAGTTTGCGATCCTTCATCTCGGTTTCGGTGGCCGCGCCCACTTTGATTACCGCCACACCACCGGAGAGCTTGGCCAAGCGCTCCTGCAGCTTCTCCTTGTCGTAGCTGGAGTCGGTCTCTTCAATTTGCCGCTTAATTTGCTCACAACGAGCCTTAACGGCAGTTTCGTTGCCTTCCGCCACAATGGTGGTGGTGTCTTTGGTGATCGTGACGCGGCGGGCAGAGCCGAAGGAATCCAGACGGGCATTCTCTAGCTTCAGACCGCGATCTTCGGTGATCACTTCGCCACCCGTCAGCACGGCGATGTCCTCCAACATGGCCTTACGGCGATCCCCAAAGCCCGGAGCCTTCACCGCCGCCACGTTCAGCACACCGCGCAGCTTGTTCACCACCAGGGTGGCCAGGGCTTCTTTCTCGATATCTTCGGCGATAATCAACAGCGGACGACCGGAACGAGCCACTTGCTCCAGCACTGGCACCAGATCCTGCACCAGGGTGATCTTCTTGTCGGTGATCAGGATGTAGGGGTTTTCCAGAACCGCTTCCATCCGCTCCATGTCGGTGGCGAAGTAGGGGGAGATGTAGCCCTTATCGAAGCGCATCCCCTCGGTGACCTCCAGCTCGGTGGTCATGGATTTGCCTTCTTCCAGGGAGATCACCCCTTCGCGGCCTACCTTGTCCATGGCCTCCGCAATCATCTGACCGACTTCGTCGTCGTTGCCGGCAGAGATGGCCGCCACCTGAGCAATGGCTTTGGAATCTTCCACCGGGCGAGCGTGCTCAGCGATTTTCTCCACCAGGAACCTCACCGCCTTGTCGATCCCCCGCTTTAGGGAAATGGGGTTCGCACCAGCTGCTACGTTTTTCAGACCCTCTTTTACCATGGCGTGGGCCAAGACGGTGGCCGTGGTGGTACCATCCCCGGCGGCATCGTTGGTCTTGGAGGCAGCTTGACGAATCAGGGATACGCCCGTGTTTTCGATGTGATCCTCCAGTTCGATTTCTTTGGCGATGGTCACACCGTCGTTGATGATCTGGGGTGCGCCAAACTTCTTCTCCAGCACCACATTGCGCCCTTTGGGACCCAGGGTAACGGCCACCGCCTCCGCCAACACATCCATGCCATGCTCTAGGGCACGACGGGCCTCTTCGCTGAAAATGATCGATTTCGCCATGATCAACCTCTCAAAGATGAATGTATGGGACAGTGACTAAGCATGAAAAATGAAATAGTGAAATAGGGGCCAATTACTGAACAATGGCGAGGATATCCCGCTCCGCCAGCAGCACATACTCATCGCTGCCCAGCTTGACTTCGGTTCCGGCGTACTTGGAGTAAAGCACCTTGTCGCCTGCTTTCACTTCCATCGCCACCAGCTTGCCATCGTCATTGCGCTTGCCGGGGCCAACAGCGGCTACTTCTCCCACTTGGGGCTTTTCTTTGGCGGTGTCCGGCAGGAAGATCCCACCGGCGGTTTTCTCGTCCTGCTGGGCAATTTTGACCAGTACACGGTCGCCCAAAGGCTTCAGTGTAGAAACATTAAGAGCTACTGCAGCCATGACAAATGTCCTCCGTGATGCCTAAAGCACGAAGCTGAAGGGTTTTGAGTTTGAACGTAAGCTTGCGTAAATCGAAGCTTTAGCACTCTCGACTTACGAGTGCTAGTTTATCAGTCTGCTTTCTGGCCTGACAATAGCTCCTGTTGGCGGGATCCCCCTTTTCATCGGTACGGTTGGGTACGGATCCCCCTACTTTTGTGGGATCATGGCCGAGGCGGGTTTGAGACCAGGATGTGCGGATCCCGTTTTTTCAGGTGGATGCCTTTACCCAGGTCCGGTTTGGCGGCAATCCGGCGGCGGTGTGTTTGCTGAGTGAAGGGTTACCAGATCCGCTGCTGCAGAACATTGCGGCGGAAAATAACTTGTCGGAAACGGCTTTTTTGCTGCCCCAGGGATCGGGATCCCAGGGAGCCGCTTTACAGTACGGGCTGCGTTGGTTTACCCCCACCACAGAGGTGGATCTGTGTGGCCATGCCACCCTAGCCAGTGCCCATGTGCTCTTCACTCAGGTGCATCCCCAGGCGGAGGAGGTGGTGTTTTCTACGCGGAGTGGCCGGTTGCAGGTGCGGCGGCGGCGGGAGCAACTGGTTATGGATTTTCCCACCCAACCGATGAAGCCTTGGCCGGAGGCGCTAGAACGTGTGACGGCGGCTTTGGGGGTTGTCCCTCTGGAACTGTATCGCGGCGGTATGGGGTTAGCTGTCTTAAACTCCCCCCAACAGGTGTGCCAGCTACAGCCGGATATGGCCAAGATTCAGGCCCTCGCCAGCACCGGCTTGATCGTGACGGCCCCCGGAGATGAGCAGGATTTTGTCTCTCGCTTCTTTGCCCCCCAACTGGGGATCCCTGAGGATCCGGTGACGGGATCTGCCCATTGCCTCCTAATTCCCTATTGGGCCCGGCGGTTGGGCAAGTCTGAACTGACGGCTCACCAGGTTTCCGCCCGTAGGGGTGAGTTGTTCTGTCGAGATCTCGGATCCCGTGTGGAGATCGCCGGACAGGCCGTGCTGGTGATCGCGGGAGAGATGTGGCTGGAATAGGGCCAAATCGAAAGCACCCCAGAAGGCTCTGAGGTGCCGATCGCCAGGGTCAACCTGGATCGAGCGGGAATGGATCCCGTCGTTAGCCGAGGATCTCGGCCGCCTGAATCAACTCCACCTGCTTCTTCTTCATCACCAGCATCACCTGGGCGATAAACACTGCCGCTAAGAAAGCCAGCAGCCATTTCACCCGGTCGGGGCTTTGCAGCACCAGATCTCGCTCCACCTGTCCAAATCCGCCCACATTGGGGTTGTTGGTGATGGGATCCCCCTCCTTGACGCTGTCGCCGAGGTTGATCAACAACTCCGGCCCAGGGGGCAACACCAGGTATTGGGGGCCATTTTCCGTCTCGAAGCTGAGCACCCGCGTTCCGGGCAGCTCATACTCCGGCGGCACCAAACTGGCCAAATCGGCAGGCAGATCGCTGATATCCGACTCGATCAGAGCGACGCTGGTCAAACGCCCGGTTGCCGGAGCTCGGAAGACATTATTGTTGCTGAGGCTGCCATCGGGGTTAAGTTGGCCCCGACCCCGGTTGGCTCCCACGAACACCTTGTACTTCATAAAGGCCACCGAGGGATCCTCTGCCGGATCGGGGGCAACCACCGGGAAGACAATTTCCTGGTGGTCTTCGCCCGCCAACGGCCCCACCAAGAGAATGTGCGGCTTATCGTCACTGTAGGGGGTGATGTAGGTTTCGGCGGTCTCTTGCCGCTGTTCTTCGGTCATTTCCTCCTCGGTGGCAAGGCGGAAGCCCTCCGGCAATACCACCACAGCCCCCACATTCAATCCACCTTTGCTGCCATCCCCCAGCACCTGCTGCTTGCTCAGGTCATAGGGGATCCCGACTTTGATGTCGAACACCTGACCGGGGGTAACCGCCTGGGGCACCTCGGCCCGGGTGGGCATGGCATTCAAGTGACAGTTGGCACAGACAATTTTTCCGGTCGCTTCACGAGGGGTTTCGTAGGCCATTTGGGCGTAGTAGGGGAAGGCCGCCGCCGGACGGCTTCCGATCCCCAATAGCAACAACAGCGCGCACAGGGCCAAGCAAATTCGCTTCATATCTCGGCTCAGAATCTCAAAGGGGTTCGCATCAGCAGAAAATCACACTCTCGTAAAGTTAGGTTGCCGACTCAGCCCCGGCTCTCAGCTGGTGAGTGCTTGGCTGAGGTCAGCCTGCCTCAGGCATCGCGGAAGTCAGGTCCCTGCCAGGGACTGAAGCGAATGTTGTCGCCATCCACGGTGGCGCTCACCAGCTCCAGCGAGCGTGGGGCAGGCCCCCGCACCACCTTGCCGTTGGCCGCATACTGGGATCCATGGCAGGGGCACTTAAACAGGTTTTCCCCCACATTCCAGGGCACCACACAGCCCAGGTGGGTACAGACGGCGTTGAGGCCATAGTTGGCGATGGATCCGTCGTTAATAACAATGTAGGTGGGATCCCCTTTCAAGCCCTGGGCCAACACCCGATCCGTACTGGCATGGGTGGCCAGCAGCTCGCTGACGCTCACCGCCTTGCCCAGGGCATCTTGAGCCAACAGCCCCTCACCGGCTCCACCCGAAGAGGGCGGGATAAAGTACTTCACCACTGGGTAGAGGGCACCCAGCACCACAACCCCCACGGAGCCACTCAGTAGGGCATTCATGAAGGCGCGTCGGCCCATGGAGGGCGCTTCAAAGTTGCTAACCGCTTCCGTCATAATGGCGAGTGCAGACCTGAGATCGTCTTAATGTTCGTTGATAAACGAGTTCATCCTAACTGACCCCTCTGGCCAATATCGTTAAGAAATACAACAAGAAATACAACAGCTTGCCCTTGAGTGGGCCGCGACAACAATGGGCAAAACCTGATGACGGGATCCGACTTTCAAGCTTTGCTGCAGACCAAGTGGGGCCATTCCTACGATGTGCAGCTGCGGCGTATCAACCAAAGGGTGGTGTTACTGGTGATGTGGCGCTACCTGGAGCAGCCCTCGTTCCCCATGAGCGAGGCGGAGTATCTTGCCCACCTAGAGGCAGTATTGGCCCATCTGCGGGCTTGGGGGGTCTGGGAAGCGGTTCAAAGGGAAATCGAAGCCACCCGCCAAAAACCCCGCATGGGCAAGGCGGTGGCGATTCCCCTCGATTTGCAAAGCCTGGGAGAACGAGCTTCTGAGTGGCTGCTGTGAGGGATCCACTCCCCTTCAAACCGACACCAGACCGGCTCCGACGGCATCCAAAAATTGGCGGGCGGTGCGCCCGGAAAACCCATTTTGCTGTTGAGCCCAGATCAAGGCTTGGCGACGTAGAGCTTCTGGGTCGTGGGCTAGGCCCAGCCTATCTGCCAGGTGGGCAATCGTGGCAAAGTAATCCGCTTGGGTGAAGGGGGTGAAGGTGAGGGTGAGGCCAAAGCGATCCCGCAGCGATAGCTTTTCCTGCACCGTGTCCCAGGCGTGTACCTCTGGGTCATCGGGGTTGGGCCGATCCGGGAAAAACTCCCGAATCAAATGGCGACGGTTGGTGGTGGCATACAGGCGCACATTCGGGGGTTGGGCGGCAATATCCCCCTCCAGGAGCACCTTCAGCTGCTTAAACTCCGTTTCATCCGCCTCAAACGAAAGATCGTCCACAAACAGAATGAAGGGCAGCACCCGCTCCCGCAAATCCGGCAAAATGTCCGGCAAGTGGATCAACTCGGAACGGTTCAGCTCCAATAGGCGCAATCCCTGCCCACCGTAGCGACCGAGCAGCGCCTTCACCAGCGAAGACTTCCCCGTGCCGCGTGCCCCGTAGAGCAACACATGCAAGGCCGACCGGCCCTGAATCAAGGCTTCGGTATTGGCTGCCAGCCGCTGTTTTTGCCGTTCATTGCCGTAAATCCAATCCCAATCCGGCAAATCGGGAGTTGGGATCCCTTGTAACCCCGCCGGGCCCCAGCGAAACGCCCAATACTGCCCGCACAGCCCCACCCCTGCCTGACGGTAATGGGTGATCAGCTCCTCCAGGCTCAGCCCCCAATCGGCAAAGCGGCGCGGATCCCAGCCATTGCCCGCCTCTCCATCCGGCCAGTGGATCCCCAAGCCCAAGGCCTGTACCTGCTCCCAGATCGCCTCTTGGCTATCCGCAAGGACTTGTAGGCACTGCAAATCATGAGAGGCAGCCTGTCGCAACGGGGCCGGGATCCCGGTTGACCCCAAGGCGGCCCGCGAAAAAGGGTTATCCGATAGGCGCACTTCTTGAATCAGCCATTCCCGCCAACTTAAGTGCCGCTGGGCCAGCAACTCAAACCAACGGCCATAGGCGGCCAAACACCGCAAGGGATCCCCTTCCGCCAACCGCTGCATCAGCTCCTGCCAGGCCAGGGCAACGGGATGGGCAAGAATGCCCCGAAACACCAGCAGCTCAGCCGCGGCCTCCTCAGCCTCCTGCAGTCGCGTCAGCGTTGGAGAACAACAAGCCGTCATGATCCCTCATCCTCGGAAGAGCCGCGCCGGCTATCCCGGCGGCCCAATTCGTACAAGCCACCACTGACACAAGCGATCAACCCGCAAGACACCCCCCAGCTTTTCCCCAGAGAGATCTCCGTCAGCGCCACCACCACCGCCGCTCCCAGCAAAAAAGGCGCCAAACTCAGCAACGAGGCCAAAGCCCCGGTCGGATCAAACGTCAGTTGTTGTTCCCAGCCCTCCTGCAACCGCCGGTGCAGCGGCGAAAAGCCCCACATCAGCCCCAAACACCACAGGGCCACACCCGCCCACAACGAGGGGCGAATCATCTCCCAAGGCACAGCAAAAACAACGGGATTCATAAGCGAACTCTACGGCGGGAATGCTCCCTATCCTAGGCTATCGGGATTCCGCCCATTCGGTGGCGGTGATCGTGGTGCCGGGGAATTGGATCGGGTTACCCAAGCTCTGGATCTGCGCCTGCAACGCCGGTAAAAGTTGCAAATCCAAAAGGGGCTCCTGCGTAATCTCCGCCGGGATCAGATCCCGCTCGAGGGCAAAGTGGGCGGTATGCCCGGCCGCCGTGCCGATGGCCCACTCCACCGGATGCACCCGGTAGGAGCCGCTGGCAATGCGACTGGTGGCGATGTTTTTATTGCCCGCCAAAAGATTATCCACCCGCTGCGGGATCAGGGCGCGCAAGGGGATCTGGTAGGGGAAGCTGGGGGCCTGCGAGTCCTTGTTGTTGCTGGGGGGCAGGGAAAAATCCGGCAACAGGCAGTCGTGAAAATCAATCGGGTACTGGCCCACCCCCACCGAGTCGTAAAAAATAAAGGGGCGACCGCGGTTCAGCTCCGACTCGCGGGTGGTGATATCCGACTCGTAAATGGTGAACCCCTCTGGGTAGGCTTTGCTGGGACGCCCGATAATCCGACGGGATTCACGGATGTAGGGATACTTGGAAAGGCCACTGGCCGTACCCATGGGGCTATCAAACCCCTGCATATAGCCGTAGCGCAGGTAGTAATCCTTCTGAAAATCCGGATCCTCCTGCTGCAGCAGAAAATCCGTTGTCCCCGCCACCAGCCAGTAGAAAAATCCCTGGGCGTGTTGTTCTCCTCGCAGCAGCGATTCCGGGCGCAACCCCCCCAGCCATCCCCCCGGCTCCAACTGTCCAGAGGCCTGCAGCTGCTCGTGGGTGAGAATGAAATTTTTGTCTGGCCCCGTGATCCGCCAGTCGTTGCCCCAGGTCCAGTTCTGCATGGATTGATCCCCCACCCGGATGGCCTCTTCCCCAAAGCCAAAGACTTGTCCCCAGATGCGCCGGTAGGTAAATACCAACGGGAAATTAAAACGGGGATGCTCGAAGCTGTAGTACGGGCCATGCAGTGGGTCATCGTAAAACTCCGGCCTCACGGGCAATTGCGGCAAGGGCAACCGCTCCATAACAAAGGTGTAGGTGAAGCCCTGGGTGCAGTAGGGATCCTCGTAGGGCTTGGAACTGGGTTCCCAACGGTTTTCTCCGTCGGGGCCTAGTCGGTAGGGCACCCGCGCCAGAGGCAGTAGCTCGCCGGTTTCGGTGGCATCGATCACCATCCAGGGCAGGGTTTGGCTGCGGCGATCGGGGGGCGGCTGGAAGCGCAGGATCTCCTTGTCCCAATCTGCGGTGGGTTCCAGGCTGTAAAAATCCAAGAAAAAGCTGGAGAGATCCCCCCGCTGCTCCGGCTCGACCCCAGCATGTTTGGGGATATTGCGGATGGCTTGCACGCTGCGGATCTGGTTGTCTCGCACCTCCAAATCCTTGACCACCGTTTCCGTGAACAGTTGCAACTGCCCCGCCTGCAGATAGGGATCCAACATCTGGCGGATCACCTGATGGCCCACCTGCGGTGAAAAACACAGCACACTCACCCAGCACTTGCCCGGATTTGGATCCCCGCCATACTCCGCCCGTACCCGCTGGCGAAACTCGCTGTAGCCCCTGGGGAAGATGTCATTTTCCCGTTGCAAAGGCCGCTCATCCAGCGCCGACACCCCCTGGGCACTCACCTGGCCGCCGATCCAATCGGTGATCTCCGTCATGCACACTTGGCGTCCCAGTTGTAGGGCATCGTAGGCGGCTGCCACCCCCCCCAGTCCGCCACCCGCAATGAAGATCTCGCAGGTCACCGGAGTTTCCGGCAAAGCTCCCCCAGAAGGTTGAGCCACCCCCGCCCCCGAGCCGAGGATCCCCAGCCCCAGCACCACACCGCCCCACGCTTGAAGTTTCATCCTGGCCTTTCCTCCACACACCCAGCCTTTTCAGGCTAGACGGATTTGGGCCACTTGAGGATCCCGAGAAGACCCAAGCGAGAGAAGAACTTGGCTGTGCAGAACACGACTACACCTAGGGCTTGACGCGCCTTAATTCTTCTCGCAGCACTCTCCGCAAGGTGGCTTCTAGAGGTTCACGGTTTTGCTGAATGTATTGACGCAAAGCCTCGTTAATTAGGGTTTGATAGTTCCCTCCGCCCGCCTCATGAACCTGCTCTCGAAACCAGTTCAGGATCTCATTGTCTAGCCGGATGGTAATGCGAGTTTTCCCCGCCAAGGTTGAATCAACAGCTCCTCTCTTCCCCTGGCTGAAATCATATTCTGCTTCCATCACGACCCCTCCTCGTACTGCTGTTGCTCTTTTCGAGTTGCCTTGCGAGCAGAAATCAGGCGAATGTCTTCCCCGCGCATGGTGTAGACCACCCCACCACCAAGAGTCTGCCCAGTCCATCCATGCCCAATGTGACCCACCGATCTTCCTCATAGCCATCCTCGGAAAGGGTGATAGCCCAGTCATCTGAAAAGACAGAGACCGCATCTGCAAAATCAATGCCGTGTTTGCGCAGGTTCGCTTTTGCTTTGCTGGGATCCCATTGATAGGCCATGACTGCATATATGTACTATTGCATGCACAATACTGAAAGATTCAGCCTTCTGGCAGCCCTTATCATGGGAGAACGCATCGCAGATGGTTCATGCCGGATCCCACGTTTGTCATCACCACCCCGATCTACTACGTCAACGCTGCCCCTCACATCGGCAGTGCCTACACCACCCTGATCGCGGATGCCATTGCCCGTTACCATCGCCTACGCGGCCAAGACGTACTCATGGTGACGGGTACCGACGAACACGGCCAGAAAATCCAACGTACCGCCGAGGAACGCGGGATCCCGCCGCAGCAACACTGTGACGAACTGTCCGCCGAGTTTGTCAAGCTCTGGCAACTCCTGAATATCCGCTATGACCGCTTCATCCGCACCACGGATCCCCGCCACAAAGCCATCGTGCGGGAATTTTTTCAGCGGGTTTGGCAGCAGGGGGATATTGTCACCGGGCGGCAACAGGGTTGGTACTGTGTGTCTTGCGAAGAGTTCAAAGATGCAGAGGAGCTGCTGGAAGGGGGATTCTGTCCCCTTCACCCCAACAAAAAAGTGGAATGGAAAGACGAAGAGAACTACTTCTTCCGCCTCTCCCGCTACCAAGACAAGCTAGAAACCCTCTACACTGAGCACCCCGAGTTTATTCAGCCCGACAGCCGCCGCAACGAGGTGCTTAGTTTTGTCAAGCAGGGCTTGCGCGACTTTTCCATCTCTCGGCCTAGCGTCTCCTGGGGGATCCCCTTCCCGACGGATCCCAGCCAAACCATCTATGTGTGGTTCGATGCCCTGATCAACTACCTCAGCGCCGCTTTGGATCCCGCCGATGAGCCCACCCTAGACCATGCCCTACGCCGTTACTGGCCTGCGGATGTACATTTGGTGGGCAAAGATATCGTTCGGTTTCACGCCATTTATTGGCCGGCCATGCTCATGTCTGCCGGGTTGCCACTGCCCAAACAGATATTCGGCCATGGTTTTCTCACCAAAGACGGTCTGAAAATGGGCAAAAGCCTGGGCAACACGGTGGATCCCTTTGAGTTGACCGCCCAATATGGCCCCGATGCGGTGCGCTACTATTTTCTGACCGAAATTGAGCTGGGCAAAGATGGGGATTTTAGCGAGAGCCGCTTTATCGATGTGCTCAATGCCGATCTGGCCAACGATCTGGGCAACCTGCTCAACCGCACCCTCAACATGCTCAAGAAATACCGGGACTACCGCATTCCCACCGTTGGGATCCCTGCCGATAACCCCCTCAAAACCTTGGCGGAAACCCTCACCCCCCTGGTGGCGAATGCTTACGAGCGGTTGGATCTCAGCTCTGCGGCCCGGAAAACCCTCAGCTTGGCCCAGGCCAGCAACAAATACCTGGATGAACAGGCCCCCTGGACGCTGCACAAGCAAGGGGAAAGCGAAAAGGTGGCCCAAATCCTTTACGCCGTGCTGGAAAGTGTGCGCTGGGTGGCGGTGTTGCTCTCCCCTTTGGTGCCAGATCTCAGCCTGAAAATCTTGCAACAGCTGGGGTTTACCCTCACCGATGTCACCCAATTGCGCTGGGATCCCGATACCCAATGGGGACAACTTCCCCCCGAGCAGGAGCCACAGCCCCCCACTCCGGTCTTTCAGAGAATACTCAAATAGGTTTCTGTCGGGGAAATGGGCAATAGCGGCAAAGCCTGATGTTGCAGATCTAGCTCAATGCCCAGCGCTTCCAAAGGGATCACCCCAACGAGCGAAACCCCCTTTCCTCCAGGATTTGGTCGGCACGGTTGATCACCGTCAGGGTTGTGACTATTTTCCCCACGGGCACATTCTCAAGCACTTGCATGACTTATCCTTTCATCAACCTGAGTTCACGCTAGCAAGGAGATCCCGTTCTTAATTTTTCGCCTGAGGGAGGATCCCTCTGCCCGGTCAGGATTGGTCTCAATAAAGATGGAGAGTAGGGAATGGGGAGGCTTCGCCCACGCATCCCCGACCTCTGCCCGGTCAGGATTGGTCTCAATAAAGATGGAGAGTAGGGAACTCGAATCCCTGACCTCTGCGGTGCGATCGCAGCGCTCTACCAACTGAGCTAACTCCCCATGGCTTTACTAGAATAGCCCGAATCCGCAGCCAGTATCTGCTCCGCCCGCAATTCCAACCCCGAAAACAGCTCAGACTTTACCTCATCGGATCCCTTTAGCTCCAGCGGGTCGTACCAACCCTCATGCAACAGCAGCAGGCTCACTTTCTCTTCCAACGGATCCACAATCCAATACTCACCAATCCCCAAAACACTGTACTCCGCCCGCTTAGCCCGGTAATCACTTGCCCGGCTCGACTCACTCACCACCTCCACCACCCAAAAAGGCGGCGGCTCATGCAAACGGATCAACGCCTCTCGCGCCTGTAACCCCTGCCACTGCTCCGAAGAAAGCACCACCACATCCGGGATCCGCACCGTATCCCAGCGATTTCCCCGTGGCGATTGCACACCCAAACCACCTTGTACGGTTGTCCAAGCCAACTGCTGTCGGGAGATCTCTGCATCAAAAACCCGGCTCAGAAATTTTTGAATCTCCGTGTGCCGCCCAGTGGGAAGTGCCATCGGCACCAACTCCCCCGCCACCAACTCATAGCGAGTGTCGCTGTCATCAGAATAGGTGAGGTATTCTGCCAGAGTTAGATAGTGGGTTGCCAAAGCCATAGAACCTGCTCAGCCAGAGCCTTTCATGCTGACCATGTTAGCCTTGCCATCTCATCAGGCGGAGAACTCTTCATGCCTACAGACGATCAACTGCGAACTTGCTACCTCTACCAATGTCGGTTAGTCGAGCTAGGCTGGCAAATGAGAAGAATACAACAGGTTCCGGGAGGTGAGGTGATCATGATCTGGATTCCCCGAGAGCCCACCGCAGCTTCTACGGAGCCCTTAATAGTTACTGTTTTGAATAACGGGAGTATTGTATGAAGCCTACTTATCAGTCGATGAGTACCCCCGAACTCATCCAGTATGTGGATGAAAGCGGCGATCCTTTGGCAGCCCAAGAACTGGTAGACAGGATGAAATCGGATCCCAGTCGCACCCCCGTTAACCCTCAGCAAGATCCGGAGTGGCCCGCCAAGCTAGAAGCGCTCATTACCCATCACCTCAACCCCTCTAGCCCCCAATAGGCACCAACCGGGCCGAAAAGGACGAGATCGGCCAGCCCCACAACCAAAACAACCCCCTCAACACACAAATGCCGAGGGGGGCAAGTCAGCCAGGGACGGATCCCAGCAGAGAACCGGGTTCAATAAAGCTCTTCTTCTTGATGGGTGATGATGGTGCAGTCGGAGGTAGGGTAAGCCACGCAAGTCAACACATAACCCGCCTCGATCTGATCATCATCCAGGAACGACTGATCGCTTTGATCCACCGTGCCGCTGACCAGTTTGCCCGCACAGGTCGAACAGGCCCCCGCCCGGCAGGAATAAGGCAACTCCAAGCCTTGCTCCTCGGCCACATCCAAAATGTACTCGTCATCCGGTACTTCGATGGTAGCGTTCAAGCCTTGTTCTTCGTTGATCAGAGTGACCTTGTAGGTAGCCATCCTGGTGTGTCTCCAGTGAAAAACATCCACTCCTCATCCTGCCACCCTTCTGCCCCGGATCAAGCACAATTCTGTGAGGAAATAGGCAAATCTTCCTGTTTTTTACAGAAACCCTGCTACACCCCCTACTGAATAAGGGTTTTAGCCTTTGCCAGACCTCTCACAAGCCCTGCTAACGCCGCTTCATCCATGCGTACCGATAGCCTCTTCTATTTACTTTTCCAACTCTTCCCTGGCCTCACCCCAGAACTGCTCAGCCAAGAACTGAAGGGATGGGGCTCCACACCTCACAGAGCAAGAGCAGGAAGTGCAAGTCTTGTCGTAGAAGGCCCGCCCACGAGCTGTAACTGCATCATCCAACAGGGCTGAGATCTGGCCTCAGTTCGCGGGCGCCCCCCAGGTAAACGTGCTGCATGTCGGTTTGGGGCAGGGGGGTATTCAACTGGATCAAAACACGGATGCAACGGGGCAAGGCACCGATCACCTCCATCTGCTGTACGTCCAGAAGGGGCACCAATTCCCATCCCGGGCGGCGGCGGGCAAATTGGGCAGGGAAAGCAGCATTCAGGTCGGGGGTAACGGAAAAAATAACGCTGACCAACTCTGCCGGATCCAGAGCGTTGCGATGCTCTAGAGTATCCAACAGCTCAGTCACTGCCGTGCAAATGGCCTCGGCACTGTTCACAGGTACGGTGATGGCTCCTCGAATTGCTCTGACACGCCACCCCAAGGCCACAACCTCACACGCTTGAGTTCGTCTTGCTTTCAGAAGATTATACAGATTCATTCCCCCTCTGTGGGATCCCGTCCTGTCCATGGAAACCGGCTGGGATCCGCTTACCCAGTTCAGCGCTCTCAGGTGGGTTGCAACAGTTTCTCCAAAACTTGATCGTGGCTGAGTCCAGAATCCACCCAGGCTTCTCCTTCTTTAAGGCGAGCAACTGTGGTGAGGACAAATAAATTGCTCTTTGCCCCCAAAGCCTCGCTGGTGGTTTGCACACAGATCAAGTCTTGGCCGGTCAACTGGCTGAACCAAGTGCCCAACAAGCCCGCTTCCAAAAAGCCCATGGGCCGCGTAAAGTGGGCAGGAGTGAGGGCGGCAAAGGGGGAATTGCGAATGGATACCACCAGAACCCCCTGATCTTTGTAGGTCCAGTCGATCTCGATCAGTCCCCAGCCGTGGGTTTTCCAAGCTTGCCCTAAATTTTGCAAGAAAATGCCCATTTCTAGTTCGGCCAAAGGTTTTTGGTAATAGTCCGAAAGTTCCTGGGCAAACCGGCGGAAAAATTCCTTGCCCCACATGCGGCCACAGTTGCGCAAAACCAAACGGGCTGCTTGGCCGGTCTCGTATTCCAGTCCGGTGTAAATACCCCGCAGCAAGGCTTCTGGGATCGCCAAAAGACGCTCGCCATGGCGACTTTCCAACAGGCCCGATTCCAAATCGCTCTGCAAATAGGCCCCGGGGGTGTAGTAATTGGCCAAAACCGGCGTATACGGGTCAAAGCCGGCGGAGCCATTGGGGGAGCCATTGGGGCTGTGGGTGGCAGTGCTGGTCATAAGGGATCCCTTTGCGATCAAAAAATAAATAAAGTGGGGTTAGGCACAAAAGCAGTGGCGGCCTCCTAAAACAGCAAAGCCACCTGAACCTGGGTGATGAAGGGGCGGATAAACTCCAGTTCACCAGCGGTCAAGTGATCTTTCAGCTCTTGTTGGAAAATCCGATAGGCAATTTCGTAAACACTCTGTAGCCCGTAGAGGCGCACCTCCTCCTCCATCCACTCAATTAGCCGCTCTCTTAGCAACTCTTCGTCCTGAAGCAGCATGGCTAGGGCGCTATGGCGCAACAACAACAACAGATGCCGCTGACACAGCTCCAGCACTTGCCCCGAAAGACTGGGCATTTCCTGCTTGAGGGCGTTTAGGGTTCGGCTCACCATCTGGCTCTCCCGTTCCCGCAAGATTCGATACACGTGTTGCCGTTTCGGCCATCCGAGAACGTAGGCTTTTAACTGGCCCAGCTCTTCCGGCTTGAGGTAGCGTGCTTCCGCTTCGATGAGCATCCGTTCGATTGAGCTAGCCATCGTTGCATCTCCCAGTCGTGGAGTAGAGGGGGTGGGTGAGGAGCTAAAACATGCTGAACAGATCGGCCAAGGTGATTTGTTCTTCTTCCGGTTCCAAGTTCGGCACCGCTGCTAGGGATCCCAATGAACGAGCGGCCAAGTCAAGGGGATCCCCGGCCCAAGGGATCGAGCCGAATTGCTCACGTACGAGCAGGAAGGGCATCGACACCGAACGTGCCTGCAACGGGCGATTGTCCCAATTCAAACGGGCGAAAAAGCTCTGCACCGAATCTTCTAGGGGAATCTCTAAGGTCATGCCTTGACGCCCCCCTCACCGGAGCGCAGTTTCTGGGCGATCTCACCGGCGCTGGCCCCTTCGTTCAACCAAAACGCTGCCGCATCAATGCGGTCTTTGCTCCCGAGTAAAAACTTACAGTAGCTCTCCCCCATCGAGTAGCATTGGATCTCAATGCAGTTCAGTTGCCGTTCCACCATGGCGCTGAAAAAACCGGCAAACAGCCCGGCATAGAGGTGGCAAACGGGCTTATCCACATCTCCAAGGGTGCGTGCTACAGCCGAGTCGAACAGGTTGATGAAGATAAACCCCTGCCGCCGACCTTCGGTATCCACCTCCCAGCGTCCCCACCCTTGAGAGGTTAAGGGCCACCACCAAGTCTCCAACAAAAACATCAGGTTACTCTGTTTGGTTGTGCGCCGATATTCCTCTTCGTACCACCGGGAAAAATGGGCGGCATCGTTGCGGCCCCACTCTCGGCCAATGGTGTACATTAAAGATGCCGAGGCATCCCCCACTTCTTCTTCTAGGCCCTGCTGCAGGCCAAGGATAAAGTCTTCACTGACCAATACATTGCGTCCCCCCGTCCAGTCGAAAAGGGAGCCTTGGGAGCGGTCGAAGCGGAAAAAGTCTTCGCGGCTGTAGTGGTTGTGGCGTTGGGCAGCAGGTTGAAGGCGCAATTCAATCGCAGAGACCGTCATGAGCGTGGCAGGGGAAGTACGTTTTTTGACTCCTCCCATCATATCGTTCTCTCCCCACCCCTCACCCTGAGAAAATCCTGATTTGGCTCAGGCGGGAGATTAACCCTAAAAATTAATCCTGAATTTTTGTAAAGACCGGTGGGTCTACAGAAGAAACCCTCAGGGTTTTTACGGATGAGATTTGACCTTGATGAAGGCAATAGCGGAGCGCCACAGCAGCGATTCCTGCCCCCCAGCATCGGTCAGACACAAGCAATCGGGATCCTGCCAGCGCAACTGGCCCACGAAGACATCCCCGGTGTTGAGCTTGATTTCAAAGGTTTCCCGATCCTTGATCCCCTTCTGCAGGCGACGCACGCTCGGGATCCCAGCATTCAAATCGGTCACGGCAGCTCCACTGGCGAGCGATAGGATACACTTGGCAGGCGCACTGGTCTCAGTATAGGGGATCCGCGAAGCGCAGTTCGACCCCCAAACGACTTCGGCTGGATCGTTGCTTTCACTCGGTTTTCCCCATTAAGAAATATGCTACATGCATAGGCATCGCTTTACAAAAAGCTACAAATCACTGAGGAGTGCCATCTTATTTAAGCGAATCTACGGGTGTTTTGGGTGGAGAAAAGTATCAAAATGAGGTTTAGGGTGACGGGAAGTGCGGTTCGTCGCCCCGCAGGGAATGGATTCAGGGTCTGGATCCTTATCCGAACGTGAGGTTTTGCCGCCAATTTGTTTGTCCCTTTGAACGAGCATCATTAATGCAGGAGAAATTGTCATGGCAGTTGAGAAAGTAAACTCTTCCTCGAGCTTGGCCGAAGTGATCGATCGCATCTTGGATAAGGGTATCGTTGTCGATGCCTGGGTGCGTGTTTCCTTGGTTGGGATCGAGCTGTTGGCGATTGAAGCGCGGGTTGTTGTGGCTTCTGTGGAAACCTACCTGAAATATGCTGAAGCTGTGGGTCTGACGGCTACTGCTGCTGCCCCTGCGGCCTAAGCCTGGTGGTATTGCCGCGTTCCTCACCTTATAGACCGGGATTATTTGGTGATCCTCTGGGGATCATTCACAGGTTTTCTGGGGGAGGCTCCGAGGCGATAGCGTAAGGGTTGTTGAGCAATAGGGCAGGGATCTGTTGGAGGTCTCTGCCTCCTTTTCCTCAGCTTGATCCAACCGATACGGTACACTTTCTTGGCCGTTAAGTTCGGCTACCCAGTATTGACCAGTATTGATTCGGTATTGACTTGGACTCGGGCTTTCCCGACCCATGAGTTAAAAGCCAAAGACGACGTAAGGGATTGGACACCATGAGTTTGCAGGAACAGTGGGTCGTGGCCCGTAACCGACGGGCGGCTCAAAACCAAAGTTTGCTAAGTCGATCCCGTCAGCAGCGCGTGGAGCGCCATCAAAACCTGATGGCTGAGTTGGGGCGACAACGTCAGCAACGGCAACAGGCGATACAGCAACAGGCGGAGCAAATCCGCGGTCACCTGCGGAAACTGCAGCAGGATCGGGCTGTGCAGCGGGCCTTGGACGAATACACCCGCCTGGAAATCGCCACCCAACGGGCCAAATCGGTGGCAGAGTTTCTCTCTTGTCTGGAACGGGAACGGGCTGCTCAATCAGAAGCCAGCCAGCAGCAGCTCCAAGCTTTTCGGGCCAACTTGACTTCGGATGTGGAAGGTTTACTGAGCACCTTCGCCCAGGCCCGGCAGGTGATGGCCAGCACCACTCAGCAAGCACGGCAGGCGGTTTGTGCCGATCTGCAGCAACGGGTACAAGCCCTTCGACAGCACGCTCGGCAGGAACTGGCCCAGGTTGCTCAAGAGCGACAGACCCAAGCCCAAGCTTTACAACGTGCGCTGACGGCTTTTCGGGTGGCGCTGCACGAGCAGGTGTGGGGCAATGGGATCCCCTTCCTCACCCCAGAACTTGAAGTCGAACCTGAAGCCTCCGTTGCAGCTGCTCCCCCCCAACCTGCCGATGAGATCCGTGAGCCTGCCCCCGCTCCAGCGCCCAACAGCACAACTGCCGTTGAGGCCGAAGTTGAGGTCGAGGCTCCGGTTGCCCCTGACCCATCACCTCAGCCGCCGGTCGCTCCGGTGATGCCCGCCATTCCCGTAGTTCCTCCCGCTCCCGTGGCCGAAGAGCCGGGACGCATTCTCACCTATGTGAACGAGTATGTGGAGGCGCTGCAGGCCCAAAATCCCGACCTAACCCTGTTGCAAGTCATCGGCAATCGGGAACAGGTGCGCGATCTGCTGGCCCGAGGCGCGGTGGAGCTGGGGGTGGATCCCTCCGAAATTCTGGCCACGTTGCGGCGCATGGTGTCGGAGACCGTTGCGGTTTAATCCAAGCCAAGCATAAGGATCCCAGCTATAGTCGAGGCAAAAAAGAGGTTTGGTACCCCTATGGCCACCGTTTTGCAGGCGCGTCCACGCCAGTTTGTGAATACTCCCTACACTGAGCGGATTGTCCGCCGAGCTCTGCGCTATCTGCAATCGGGCTTTGCGGTTCATTTACGGGGGCCTTCGGGGACCGGCAAAACCACCTTGGCAATGCACCTGGCCGGTCTGATGGGTCGCCCGATTATGTTGATCTACGGGGATGACCGCTTCGACTCCTCGGATCTCATCGGGGGTCGCACCGGCTTCACCCATCGGCGGGTGGTGGATAACTACATTCACTCGGTGGTGAAAACTGAGGAGGATCTGCAGCAGCGTTGGGTGGATGCCCGCCTGACCCTAGCTTGCCGGGAGGGGTTTACCCTCATCTACGACGAATTCAATCGTTCTCGACCCGAGGCCAACAATGCCCTCCTCAGTGCCCTAGAAGAAAAGTTGTTGGTCATGCCCCCTGACAGCAACCGTTCGGAGTACCTGCGGGTGCATCCGCAATTTCGGGCCATTTTTACCTCTAACCCGGACGAATATACGGGGGTCCATCGGGCACAGGATGCCCTTTTGGATCGGATGATCACCATCGACATGGGGGAACCGGACATCGAGACGGAAAAAGAAATCCTCACCTCGCGGGTGGGCTTATCCGCGCCAGATGCCCTTAAAATCGTCCATGTGGTGCGGGCCTTTCGCCGCAAATTGGATCTCACCCAGCATCCCAGTCTGCGCAGCTGTCTGATGATCGGCCGCATCGTCAAAGAGCATGAGCTGGCCGTCAGCAGAGAGAATGCCGACTTTCGCGCCCTGTGTGCGGATGTGCTGCTGGCTCGGGCTGGTAAGCGCCATGAGGAGGGATCCCAGCTGCTGAATTACTTGCTGGATCAACTGCCTGCCTGACCGTTCTGCCCATTTGTACGCTTTGGAGGGTAGTTAACCCCGTGCCTATTACCTCTCAACCCTTGACCACAGCCACTCACGGCTCCTCTTTGGCCGATGTGTTAGAGCGGGTGCTGGACAAAGGCATTGTGATTGCGGGGGATATCACGGTTTCGGTGGGCAACGTTGAGCTGTTGAATGTGCGGATTCGCCTGCTCATTTCCTCGGTGGATAAGGCCAAAGAAATCGGCATCAACTGGTGGGAGTCGGATCCCTACCTGAACGGTCACGCACGGGAGCTACTGGAAGCCAATCGGCAGTTAATGCAGCGGGTGGCGGATTTAGAAGGGCAACTGGCCCAGGTCTTGCCCAAGGGGAGATCGGGGACGGAGTCTGGGGCCACAAGCTAGACTGGCACCGTGGTGGTTGGGCTAGGTGGTGTGAAATGAACTCCAACGTCATTCTCTGTCGGAACCCTCTGGGGGGACTGTTGGCCTTGGGTCTGTTGTTGGGATCCGGGATCCCGGCTTGGGGGCAAAATCAGAATCCACGTGCCATCAGCATCAACGCCGATGCTCAAGAGGCCAACGCCAATACGGGGGTGTTTAAGGCCATTGGCAATGTCACCCTCAGTTTTCCTGCTGAACGCCTGATTGCCCGCGCCCAAAAAGCAGTGTACTACAGCCAAGAACAGCGAATTGAGTTGGAAGGCCAAGTCACCATTAGCCAAGGGGAAAACCAACTGCAAGCAGAAAAAGTGATCTACCGCATCGACCAAGGCACAATCCAGGCAGTGCCGGTGGCAGGGCGACAAGTGGAGTCCATCTACGTTTTGCCAGAACCGGCCCCAAGCCCCTAATCCCCGACACACCTCACCTACGGGATCCGCTTCCTACGAATCCGACTTCTACGCTTGGACACAAACCCAAGCCACCTTGCTGTGCACGGGCAATCTGGACGCATTGGATCGAGAGAACCCGGCGGAGGAAATTGAATCGTTGGGCAAAGCCGAAGGGCGAGAGTTGGAAAGTCGCTTGCGGGCCATTGTCATCCACCTGCTGAAGTGGCAATTTCAACCCGCCCTGCGCTCCCGCAGTTGGCAACTGACCTTGCAGGAACAGCGGATTCGTTTGCAAGCTCATTTGCAGGATAATCCCAGCTTAAAAAGTCGGATTTTAGAGGCATTGGGGCGGGCTTATCCCCTGGCGGTGCTCCGGGCAGAACGGGAAACGGGCTTGGAGAGCTTTCTCGGGGAATGTTCGTTTACGATTGAGCAAATTTTGGCCTTGGACTTTTTCCCCCAATAAACCCAATAAATCAGAAACCAAAGGATGGCCTGCCCATGATCGGGATCCGCGTGCCGCATCCCTGGCAAAAGGAAACTGCAGTCACACCGGAAGCTTTGTTTTGGAATCGGCGGCGATTTCTCACCCAACTGGGATCCGCCGGGGCAGGGGTGAGTTTCTCGATTTTTGGCTTTGGCGGGCGGACTGAGGTTCCTTCTGTAGAGCGGGATTTGAGTGGCATCCCCCAGAACCCCCTTTTTTCGGATCCGGGACGCCCCCTCACCGAGGAGATCGTGGCGGCTCGCTACAACAATTTTTATGAATTTGGATCCGGTAAACGCGTTTGGCGGGGGGCACAGGCTTTGCCGACGGATCCCTGGACGGTAGAAATCACGGGATTGGTGCGGCAACCGCAGCAGTTGGGCCTTGAAGATCTGTTTAACTTCCCCCTGGAGGAGCGCATCTATCGCTTTCGCTGTGTAGAAGCCTGGGCAATGGTGGTGCCCTGGTTGGGCTTTCCGATGCGGTTGTTGATTGAACGGGTGGATCCCTTGCCGGAGGCCAAATTCGTCCGGTTTACCTCCTATTACGACCGTCAGATCATGTACGGCCCCATTTGGCCCCCCAACTTGCCCTGGCCCTATACCGAGGGGCTACGGATTGAGGAAATGGCCAATGAACTGGCGTTTTTCGCCCTGGGGATCTACGGCAAACCTCTCCCCAAACAACATGGGGCCCCGATTCGTATGGTGATTCCCTGGAAATATGGCTTTAAGGGGGGAAAATCCATCGTCAAAATCGAATTTTTGGCCCACCAGCCCCCCACTTTTTGGAATACCCTCGCCCCCGATGAATATGGGTTTGAAGCCAATGTGGATCCGACAGTGCCCCATCCCCGTTGGTCACAGGAGCAGGAAACCCTAATCGGATTTGGATCCCGTACCCATTGGCAGACGGTGCCGACATTGCCCTACAACGGCTACGGAGAGTATGTGGCTCATTTGTATAGCTGACGGCAAAAAAGAGGGAGAATTACAAAAGCGCCCACGAAAGGATTCGAACCTCCGACACCTGGGACCGGAACCCAGTGCTCTAGTCCACTGAGCTACGTGGGCAGCACAACTGCGTCTCGCATTCTATCAATTTGCTTTCAGCTCTGCCAAGTGGACAAAGCTGCGGCGGTGCTGTGGGGTAAGCCCCAAGTCTTGCAGGGCCTGTCGGTGCTCTCGCGTGCCATAGCCGACATTGGTTCGCCAACCATAGCCAGGGTAGTGTTGATCCCACTCTTGCATCAGGGTATCTCTCCAGACCTTAGCGAGAATAGAAGCCGCCGCAATGGATAAGCTTTTTTGATCCCCTTTCACCAGGGCGGTATGTCGGGATCCCAACTCGGCCAGCGGTAATCCATCCAGCAAAATGTACTCAACCTCGCCCAACTCAGCCAAGGCCCGTTGCATGGCCAGCACTGTCGCCTGTCGAATGTTGATCCGGTCAATTTCTGCCGCAGAAGCGCTGCCGATCCCCACCCCTAGAGCAACCCGTCGAATCCGCTCTGCCCAGTGAATCCGTTGGGCTAGGCGCAGTTGTTTGGAATCCCTCACCCCCTCTAGCTCTGCGGGATCCATCTCTACGGGCAAAATCACCGCCGCCGCTACCACCGGCCCCGCCAGGGATCCCCGCCCCACTTCATCCACCCCCGCGACCCGGCGGATCCCCTGTTGCCAAAGGGATCCCTCCCAAACCAAACTGGGCTTTATCTGCTTTGCCATACCCCTTTGCCATACCCCAGGGCGTCAACAACAGACCAAACGTTGCCTTAAAGGGATGAGTGGACGCAAGAAGCAGTTCTTCCTGCGAGACATCCGACGATACATTGTGCAATCCAAGAGCAGGCTCACAAGCCAGGAGTTGCCGTCTTTGTACTCGAAGATTGGTCTGGAATTCGGAACCAGCGTCGCGGCAAAAAGCTGAACCCGCAGTAGATGGGATCCCTGGGTAGGGTGGATCCCGTAGCAGATGAAGCGAGAACCAGAACGGGAACAAGTGAGAAGCCCCAGGCGACTATAGGGTGGCGGCGAAATCTGCTGAATGTGTTGGGGAATACACGGGTTTTGAGTGGTTCTCGTCTAACCTTTTTCATGGATGCGGGCGCAAAACCTAGTAGGGCCGCTAAGCTGACGATTCCTCAACCCTCGTTCACCCCTCAATTAGGAGCAACAACCGTGATCAAGCAAGCTCTCTCCTACGGCCTCGGCCTGAGCCTCATCCTGGCCGGTAGCCAAGCGCTGGCCCAATCCACCCCGGATAAGTTGGTGCTGGGGATGGTGCCTTCTCGGGAGGCGGAACGGATTGTCGATAGCCTCGATCCCTTTGCCGAGCTGCTGAGCGAAAAGCTTGGGATCCCGGTGGAAACCTTTGTATCCACAGACTATACCGGCTTGGTGGAAGCGATAGGTACCAACCGAGTGGATATTGGTCTGTTTGGCCCGGCGGCTTTGGTGGAAGCGGTGGATCGTCACAATGCCGAGGTGATTTTGGCTTCCGTACGGCGGGGCTCCACCACCTACCGGTCTCAGTTCAACATTCCCTGTGGCGGCGAGATCGACAGCTTTGACGACTTGAAGGGCAGAACCATTGCCTTCGTGGATCCGGGCTCTGCCTCAGGTTACCAGTTCCCCTTTGTGTTTTTAAGGGATGAGCACAATATTGATGCCAACGTGGATATGCAGCCGATCTTCGCGGGTGCCCACGATGCTGCGGTGTTGGCGGTTTACAACGGCGATGTGGATGTGTCGGTGTCTTTTGAGGATGCTCGTACCACCATCGCCAACGATCACCCGGATGTGAACGAGAAGGTGTGTGTGTTGGGCTATACCTCGGATATTCCCAACGACGGCACTGTGGTGCGGGCTGGTCTGCCGGAGGGTTTGTCAGAGCAGATTGCCACGGCGATGATCGAGATTGCCGAGACGGAAGAGGGCCGAAAACTCACCGAGGCTCTGTTCAATGTCACCGGTTTTGCCCCTATCGACTCCTCTGCCTACGACATTGTGCGGGAAGTCTCGAGCACCTTCCGCCGCAATTGAGCGTACCCCCAAAGGGATCCTCACGGTTGGTTGGGGATCCCGCATTTCTCCTAGCCCCTCCCTGGCAGCATGATCAGCTTTGACGGCGTAGAAGTCACCTATCCGAATGGGTATCAAGCCCTGAAGGGGATCAACCTCGATATTCCCAAGGGGCAATTTGTGGTCATCGTCGGCTTGTCAGGGGCGGGCAAATCCACCCTGATTCGCACCATCAACAACTTGGTGGTGCCCTCCAAAGGCGAGGTGCGGGTGGGAGGCCGTTCCATCACGCGAGCACGGGGGGCGGAGCTACGTAAAATGCGGGCCAGCATCGGCATGATCTTTCAAACCTACAACCTGGTGAAACGCACCACGGTGCTGCGGAATGTGTTGTCGGGCCGGTTGGGCAGCGCCAATCCGGTGGCCAGTTTGTTGGGGATCTTCTCCAAGTCGGATCTGCTCATGGCCCATGCCTGTTTGCAGCGGGTCGGGATCCCGGAAAAAGCTTATGTGCGGGCGGATGCCCTGTCGGGGGGGCAACAACAGCGGGTGGGGATCGCCCGTGCCCTTGCCCAGCAGCCGCAGGTGATGTTGGCGGATGAGCCGGTGGCCAGCCTGGATCCGCCTACGGCCAACGCCGTCATGGGGGATCTAAAGCGCATTACCCGCGAAGATGGCATCACGACGCTGGTGAATCTGCATTTTATCGATATGGCCCGCGACTATGCCGATCGCATCATTGGCATGCGGGCCGGGGAAGTGGTGTTCGATGGTACGCCAGCCGAGGCTACGGATCAGGTGTTCACCGAGATCTATGGCCGCTCTATCGATAAAGAAAAAGATTTACTGAGGCAGGCCAGCTGATGATGGGATCCCCTCCAACCCTGCCGCAACCGCCCTTGCTGCCCCGCCTAATCGGCATTGGCTCCTGGGCTCTGTTTCTGGCTTTGCTTTTGACTTCCGCCCATTTCACGAATTTCTCCTTACAGACGCTAGCCCAAGGGATCCCGGATTTTTTCGCCTTTTTTGGCAAGATGTGGCCCCTCGACTGGCGGGCTCTGCCGGAAATTTGGCAACCGCTTTTGGAGACGCTGCAAATTGCCTATTTGGGCACATTGTTTGGTGTGCTGCTGGCCATTCCTTTTGTTTTTTGGGGATCCCGGAACACAACGGCCAACCCCTGGGTGATGTGGTTGGTGCGGGGCTTCTTGACTTTAGTGCGCAGCGTGCCGGATCTGCTCTATGCCGCCATTTGTGTGGGCATTCTCTCTTTTGGTCCATTGCCGGGGGTGGTGGCGATCGTCATCTTTACGGCCTCGGTATTGGCCAAGCTGGGGAGTGAAACGGTGGAAGCCATCGATCCCGGCCCTTTGGAGGCGTTGCAAGCGGTGGGCGCAGGGCGCCTGCAGCAGATCGTTTACGGGGTGGTACCCCAAATTGCCGCCACCATGGCCTCTTACGTGTTGTACATTTTCGAGATCAATGTACGGGCTTCGACCGTGTTGGGGTTTGTCGGCGCCGGCGGCATCGGACAATTGTTGCGCACCTATCTGAGCTTTTTTGACTATCGCGGCACTGCCGTGCTGATTTTGATCGTGTTTGGGGTGGTGTTGCTGATCGATGCGGTATCCAGCTACGCCCGTTCTAAGTTGATCTAGGTTGATCGAGCTCCTAGCCTAGCTAAGGCTGAGGCTTTGGGGATCCGCTTCCAGGAGGATGCCGGTGGGGACAGACTGAGTCACCCAGAAATCCACATTTTGAAAGTGACGACGCAAGGTATCCCGCGCTTGAGTGGCCAGTTCCAAACTGGGCATGATCCCGAAGACCGTTGGCCCCGACCCAGACATCAGGGATCCCAGTGCACCTGCTGAGAGGATGGCTTGGCGTAACTCCCTCACAAGGGCATACTCTGCCAAAACCGGCTGCTCCAGGTCATTGCGCAAACCCTTGGCCAATGCAAGTGGATCCTGACGGTTGAGGGCCGCCAACACCTGCGGCAAGGTGGAAGCAGGTGTGGGAGTAGAGGCAGCATCCCCCTGGCGGGAGCGAAAGGCTTGGTAGGCCCAGGCGGTAGAAACCCCCAAATGTCTGGGTTTGGCCAACAGCAGAGGGATCCCCTCCCAATCCGCCAGCGGTTCCAAAAGCTCTCCGCGCCCGGTGGCCAGTTGCGTTCCCCCCTGCACACAAAAGGGAATGTCGGATCCCAGCCGAGAGGCCAAGCGCTGCAACTCTCCCACCGTCAGGCCCAATCCCCACAGTTGGTTCAATCCCACCAGCACTGCCGCTGCGTTGGCCGAGCCGCCGGCTAAACCTGCCGCCACCGGAATGTGCTTTTCGATGTGAATCTCAACCCCAGCAGAGGAGTGACACTCTTTTTGCAAGAGCTCAGCCGCTTTGTAGGCAAGGTTGCTGGCATCGGCAGGCACCTCGGGGTGATCACAGGTGAGTTGGATGCCGTGATGACGGCGCTTCAACTGCACCCGATCCGCCAAGTGGATGCTCTGCAACACCATCGCCACCTCTGAATACCCATCGGGACGGGATCCGAGAATTTCCAGGTAGAGATTAATTTTGGCGCGGGCGATCAGGGTACAGGCTTGCATCAGAGAAGGCATTGCTACAGCAAAAACGCTTTGGGCTAGGGGGCAACGGCTGCGTTCGGTCGATGCACGCCAACCCCAGACACTCCCGGCAGCGAGTCAGCCTGATTCTAACGGCAATGGATCCCCAGGATCCCGATCGCCAAAGGCTAGCCGTGAGAATGGGGCCATTTGCCCAGCCACTCCCCACCGCGAAACCGCCAACGGGGAAACAAAATGCGCATCACCACCCAAGCACTGAGGTAAAGGCAAACCCAGACCACACTGTAGTGGAGGATAAAATCCCCCAGGTAAAACCGTTGGGTGGGAATATAGGGCAGGCCCGTGAGCGTGAGCACAGTGCCCAAAAACAAGCCCTCCCAAATGCCGGCCAAAAGCTGGAGGATCCCCGGCCAGTCGTGATCCCACATCCACCCCAGCAGGTAGTTGTAAACCATATCCCAAATGCAGCCAAACACGCCCACGTAGAGCAACACCCAAAAATAGATGAAACTGCCGCCATGACCTGTGAGGCCAAAGTAAAAAGGTAACGTGGCCAAAACCCCGACAGTGGACAACAGAAAAATACGGGTTTGCCAACGGCCAATCAGAGTTGGAGTCATGCCTCCCTCCAGAAGTTGAAGTGAGAAGTTATGGTCCTTTGATCCTTTGAATTGAGTTTGCAACATCTGCCCTCACCCACAGCCCCTCTCCCCCTTTGGGGGAGGAGAGTCAGAAAGTGTATCGTTCTTATCACCGAAGCGTCTTTAGGAAGGACTGATGTTTAAGGCCCATTTACACCATTGCCACAGGGATCCAATCCCTTCCAAGGTTCTCATGCCTGGTGCCCGCACCCGCACCAAATGTTCTGCCGAACGATGGGCACAGTATTGCAAGCCCAAAAAGGTATCCACCGGCGCGTAGGGGCCCCCCAAGGTGATGATCCCGGCAGCATACATCCGCCCATCCCGATTGCGCATGTCCACCAGCTCAAAATCATTGGAAACGTGGAGCCGTCCGTAGGGATTCAGAGGCAAATTGTAGTGGGTGATCAGATCATTGAGGAGAGGATTGGTCATGGGATCCGAAACCAAACCGGTGCAGTCGATAACAAAATCCGCCTCGACTTTCATTTGCGTGTTGTTGTGGGTGCCCTGAATGTAGGTGATCGGCTTGCCCTTGTCGCTGAGCACCACCGACTCCACCTTGCCAAACACGATCGAATACCAGCCCTCTCGTAACCCTTGGCGAACCGCCCGCCGCCATTTTCGCCGACTGGCTGTTGTGGTGCCCCCCCACACTTCCAACAACTCCCGGCGCTCCAGCGGAGTAGCGGCCTCCAATTTGGCCCGCAGATCTCCCCCCCAAGTGCCCTTGGGCCAGTTGTAGGGTTGAAACTCCCAATGGTTATCCACCGTCCGTTTGGCCCGTCCAAAACGATTGCCGGTCTTGGGGGAACGGCTCAGATGCACCACCGAAATACGAGGGTTCATTTTGCGGGCTTCGTAAAGGCGATCCATCACCTGTGAGGCGACAATGCCAAAGCCGCGAATCAAAACGGTACCGCCTTGTTTCTCCAAATGCTCGTAGACGTGAGGATGCGGCTCGTAGCCGTGCACCACAGATTTGAGATCCCCCGTTTGTTCCCGAAACTCCTGTAGGTCATTGAGCAACTTAATGGCGGGATAACCGGTCGCCAAATGCAGGTACTTGGCCACCATAAAGCGGTGATCCGTGTGGCCCGGTCGCGTTGCGGAATAGGCCACCACATAGCGCCCATCCTCCGTTTTGCGAATGGCACGAATATGGCCGTAGCAGAGCATTTGATCCCAGCTAATTCGGGCCGCTTCTCGATCCATAGAGGCAAACACATCCCCCGCTCGCGGCGTGTAGGTATCCGCCAACAAAGGCTCGCTAAACACCTGCCACAAAAAGCCAAATGCCTCCAACAGACGGCCCGAAAAAAAAGAGCGCCAAGCATCTCGCAGGGCATAGCCGGGCCAGCCCCAGATGTTGTCTGGGCAGGAATCCGAACCGGAACGAATTCGCTTCCAGCGGGGGATCTGACAATTGTTCAGCAGACGGTCGTACCGTTCGTAGGGTTTCTTGGCAATGCTAATCACCCGGATATGTTCGGGCTTGACCCCATGAATGCGCAGGGTATCTACCCAAACAAAGCTGCCCATGCCGCCGCCCAAAGCCAGATAGTTGGTTTCCTCCACGGGGAGACCGGTGGCTTTTAGAGCACTGAGGGAAATTTGCTCGGCCCGAAACAACTGGGGTGGGGGAAATTCGGAACCGGTCCGCACATCAGGGGGTTGCTCGGGGGCGAAAACAACCGTGGATGGAGGGGGAATCTCGACGGTATCAGGACGAATCAGGTCGGTGCGGGGCTCCAGCAAAAGGGTACGGGTGCCGCGATGGGCGCCAGTGAGGAGGGTGGCGCTGGGATCCCCGGAGGGCAGCAAACTGACGGTGACGCTGTAGGGGCCAAACTGTACGACTTCTCCGCCCTTGAGCACCTGACGGGCCTGCCGAATTTTTTCGCCGTTGATGCGACTGCCATTGGCACTACGATCTTCGTAGATCACTTGGCCATCGTCGCTTCGATAAACCAGGGCATGGTAGCGAGAAATTTCTTGGCTAACAAACACGGCCCGGGCCACTTCTTTGCCCTGCCATTCCTGGGGCAGTTGCGCCAGATCTCTGCCCAAAGCCAGAGGCAGTGGGAAAATCGGCTCCTGCTGTTCTTCGGTAATGGGGTCTTCCCAACTCAGCTGAACTTGCATGGCTTTTGCTCACCTTTTGAGGCACTCAAGAACGATACAACTGCATAGGTCATGATGGATTTATCAGGATCCTTTTATTCAATAAACATGGATGGATTATTTGGATGGGTTGGTGGGATCCGTAGAAGAATCGCCGATATCGCTATTGGGATCCCGATATTTTTTCAACTTTTCCAGCTATTTTTGGAAGAAGGCTGCCCTCAGAAGGGAGTTTACCTATTCTTCCGGCTTTTGTGGGTCGATTCCGATGTCCAACCGGGGGATGAGAGGGGTTTGCTGTCGAGTTGGTCGTGGGTTGGGAGTGGATTTCGTAGGCCTTAGGTTTTATCTTTGGATTTGATCTGGGCATCCAGAGGTTGTGGGGCCTTAGCAGGTTCTGGTGGGGGGATTACCAACGAAGCACTTAGTACCAAATATCCACAGTAGGGGCAATTTTGGCCCTGATATTCTGGTGGCAGGTAGTGAGGATTTTGTAGACGGCTACACTTAACCTTGAGAGCATCCAGAGCACCCCGGTTCAAGGTGACGCCACGATCCTTCACCACAGCCTCTATAGACTTCACCTTCAACACCACGCGCCCCAGTTGAATTTGGCTGTTGGCCTCGAGGGCTAGCTCCTCTTGAATGATCTTTTGACCATTTACCCAAATGGGGTTAGGTTGTTTGGGAGGCAAACGATCCCGAGTTAAATTGCGAATGTGAAAGCTTAACCTTTTGGGATCAAAGTAGAGCCCGGCATGAATTCCAGAGACTGAAAGGGTTTGATCGTTGATCACCACATCACAGCCGGGATCCCGTCCGATGGTGGCCAGCTTGGATGGGTCAGATGAAAGGATTTGGGAGCGGCGGTGCTCTACACCTTGATCGGCTTCAGCCCATTCTAAGGTTAGTTGGTACACAATCTCATCCTCCATGGTTGAATGCCTCCACCCCCTGCGCTTGGCCCCAGTCTATCGGAAAACCGATTCGCGACGAGGAGAATGTGTCTTTTTGAGTCAGAATCGTCAATACCCTTCGGGATAAATTTAGTGTATTCTTTGGTAAGCTTGTTTGCGCTGATCGGGATCACCCCAGTTGGGTTCCTTTCATCACTTCCCCGTTCCCAAACCCCGGAGATCGCCGACCTTCAGACGAAATGGAACTCTCAATTCGCTCATTTGTGTGCCCTCACTGCCAAGAACGGCATGATAGGGACATCAATGCAGCAATTCATATCTAAAGATGAACAAAAATAAAGGTTTGCGGTTTTTGGTGAGCCAGACCCTGGCTCACTTGGCATTCGGAACCAGTGCTGCTGCCTTTGGAGGCAATGCAAGACCAGCGGGGTATGGACGAAAGGCTCTTACGGCTGAGGCTGTTGCCTGTGAAGAAGGAAGCCCATGCTCTGGTGCGTCGCAAGGGTGCTCCGCACCCCGCAGACGAGCGTCGGGTAGTTCACAGTCTGCCATAGCCAGAATCTGGTTTAACTTCCGTGACTTTCCAGCTGAGCTTTAAGTTGAGGTAGAAGTTCCAGAATACGAGGATACCGATGGCGATCAGATTGGCCAGCAGGTAATGAATGCCGAGGTACTCGCTCAGTAGAATCAACAACAGAGAGTTGAGGAACAGACCCATTAGACAGATGATATTGAACTTAACCAATCGCTTCAGACGATTGATAGGGCCAGGTTGCAGCTTGGTCACGCTGCGAAAAGTCCATAGATCATTCCAGAGAAAGTTGTTGAGAATCGCCACTTCTGAAGCAATCAGTTTGCTGACCATGAGGCCCCAACCCAAATTGTTTGGATCATGCAGCAAATAAAGCAGGACCATATCTACGAAGGTACCGGAAAGTCCCACCGTACAGAATCGCAGAAAGGATCCCAGTGGCCCCAATGAGAGACGCAGGTGGATAAGATGGTGCAGGTACTGAATGCAGGTTTGCAGTTGGATCTTGCTCTGGCCATTTTGGCGCTCCTGAAAGACATACCCCACTTCTTCGATCGTTCCCACTCTGCCCCGAGCAAGCACCTCGATCAGCAGCTTGTAGCCTTTGGGATTGAGCGGGATCCCGGCAATCGACTTACGCCTGACCAGAAACAATCCACTCAAGGGATCCGAAACACGGCCTAGGATCCCCGGCAGCAGGGCCAGCCCAATCAGTTGAGCTCCTCGGGAAACAATGCGTCGGCCCAAGCTCCAGTAGCTCACCCCTCCCGATTCTGCGTAGCGGCTGCCTAAGGCCAAGTCGGCCCCCGTTTGCATCTGCTGCCACAACTTGAGGATCATCTCCGGTGGATGTTGCAAATCCCCGTCGATCACTCCCAGTATTTCCCCTTGGGCGGCCTGCCATCCTCGCAGCACGGCCGTGGCTAAGCCCCGTTCCTGATGGCGGCAAATCACTTTTAACTGCGGAAACTCCCGTTGCAGCTCCTGAGCCAGTTTGGCGGTGTAATCGGGGCTATTGTCATCCACCACGATCAGCTCGTAGGCGCCCGGCAGATTTGTATCCAGATGGGCGCACAACTGGCTGACCAAGTCGCGAATGCTGGAGGCTTCGTTGTAGGTGGGAATGACCAGCGAGAGTTGGATGGAGCTGGATTGCAGTAGAGGTGGAATCTGGATAGGGGTTAAACGGGCTTTGGGAGGTGTGGATGAAGTAGGAGCGACATGAGGCATTCAGCAAGCCATCCCAAAAAGAGCGACAAGTCAGGATCCCGAAGCTAGAGCTCGGATACAAGCCAAAACCAAACCAGGAGGCTGACCTGATCCTTAAGAATGATCCCATATCGTACCGATGGATGACCTGGAGAGCTAGGCTCTTCTCCACCTACCCAGCTCTATCAGGTCCTCGCCAGCACTCGAGTGAACCGATCTGATTGGGGATGAGTACCAAGATGTTAACTTTGGCCAGCAGCGGCTGATTGAACTGTTGGCCGGTACTCGAGCCGAAGTCATGCTGGTCGGTGACGATGACCAAACCATTTACGAATGGCGTGGAGCTTGACCCGATTGCATTATCCGCGACTTTGAGCATGTGTTTACCAATCGTCCCCACACAGTCTATAAACTCACGCGCTCCTTTCGATTTGGCCCTGTTACAGCCCTTTACGCCTAGGGCACGCTGGCGCGTTCGCCCATGGCGGCCCATAGGGCACCGCTAGTCACATGTAACAGCTATGGAGGTTGAAACCCACCTCCTGGAGGGCTGAGGAAGCATAAACCCTGCTGTAGAAAACCCGCGCAAGGGCTGTATGTTGCTCTCACACGGGCTCGGAAAGTTGCTTATATCGTTACAAAAGCCTATCATTCAACCCAAACGACAAAACTTGCCTCAAGGTTTCTAGAGGAGATAGCTCTAGAACCAACAGCCCAGCTGATGGAGGATTTACCTGAGATTACTGATGAATTTAAAACTAACCCAACGGATGCACGGTCACAAGGAACTGAGAAAGTTCAGACCTGGCTGGCAGCAGTTAGAAATCATGCAGGACAACGTTCTATCATCGACAGCCTGCAAACTTATCTTTCTATGCTTGGGGCAAGAGAACTCAATACTTGTGTTCATGATTTAACCGTAGGTGTCCCTGAAGAACCTTTTAAGTATCAGTATGCTTATGGTAAAGATCAGATGTCCGAAACGAGGGATCCACCTCAGGAACCAGGCAGTAGTGATGTTGCTGGTGACACGAAGGGCTGTTGGGATGAGATTCCATTTTGAATCCTGAAGTGCCTCTCTTCTCTCTCCTTCTCGATGAGAGAGGAGTAAGAAGTGTCAGCTCAGACTGCTCTGCACATCGACATTGGAACCCAGGCGTTGCCGCTGAGCTAGCCGAGAATTGAGCAAAATCACGGGGAGGATCCCTACCAACACAATGGCCAAAGCTGGGGCCCCTGCTTCTGCGAGGCGTTCATCGGCGGCCATGCGGTAGGTTTGCACCGCCAAGGTGTCGAAGTTAAAGGGCCGCAGTACCATTGTGGCCGGTAGCTCTTTCATCACATCCACAAACACCAGGATCATCCCCCCTAAAATCCCCCCTCCCATCAGGGGTAGATGCACCCGCCAGAGGGTACCGAGGGATCCCTGCCCTAGGCTACGAGCTGCTTCATCTAGGCTAGGAGGGATCCGCATCAGGGTGGCTTCAATGGTGGAGAGAGAAACTGCCAAAAATCGCACCAGATAGCCAAAAATCAAGGCCGTAATTGTGCCACTGATCACCAAACCGGGGGGTTGTTGAAAAAGCACCTGCCGCAGATGACTGAGGAGCTGATCCATCCGCCCCAAGGGGAGCAGTACCCCCACCGCAATCACCACCCCCGGCAGGGCATAACCCAAAGAAGACAAGTGCACCGCCAGCCGCAGACCCCAAGGGGATCCCGCACGGCCTAGCCCCTGCATTCTCAGCCCGTACAACACCACCACCGACACCACCACCGCGATCACCGCCGTCACTGTGGCCAGCACCAAACTGTTTTGGGCGTAGCTCCAGAAGCGGCGACCCAACCCCCCTTGCCGCAGAGTCATGTTCAGAAGAATTAGAGCGGGAACGCCAAAGCCCAACCCAACCGGGATCCCACAGGCCAGCCAGGCCCCCACCGCTCGGATCCCTCTTAAGGCATAACGACCGGCCGTTGGTTTGAAGCCCTGTCGGTAGTAGCGTGCCCGCCGGCGCAGGGTTTGTTCCCCGACCATCAGCAGCAACACCAACACCAACAGCAAAGCCGACAGCTGGGCCGCTGCCACCGGATTCCCCAGAGCCGTCCAGATCCGGTAAATGCCCGTCGTGAAAGTGTCTACCCCGAAATAGCTGACGGTGCCGAAATCATTGAGGGTTTCCATCAGGGCCAACAGGGCCCCGGCGACAATTCCCGGTCGCGCCAAGGGCAAAGCTACCCTGCGAAAACTGGCCCAAGGCCCATAGCCCAGGGAGCGGCTCACCTCCAAACAGGCCACCGATTGTTCCTGAAAAGCCAGCCGTGCCGCCAAATAAACATAGGGATACAGGGTAAGAATCAGCAGCAGTGTTGCCCCCCACAGGGAGCGGATGTTGGGAAACCAGTAGTCGCCAATTCCCCAGCCGGTGATCCGCCGCAGCCAGATCTGAAAGCCGCCGGTTACCTGCAAAAAGTCGGTATAGGCATAAGCCAAAACATAGGTGGGGGCCGCCAAAGGCAACACCAGCATCCATTCCAACCAGGCTCGCCCCGGAAATTGGCACATGGTTACCAACCAAGCGGTGCCACTGCCCACCAGGATCACCCCCGCTGCTACCCCTACCATCAACAGCAGGGAATTGCGCACGTACAGCCCCAGCACCGTCCCCGCCAGATGCTCCCACACCTGTCGCTCATCCACCAGCCAACTCAACAGCACCGTTAGGGTGGGGACAAGGATCAGGCCGGTCAAGACCAAGGTGAGCAGTGCCCAGCCATTCAGCCAAGGCCATCGAATTTTCCTGAGGGTGCGCCCAAGGGGTTCGTTTAAGGGTGGCTCAGCCGGTTTGCTCATCAAACTCAGGTGAAATCTTCACAAACTTTATAAAAATGTTCCCATCTCCGGTTCATTGACGGGTTGAGAACTCAAGACTCAAGCAAGAAGCCCTATTCTACGCCCCTGAATAGGGTTTCCACCCGATGTTGCTCCGACCCAGTGTAAAGGAAAGTCCTCCACCAGGGATCCCTACCCCCCAAAGGAACGGAAAGGATCCCTGACTCTCACTCAGCAGGAATACACCTGTACTGAGCTATGGGCAAGCGGCAAGCCTTACTTCCAACCGGCCCGATCCATCACCATCAAAGCATCTGGCGTCACCCGGCCAATGCTGGCGGCGTTGATCGTATCTTCCTTAAAGCTACCAAAGCCCGCTACTATCGAATCCACCTCTGCTCCTGGCAAAACCGGGTATTCGTTGTTGCTTTGGGCAAAAATGGCTTGGGCTTCCGGCCCGGAGAGGAACTCGAGGAACTGGATGGCCGCTTCTTTGTTGGGAGCTGTTTTCAGAATACCGGCACCGCTAACATTGACGTGGGTGCCGCGATCCTCCTGGTTGGGGAAAAAGACCCCAATTTTTTCCGCCACCGCCCGATCCTCAGGATTGTCGGATTTGATCAAGCGGGGCAGATAATAGGTGTTGGCAAGGGCCACATCCCCCACCCCGGCAGCCACAGCCTTGATTTGGTCGGTATCCCCCCCTTCCGGTGGACGGGCAAAGTTGGCCACCAAGCCCCGTGCCCATTCTTCCGTTTCCGGGATCCCGTGGGCCAGGATGATCGAGGCGGTGAGGGATTGGCTGTAGACGTTGCTGGAGGAACGGGTGAGCACTTTACCCCGCCACTTCGGATCCGCCAAGGCCTCGTAGGTGGAGAGTTCGCCAGGATCCACCTTGTCCTTGTTGTACATGATCACCCGCGCCCGCTTGGTGAGGCCAAACCAGTACCCTTCCGGATCCCGCAAAGAGGCCGGAATGTTGCTGGATAAGGTGGCGGATTCAATCGGCTGGAACAACCCCTCGTTCTGGGCACGCCACAGTCGGGCAATATCCACCGTCATAAACACATCGGCAGGGCTATTGGCGCCTTCGCTGCGGATGCGCTGATTGATCTCGTCGGCATTGCCCTGTACCCAGTTAACAGTGATGCCGGTTTTTTCTTTGAACAGATCGTACAGCTCTTCATCGGTACCGTAGTGACGGGAGGTGTAGAGGTTAACCTCCCGGTTAGCACCGTGGGCCGGGCGCAGGAAGGATCCCGCCGCCAAGGCTACAGAGCCTAAAGAGACTCCACTGACAAACTGTCGCCGCGATAAACGCATATGCAACCAACTCCTAAACTCAAAAAATCCTGAAAAAACATCACCCCACCCCAGGCAGAGCCGGCAATGCCCCTCTCTGCTGAGAAAACACTCGAAAACCACACCTCTGAAGCAGAAGTGGTTACCCTGAATCTGAAGCCTACTGTCGGTTACTGTAGAACTCGCTTGTTGAGACTCATATTCAAGAACTTGTTTCTGGGGAACATGATAGGGGATCCCAGGTATTGGGTCAAGCTATTAAGATCTATTCTCATTTGTTAGCCATTGGACTCGAAAGAGCTGACTGAATCAAGACTGTTCGGTTAAGGGCAATCGAGGCTGGCAAACACCCGTTCAGCTTGGGATAGGGCATTGTTGCCGGTGGAGATGAGCAGAAACATGAGCAGGTCTTCTTGGTGCAAAACCGCTGATTGATAAACAACGCTGGGCACCGTTGTGGATCCCTCTTGGCTTTCTCCTTCCAGGATCAACAGCGAGATGGCCTGATCGCAAAGGCGGCGGGACTCACTGCGCTCGACGGTAATGTTCACATCCTCGGAACGGAACTCACTCACCCCTTCCCGAAAATTGGCCTCTAGCTCCTGGCGGTCGATCTCGTTCAGCACCTCTGCGCCGACGCGGCCCACCATCAGCACCACCCCTTCGTTGCGGCTGGTTACCCCGGCAAAATCGATCGGGCCGAGGCTAAAGCTCACCACCCCCTGCGATCCCCCGGGAATTTGGTACTTGAGAATGGTTTGCGCCTTTTCTTCTACAGCCCCGGAGTCAAGGGTAAAGCCCGTAACTTCCCGCAACACCCGCGATAGATAGTAACCCGCTGCCACACAGGATCCAACCCCCAGCACCAGCAGCAGCCCACATCCCAACGCAACACCGCGCCAGGGAAAACCACCCATTGCACGAGGATCCGGTTGAGTGGAAGTCATGAGCAGTGCCCCAGCCAATGAGTGATATGAGTGTAGCAAGCTATCCCCGGCCAAAGGGGGTGATCTGCAGCACCTGCCAAAGTCCGAAGGGCTTCGGATATAACGGGGGCAGGGTAGATGACAGCGTATGGCCCGTTCCCTGACTGACTTGCCCGGTGTGCAGCCGCAGGACAACGGCAGGGATCCCAACACGGCCATTCTTGTCTGTGGCTACAACGATTTGGTGGAGCTGACCTTACAAGCTCTGGAAGCCTTTGGACAACATGCTGTGGTGGTGGATCCGAACCCGTTGCCGGATCCGAAGAAGCACTGGCGACATCTACGAGGGGATCCCCGACAACCGGAGGTGCTGCGTCGGGCTGGGATCGAGCGGGTCAAAGGGGTATTGTTGCTGCAAGACAATGACCAAGCCAACTTTGAGCTGGCCCTGCTCATCCGGGATCTGAACCCGCAGGTGCGCATCATCTCGCGGTTGTTTAACCGCAGCATTGCCCACTATCTCGACTCGGTTTTGCCACAGCATTTCTCGTTGTCGATTGCCGCTTTGGCGGCCCCAGCCTTTGCCCTTAAGGCGGTTTCAGATGAATTTGTCGGCTACTTCGAGCTGCCCCAGTTAGAAGCTAAGCCGGCGATTCTCCCCCCGGAGCTGGCGGATCCCGGTTACCTGGGCCCTGTGCAAGAAACCACCCTCTGGAACGTGGTGGATCTGACGATTGAGGACAACTCTCGCCTGTTGCACATGCCCCTCTCGGAGTTGGAGGAGACCTTTCGGGCCAGGGTGCTGTTTCACTACCCGGTGGATGGGCTGTCGGATTTCTCCGCCTATCGGGTTTTCGACGATTTCGACCACGAGGCGGAACTGATCGAAGGGGATCGCATTTTGGTGATTTGTGATCCGAAGGCCTACTTGCAACTGCTGGAGCGCAATGGCCGGCGCGGATCTTCACGGGCCCAACGCTGGGCCAGCGGGCAGGCAGAAGACAAACGACACCAACGGCAACATACGTCACTGCCGTGGGGATCCCTGTACGCCGGAGCCTGGCGCACCCTAGGGTCTCGGTTGCTCATGGGAGTACGAGGGCTATTGCAGGTGAAACCCATCGTGCGTACCCTCACCCTCACCTTGGGAGCGATGTTGGTGCTGGGGGTGATCAACTTCAGTTTCATCGGCAAATCCGTGATCGATGGGCTGCTGCTGACGATTGTGGTGCTGACGGGGGGCTACGGAGATATCGACGATTTTCAGCAGCCGGAAACGCCGCTGGCGGTAAAAGTGCTGGCGGTATTGATGACGTTGGTAGGGGCAGCCTTGGTGGGTTTGGTCTACGGTTTGGTTACCGATAAATTGGTGAGTAGCCGCTTTGGCTTGGGGCGGGCGGCACGCATGCCCAAACAGGACCATGTGGTGATCGCGGGTTTGGGGCGGCTGAGCTACCTGGTTCTGCAGTTGTTGCGGCAGATGGGCTATGAGGTGGTGCTCTTGGATCCCGATACCGACAACCCTCTGCTGGAGGCGGCGGAGCGGGAAGGGGCAGCGGTGATTCGTGGGGATTATGCCTTGGCGAGCACGCTGCAACAGGGCCACATCGAGGGGAGCCGCTGTCTGATCTGCACCACCCGCGACGATCTCACCAACCTCGAGACGGCTTTGACCGCCCACAGCCTACAACCCGGGATCCGCACCATTCTGCGGGTTGCCGATCCCGAGCTGGCGGATCGGATGCAGCGCCACATTCAAACCCTGGGGATCAGCTACAGTGCCACCGGATTGGTCGCACCGGCTTTTGCCACGGCAGCTTTGGTGGGATCCGTCTACGGTACTCTGGCTTGGGAGGGGGAAACCCTGTTGGTAACGCTGCTGGAGGTTTCTGCCCAGTCCCACTACCGGGGTCTCTCTCTGCGGCAACTGGCCCAAGATTACGACCTGGTGATTTTGCTGCATCATTCCCGACCGGGCAAACCTCGCATCTTTCCAAAACTGTGGCAGAAAGAGGGGGAGACCCTTTTGAAGGAGGGGGATCAACTCTACGTGATGGGGGCGGTGGGATCCCTGATTCGCTTGGCCCAACACCGGCCTTTCCCACCGGAGCTATACCAGGTGCGCCTTTTGGAGTGTCGCAACGCCTACTTTGAAGATGAGATCCTTGCGGCGCTATCCTTTTATGCTCGGCTGCCCAAAACCGTTCTCAAGCCGCTGCTGCGCCATCTTCCGGCTGTGGTGAGCCCGCCCATGCCCCGCGATAAAGCGATCAAACTGGCCCGGCAACTGCGCAAAATGAGTACCGAAGTGCAGGTCTTTGCTCAGGTGCAGTCCGTCCATGGGATCCCCGTGGCGATGGCCGAAACCCTCGGAGAGAAGGACCCACCCGCAGGCTGAGGGATCCTTTGAAGGGTGGCCACGAAGTTGCGGGCCAAGGCAAGCTCTGGCCAATTTTGTATCAGAAGAAACAAAATGCCGGTGTCGGCCTTTCTAGGATGAGTGAGCGTTTCTAGCCCCCTTGGGGTCAAAACGCGGGGAGCATTCACCGGGATCCGATTCGCAGCAGTCCCAAGCGATGGTTCTCCTCGGGCGGATCCTCACCTGATCCCCCCTGTTGTTGGGTTGGAATGTTGCTGACAGAGGCGCACTGACGCAAACACAGGGGATCCCGATATAGGCTCACCCGAACCCACCGTTGTTCACCCCAGTCCTAACCGCAAATCCAATAAGGAGAGAGTAATGGCATCCACGCCCCAAGAAGTGCTTCAGATGATCCAGGACAACAACGTCCAGATGGTGGATCTCAAGTTTGTGGATATCTTCGGCACCTGGCAGCACGTCTCCTTCCACACCTCGATGATCCAAGAATCAACCTTCAGTGAGGGGTTAGCCTTCGACGGATCCAGTATCCGGGGCTGGAAAGCGATCAACGAATCCGACATGTATATGGTGCCGGATCCCAAGACCGCCTGGATCGATCCCTTCCTGGAGGTACCCACCCTCAGCCTCACCTGTAGCATTGTCGAGCCCCGCACCGGCCAGCTTTATTCCCGTTGCCCCCGCAGCTTGGCCACTCGTGCCGTGGCTTATTTGCAATCCACCGGCATTGCCGACACCGCCTATTTCGGTCCAGAGGCGGAATTTTTCATTTTTGAGGATGTCCGCTTCGATCAAACCCAAAACTCGGGCTACTACTTTGTTGACTCCATTGAAGGGCGGTGGAATTCCGGTCGGCAGGAAAACGGTGGCAACTTAGGCTACAAACCCCGCTACAAGGAGGGCTACTTCCCGGTTCCCCCTACCGACTCTCACCAGGACATTCGCACCGAGATGTTGTTGACCATGGCCAAGCTGGGGGTGCCGATCGAGAAGCATCACCATGAAGTGGCTACCGGTGGTCAAGGGGAGTTGGGCTACCGCTTCGCCGATTTGATCTCGGCTGCCGACTACATGATGATTTACAAGTACGTGATCCGTAATGTGGCCCGCAAGCACGGCAAAACCGTCACCTTCATGCCCAAGCCTCTGTTTAACGACAACGGCACCGGCATGCACACCCACCAATCCCTCTGGAAAGACGGTCAGCCCCTTTTCTACAGCGAAGGCACCTATGCCAATCTGAGCGAAACCGCCCTGTACTACATCGGTGGCCTTCTCAAGCACGCCCCCGCCATTCTCGCCTTCACCAACCCCACCACCAACTCCTACAAGCGCTTGGTGCCTGGGTTTGAGGCTCCGGTGAACTTGGCTTACTCCCAGGGCAACCGTTCCGCTTCCATTCGCATCCCGGTGACCGGCACCAGCCCGAAAGCCAAGCGGCTGGAGTTCCGTTGTCCAGATGCCACCTGCAACCCCTACATTGCTTTCTCAGCCATGTTGATGGCAGGTTTGGACGGGATCAAGAACAAGATCCATCCCGGTGAGCCCCTCGACAAAGACATCTACGATCTGGAGCCGGAAGATCTGGCCAAGATCCCCTCTACCCCCGGATCCCTGTTGGATGCCCTGGAAAGCCTGCAGAAGGATCATGCTTTCTTGCTGGAGGGGGGTGTCTTCACCGAAGACCTGATCGAAACCTACATTGAGTACAAAATCGACAACGAGATCAACCCCATCAACCTGCGGCCTCATCCCTATGAGTTTGCCCTCTATTTCGATGCCTGATCTCTGCGCCTCATTTGGCGGTTGAAGGTTGAGTGTTGTGCGGGATCCCTTCTCTGAACGGTGAGGGGATCCTTTTTTGGGGCTTGCTTCTGGGTATTCTGGGGGTGGGGCTGAATTGGATTGGGCAGTGGGGGAAGGACGATGGGTCCGTTTTGGCTATTTTTGATCCTGTTTGTCGCGCTGGTTGCTGGGCTGATTGGCCTCAGCTTTTACCAGGAAAAGAAACGTCGTGAAGCCCTGGAGCAGCTGGCTGCGCAACTGGGCATGCAATTTGCTGCCCAAGGGAGCTTGCCGCAGGTGACCTCGGTCAATTTTGAGATTTTTCAGCGGGGTCGCGATCGCCGTTCCTCCAACTTTCTGAGCAAACGGCTGATCGACGGCACTGAGATCACGCTATTCGATTACCAATACACCAGTGGCAGTGGCAAAAGTCGCAGCACCTACCGCATGACAATTTTTTCGGCTTACCAAGAAGACTTGCACTTGCCCAGCTTTCGCCTGCACCCCGAAAATGCCTTTTTTCACGGCATTGCCAAAGCCTTTGGCATGAAAGATATCAACTTCGAGAGTCACCCAAAATTTTCTTGCCTCTACCTCTTGCGTGGTCAGGATGAAGACCAAATTCGCCTTCGCTTTCACCCCGGCGTTTTAACTTTTTTCGAGGAAAACCCCAACTACATCGTTGAAGGAGCCGGCCCTCACCTGATTTTTTGGCGCAGTAACCAACGGGTGAATCCGGAAGGGATGGCCGCCTTTATGCGCCTGGGAGAAGAATTGGTTCAACGGCTGCGTCGACTATAGATCTTCGGTTGAACCCCGGCCTAAGTCCTAAATTTGAGAGTCCATGGTGGAGATACGAAAAGCAACCTACGGCGATCTGGCAGCCCTCCACAGCTTTGACATTTTTGCCGGAGATCGTGCCCAAGAGATTCAACGGGGTGAATGCTTCGTTGCGGTTTTGCCTGAAGGCCTTGCCGGTTACGTGGTCTTTAACCATTCTTTTTATCTCAAGCCCTTCATCCAGTTCCTTTGTGTGGCGTCACCCTTTCGGCGGCAAGGGATCGCCAATCGGCTGTTGGCCCACATAGAAGAGCTCTGTGATGGCGAGAAACTCTTCACCTCCACAGAAAGTGACAACCTACCCATGTTAAGACTGCTCAACCGCAGAGGCTATCGGGTTTCGGGTGTGATTGAGAATATTCAAACCCAAGCGGAAGTGGTGTTTTGCAAAACCTTGAAAACCCAATTCCTGCTCTAGCACAACTTTGTGAATCCCTCTACTGCGCACCCAGAGCCGCCAACAAATCATCCGCCAACAACACCGCCGTATAGGCCAAAATCTGGCGTTGCTCAGGGGGCAAATCGCCGATGGGGGTCTGGGGATTGCTGACGATGCCCTGTAGCACCATGCTGGCCACGTATTCGCGCTTGGAAACCCCGGGGCTGGAAATGGTGGGGTTGTCTAAGGAGAACTTCTGATGGTGCTCGAAGGGAAAGGCATATTCAGGGACGACCGGCATCGCTCAACTCCAGGTTTGTGCTCTCCCCATTTTCCCATCTTGGGAATTCCAGAGAGGCAAGGGCTGAAAAAGGGCACAACGGGTTATCGTATCAAGGGGATCCCTGTGTGGGGGGATGATCCGGGCTGCTCTCCCTTGGGAACATCGATATGCACCTGAGCGATTCTTTTCGGCGCACCAAAATTGTCGCGACCATCGGCCCTGCCAGCTTGGATCCGGTCGTTTTGCGGGAGATGATCCTGCAGGGGGCAACCACCCTTCGCCTCAACTTTTCCCATGGGGATCACGAGCTACACCGCCGCAGCATTCGCCTGATCCGCCAAACCTCCATGGATTTGGGCATTCAAGTTGCCATTCTGCAAGACCTACAAGGCCCCAAAATTCGCCTGGGCAAGTTCGCCAAAGGCCCGATCTCCCTCAAAGCCGGAGATCCCTTTGTGCTCACCAGCCAACCCATTGCCGGATCCCAGGAACGCAGTTGGGTTACCTACGACAAATTGGCCCAGGAGGTGCCGGAGGGAGCAACCATTCTCCTAGATGATGGGCGGGTGGAAATGCGGGTAGAAGCAGTGGATCCCGAGGCAGGAGAACTGTTCTGCCGCACCATTGTTGGCGGTACCCTCTCCGACAACAAAGGGGTTAATTTCCCGGGCGTGCGCCTTAGTATCCGGGCGGTCACCCAAAAAGACAAAGAAGACCTCTACTTTGGTCTTAACCAGGGGGTAGATTGGGTGGCCCTGAGCTTTGTGCGCGAGCCTTCCGATGTGTTGGAATTGCGGGAGCTGATGGCGGCAGCGGGCAAACGGATCCCGATTATCGTCAAGATCGAAAAGCACGAGGCGATCGAACAGCTGCCCCAGATTTTGGCCCTCAGTGATGGCGTGATGGTGGCGCGCGGCGACTTGGGGGTGGAGCTACCGGCAGAAGAGGTGCCGATTTTGCAAAAGCGGATGATCGCCCTCTCCAACTGTTTGGGGATCCCGGTGATTACCGCCACCCAAATGCTCGACAGCATGGCCCATAGCCCCCGCCCCACCCGTGCCGAAATATCCGATGTGGCCAATGCCATTTTGGATGGCACCGATGCTGTCATGCTCTCCAACGAGACCGCTGTGGGCAAATATCCCGTTGAGGCCGTGGCCACCATGGCCCGCATCGCTGTGCGCACCGAACAGGATTACTTTGGCCCTACCTATACCGACCGACGCCAGCAAATTCGCACCCTGACCCTACAGGAGTTGAGTCAGCGCAATGGCAGCATTCCGGCCCGACACAGCCTGATCCCTGACTCTATTAGCCGTGCTGTGGGTGAGATTGCCCGGGAGCTGGATGCTGTTGCCATCATGACCTTGACCAAAACCGGCGCCACCGCTCGCAATGTCTCCAAGTTTCGCCCGCGCACCCCGATTTTGGCCGTTACTCCCCACGTAGAGGTGGCACGGCGCATGCAACTGGTTTGGGGGGTGCGCCCCCTGCTGGTGATGGATTTGGCCACGACTCGCCAGACCTTTCAAGCCGCCATCAGCTTGGCTCGGGAAGAAGGCTTACTTAACAATGGTGATTTGGTGGTGCTCAGCGCCGGTACCCTGCCAGGGGTGGCGGGATCCACCGATCTGATCAAGGTAGATGTGGTGAAATCCGTGGTGGCTCGAGGCAAAGGTTTTGGCAAAGGCTCCGTCAGCGGCCCGGCTCGCATTATTCAGTCCAGCCTTGATTCCAACAAGCTCTCTTCTGGCGATATTTTGGTTGCACAGTCAACGGATGCCAGCTATGTGGAGGCAATCAAACAGGCGGCTGGAGTCATCACCGAAGAAGAAGGAGCCTCCTCGCATGCGGCGGTGATTGGTCTGCGGCTGGGGGTGCCGGTGCTGGTGGGAGTGAAAAACGCTACCCGCCTGATTCGGGATGGGGCCATCGTCACCCTGGATGCGGAAAAGGGCATCGTCACTTCTGGCGCAGATGGCTTGGGGTTCTAAAAACTGACACAGATCCAAGGGCAACTGCCCCACAACTGCAACCCCATACTTTGGGCCCTAGAGATCCATTTTTGGGAGGAGGTGCATTCGAGGATCCAGGGATGTACCTCTGGGTGCAACTGCCGGAATCCTTCCTGTCAGTTTCAGATGTAAAAGCTGGCCCGGCAGGCGATGGGTGCCAATGTGTTGGTGTTAGAAGGATCTGTCTTTTTCCCCGATGGAGTAGGCTATCCAACCTTATGTCTCTCCTGTGCCAATGTTTTCCACGAGGTGAGCCAAGAGAAGTGACAAGAGTGGGATCCCCATTGAAAACCCTACGCCAGGTGCTCCTCTTCAAAGTTAGAATTCACGATCCGATGCTGATAGATTAAGTTCTTTGAAGAGAAGGGCAAAAGAACAGAAAAGCAATCCGAAATTCTGGGCTTATCCGGCAATCTTCGAGGTGAAATAGAAATGAGCATTTTCCGCAGGGGATCCGACCATGATGGATGTAGCTCAACTGCTGGCCAAGTATCGAGAAGGAGAGCGGGAGTTCCCAATGGCTGACTTGCGCCGGGCGGATTTACAGGGTGCTGATCTGCGGGACATCAATCTGCATCGCGCCAATTTGTCGGGGGCAGACCTGAGCGGAGCCAACTTGAAGGGGGCCAATCTGCGGCGAGCCATCCTGATCGAAGCCAAGTTGTTGGAAGCCGATCTCAGCCATGCCGACCTGCGGCGGGCCAGTCTCGACTATGCCCAGCTACAAAAAGCCAACCTCTCCAACACCAACCTCATGTGGGCCACCCTCAACGAAGCGGATCTCAGCGAGGCGAATTTACAACACGGATCCCTGCAACGGGCAGTTCTCAAGCGGGCCAACCTCAGCCATTGCCAATTGCAATCTGCGGATCTGATCAGCGCCGATTTGTCGGGGGCCAACCTGACGGCAGCCAACCTGATACGGGCCCACCTGAACCTGGCAGAACTGAGCCAAGCGACCTTTCAGAACACCACCATGCCCGATGGCAGCTTGCGCCTTGCGTAGCAACATGGCAGCTTGCGCCTTGCGTAGCAACATGGCAGCTTGCAATAGAACCCTCAGGGAACCGAGATGCCCCTGGTCAGATCGGTCGGGTGCTCCACTCGTGAGGGCCGGCAAAACTTGGGTTTGCAAAGCTGCACAGTAACCCACCCTACTTCTTTACTTCTCCACCGAGGATGCTGGATGGCACTCCAACTTTTAATCTTCGACTTTGACGGCACCCTTGTTGATTCTGAGCCGGGCATTTTGGAAGCAATCCGCCATACGGTAGCAGCCCTCGATCTGCCCGAGGAGGCCGTAGAATCTTGGCGACAAATGATCGGGATCCCGTTGGAAAAACAGCTCTCGGCTCTGCTGCCGGAGAGTGCTCGGGATCGGATCCCTGAGGGAGTGGAAATTTACCGCCGTTTCTACGATGCCATTCGCCCCCATTACAGCCAGCCCTTCCCTGGCATTCTCGACCTGTTGGCCGATCTGGCAGAGCGGATCCCCTTGGCCATTGCCTCTAGCAAACGGCGGGAGTCGATTTTGCCCGTTCTCGACCAATGGGGCTACGGTGACCTGTTTGAGCCGATCATCTCCCCCGCCGAAGTGACCCATCCCAAACCCCACCCGGACTCCGTGGAGCGGATCCTCGCCCACCATGACCTGCTTCCCGAGCAGGCGGTTTTGATCGGGGACACCGAGTACGATATCGAAATGGCTTGTCGCGCCGGTGTCGGAGCTTGGGGGGTGGGCTGGGGGGTTCACCCTTTGGAGCGTCTGCATCAGGCCGGGGCAGAACGAGGTTTTCAGGACGTGCAGAGCTTGCACCAAGCCCTTGCGGAGCTTTGGATTTAAGAGATTTGAAAAACATTCAGAAAATCCCTCGGCTAGGCGTAATGGCTGGGCAAGTTCGGTGTAAAGCCGGATGTTCTCTTCCGGAAAGGCGCACTAGTGTAGGAGTATTCCAACCGGATTCCTGCTGTGACCCATCTTTCCCTTGCCAAAGTTGAGATGCCCGGGATCATTGGAATGCCTGCGATGGCGTCTCCAGAACAAACCGATGCCAGCCACCTTCTGGTTGTGGACGATCAACCCAACAGCCGCATGTTGCTGGGGGATCTGCTGGAGGGCATCGGCTATCGGGTTAGCGAAGCCGAAAGCGGCAATCAAGCCCTGCAAATGTTGGAAACCTTTCAACCGGATCTGATCCTGTTGGATGTAATGATGCCGGGGTTGGATGGGTTCGAGGTCTGTCGGCGCATTAAAGCCAACGAGGAGACCCGCCTGATCCCGGTGGTGTTGATCACGGCCGCCAGCGATCGCAAAAATCGGGTGCGGGGCATCGAAGCAGGGGCAGACGACTTTCTCAGCAAGCCCTTTGATGAGTCGGAATTGCTGGCGCGGGTGCGTTCCCTGGTTCACCAGAAGCACCTGAACGAAGACTTGGATCATGCTGCCCAAGTTCTGTTCGCCATTGCCCGCAGCGTGGAAAGCCGGGATCCCACCACAGGGGATCACTGTGAGCGCTTGGTGCAAATGGCCGAGTGCTTTGGTGAGTTTTTGCAGCTACCTCGCCACATGGTCAAAGTATTGGCTTGGGGAGGCTATCTGCACGACATTGGCAAAATTGGCGTGCCCGACGCGATCTTGGGCAAACCGGACAAACATACCCCAGAGGAGTGGGAAGTGATGAAATCCCATGTCTTGCTCGGGGAACAAATTTGTCGCCCGCTGCGCACCATGAAGGATGTACTGCCCTTGATCCGCCACCACCACGAACGCTGGGATGGCAGCGGTTATCCCGATGGCCTCAAGGGGGAAGAAATTCCCTTGGTAGCCCGCATCTTCCAGGTGATCGACATTTACGATGCCCTCACCTCGGAGCGCCCCTACAAGCGAGCCTTCACGGTTCAAGAATCCATCGACATCCTGCGAGAAGAGACGGCCCGAGGCTGGCGGGATCCCCAATTGGTGGAGTCCTTTCTCGAGTTTTTGCGAGCGCGTGTGCCCCAGTTGGATTGAGCCTGTGGCGGGTGTGGATCCCTTACGTCGTTGTGTCAGCTGTCGCCAGTTGTTTCCCCGCTCGCAGCTGTGGCGGTTGGTCAGGCAGTTTGATTCTCACCGAGTGCTTTTGAACGAGGGGATGGGACGTTCCGCCTATCTCTGCCGCCGGTGGGAGTGCTTACAGACGGCCCAACGCAAGCAACGGCTAAGCAGAGCCCTGAAAGCACCCGTGCCCGACGCGCTCTTTCAAAGTCTTGAGCAACAGTTGCCCGCTCATTCTGCCCCCCATGGCCATCTCTTTCCCGACCAGAACCCCGGCCTTCAAGCGTAGCTCAGAAGGTAAAATGGTGTCGCCCTTTTCGAGTTCATTGAGTTACAAACTTCACGGCAACCCCCCTCAGCTGTCAGAATGGGAATCTGTCGGGCGAATTGCGGCCAGCTGTGTTCGGGCTGCAGAAAGGTTATCTTAGACTAGCGCTATCGACGTTTGTTCATTTTTCCGGTTGCCCCACTTTATGCCCCATGTGGATGTTTCCAGAGCAGCTTCGAACCTAGATTCCCTCCAGTCCGGATCCCTGGAAGTCGGTCGAGCCGCTCTCGATGCACCGGAGGAAGACCCCGTGAACCCAAAAGGTTCCACCCCCCCCATTAATGTTGAACTAGATAGTGAAACCGACGAGGAGAAAGGAGCAGAGGCGAGCAGACGAATGACCGACAAAGTTCGACTTTATGACATTGCCCGTGAGATGGGGTGCGACAGTCGGGATATCCTGGAGATTTGTGAGCAATTGCGGATCCCCTTCAAAAGCCATAGCAGCACCATTTCCCCAGAGCAAGCGGAGCTGGTGCGCAGCAAACTGGGCACCAGTCGTCGTCCTGTACCTGCTCAGCGGCAAACCCCCGCCGGCGAGGCGGCTGCTCCCAGTGCTCCGTCAGCCGCCAAACCCCCTTTGCAACGACCCGAGCGGGGCTCCTCCGAAACGGTCCCCACTGCCCAGCTGATGGGCCCGCCGCGCCGACAACCGGCACCACCGCCAGCTCGTCCAACCGATGGGCCCACCGCGCCGGGACCCGAACCCGTTCCTCCTACTCCGACACGTCCTGAGCCTCCCACGGCCAAAGCGAGTAGTTCCGAGCCCAACCCTGCTCCGGTGGTCAAGCGCCCAACCGTTTTGACTCCTCCCCGGCGAGCCACTGCTGAGCCCGAGCCTCCTGTGGAGCGTCCTGAGCCTGTGAAGCGGGCTGCCGAACAACCCGTTCATTCCAGCAACCCGCCAGAAGCCCCATCGCCTGGCCGTAGCCGTGCTCCTCGTACCCCTGAAGGGGCTCCTTCCCATCAACCCCCGCAGCGTCCCCGCCCACAGCTGGTGGGTGCGCCTGTTCGTCCGGGCAGTCGCCCCGAGCTGCGCCCGCCGGCGGCCAAAAAAGAAGAGGGCTCCGGTAGCGGCAGTAGCGGCAAAGCCAGCGAGGCTCCCCGTCCGCAGCGGCGGATGGAACTGGTAGGGCCACCCACCCGTCCGACGGCCAAGCCCGTTCTCCCCGATCTGGATGACTCCCCCCGCCTGCTGGAAGGGATCCCTGGCGAGCGTCCCAGCCCGGTGTTGGCGGATGCCCCGGTGCGTCCTACCGCTCCCAAGGTGAAGCGCAGAACTGCCGAGGAGGAAGATGAGGAGCTGCTTGCCCTGAATCGGCGCGCCGCCCGCACCCAAGCCAAACGCAAGCGCAACCGTAGGCGGGGGGAAGGGGATCCAGACAGTCTTGATCTGGATCCCATGGCTGTGATTTCGGCGGTCAAGCAGGCGGAGCTGAATGCCCTCAAACCTCTGGCTCGCCCCAGTGCCAAGCCCACTTCCTCTCGTCCCCCGGCGGCAGTTTCTGCTACCACGGCCCGCCCTCGCCCTGCTGCTCCCCGTTCTCAGCGAGAATCTGTGGCTGCCGAGGCCAACGCTGAGGTGGCTGCTGAGCCGGAAGAGAAGGTACTGCTCCTGAATGGCAGCCTTACGGTTCAGGAACTGGCCAGCCGTCTTCGCGTGGCGGAAACCGAGATCATCAAAACCCTCTTCTTCAAGGGGATCATGGTGACCATCAACCAAGTTTTGGATGAGTCGATTGCCGAATCGGTGGCCACGGAACTGGGCTACGAAATTCGTCGGCCGGAGGCAGAATCCAAGGCGAAGAAGACCGAAATGCTGGATATGGAGGATATTGACCATCTGGTCTCGCGTCCTCCGGTGGTCACGATCATGGGCCACGTTGATCACGGTAAAACCACCTTGCTCGATGCCATCCGTGACACCAATGTTGCCCGCGGTGAAGCCGGGGGGATCACCCAGCGCATCGGAGCTTATCACGTCGACGTGGATTTTGAGGGACAAACCCGCCGTGTGGTTTTCCTCGATACGCCCGGCCACCAAGCCTTTACCGCCATGCGCGCCCGTGGCACCCGCGTCACCGACATCGCCATCTTGGTGGTGGCCGCCGACGATGGGGTACAGCCGCAAACCCTGGAGGCGATCAGCCACGCACGGGCAGCCCAGGTGCCGATCATCGTCGCCATCAACAAAATCGACAAGCCGGACAGTCAGCCGGATCGCATTAAGCAGCAGCTTTCGGAGCACGGCCTGCTGCCGGAAGAGTGGGGTGGGGATACCCCGATGGTGGAGGTGAGCGCCCTGGCTCGCCTGAATCTCGACAGCTTGCTGGAGATGATCCTGCTGGTGGCGGATGTGGCCGAGCTCCAGGCCAACCCCAATCGCCCTGCCCGTGGCACTGTGGTGGAAGCTCACCTGGACAAGGCCCGTGGCCCCGTGGCTACCCTGCTGGTGCAAAATGGCACGCTGCGGGTGGGTGAGACTTTGGTGGCCGGTGCGGTGCTGGGCCGGGTCAAAGCGATGGTGGATGACCGGGGCAACCGCCTGCAGGAAGCCGGGCCCTCTTCGGCCGTACAGTTGTTGGGCTTGGATGAAGTGCCGGCGGCGGGAGATGAGTTCCAGGTTTACCCAGACGAAAAAGAAGCCCGTCGCATTGCCCAGGAACGGGCCGATGCCCTGCGGCAAACCCGTCTTCAGCAGGCGCTCCTATCCCGCCGAGTCAGCTTGGGCAGCATTTCCGCCAAAGCCCAAGAAGGTCAGTTGAAGGAACTCAACCTGATTCTGAAAACCGATGTTCAGGGATCCGCCGAAGCCATTCAGGCGGCGTTGCAGGAGCTGCCCCAAGAGGAGGTGCAACTGCGGGTGTTGTTGGCCTCCGCCGGTGAGATTACCGAGACGGATGTGGACTTGGCAGCAGCCAGTGAGGCGATTATCCTCGGCTTCAACACCAGCATGGCCCCCGGCTCCCGCCAGGCGGCAGACGAAAAAGGGGTGGATGTGCGCGAGTACGACATCATCTACAACCTGCTCGACGATCTGCGGGCCGCCATGGAAGGCTTGCTGGATCCCGAAGAGGTGGAGGAGCCCCTGGGTCAAGCAGAAGTGCGGATGGTGATCCCGATTGGGCGTGGCGCCATTGCCGGTAGCTACGTCCTCTCCGGCAAGGTGCAGCGGAATGCCTTGGTGCGCGTTCGCCGTAAGGGTGAGGTGATTCACGAAGGTCGCCTTGATTCCCTGAAGCGCTTCAAAGATGATGTGCGGGAAGTGGCCTCGGGCTTCGAGTGTGGGATCGGCATCGATAAGTTCCAAGCTTGGCAAGAGGGGGACATCATCGAGGTGTACCAGATGATCTCGAAGCGCCGCACCCTGACCCCTGCCTAACGCTGCACAGAAAAGGCATAGGCTCCGTCAGTACAGTAGGCTTAGTCTTGCACGGGATCCCGACCACCCAAAGGGATCCCTGATGGAGATCTCAGCTTGAAGATGGGGAGAAAAGATGCGACTGAGCCAGATGTTGTTTGTAACCCTGCGGGAGGATCCCGCCGAGGCAGAGTTGCCCAGCCATAAGCTGCTGTTGCGGGGCTGTTTTATCCGGCGGCTTTCCCCTGGCATTTACACCTATCTCCCCTTGCTCTGGCGGGTGTTGCAGAAGATCTCAGAGATTGTCCGGCAGGAGATGAACGCCATCGGCGGGCAAGAATGTTTGCTGCCCCAGCTACAACCGGCGGAGATTTGGCGGGAATCCGGGCGTTGGGATGTCTACACCCAGGCGGAAGGGATCATGTTTGCCCTCACGGATCGGCAGGGGCGGGAACAGGGCCTCGGCCCCACCCACGAAGAAGTGATCACCCTTCTGGCCCGGGATCTAATCCGTTCCTACCGGCAGTTGCCCCAAACCCTCTACCAAATTCAGACCAAATTCCGGGATGAGATTCGGCCCCGCTTTGGCCTAATGCGCGGTCGAGAATTCATCATGAAGGATGCCTACTCCTTTCATGTGGACGAAGAAAGCCTGCGGCAGACCTATCAGGACATGTATCGGGCCTACAGCCGCATCCTCACCCGCTGTGGTCTGCAATTTCGGGTGGTGGATGCCGATGCCGGCGCCATTGGCGGGCCTTCGGCGGCTTCCCAGGAGTTTATGGTGTTGGCCTCCGCCGGCGAAGATGACATTCTCTACACCCCGGATGGCTCCTACGCCGCCAATGTGGAAAAAGCCGTTTCTCTGCCTCCAGAGGCGGCGGTTTCTCCCTACGAAGCCTTTCAGGTGTTGGATACCCCCGGCACCGACACCATCGAAGCCCTGGCCCAGTTCCTCAAGATTTCCCCCACGATCATTGTCAAAAATGTTCTGTATCAAGCCCTCTACGACAATGGCATACGGGTGGCGGTGCTGCTCAGCCTTCGGGCCGATCAAGAGGTGAATGAGGTGAAGCTCTCCAACCATCTCAGCCGGTTGGCGGAGCGCTATCAAGCCAGCAAACTGCTCACCCTCACCCTGGCCGATGCCAATATCCAAGCCAGTTGGCAAGGGGATCCCGTCCCGGTCGGTTATATTGCTCCCGATCTGCCGGACAGCTGCCTGGGCCAAAACCAGAAAAACCTGGCCCCTAGAATCCTGCGCTTGGCAGATCAAACGGCGGCCCTGCTGAAGAACTTTGTAACCGGCGCTAACCAAGTAGGCAAGCACGTGGCGGGAGCCAACTGGGGCGAGCAGTACCTCTTACCAGAGGTGGTGGATGTGCGCAAAGCCCGGGCGGGAGATCGCTCCCTTTTGAACCCCGAACAGATTCTGGAAACCACCCGCGGCATCGAGATCGGGCATATCTTCCAGTTGGGGCGCAAATTTTCCGTGCCCATGCAGGCCACCTTCACCGACGAACAGGGATCCGAGCATCCCCTGTGGATGGGCTGCTACGGCATTGGGGTGTCTCGCTTGGCCCAGGCCGCCGTGGAACAATCCCACGATGCCAACGGTATCATCTGGCCGGTGGCCATCGCCCCCTACCATGTGGTGGTGGTGGTGCCCAATGTTGCCGATGCACAGCAGATGAGCATAGCCGAGAAGCTGGTGAGGGAGCTGACGGCGGCGGGCATCGAAACCCTCTGGGATGACCGCGATGAGCGGGCCGGTGTGAAATTCAAAGATGCGGATTTGATCGGGATCCCCTACCGCATCACTACGGGTCGCAGCCTCAAGCAGGGCAAGGTGGAACTGACCGAACGGGCCACCGGCCAAGCCACGGAAGTACCGATTGCAGAGGTGGTGACCACCCTTAAGGAGCGGATCGAGGCGGCCCTAGCTGTGCCAGACTGAGCGTGGTTTCCGTTGGGCCTCAATGCTGAACATTTCCATCCTGAAAGAAGACGAATCTTACACGTTTCGCTCTTATTTCGAGATGCCCTACGAGCCAGACGAGATCCTGGCCCAATTCGGCTATCGACTGGAAATAGGGGAGTGGGAATGGCCCGCCGCCCCTGCCCCACCCCAAACCCAAACCCTGAAAGAACGAATCCGCCAGTTGCTGCCTCTGGTCAGCCTCAGCAGCGAAACGGCGCGGCGAGAACTGCTGGTTGCCCCTGTACTCACCGAAGTGGCCCTTCATTGTCGAGTCCCTTTGCGATTGGAGTATCCCCTGATGGTAAACAATTGGCTGAAGGGCAGCCTTGATTACCTCATGCGAGGGAAATACACTCTGTTGGTGGTTGAGGCCAAAAAAGATGACCTAACCCGGGGCTTTGTGCAGATGGCGGTTGAGATGATCGCCCTCGCCCAGGTGGAACAGCATCCTCAGATCTACGGTGCAATCACCATCGGATCCATCTGGCAATTCGGCCAAATCCTTGTGGAGGAAAAGGTAATCAAACAAGATCTGACCTTGTACCGAGTACCCGAAGAACTGGAGACCATTGTGGGTATTCTCACGGGAATTGTTGGTGACGGTCGCTAACAATCTATGAATCTCTCATACATCTCTATGGATCGAGAAACGGGCTGGTTTGGATTGAAGTTGATGGTGGCTGCTGCCGGGATTAGCGTGGCGGTGAAATACGGCGGACCTTACTTGGCTCTGCCGGAAACCATGCCTGTGGTAATCGGGATGATCCTTTTGCCGACTGCGATCATGGCCGGGATTCTTTACCGTTGGCAAAGGAACTCGGCTTCTGCACCAAAAAATTTGCAGGGATCCCCGACCTCAACACAAGGACTAACGCCAGAAGAGAGCCCCCAATCGGAATGCGATTAAGAACTTGCTTAAGAACTTGCTTAAGAACTTGCTATTGAGAACTGGCGAAAGCGTTCTCGACCTGAAGATAGATCCTGTAGTGGGATGGGTAGCCACAGCAGCCTCTTACAGAATCAACTTGCAGGATCGATTAGGACTCGTACCCCCTCAAAACCCGTCTTCGTCGAGAACCTGCACATTCTGCACAATGCGGGAGAGCTCGTTTTTCTCATCCACATTGATACGGGTCGGGGATCCACTGATGATGCGCTCGTAGCCCCGGAAGGAGTCGCGGATTTGGATACCGGCGTTGGAGATGAGATATTCACGGATACCTTTGTCGTGCCAGGATCCCCGCATTTTGAAGACATTGAGGGCACGGGCCATTTCGCCCCGGATCTCCACATATTGCAGCAGGATGATCGTGTCGGTGATGGTGGAAATGTGGGATTCGGTAATGGAATGGGATCCCATGAATTGGTCGGTGGTGTTGGTGAAAAAGCCGGTGATTTCCTCTTGCTTGGCCAGCCCGGTTACCCCGATTACAAACTGACGGAAGGCATTTTGACTCACCCCCCGCGCCAAGGCCGAAAGGGAATCGATGGCGATGCGGGAGGGTTTGAACCCCATCATTTCGGTTTTGATCTTCTGCAGGTGATCTTCCAAGCCGGCCGACTCGGGATAGGCGCAGATGATCTTCAGTAACCCCTGTCGCTCGAATTCTTCCAGGTCAATGCCCCAAGAGGAAGCATTGCGGGACAGTTGAGCCCGCGATTCTTCATAGGCAAACAGGATGCAGCGTTCTCCGTCCAGGCAGCCCCGCTCCAGAAACTTGCTCACCAGCGAGGTTTTGCCGGTGCCGGTCGCACCTGTGGCCAGGATGATCGAGTCTTTGAAGAAGCCACCGCCGCACATTTCGTCCAGCCTTTCAATGCCGGAAGACACCCGCACATTGGAGGAGCGCTGTGTCAGTTGCATAGCCCCCAAGGGGAAGATGTTAATGCCGTCATTGGTGATGGTGAAGGGATACTCCCCCTTCATGTGGGTGGTGCCCCGCAGCTTTAAGATCTCAATGGTGCGCCGCCGCTTCTCCCCTTCTAGGATGTTGCGCAGGACCACGACATTGTCGGAGACAAATTCTTCCACCCCAAAGCGAGCAATCGGGCCGTACTCATCGGTGCGCTCTGTGGTCATCACGGTGGTGACGTTGGCCTGCTTGAGGCGGGCAGTGAGGCGAAACAACTCTCGCCGGACAATGCCGGCAGGATCGTATTGCTGGAAGATGGCGGTGACCGAGTCGATGGAGACCCGTTTGGCCTTGTACTTACGAATGGCGTACTGAATGCGCTCGATCAGAGCGGACAGATCAAAGTTACCGCTCACTTCGTAGCCTTCCGGGTCGGGGGAGGCATCGAGAATAAACAGTTGCCCTTTGTCAATCAACGCTTGCAGATCCCAGCCAAAACTGGAGGCGTTGCGAATAATATCGACGGGGGTCTCTTCGAAAGTGACGAAAATGCCCGGCTCTTGAAACTGAACGATGCCGTTGTAAAGGAATTGAATGGCAAACAGGGTTTTGCCGGTGCCGGAGGTGCCACTGACCAGGGTGGTACGACCCAAGGGTAAGCCATCGTGGCTGATGTCGTCGAAACCCTCAATGCCCGTGGGTTTTTTCGGGATCCCGCGCGGCTCGGAAAGCCCCCTACGACGGCCGGCTAGAGTGGGCTCGGCGGTGGTCTCCGAGGCGTTGCTCTGTGGTTTTTGGGGCTCAGAAGACCCAGATGGCTGACTCATCACACTCTCCTCACTCCGTAGCGCGTTTCAAGCCTCTTCGTCCAATTCTTCGTAGAGCAAATCCAGGCCAATCAACACCTTCTCACGGTTCGACAAATCGCCGATGATCTTACGTACGGGTGGTGGCAGGATTTTGGCCAAAGTCGGCGTTGCCAAGATCTTATCCTCCTCTGCCAGTTGCGGATTTTTCAAGACGTCGATGACCTTGAGGCTGTACACGCCGCGAAACTCTTTCTCCAAAATGTCTTGTAGGGTATTAAGGGCACGCAGAGAATTGGGGGTATTGCCCGCCACGTAGAGTTTGAGAACATAGGCTTTGCGAGTTTCGGCAGACATGATTCAGGGATCCCTTAGGGCAGGTTTGGGAATGGAGCGGCGGTACATTTCGCTCAGGTGAGCCATGACATCGATCAGGGTAATGCGATAGTCGAGCAGGATCTCTTCGCTGCGCCCTTCCAGTTTCAATTGTTTGGCAAAGTCCTCCATCAGGCCCATGTGCAGCTCCAAGAGTTGGGCGGCGCCAATATCGGCAAAAAAGGCCAAAGCAACCAGCTCGTCGATGCGGGCGTTGGCGGTTTCGGGAGACTGGAAATACTCCAAGATGATGGTTTGATACAGACCCCGCAGCCGCTGCATCAGGGCCCGCCGTTCTGGGTCAGAAAGGTGTCGATAGAACAGCGCCGGGTCACGGTGATAATACACTCCGGCATAGCCCAGCCGTTCTCGCAGTTTTTCTGCCAGACGCTGCTGTTGCTGGTTGGTACGGGCCAGGTAGGCTTGTTCTTTCGGATACGCTTGGCCCTGAGGTAGACCGCAGGTGGGAGAAACCTGCAAAAACAGGGCGATGGCCCGCTCGATCAACAGTTCCAGCGGAGAGATACTATTGCGGTGGGTATGAACGAGCAGGTCTCGCGGCGCTAGGGAGCGCACCAAAGTGGCGTTGTGGTAAAAAAATTGCTCCCGTTTCAGAAGGGCTCTGACGGTGGCTACATGGGAAGGATTTTGGGGGGGTTGGGGGTGCTCGTGCTGAGGACAGGTTGCCTCTGGGGCAAGCTCGGGTTCCGAGGGCTCTAGGATCAGGGCCAAGACGGTAGGCAACAGCAGCCCCCATTCGCACAGTTGATTGCCGATGTGCTCCAGCTGATCCAGCCGGGTCGGATCCATCAGCAGCACCAAGCAGTCGATGCTGCCATTCTGTTGGTGCAGGTGCTGGAGAAAGAGATCTGGCTCGCGGAAACTTTCGCCGGAAAAGCGTTCTGGCGGCAGAATTGACTCACAAGCCAGCGGTTCTCCATCTGGTGGATCCCAGGCTTGCAGCAGGCAAATACGCAGTGGCTGTGTACCGGAGTTCAACGAGAAGCAAACGGAGGGGCAAATGGAGGAGTTTTCCCATTGTAAATCCGGGTGGGATCCTCTGGCCTCGGCCATTGCCGCCTACACTAGGGTTTGAACTGCCGCTGGGATCCCCATGGTACGACGCCGGTTGATTGTCGATTGTGACCCTGGCCAAGATGATGCTGTGGCGCTGCTGTTGGCCATGGCTTCACCGGAGGTAGAGCTGCTCGGCATTACGACGGTGGCGGGCAATGTTTCGGTCGAGCAAACCAGCAGCAATGCCCGGCGCATCTGTGAGTTGGCGGGTCATCCTGAGATGGAGGTCTACGCGGGCTGTCCCCGTCCGCTGCTGCGCCCTTTGGTGACGGCAGAGCAGGTGCACGGCAAAACCGGGATCGATGGGGCGGATCTGCCGGAGCCGAAGATGCCCTTGGGATCCCTGCATGCGGTGCAGTATCTGATCGAGACCCTGATGGCCGCTCCGGAGCCGGTTACCCTGGCATTGCTGGGCCCGATGACCAACTTGGCGGTGGCTCTGGTGCAGCAGCCACGCATTGTCGAGCACATCGAGACGCTGGTGTTCATGGGGGGATCGGCTTTTGAGGGCAATGTCACGCCGGCAGCTGAGTTCAATATCCTCACGGATCCCCATGCGGCGCAGATAGTTCTCAGTGCCGGGATCCGGGAGGTGGTGATGCTGGGGCTGAATGTCACCCATCAGGTGATCAGCACGCCGGAGCGGATCGAGCGGATTCGCGCCCTCAATACGAAAGTTGGGCAGACGGTAGCCGCCATGCTCACTTTTTATGGCAAGCACGACATCGAGCGCTACGGCTTGCCCGGTGGGCCTTTGCACGACCCCTGTGTGATCGCCTATTTGGTGCAGCCGCAGTTGTTTCAGGTGAAGCCCTGCTACGTGGAAGTAGAGACCGCTAGTGTTCTCAACTTGGGCCGTACGGTGGTGGACCGCTGGGGATCCAGTGGCAAGCCCGCCAATGTCCAAGTGGCATTTGGGGTGAATCCCCAGGGGTTTTACGATCTGCTCACCGAGCGCTTGGGCCAGTATCGCTTGCGTCAGCGGGACGAAGTCCACTCGCGTCAGCGGGACGAAGTCCAATGAACTCAGGCGAGGTCAAGGTGGACAATCCCATTGCAGCCCAAAGACCAAAGCTGGAGTGGATGAATCTACCCACCGCCGTCACCCTGCTGCGGTTGGCCGGGATCCCGTTTATTTTGCTGGGGTTGGGCCTCAAATCTCCCCTGGGGCAAGGCCTGGCTTTGTGGGCATTTCTGTTGGCTGCCGCAACCGATTGGCTGGACGGCTATTTGGCGCGGCGCTACGGGCTGGTCACCGATGTCGGCAAGTTTCTGGATCCCTTGGTGGACAAGCTGCTGGTGTTGGCGCCGCTGCTGAGTTTGTTGGAGCTGGGGCGGATCCCGGCTTGGGGGGTTTTTTTACTGGTGGGGCGAGAACTGGCCATTGCAGGCTGGCGGGTGAACCAAACTCAGATTCGCGGGGCCAACCTCTGGGGCAAGGCGAAAACCGTGACGCAAATCCTGGCCATTGCTCTGCTGATCTTGGGGTGGCCTGGGGGGATCCCTTGTTTTTGGCTGGCAGTGCTGCTCACCTTACTCTCAGGGTTCGTGTATTTGCGCGGTGACCATGTCGAGCCGGATCCCCCTTCGGAGGAGAGCCCCCCTGCCTGAAGCTCTCGATCCCTTGCACCCTTCGCACCCGTGGCAGGCAGAGCAGTTGATCCTCGGCCTCGATCCGGGTTTGGGCACCATGGGTTTTGGCTGCATCCTGGCGGGATCCACCGGCTTGAAAGCCATAGATTACGGGGTGATCACCACCTCGAGCCAGCAGTCGATGCCCGAACGGTTGCAAACGCTGCACAACGACTTGCATCAGCTGCTGCACCAACTGCACCCTCACCAGGTGGGAATCGAAAAACTCTTCTTCTACAGAATGGGCAATACCATCGCTGTGGCGCAGGCCCGTGGGGTGATCTTGCTCACCTTGGCTCAGCATCATCTGGTGCCGGTGGAGTTTACACCCGCACAGGTGAAACAAAGCCTGACAGGGTACGGGCGCGCCGACAAACACACCGTACAAACTGCCGTGGCCCGAGAACTCAACCTGCCAAGCTTGCCCCACCCTGACGATGCCGCCGATGCCCTAGCCATTGCCCTCACCGTTTGGCACCACCGCTTTCTCTAAGGATCCCAGCACCCGTTCGGGAGAGAGTCCTGAAATCCTCGCCTTTTTGGTAAAGATCAGTAAAGGAGATGGGCTAGACTCATTACAAAGAAAAGCACAGACACTATGCCTTCCTCTTCGTTGGATGTTCGTGAGTTGCCTTTGTTCCCGTTGCCGGAGGTCGTGCTGTTTCCGGGGCGCCCTCTGCCGCTGCATATTTTCGAGCCCCGCTACCGCATGATGATCAACACCATTTTGGAAACCGATCGCCGCTTCGGGGTGCTGATGTTTGATCCCCAGACGGGATCCCCGGCGCGGGTGGGCTGTTGTGCCGAAGTGTTGCAGGTGCAGCGGTTGCCGGATGATCGCATGGATATTTTGACGTTGGGTCAGCAGCGCTTCCGCCTTTTGGACTATGTGCGGGAAAAACCCTTCCGGGTGGGGCTGGTGGAATGGATCGAGGATGAGCCGACCGCTGCTGATTTGCAGGGTTTGGTGCGTCAGGTGTCTACCCTTCTGGAAGATGTGGTGCGCCTCTCGGGCAAGCTGATGGAGCGGGATACGGAACTGCCGGATCAACTGCCCACCACCCCGACGGAATTGTCCTACTGGATCGCCGGCCACTTTCATGGGGCACCGCAGGAGCAGCAGGCCCTACTGGAAATGCTCAGCACCGAAAGCCGTCTGCGACGGGAAGAGGAAATTCTCGAGTCCACCCGTAAGCACCTGGCCGCCCGCACTGCCCTTAAGGATTTGTTTACCGAGATCTCGTAAACTACCCAACGCAATGCCTAGCGGCAGGCTCACGCCAACACCTCACAGGTAGGGCGCGGGGCTCCTGCGAGTCAAGCTGGAGCGGATCAACTCAACTCAAATCAGAATCAACCTCAAATTTTTGCCCATTGGTCGAAGAGAAACTGCCGGGACTTGTGTCGAGCAGGACAAAGCCTGGTATATCTTCAGAGGATCTCTTCTCCGGTTCCCATGTCCTATCCCCGCCGTTATTTGCGTTTCCCCTCTCAGATCCTGGGCCGGGAAATGGAGATGCTTCACTTTGGGCATCAGGGTTACCCGCTGATCTGTCTGCCCACCAGCCGAGGGCGGTTTTTCGACCTGGAGGATCGCGGCATTATCGCCAGCCTTGGCCACCACTTGGAACAGGGCTACCTACAAGCCTTTTGTGTGGAGACCCTGGATTGGGAGACCTTTTTCAACCGTGAGCTGGAATTGCCCCAACGGCGGGATCGCTGGCTACTGCTGGAACAGCACTGGGTGGAGGAGCTGATCCCCTATGCCAAGGAAACAGCCCAGAACGACTTTTTGGTGGTGGCGGGCTTTTCGTTGGGGGCAACCCATGCAGTTAATCTTACCTGTCGTCATCCGGGCCTGGTACGGCGCTGCCTGGCTTTGGGGGGGCCCTATGATGTGGCTGCCTTGGGCACCATTACCGGCTGGGATCCGCAGCAGGCCGAACAGGAGCTGTATTTCATCAACCCCCTCGCCTATATGTCGAATATGAGCCGGAAACTGTGGGACCAACTGGGGGGGCGCAAAACCGACCTGAAGCTGCTCACCGCCCACCACGACCACTGCCTGAACGACAATCTGCGCCTGTCGGAGGTGCTCAACCGCAACAGCATCCCCCATCAACTGGAGGTGTGGGAGGGGGATCACGACTGGCCCACTTGGCAAGCGCAAATCCGGGCCTTCGCGTAGGATCCCCTATGTGACGTGAAGAGAAGAACGATGACAGAAGACTACTGGATCGGCAGTCTGCACTTTAGCGAGCCCTTTGGGGATGACACCGTAGCACGGCTCAACGCGCTCCCGCCCATCTCTGCCGGTAACGGCCAAACCTACAAGATCCGTGCCGAACACGTCACCATCCACGAAGTTAATCTCGATTACCGCACCAAATATCGCCTGATCTTGGATCGGTTTAGTTACCTGTATCCCCAGGCGATTGGGCTGTTCATGGGCTTTGCCTTTCAGGGGGTTTACCTCATCAATAATCCCTTCAGCTTCTACTATTATTTGCGTAACAAAGATGCCGCCTACATGGTGGTCAAGGAGCTGGGCATTTCCATTCCCAAAACCTACATCCTACCCCCCAAAGAGGCTCCGGCCCTCCACGGCGACGATTTTAAGTACCACAAGTTTTTCGATTGGCAGGGGATGACAGAAGAGCTGGGCTGGCAGCGTGTGATCAAACCTGCCGAAGGGCGGGAGGCAATCGGGGTGGAGCTGGCCCACAATATGGATCAACTGCTGTACCTGTATAACCATTCGGGAGCCCAGGTGATGATGATCCAGGAGAAGGTAAAAACCCCCTATCCCTGGCAAATTCGTGCCTTGTGTATTGGCCGAAAGATTATCCCCATCAAATATATTTTCCGCAAGATGGACGCCAGTGAGTATCTCTTTGATCCTGAGTTTCTCAGTCCGGAACTGGGCAAAAAGGTGATTGATACCTGTCGAATCATCAACCGGGTCTTGGGCTACGAGATGAACTCTGTGGAGATGTTTATTGATGAGCAGGGGGAACTGCAGGCGATCGATTTCAACAACCCGGTGCCGGATGGTCGCCTTAAAGCCCTGGGAGAAATCTTTTACAACGATTATCAGCAGGCCCTTTGTGACTTGGTGGTGGATATTGTGCGGGAACAGCGCTCTTTTGATTTCTTGCCCCCCGACATCAACCACTTCGCCCAGATTGCCCGTCGTCCTGATCTCAGCCGTGAGCAAAAGTTTCAGGCGGCTCTGGAGCTGGCCAACCGCTACTACGAGCCGAGGGATCCCGACCAAATCTCGCCTTCCAACGTCACGAAAGGGCTGTAAGTGCAAGTTAGTAAGTGCAAGTTGGTGGTAGACCGATCAGGCGAGTCTGGCCTGTTACCCTATAGGGTGATTCTGCACTTGTTACAACCCTTTACCACCTCTGCCCATGACTGCTGCGATCCCTCAGACTGCCGACCTACCCAGCCAGTACAACCCCTTCGAGACGGAGCCGAAGTGGCAGCGCTTTTGGGAGGAGAAAGGCTTCTATGTGGCGGATCCGAGTGCGCCTGGGGATCCTTTTAGCATGGTGCTGCCGCCCCCCAATGTGACGGGCAACTTGCACATGGGCCATGCCTTTGCCTTTACGCTGCCGGATGTGGTGACACGCTACAAGCGGATGCGGGGTTACAACGTCCTCTGGGTGCCGGGCACAGATCACGCCAGCATTGCGGTGCACACGATTCTGGAAAACCAACTGCGCCAGGAGGGCAAGAGCCGTTTTGATCTGGGTCGAGAGGCTTTTTTAGAACGGGCTTGGGCCTGGAAAGAACAGTCTCAGGGCACCATCAAGGGCCAGCTGCGGCGGCTGGGCCTCTCCCTCGACTGGAGCCGGGATCGCTTCACCATGGATGAAGGCCTCAACCGGGCGGTGATTGAGGCCTTTGTGCGGCTGTACGAGGCGGGGCTGATCTACCGGGGGGAATACCTGGTCAACTGGTGCCCGGCCACCCAGTCGGCGGTGTCGGATATCGAGCTGGATGATAAGGAAGTGAAGGGCCATCTCTGGCATTTTCGCTACCCGCTGGCGGCTGATCCAAAACAGTATTTGGTGGTGGCCACCACCCGGCCCGAGACCATGCTGGGGGACACTGCCGTGGCGGTGAACCCGACCGACGAGCGCTACCGGCACCTGATCGGTCAGCAGATCAAACTCCCCATTAAAGATCGCCTCATCCCGATCATCGGGGACGAGTATGTGGATGCCAGCTTCGGCTCCGGCTGCGTCAAGATCACCCCGGCCCACGATCCCAACGATTTCGAGATCGGCAAGCGCCACCACCTGCCCTTCATCAACATCCTCAACAAAGACGGCACCCTCAACGAGAACGGGGATCCCTTTACCGGCTTGGATCGGTTTGTGGCCCGTAAAAAGGTGGTGCAGTGGTTTGAGGAGCACGGCCTGCTGGAGAAGGTGGAGGACTACACCCACACCGTGCCCCACAGCGACCGCGGCGGCGTACCGATAGAGCCCTTGCTGTCGATCCAATGGTTCTGCGATGTGTCGGGGATGGCAGCCCGTTGCCTGGAAGAAGAACGCCTCAACACCAGCCCCCGCTTTGTGCCGGAACGCTGGACGAAAGTCTACACCGGCTGGCTGGAAAAGCTGCGCCCCTGGTGCATCTCACGGCAGCTGTGGTGGGGGCATCAGATTCCGGCCTGGTATCCGGTGATCGAGGGTCAAATTCCCGAGGATCCCCAGGCGTTTGTGGTGGCCCGTCATGAGCAAGAGGCCCTGACCAAGGCCCGGGAAAAGTTCGGTGCTGAGGTGGAGTCGGTGCAGCAGGATCCGGATGTGTTGGATACCTGGTTCAGCTCGGGGCTATGGCCCTTTTCCACCTTGGGCTGGCCGGATGAAACTGAGGATTTCAAACGCTACTACCCCAACTCCTTGATGTCTACCGGCTTCGACATCATCTTCTTTTGGGTGGCCCGCATGACCATGATGGGATCCCAGTTCACCGGCCGGATCCCCTTCAAGGATGTGTACATCAACGGCCTGGTACGGGATGAGCATGGGGCAAAAATGTCCAAATCCAAGGGGAATGGCATCGACCCGCTGGAGCTGCTGGACAAGTACGGCACCGATGCCCTGCGCTACGCCCTGGTCAAAGAAGTGGTGGGGGCAGGGCAGGATGTGCGCCTGGCCTACGACCGCAAAACCGGTGAAAGTGCCAGTGTCGAGGCAGCTCGCAACTTCGCCAACAAAATTTGGAATGCCTCACGTTTTGTGTTGATGAACCTAGAGGGGCAATCCCCTGCCCAACTGGGATTCCCCTCCTCAGAGCACCTGGAATTGGCGGATCGCTGGATCCTCTCCCGGCTGCACTCCACCACCGCCCAGGTGATCCAAGAGCTGGAAACCTATGGCCTTGGGGAAGGGGCACGCCTGCTCTACTCGTTAATCTGGGATGACTTTTGTGACTGGTACATTGAACTGGTCAAGCCTCGCCTACGGGGGGAAGATATCACCTCCAAGCGAACGGCCCAACAGGTGCTGGCCACGGTGCTCGAAAGCATCCTCAAGCTGCTCCACCCCTGGATGCCCCACATCACCGAAGAAATCTGGCAGCTCTTGACCCAGACGGCGCAGGCCACCTCCATTGCGGTGCAGCCCTACCCCGAATCGGATCCTGCCTGGGTGGATCCCGTTCTGGAGCAGGAGTTTGCCCTGGTGATCCAAACCATCAGCAGCCTGCGTAACCTGCGGGCAGAAGCCGGTCTCAAGCCCAACCAGAGCATCACAGCCATCTTGCTCACCACAGACCTGACAGAGCAGAGCATCCTCACCCGAGCACAAGCTTATATTCAGGATCTCACCAAGGCCGAGTCGCTGCAGATCACAGGATCCCTGGCCACAGAGCCGAAACAGGTGGCAGCCGGGGTGGTGGGCACCATTCAGGTGTTGATGCCTCTGGCAGGGCTGGTGGATCTGGAGGCGCTGCGGGTCAAGCTACAGAAAGACATCGCCAAACTCGAGAAAGAGGCCCAAGGGATCCGCTCCCGCCTGGAGAACCCCAATTTCATCAGTAAGGCCAACCCAGAGGTCGTACAAACCAATCGGGAGCAGTTGGCGGAACTGGAAGCCCAGATGCAGCTTTTGCAGGTTCGTCTGCAAAAGTTGGGCTGAGCTGGTGGGCCAATCTGGTCGGTGGGATGGTTAACCCTGTTAGGCAGCCCTTGACCACTTGGCAAATCTTGAGGACGCGGTTCTGGCTCTGTGCTATGCTGTGATTCGAGATTCTTTTCGGTTGCAGTGTTCGTTTCTTCTGGTCTTGACGGGTTTTCACGTTTCGTATTGGCAGACGGCTCTCCGAACATCTCAGTTCTTGTGACTCTCTCTCTTTCGGAGATCTGTTTATGTCGATTTATGTCGGTAACCTTTCCTTCAAGGTGAAGGAAGCGGATTTGGTGGCTGTTTTTGCGGAATACGGTTCTGTAAAGCGTGTGCAGATTCCTGCTGACCGTGAAACAGGCCGTATTCGTGGTTTTGGTTTTGTGGAAATGAGCTCGGACGCCGAGGAAGAGGCGGCCATTGCTGCTCTGGATGGGGCGGAATGGATGGGGCGCGACCTCAAGGTGAACAAAGCTCGTCCTCGGGAAGAACGTCCTGCTTTTGGTGGAGCTAGCGATCGTCGCCGGACTTTTCAGTCTCGCCGATGAGCTGAAAGCTCAAGGTTGGGCACCCGATTGAACGAGCGGTAATCCTCGAATTCCTTCGGATCTGAATTCGTTCTTTGCCTATCTGCTAAGGAGTTGATTGGGGGATCTTTGGGGATCCCGGTCAGCTCCTTTTTTCCGGCCAGGGATCCGTTAAATTGACACTCAGGGGATCCCATTCCCAGCCCCAATCCTGGGCGATGGCTTGGGTAAGGCCCAGTTGCCCGTTGCCGGGGTAGCGGGCCAGGGCGGCCACCAAATCGATCAGTTGCTCCCCCGAGGGGGTACGGCCAAAAATGTGTAAGCCATCTCGAATTTGCGCTTCTTTCAACTCACACAAATAGCCATCCAGTCGGTTCAGGTCGGCTTCGGTCTCCAAGCGGAAGCGTTCATCCAGATGTTCTGCTTGGGCGAGCTGCTGAATTTGGGCACGAATGACAGGGCACCGGCTGGGATCCAGTTGCTCGGCGGCGACATATTCATCCATCAGCCGTTCCAGCTCTGCCAAGGGGCCGTACAGTTCCGCCCGCGTCAGGGGTGGGGTGAGATGATCGAGAATCACCGCCTGGGCCCGCCGCTTGGCCTGGGATCCCTCCCCCGGATCGTTGACGATAAAGGGGTAAAAGTGCGGTATCGGCCCCAAGGCAATTTCGGGGTAACAGGTGGCCGAAAGGGCGGATCCCTTGCCGGGGAGCCATTCCAGATTGCCGTGCTTGCCCACATGCACCATCGCCTGCACCCCAAACTCCTGCCTCAGCCACAGGTAAAACGCCAAGTACTCATGGGGAGGCACCAGATCGGGAGCATGGTAATTCAAAGAGGGATCCCGGTCATAGCCGCGGGGGGGTTGAATGCCAACAAACACCTGCCCCAGTTGGATCCCTACAATTCCCATCTCTTGACGGGGCGGATCCCCCCATTGCTGGATTAGGGCTGTTTGAACGGGGTCGGGCAGTTGCTCAAGCCACTGCCGGTAAACTTCCCCAGAAAGCGATTGCTGAACCGGGCGCAGGGCTCCAAGCGGATCGTAGGTTTGACCGGTGGTAAGCCAGCCAATCAGTTCATCCCCCGTTTGGGGTAGGCGAGGGATCCGGTAACCCGCTTCTGACAAGGCCCTGAGAATTTCCACACAACTGGCGGGGGTATCCAGCCCTACCCCATTGGCCAGCCGCCCATCCCGGTTGGGGTAATTGGCCAGGATCAGGGCCAATCGCCGCTCTGAAATGGGGGTACGCCGTAACTTCACCCAATTGGCCGCCAGCTCCGCCACGAATGCCACCCGATCCGGCATGGCCTCGTAAGCCATCACCTCCGTTTGTAGCTGGGGATCCGCTTTCTGGGCAGCTTTGAAGGAAATCGCTCGGCTGATGATCCGCCCATCCACCTCCGGCAGAGCCACATTCATGGCCAGATCCCGCGCCCCCAGACCCCGGGTAGAATCTTGCCACGTTTGTTGGGATCCCCCACTGAGAATCACCTGGATTACGGGCACATCCAGCTCCTGCCACAGCGCCACATTGGGCTGATCACTGTCCAGCCGTGCCAGGGAAAAACTGGTGGTGTTGAGCAACAGTTCAATTTGCCCGCCGAAATGATCCCGAATCGCCTGGGGTAAATCCGGTTCCTGCAGACCATAGGTATAGAGACACAGGGGCTGTAACCCCCGCTCCACCAAAGCTGCCGCCAGTTGATCCACCGGCTCTGTATTGCCCGCCAACACATGGGCACGGTAGAGCAAAATCCCGACCTTAGGGGCTTCAAGATTTCCTTCTTGAGGGGGTGAATAAATCCCCAGTCGGGGCAACACCTGCGGATCCGGGACGGGATAGTCGTAGCCCAACTCCTCTTTGGCCAAAAAGAGGAGGCTGTTGGCGATATTTTCGGCTCCCCCCTCCAGCCAGTACCGCCACACCCGATCCGCCACGAACAACGGCACAGTGGAATGGCCGACCAAATCCCAATCGGGACGATCATCCCCCGGCATAACGATAAGGGTGGATCCCTCCTCGGCTGCCACCTGTTTGGCCACCTCCAGGCCATAGCTCCAGTAAGCTCTTCCCCCCAGTAAGCGAATCAGGATGAGCCGTGCCCGCCGCAAGATCTTCTCGGCATAGTCATCAATGCTCAAGGGCTGTTGCAACTGCAGCACATTGGCCGCCCGTACCGCCGGGAACCCCTCCGGCAATAAACTCATGGCTTTGCTCAAGGCCGTTAAATCGGTATCGGCTGCCGAAAGGATGACCACCGGCGCCGGATCCTGTTCCAGAAAAATTACCCCTTCTGTAGAGGGATCCCAGCCCCCCGGTAGGGCCGCCACTCGATGCATAAAACCCTAGTTCACCCAATCCTCTCGCTCCAGACGATACACCATACACTCATCCAGGCCAAACTGACGCCGTTCCATAGGCTTAAACCCAAGCCGCTCATAAAATCGGCGGGCACGGATATTGCTCACCAAGGGATCCACCAAAACCGCCTCAACCTGCGGGTCAGCAAAGCATCTCTTCAAAGCCAATTGCATCATTTGGGTTCCATATCCCTTCCCCAGATGGGATCCCTCTCCGATCCAAATGTCAATAGCCCGTAGATGAGGGGATACCTCGCCCCAGTAGTGACTTTCCTCTTGAGCAGGATCGATGATCTGCACAAAGCCAATCGCTAGGCCATCCACCTCTGCCATCCATTGCTCTCGCCAGGAATAGCGCTTGCCCAACTCGGTTTCCCAGCCCCAATCATCATTGGGATCAGAAGCAACAATATGGGGTTCTTGATCCCAACGCTGCAACAACTCCAAATCTTCGAGGGTGGCAGGGCGGAACTTCACAACAGCAGATGACAAAATCATGCTCCTGTTCACAATCTTTCAGCAAAACCGTAGTTTTCCCAGACAATGCTAGCGTGGTTGCGAGTGGGTAACGATACCAATCTGTAAGGATCGGTTCAATCTAGCCTCTGATTAAGCTACCTGTGCCGTAGGCTCTGCACTTGCAAGAGTTGTTGCAAAACGCGGCGAAAGGTGAAGGGCTGCCCGTACAAACTCTTGAAAAAGGCGAAAGTGCTCGGCCTCTTCAAAGGTGAACTCTGGATGCCACTGAACGGCCACCGCCCAAGGATGGGTTTCGTGCTCGATGGCCTCAATGAGCTCATCCGTAGAACGGGCGGACAACCGCCAACCCTTTGGCACATCACGAATGGCCTGATGATGCCAAGATACCACCGAGATTTCCTCCGCACCGGTGATTTGATGCAGTCGGGTGGAGCGGATCAAGCTGACCTTGTGGCGAATGGGTTTGCGATCCTCTGGATTGAAATGATCCAACTCATCGTACACATCAGGCACATGCGGGATCAGTTTGCCGCCACTGACTACATTTAACAGCTGCATACCCCGGCAAATCCCCAAGACAGGGATCCCCTGGGCCATCACCGCTTCAGCCAAGGCGACCTCAAATTGATCCCGCTCCGAGTTCACATAGCGCACCTTGGGATGACCGGGATCCTCTCCATACGTGCTGGGACAGAGATCGCCACCGCCGGTCAACACCAAGCCATCCACCAAAGATATCAAGACCTGAGGTTCGCTTTCCCCAGGAGGGAATAGGATTGGGATCCCACCGGCAGCCCGTATGGCATCCACATATCGACCGGGCGCAACAAAATGGCCATCGTCGTCGCGATTGCGTGTGGTAACGCCGATCAGCGGTCGATTCAAAAGCGGCAGAGTTCGTTTCATCCCTATACGATAACCCCATCGCGTTAGCGGTGCGGAGCACAATCGCGTTAGCGGTGCGGAGCACAATCGCGTTAGCGGTGCGGAGCACAATCGCGTTAGCGGTGCAGAGCAGGATTTTCCGATGCTATGTGGAGGGGTTTCTCAGAAAGGTGGCATAAATCACTGAAATAAGGAGTTGTCTAATATGTGCAAGTATGTGCAAGCCCCCCATGGGCAGGGGCCACTGGATTTGCAGAAGACGAGGCAGTATCCATCATTGCGCAAGCCCCCCATGGGCAGGGGCCACTGGAGGTGGTTTGGCACTTCCAGCAGGGATCCCATCTGAGGACGGCGGACCAAGTTTTCCCGGATTGGGTTCGCCCTACTCTAGGCGCACCACCACCCGCACAGGCTGCGACACACTGACAATAGGGGGACTGCCATAGCTGCTGCCCACCTGCAAGAAAAAGGTGAGGGAGACAGGCTCAGCGGGCACCTGCGGG